>JAEUTQ010000082.1 GCA_016787445.1 Bacteroidia bacterium
GAAAAATTACCGCCCGGACAAACAACAGGAAATCCGCCGCAGGGATCAACACCGTTACCTGTCATAATGGTTTGCGCACCACCGGCATTTGGACAACAACCGGCTGCATTAAATAAAGGATGAAAACCTGTAGTGGCTGTCCAACCGTTTAATGTACCGGATTCGAAATCAATATTGGTACACGCCTGTTGAATTACAGGTGAATTGGGGGTTTGCTTTTGTTCAGGAAAATAGGTTTCATGAATGTAGTGTCTTTCATGAGCTTTAATAAACTCAGTAACACTACCGGGTGGAAGGTTTAAAGTGGTATTGGCATAATTGAGCCAATAATTTTTATCAAAATGCTGCAAGCTGTCAATCGTAGAGCTTGAGATTTTGTGTGCCTGACCTGCACTTATGAAGTACAAGGCAGCCAGCACGGCTGTTAAGTAAATTTTTGCTTTCATGGCTAATGGGGTTTTGATAGTTTTTTGTTTTCATTTTTTTTGTTGTTTAATTCCGCTTATGCGGATAGGTTTGTAATTGTTTTTAATTAGGTAGATGTTTTTTTACCAGCCCACGCGACTTGAATGTTAACGGGGGTTTCGGGTATGATTGGGTTTTTGTTATCGTATTATACGTAGCTTATTTAGGGAGGTTCTAAAAACAAGGCTTTAAGTAATCAACCGAAAATTGTTCATTACCACTAAAATGTTTTAAGAAAGTATTAATGGCAGTTTTGAGATGATGGAATTATCATTATTTTAGCTTAAAATAATATTTATGGAAAATTCCAATACACCAAACGAACAACAAATCAATCAGCAATTCAATCAACAATTCGGAGGAGCGCCTTCCGGACAAGTACCATTACCAAATGGTACCACTTCTTTAGTGTTGGGAATTATTAGTTGTGTATTTGGAGTATTTTGGTGTTATTGGATTGGATCTGTAATTGCCATTGTTTGTGGCATTATAGCTATATCAATGGGAAACTCAGGTAGAAAATTATTGAAGACAAATGGTTCAAATAATTACACGACATCTTCAATAAATAATAATAATGCTGGAAGAATAATGGGAATAATTGGTTTGTGTTTAGGCTCTTTAGCTTTAGTATTCTTAATTATTGTAATTATCTTCTATACCGCTTTTGCTAGTGCTATTTTCGGCGCAAGTCTTTAATATAACTTATAATCACAAAAAAGCCCCGAAATATTTTGGGGCTTTTTTTATACTCTTCCGTATCGGTTTCTCCAACCATGAAAGATGCTTTTGAAAGTTGGCATAAATAATTTTACTCTCAATCCTCCGCCATAACATACATCCATAATATTAAAGCTCCAGCCCCGCTCTCTTCCTACCCGCATGCGATAATCAAAAAATATAACTACGGGACCAAAAGCATGTTCAAACCCTGTCCCTAAATTTAAGCCCAGCCAATTATTCTTAATAGTCGTATTTGCCTTAAACTGCTCTCTTAAATTCAAATAGTCGTTTTGCCCGGTAAAATATCCTCTAAAGGTGTTATAGCTGAGTCCAAGAAACGGATATAAATAGGTTTTGTTATTAGGAAATCTGGCCAGGATCTCTGTATTAAACTCAAAAGTATTCGCTCTGATGGTATACCAGGTAGGTTCTATATTGATGGGCTTATAATAGGTGTACTGTATGCTATATCTTAAAAGCTTATGTCCTCCATAATTAGCCACAATAGTATAACCCAAGGCATCATTATCCTCCTGAATATTTCGGCTCAGATATAAAACACTCCCCATTAATCCGCCACCGACTTCGAAATTTGTTTTAACAACATCGGTCTTTGTTTTTCTTTTAGGCGGATCAGACGCTATTAGCTGATCACACAAGACTGTAATTAAAGTGAGTATATGTAAAGTGTACCGAATCATATAAAATAAAATTAGTAAATAATATGGTTAAAACATTCGTTTTTAGATAAGTGGGTGCATTTAATTCATAAATGGCAGAATTATAAAATATGTTATTAGCGGCAAAAATCAGTAAATTAAATAAAAAAGTATAGTAAATTTACCCGTAATGAAAAGAATATCTCTTATACTAATCGGGTTACTTTATTTTTCCCAAAGTTTTTTAGCACAGGAGAAAAACAATCCTGAGCATTATATTCAACTATCTGGAGTTGTGGTAGATGGCGACAGCTTGCGCGGAATCCCTTTCGTTTCTGTCATTGTGAAAGGAACTAAACGCGGTACCATCACCGACTTTTATGGTTTTTTTACAGTAGTAGCGCAGCCCGGCGATGAGTTGCAGTTTTTTTCTATCAACCATAAAAATGGAGTATATAAGTTAGATGATACATTAAGCATTAAGCATTTTTATATTTTACAACGTTTATTAAAAGATACCATATTATTAGCTGATGTAGATGTATATCCCTGGCCAAGTAAAGAGGAATTCAAAAAGGCATTTCTTAATTTGGATTTAAGTGAAACGGATTATGATCGTGCTGCAAAAAATTTAGACCGTAACGATTTAAGCTATGCCGAAAGAAATTTAAAAATGGATGCTCAGGCTAATTACCGTTATGCCATGCAACAATATTTAACCAAGGTTTATACAACCGGGCAATATCCTGTAAATAATTTATTAAACCCAATTGCCTGGGCACAGTTTATTGACGCCTGGCGACAAGGAAAGTTTAAGAAGAAATCCGCTAATAAGAAGTAAAGAATTACTATCAATAGAAAAGGCTCCAAATGGAGCCTTTTTTTATTATTTCGTTTTGATTTTATTTACCACTCATCACCGGCAGTATCAACCGATCTCATCATCGCTTCTTTTAATTCTGAAACAACCATGTTTGCGTTTTTGAAAGCATCACCTTTAATACGCTTCCAAATTAAATCAGGCATTACCATACTACCACACGCCGGAACCACATTATTAATATCGCCTCCACTTGCTTTACCGCTTGCAGAAGTGTGTGTTAATTTAGAAATCACATAACGATAGCGGTTATCTTTACATTCAATGCTAACATGCATGGTTATGAAACCGGTATAATCAGGTTTCGGATTTAATTCTTTCGGTTTGATTTTAAATTTAGCAATACACTCCGCTTTATTCCCTGTTGTTACACCTTTGGTTTTCGCAAAACGAGGCGATTCAATTTTAATAAAGTTTACGGCACGCTTTAAAATTTCAGACGCCGGCATTGAATCCATTAACACAACTTCCTGAAACTTTTTTTCTTCCGCTTTTTTCTCGGAAGTTCCTCCATCACCATCATCCTGTGCATTTGCTGCTGCAGAAAACAAAAACAGTGTACTAAATAAAAGCGCTTTTAATATAATTTTCATATTCGAACTCAAAATTAATAAATTTTCGGAAATGCAGCCGGATTGCTTTCGTGCATTAAATTGTACACTACATCAAACACATCATCACTGCTTGGTTTAGAGAAATAATCTCCATCACTTCCGTAAGCCGGACGATGTTCTTTTGCTGCAATAGTTACCGGTGCCGAATCTAAGAATCGATAAGCTCCTTGCTCTTCAACAATCTTTTGCAAAATATAAGCACTTGCTCCTCCCGGTACATCTTCATCTAAAACAACTAAGCGATTTGTTTTCTTCACTGAGTTGACAATGCTGTGATGTATATCAAATGGTAATAAAGTTTGAACGTCGATTAACTCAACGCTGATTCCATGTTCCGCGAGCATTTTAATAGCCTCTTGGGCAATACGTAAAGTTGAACCATAAGAAACCAAAGTAATGTCAGAACCTTCGTTCAATGTTTCAGGAATACCTAATGGCATTTTGAATTCACTTAAATTACTTGGCATTTGTTCCTTCAAACGATATCCGTTTAAAGGTTCGATAATCAAAGCAGGTTCATCCGCTTCTAATAAAGTATTATAGAATCCTGCCGCTTGAACCATGTTGCGAGGTACGCAAACATGAATACCACGACAGGCATGAATAATCATTCCCATTGGGGAACCACTGTGCCAAACACCTTCTAAACGATGACCGCGTGTACGAATGATTACAGGCGCTTTTTGAGTTCCTTTCGTTCTCCATTGTACTGTTGCTAAATCATCACTCATTAACTGTAATGCGTATAACAAATAATCTAAATATTGGATTTCAGCAATTGGTCTTAGTCCACGCATAGCCAAACCAATAGCTTGTCCCATAATTGTTGCCTCGCGAATACCGGTATCAAAAACACGGTGTTCACCAAACTTAGCTTGCAAACCTTCTAATCCTTGGTTAACACCTCCGATTTTACCGGAATCTTCCCCAAAAATTAAAGTATTAGGGTATTTCTCTAAAATTGATCCGAAATTCTCACGTAAAATTTCACGACCATCCATCATTTTAACTTCACCTTCATACTGAGCAGGATTAGATGAAATATTTAATGCATTCATTGGAGATTGCGAATGCAAGTAAGAACTATAACGATCGTGATTTTCAATTTTTGATAAACTTAGCCATGAGATTAATTTTTGACGACCTGCAACATCATCGTTCTTCACTAAGCGCAATACTTTCTTAACGGCTACCTGAATATCCTTTCGGATGGGTTCCTTAATGGAAACCAATTCGTTTTTAATTGGATGAATGAATGCATCCTTTCCGCTTTCTGATGCAATTTCGTCAAACAAAGCGCAAACTTCGGCCACTTCGTTTTTGATCGGTTGTAAGTAAGCTGTCCAGGCGGCTGTTTTGCTGTCGCGAACCGCATTTTTAGCATCCTCTTCAATCTTATCTAATGTCGCTTCATCGCTTAATGCGTTCTTTAAAATCCATTCGCGCATTTTTTTAATACAATCGAAATCATTTTCCCATTGTAAACGCTCTTTGGATTTATAACGTTCGTGCGAACCGGAAGTACTATGACCTTGGGGTTGTGTTACTTCTTCTACATGCACTAATACAGGCACATGTTCTTCGCGACAAACTTTGGCTGCTTTCTCGTAAGTTTCACAAAGATGGGCGTAATCCCAGCCTTTGGTTTTAAATATTTCGTAACCTTTTCCTCCATTTTCTCTCTGAAAACCTTTTAAAATTTCAGAAATACTCTCTTTGGTAGTTTGGTATTTTTTAGGAACAGATATTCCATGTCCGTCATCCCAAACAGAAACCAGCATTGGAATTTGTAATACACCTGCTGCATTAATAGTTTCCCAGAATAACCCCTCGGAAGTACTGGCATCACCAATAGTTCCGAAAGCAATTTCATTTCCTTTATTGGAATAATTTAAAAACTCTCCTTGTTGTAAATCTTTATTTACTCTGTAGAAGTGGGAAGCATAAGCTAAACCAAGTAAACGCGGCATCTGACTGCCGGTTGGAGAAATATCGGATGAAGAATTCTTTTGATTAATAAGAGCACGGAAAGTACCATCTTCATTCAAGCTACGAGTAGCGAAATGTCCGCCCATTTGGCGACCCGCACTCATAGGTTCATGTTCAATATCGGTATGTGCATATAAACCTGCAAACCATTGCTGCAAAGTAACCGCGCCAATCGACATCATAAACGTTTGATCACGGTAATATCCACTTCGGAAATCGCCATTTTGAAATACTTTGGAGAGGGCAATTTGTGGCACCTCTTTTCCATCGCCAAAAATGCCGAATTTGGCCTTTCCTGTTAATACTTCTTTTCTGCCCAATAAACTAGCCTGACGGCTTTCGTTTACGATGCGGTAATCTTCAAGAACAACTTTTTTAAAATCGTCGAACGATAGGTCTTTTGCAATACCAATATTTCCTTGCTTTTCCATGATAGTGTATCCTTACAAATATAAAGTTTGAGAGGGATAAAAAAAAATAAAGGCAGGTGTTTTTACGAGATATAATTTAACCTGATTTTAGTTATAAACTATTTGTATAAATTTGAATAATTCTGAGAATTGATTCCGGGTAATTTGAATTCCTGATTAGATGGAAGTAAAAAGACCCGAAAGCTTCTGTTTTCGGGCAGGCTGTTTAACTATTTGATAATCTTATTATTACAAATATTTTGTGAATAGTGAAAAATGTACTATTTTTGTACCCCTATTAAAATTACGAAAGAATAAAGATTTAATATCATGAAAAAAGAAATTCACCCAGAGAACTACAGATTCTGCATATTTAAAGATATGAGCAACGGTTATTCATTTTTAACTCGCTCTTGTGCTGACACAAAAGAAACTATTAAATGGGAAGACGGTAACGAATACCCATTGGTGAAGTTAGATATCTCTATGACATCTCACCCGTTCTATACAGGTAAACAAATGTTAGTGGATACTGCCGGTCGCGTTGATAAATTCCGCACCCGTTACAACAAGAAGAAATAATACTTATTTCCATTATAAAAGAGCCCTGCCTAAAGCGGGGCTTTTTATTTTGTAGTATTTGAGCATACTATCGTTAACATTTTTTGTTAAACGGTATAAAATAATCAACCAATATTTAAGTTATTTGTAACACATTTATATACTATGGGTAATTACATATATCTGGCACTTGTTATCATTTCGTTTTACGGTTTATCAAAATTATTTGTGAAAGCCGGAGAAGCAGCCTGGAAAGGCTTCGTGCCCTTTTATAATTTCTATGTTCTTTCTAAATTATTAAACAAACCTTGGTGGTGGTGTTTAATCATGGTGGTTCCCGGCGTTAATTTAATGATGTATGGTGTTTACGGATTTAATGTAGCCCGCGCTTTTAATAAAGCAGAAACTAAGGATTTAGTGTTTGCATCTATTATGCCTTACTTATTTTTTGTGGTGGCGGGTCATGATAAAGACGCGAAGTTTGTTGGTTTAGACAGATATAAAAAGGAACCAAGTGCATTTGTGAAAAACTGGCTCGACCCAATCATCTTCGCAGTTATTGCGGCTTCCATCATCCGTACTTTTTTCCTCGAAGCTTTTACCATTCCTACTTCTTCGTTAGAGAAATCATTAATGGTAGGTGATTTCTTATTTGTAAACAAACTGGCATACGGACCAAAAATTCCGCAAACGCCAATCGCATTTCCATTCGCGCATCACACTTTACCCTTTACCGCTACAACAAAATCTTATTTGGAGTGGATTAAACTACCTTACACTCGTTTGCCGGGAATGGGTAATCCAAAAAACGGAGATATCGTAGTGTTTAATTATCCGGATGGTGATACAGTGTTCCTGAATATGCAGGATATAAGCTATTATCAAGGTATTCGTCAGGTGGCTCAATTAATGAAGCATGAAGATGCAGCCAATAGTCAGCAACTAAAATCAGACAATCAATATCAACAACAAGCCTGGGATTATATGCATAATCCGGCGAATCCAAATCCGTTTAACGGACAACCAATCGGAGAAATTGCTGCGCGTCCTGCTGATAAACGCGAGCATTATGTGAAGCGTTGCGTTGCGATTGGTGGTGATAAAATTGAAATTAAAGACGGAGAGATTTTTATCAATGATTCTAAGCAAGAAATGCCGGAATACGCACAGCATAAGTATTTTGTAACAACCAAGGGAGCCATTTTTGGTGAAAGAATGGAAAACAAACAAGGGCGTGTTGTTTTAAGTAATCAAGCTTTGTTAGATGAATTGGATATTTATGTAACAGAGGCAGATCTGGAAAACACTAAAACCGATACGTGTATTTATTTACTGAATATGCCTCGTACAAAAATTGAATCGGTAAAGAAAATCCCCGGTGTTATTTCAATTGAGAGAAAGATCGAACCGAAAGGAGAGCGTGATTTGACTATCTTCCCTCACCATCCATCCTATGCTTGGAACAACGATAATTTCGGTCCACTTCAAATTCCTGCAAAAGGCATGACTTTGAAAATTGATACCGGTAATATTTGTTTGTATGAAAAGATCTTGAGTACGTATGATAATGGAATTCACCAAATCGAGAAGAAAAACGGTCAGGTTTTATATGATGGTAAACCTATAAGTGAATATACATTCAAGCAAGATTATTATTGGATGATGGGTGATAACCGTCATAACAGTGCCGATTCACGCAGCTGGGGGTTTGTTCCGTTTGATCATGTGGTTGGTAAACCGGTGTTTGTTTGGTTTAGCATGAAATACGCCGATAACAATCCGGTAAGCGGTAAATCTGTTTTAGGCTCAATATTCAAAAATTCAAAGGAAGGAAAGTTCCGTTGGGAGCGTTTCTTATGCTATGTTGGTGATAATGGTTTAGTGTCAATGAAAACTCCTGTTATTGCCATTATTTTAATTTTGTGGGGATACAGCTACTATAAAAAGCGTCGTAAACCAAAAACAACAGATGCCAAGAATTGATAAAACATTTTCATTGCACATATTGCCCTGGATTATTCCGGGGCTTATTGCTTTATTTGTTTTATTTATTGTCTCCACTTTCTTCGTAAAACTGGTTCATGTTCCGTCACACGACATGCATCCGTCTTATCATCGCGGCGATTTAGTCATGATGCGTGTAACCAATCATTTTGAACAAGGTGATTTATTAGCATTTAATTTTTATGCCGACGATAGCACCGATACAAAACCGGTTTTATTTACACAACGTTGCATTGCATTACCCGGCGATACACTCGTGATTGATAATGGAAATGTGTATGTAAATAATAAAATTGAGTCGAACACCGAATCTTATTTTTATAATTATCACTTTAAAACAAAAAGAGCTTTGGATTCCTTGTTTTTAGTGAACTATCAATTAAATGAAGGCGGCGCTATTTCAAATGAGTTGGATTATTCCTTTAGCATGAATGAAAAAACGGCAGCACTTTTAAAAAACGATTCTCTTGTTACGTATCTTTACAAAAACATTGAAAAGAGTGATTTCGGCGATGAGCAAATGTACACTAACGATACCATTCATAAATGGAACAAACATAATTTTGGTCCGCTTTATATTCCTAAAAAAGGCGATATTTTAAAACTCGACACATCTAATATTTATAAATACAAGCGACTTATTGAACTGGAAAATGACGCAACAATTATAGTCGAAAACAATTCTATTCAGTTAAACGGCAAGCGCATTACGGAAATAGAAATTAAGAATAACTATTATTTTGTATTGGGAGATAATCGCGATAATGCCATCGACTCACGTTATTGGGGATTATTATCTGAACAGAATATTTTAGGAAAAATAACCCGCAAACTAATTTCTAATAAGGATTAATGAATTCACGGGTTCTGTTAAGCTCCGCTTATTTACCTTCCATAAACTGGATGTATCATTTTTTACAAAATGAAAACGTTGTTATTGAAGCTCATGAACACTTTCAGAAACAATCATACCGAAATCGCTGCGAAATACTTTCCGCGAATGGTAAATTGGCTTTAAGCATTCCCTTAATTAAACAATCCGACAAAGAAATAATTTCTCAAAAGAGAATCAGTTATAATGAAAACTGGCAAATGAATCATTGGCGAGCCATAACAAGCGCTTATAAAAACTCGCCTTACTTTGAGTATTTTGAAGATGATTTTAAGCCGTTTTATACACAACAATTCGATTTGCTGTTTGATTACAATAACGCCTTGTTAAAGCTGATTTTAAAGCTTTGGCGAATAAAGAAAACTGTGGCATTGACCGAGAACTTCTCTTTAGAATTTAACGGAGCAGATTTAAGAAATACGATTCATCCTAAAATGAATAATGAAGTCATCATAAAGCCATATCATCAGGTTTTTTCCGACAAGCATGGCTTCATTGCCAATTTAAGTTGCATTGATTTATTGTTTAATCAAGGTATGACCGGACTTGATTTACTATCGGGTAAGATTTAATTTATACGTTCCTACATTCCCTACTCTGTCTTGTACACTGACTAATATTTTCAATTCTCCTGTTGGTGTTTCAGCATTAAAAAAATAAGTGAGTAAATCGGATTTCGCGTCGTATTCGGCCAATACCCATTGATCATTAATGTAAACGTAATAGTTCGCAATTCCGCTTAAATTATCCGATATTTTAAAAGAAAGATTTTCGGCTTTTTTAATTTGAGTTTTTAAACGTTTAAGAGGTACGGCTGTTTTGATTGTGGGCGCAATAGTGTCGAGCATCATCGTTAAATTACCAAACGATTTAAAATTGTATGAGTTAAAATTCTCACTCACTTTTGGCAGACAAACCGAATTATTGTTTTTCAAAATCCATTTCCCTGCCCGTTCTTTTTGTTTCTCACTTAACCTTATTGTCATCATACCGGCTTGTCTTAATGGTGTGTTTGGAACTGAAATGTTCACTGATTTTTTAGAGCTGAAATTATCGGTAATGGAAATAAATCCACTTTGATATACGGAGTTTGGAGGGATGTTTAGGGTAAAGGATTTGGCCGAATGAGTAAATCCGGATTTTACATTCATAAAATTCGGGGCTTTTGTATTTATCCATTTATAATCGTTTAGTTCCTTTGACTTTATATAAAACTTCAGATTATTACTGTTTCCGGCTTCATCTTGCCACTCCAATTTAATGTAATGAAACAAAGTATCTTTCAACTCAATTCTGCCTTTATTCTTGACGTTTTTATACATGTAAGTAGCGTATACAGAGGGTAAAAAACATTTTTGATATTTACGTTTATCCGCCTCAAATGAAAATTCATTCACATAATTCGCCAAATCAAATGGAATATAATTCAGTTCATGATGATACATCAAGGTATCATCCAAAAACAATTTGGCTGAATAAATATTATTCGGATTACCATTAAACATTTCCTGATCATATCCGCTAAATGCAATTCCTAATTTCGATTGATTAATTACGATGGAATCATTTACACAATACAAACTATCCTTTTTGTTCTTCACCGAAATATATTTAATCAGCTGTGGTTGAAGCGTATCTTGTATATCAAACAAAGCAAGTGACGTGCAATTGGGTTTAATAGTGTCTGTTAGTTTGTAAATCATTAATGGATTAAGCGGGATTTCAGTTATTTCATCTCTAATTTCAAAGTGAAGATGTGGTCCGGTTGAACCACCTGTGTTGCCAACATAACCAATAAGTTCAGCTTCTTTAACGGGTAATTCGTTTAATTGCGGGAATAACTCCACTTCATAGGAAAGCTTTCTGATTTGTTCACGCTTCACATAATTTGAAATAGAATCATTAAACCGCAATTGATGGGCATAAACACTAACTTTTCCATCGTAATGTGTTATGTAAATGACTTTACCATAACCATAAGGACTTATCTTAATTCTGGAAATATAACCTGATTTCACTGCGTAAATTGGAGAGCCTAAAATATTCTCCCAGGCAAAATCGAGTCCCGCGTGAAAATGATTAGGTCTTATTTCACCGTAATTACCTGTTAAATTAGTATTTGATACAGGCCATTTTGTATAAAGTTGGGCTCTGGCGCTTAAACAAAGGCACATTAACAGGATATATCCGATTTTGTTCATTTACACTGCTAAATTATCCATGAACGGTTATCATTTTACATTAATGGTAGTCAATTATTAACCCTTTACCTATTAATAACTTAATAACGATTAATTCGACTAAAGATTTGCATTTAACACTCTGCTTTACTACTTTCATAGATAACAAACACACACTAACACACAACACATGAAAAACCTCTATTCAGGAAGCTTATTTCTGTTAAGCTTCGTTACGGGCACTTCTATTGCACAAACCAATCAACGTTTGATGGAAATGGCGCAAGATAAAGCCTATGACAAAAACAAAGTTCATTTTGTACAGCTGAAAGAAAATTATACCATCTATGAAAATTCGGCAGAAGCATTTTTAAACGCTGTTGTTCTTAATAATGACATGACAGTTAAAAAAATGCGTTCTGAGCAGGATGAAATTGGTTATACACATACACGATATCAAGTTCAATATAATAACATTCCGGTGCATAATGCAATTATCGTTACACACGGAACAGGTGGAAAAGTAGCTTCCATTAATGGAGATATATCTGCTATACAAAAACCCGTTAATGCGGTAGTTTTATCTGAGCAAAAAGCGCTTCAAAAAGCTTTACAAAAAATAAATGCTACTAAGTATAAGTGGGAGAATAAGGAGGAAGAAGAGCACATGCGTAAAGCATTAAATGACCCTAATTTTTCTTATTCACCAAAGGGACAATTAGTATTATTTCAAAAGAACGAAAAAGTTTATTTCGCATATAAGTTTAACATCTATGCTGAAGTTCCTTTATACAAAGCTAATGTGTTAGTGGATGCTCAAAACGGAACTATCTTAGAAGAAGAAAATCAAATTTGTCATGCTGATGTACCGGGAACAGCTGTAACAAAGTACAGTGGTGTCCGTTCTTTTACAGTAGATAATTTCGGAACAAATCAGTACCGTATGCGTGAAACAGGCCGCGGTAATGGGGTTGCAACGTATAATTTAAATAATGGATCTAATTATGGTGCAGCTACTGATTTCACTAACACAACAACCAGTTGGACGACAACCGGAGTTGACCAGGCTGCAGCTGATGCACACTGGGGTGCAGAAATGACTTATGATTATTACTTAAGTGCTCATAGCAGAAACAGTATTGATGGCGCAGGTTACAATTTATTAAGCTACGTACATTACAACACCAATTATGCTAACGCTTTTTGGGATGGTACACGTATGACTTATGGAGATGGTAACGGTTCAACCTTTACGATCTTAACCGCTTTGGATGTTTGTGGTCACGAAATCACACACGGATTAACCTCCAATACTTCTAATTTAACGTACAGTAATGAATCCGGGGCATTAAATGAAAGCTATTCTGATATTTTCGGTAATACGATTGAAAACTTTGCCCGTCCTACTCAATGGTCTTGGAAAGTTGGTGAAGATATGACACCAGGTAATAATGGTATTCGTAACATGTCGAACCCAGGTTTATTCGCGGATCCTGATACTTACTTAGGTACTAACTGGTATACAGGAACTGCAGATAATGGTGGTGTACACACAAATAGTGGCGTAAGTAATTTTTGGTATTATTTACTTGTAAATGGCGGTACCGGTGTGAATGATATTTCAAACTCTTATACTGTAACATCAATTGGTTGGACGGCTGCTGCGCGTATAGCATTCCGTGCCTTAACTGTGTATTATACACCTTCGACCAATTATGCCCAAGCGCGTAATTTGTCGATTCAGGCTGCTAAAGATTTATATGGAAATTGCAGTAATGAAGTTGTACAAGTGACTAACGCATGGTACGCTGTAGGTGTTGGACCTGCTTATTCAAACTCTATCTCTCCTAACTTTGTTGCGAATAGCACTTCATTTTGTACAGTGCCTGCCACTATCAACTTTAATAATACCACTGCAAATGGTTTAAGTTACCAATGGAATTTTGGTGATGGTTCAGCTATAGCAACTACAACTAATCCTGTTCATACTTATACGGCTAATGGAACTTACTCTGTAAAATTAAAAGCGGTAGGTTGTTTATCAGCAGTAGATTCAATTATTAAAACGGCTTACATTACAATTAACACTCCTGCGAATCCTGTAACAACAGGTGCATCAAGATGCGGAACGGGAAGTGTTAATTTGGCTGCAAGCGGAACATCACAATTGTATTGGTATACTTCTCCAACAGGAACCGGAACCCCTGTTTTTATTGGAACCAACTACTCTACTCCATCTCTAAGTACCACCACAAGTTATTATGTAGTGAATACGTCTACTAACACCCCTGTGTTTGGCGCACCTACTAGTACAAACATTGGTGCGGGTGCTAACTTTAATACCAATACTGCTTACGAAATTTTCGATGTATTACAACCTTGTACTTTAAGAACCGCAGTGATGTATGCAAGCACAGCTGGTAACAGAACAATCGAATTAAGAAATTCTGCGAATGCAGTTATCACAAGTACAATTGTTAACCTTGCTATTGGTGCAAATACGGTGAACATTAATTTTGCCTTAACTCCCGGAACAGGTTACCGATTAGGATTGAGCTCCACATCAGCTGTTAACTTATACCGTAATAGTGCCGGTGCGGTTTATCCGTATAACATCGGAGGTTTAGTAAGCATTACCGGTTCAAGTGCGGGCACACCGGGTTACTTCTATTTCTATTACAACTGGCAAGTACAAAAGGCACCATGTACCAGTGCTCCTGTTGCTGTAACAGCGACCATCAGTGCCGGACCATCACTAACGGTTAATACCCCTACTATTTGTAGCGGACAATCAGTTAACCTTACTGCAAGTGGTGCAACAACGTATTCCTGGAGTTCAGGACAAACAACATCCGCTATTAATGTTACACCTTCATCAACAACAAACTATACAGTATATGGAACAAGCTCATCTTGTACTAACTCTTTATCTACTTCGGTTGTTGTGAATCCAACGCCTACAGTAACTGTAAATTCAGCTACAATTTGTGCGGGACAAAACGCGGTGTTAACGGCGAATGGTGCTTCAGCTTATTCATGGAGTTCAGGACCATCTACACAAAGTATTTCTGTGAGTCCAACTTCTAATACTACCTATACTGTAACAGGCTTAAGCGGCTCTTGTACCGGATCTGCTTTGTCTAGCGTAATTGTAAATGCTTTACCATCGGTAAGCTTAGCAGCTACATCAAGTACAGCTTGTACAAGTACAACAGGCGGTATTCCGGTTACCTTAACGGGAACTCCTGCAGGTGGTGTATATTCAGGAACTGGTGTGAGCGGAAATACATTTAATACCCAAGCTGCTGCTGGAACTTATACAGCTGTATATTCTTATACCAATTCAACAACAGGTTGTAGTAATTCAACTTCAACCAATATTGTTGTAAATGTTTGTACCGGTATTGAGTTATTGAATGGGTTAACAGAAAAATTGACGGTTTATCCTAATCCGGCTACAGAGTATTTTGTATTAAACGGAAATATTTCAGGAGAAAGTTTAACTGTAAATATATATGATGTAACAGGAAAAATAATTATCAGTCATTCTACTTCATCTAATCAAGAAATAATCGACATCTCTGAACTGGCAAAAGGAACTTACTTTGTAGAAGTTTTAAGTCAGCAACAAAGAGTTTATAAAACAAATATCGTAAAACAATAATCTAAATCATTGCAAAAGGCTTGGTGGCGATACCAAACCTTTTGCAATTTATCACCGTAATAATTATAAATGAAAAAACTTACCTTAAAGGCATTATCTCTTAGCCTTGGCTTAAGCACTTTTGCTTACTCTCAAAATAAAAGTGTATTGAATTCCGTAGCTCAGGACATATCGTTTAACAAAAACGGTAAAGTTGAATTTTTAAAAATTAAACCTGGTTTGTCCGTTTTCGAATCAAATACTGAGGGTTTCGTTAATTCAACGTTTTTAAATGATTTATTTAAAATTTCTAAACTTAAGAGTGAAACCGATGACCTTGGTTACACGCATCAACGTTTTTCCATCACATACAACAATGTGCCTGTTTGCAATGAACAAATAGTAACGCATTCTAAGGATGGAAAAATTGTTTCCTTAAACGGACATCTTAGTGCGTATAATGAGCCTGTAAATTCTGTTGTATTAAACGAAAGCAAAGCTCTTGAAAAAGCTTTACAAAAAGTAAACGCTCAAAAATACATGTGGGAGAACGAAGTACAAACATCCCAAATGAGAAAATCATTCAACAACGCCGCATTTACATTTTATCCAAAGGCAGAACTTGTTTTGTTTGTGAATACTCAGGAAGAATTGCGTTATGCTTACAAATTTGATATTTATGCCGAATTACCACTTTATAGAGCGAATGTATTTGTTGATGCGCAAACCGGAACTATTCTTTCTGAAGAAAACTTAATACACACGGCTGATGTTCCTGCAACCGCGAATACACGTTTTAGTGGTGTTAAAACAATGACTGTTGACAACGTTTCTCCCGGATTATATCGCCTTCAGGAAACCGGTCGCGGTTTAGGCGTAGAAACTTATAACTTAAATACCAGCCAAACTTTTTCGGCAGCTGTAGATTATACAAACACAACCACCAGCTGGACTACCACAACTATTCAACAAGTAGGAACAGATGCACATTGGGGAGCGGAAATGGTTTATGATTATTATTTAACTCAGCACAGTCGTAATAGTATCGATAATGCCGGACATAAATTAATCAGTTATGCCGATTACGGTGTAGGTTATCAAAATGCATTTTGGAATGGTTTCTGGATGACTTACGGTTCCGGCGGCGGCGGCGGATTTACAGGATTAGATATTTGCGGGCATGAAGTAACACATGGCTTAACGTCAAAAACATCCGCTTTGGTTTATCAAAATGAATCAGGTGCCTTAAATGAGAGTTACTCGGATATTTTTGGAGTAGCCATTGAACATTTCGCAAAACCATCATCAGCTAATTGGTTAATGGGAGAAGATGTTGGTGTTATCAGAAGTATGTCAAATCCTAACGCGTATGGCGATCCGGATACGTATCAGGGATTAAACTGGTATACAGGTACAGGAGATAATGGTGGCGTACATACCAATAGCGGTGTAAGTAACTTCTGGTATTATTTATTATGCCAGGGCGGTACAGGTGTTAACGATATCTCCAATTCTTATACCGTTACTTCAATAGGCATGACTGCTGCATCAAGAATTGCATTCCGTGCCTTAACAGTTTATTATGGTCCAAATACAACGTATTCTCAAGCAAGAACATTATCCATTCAGGCCGCTACTGATTTATATGGTGCATGTTCGAATGAAGTGTATCAGGTGAAGAGTGCCTGGTATGCTGTTGGTGTTGGCCCTGCTCCATCAGGAACAATGGCACCAACTGCTAATTTTACATCTTTTGCCGGTTCAATTTGCTCTTTACCTGTAACCGTAAATTTTGTAAACAAAACATTGGGAGGTGATAATTATTTCTGGGATTTTGGAGACGGATCAACTATATCCACTTCCTTCAATCCTACTCACACTTATACTACGAATGGTGTTTATACCGTGAAGTTAAAATCAACCTCAAACTGTTCTTCTATTCCGGATTCCATCATTAAAACTTCCTATATTACCATCAACGCGCCATCTGCACCAACCATTACAAGTAGCGCACCAATTTGTACAGGTACAAGTGCTACATTAAATGCGAGCGGAAGTGGTCAACAATACTGGTATAACGTTCCAAATACAACGGCAACTCCACTGTTTATTGGCAATGCATTTGTGACACCTAGTTTAACATCTAACAGTACGTTTTATGTGGCTAATACATTTACAAATGCATCAGTATACGGAGCTCCAACTTCAACAGCGATTGGTACCGGCGCATTTTTCCCTGGAACTACAGCGTACGACTCTTTATCTGTTTTACAACCTTGTACGTTGAAATCGGTAGTTGTGTATGCCAGTACAACAGCTAATCGTATATTTGAATTAAGAAATTCAGCAAATGCAGTTTTATCTACAACAACCATTCCCTTAACGGCAGGTGCGAATACCGTCAATCTTAATTTTAAATTAAATCCCGGATATGGTTACCGTTTTGGATTAGGAGCAGGAACTGCACAATTGTATAGAAATAGCGGTGGGGTTTCTTATCCTTATAACATTGGTGGTTTAGTTGAAATAACCGGTTCAAGCGGTGGAGCCGGACAATTTTTCTTCTTCTATAATTGGGAAGTACAACAAGATAATTGTACATCATTAACAAATTCTGTTACTGTTACAGTAAATCAATTACCCAACGTAAGTGCTAGCGCAACCAGCACACAAGTTTGTACCGACGATGGAGCATTGGCTTTAGTTGGTAGTCCTGCCGGTGGAACATTCAGCGGAAGCGGTGTTAGCGGAACCAATTTCAACCCTTCAGTTGGTGCCGGAAGTTACACAGTTAATTATGTTTATACAGATGGCAACGGATGCTCTAATACAGGAAATTTAAATATTGTTGTTTCGCCTTGTATTGGCATAAATGAAATTTCAGGACTTCAAGACATAAACATTTATCCAAATCCATTTAATGATTTGATTCATGTAAACGGTTTAAAAAACTTAGTGAATGCAAAAATCATACTTACTGACGCAACCGGAAAACAAGTAATGGTAAAAGATGTTACAGGTATTGATGAAGTTATTTCAGTGAATAAGCTTTCATCTGGTGTTTACTTAATTGAAATTAAAGACGACCAAGGTCATCATTATCGTTCCAAACTCATTAAGCAATAACTAATATTAGCCCCGGTATCTAAATCTAAGAACCGGGGCTTTTTGTTTTTTATAATTAATGGAAATAAAATGGTAATTTCGCCCCTCGGTTTAAATGCTATATCAATTAATTATAGGAACAGTCACAATAAGTGTATTACACGCGCTTATTCCAAGTCATTGGTTACCTATTCTGGCATTTGAAAAAAAATTCAACTGGACAAAGGAGCAAACATTGCGAATTACGGTTATCTCTGCATTGGCACACGCTTTAAGTACTGTGCTTTTAGGAATTGCCATTGGCTTATTAAGTTTAAAAGTAAGTGCGATTTATGAAGAGATAATGGAATATGTAATGGCAGTTGTTTTAGTTGTTCTGGGAATTATTTTCATCGTACGCCATCATCATCATAACCACTTTCATTTACATAATGAGGGCGAATTACAAACTTTAAGTTCAAGAAAAATAATTACGGTTTTGGTGACAAGCATGTTTTTATCGCCATGCTTAGAAATTGAAGGCTACTTTATTTTAGCAGGTTCGGCCGGACTTAAATATATCTTCTTAACCAGTGTGCTTTATATTGGAATATCCGTATTAGGTATTGTTATCTGGATTTCATTTGCGCAAAAAATTCTTAAGAAAATAAATGCGCATAAAATTGAACATAATGCGGGCTTAATTTCCGGGATTGTTTTAATCATCACCGGCATTATCAGCATTTTTGTTAAATAAAAAAGGTAGCCTAAGCTACCTTAATAATCCATCGGAATTTATCTTCCACTCGACCTTTTCTGATATCTCTTAAAGCCTGGTCAATTTTAGGTGAGAATTTTCTTTGTTCAATTGGAGGTAATTCGTAATCCTTTCCTTCAAAACCAATTGTAACAATATGAGCGATGGTGGCAGCGGTTCCTACACCAAACGCCTCTTGTAATTTACCGTTTTTGTGTGCGTCAAAAATTTCTTTAATAGAAACTTTACGCTCTTCTACCATCATTCCCCAATCGCGGGCTAGTTGAATAACGCTATCACGAGTTACACCGGCCAAAATAGTATCACTGGTTGCGGGAGTAATTAAGATATTATCAATAACAAACATGAGGTTCATAGTACCGGATTCCTCAACATAAGAGTGAGTCTTCGCATCGGTCCAGATTACTTGCTGATATCCTTTTTGCTGAGCTAATTTTGTTGGGAATAAGCTTCGACCATAATTACCTGCGCATTTAGTGAAACCAACACCACCTTCAACAGCACGGAAATAATTCGTTTCAACCATTACTTTAATTGGTTCAGAATAATATTTTCCGGCAGGACAAGTAATGATAATGAACTTATATGTATCACTTGCTTTAACACCAATTGCTTCATCTGTAGCAATCATAAACGGACGGATATATAAGCTCCCGGTTTCAGAATCAGGAACCCAGGCTTTATCTAATTTCAAAAGTTCGTTTAATCCACCCATGAAAATTTCTTCAGGTACTTCCGGCATTGCCATACGAACGGCAGAAATATTTAAACGCTTAAAATTATCTAAAGGGCGAAACAAATTGATTTCTCCGCTAGATGTTTTATACGCTTTCATACCTTCAAAAATAGCTTGTCCGTAATGAAGTGCCGACAAAGCTAAACTCATTGGTACATCTTGATATGGCATGATAGCACCTTGATGCCATTTACCATCTTTATATTCTGCCACAAACATGTGGTCTGAAAAAACTTTACCGAAAGGAACATTATTCACATCATATTCCCCTACTCTGCTCTTCGCAATTTTCTGGATTTTGATTGGTTCAGTACTGGTCATAACTCAATAATTAGTTCCTTCCAAGTAACTACAATTATATTAAAAAAGCAAATTTTTGAGCTAAAAGGGAAATTTCTTAGTTGCAGTTAATCAGACTTTTATTGCCACCATGGTGATGTCATCCGTTTGTTCGTGGGAACCTTGCCACTCTGCCAGTTCAGATTTGAAATAATTACACTGCTCAATTAATGGTCGTGATTTAACATCCTCAATTAACTGCCTTACTTTAGCAATAGTAAGTTTCTTTTGATTTGGTCCTCCAAACTGATCAGTTAAACCATCAGTAAACAAATAAAACACAGTTCCTTCTTGATATGGTATAGTATGACTTGTGAAAGGATTAGAGTTTTCAGAAACACCTACAGGTTTACGATCAGGCTTTAATTCATTCAAAAATTTATCCTGCACATATATTAAGCGATTATTCGCCCCGGTCCATTGTATTTGCTTATTGGCTAAATCTATCTTAAGTAAAGATATATCCATACCATCCTTAATTTGATTATCGGATTTATTAAAATTGGAGATTACGATATCCTTTACGGCATCTAAAATTGAACCCGTGTTATTAAGATTTAATTCAAAAATAGCTTTCTGAAGTGCATTATAACAAGCAATGGATAGCATGGCTCCGGGAACACCATGACCCGTACAATCTGCAGCGGCGATAAAAACATTTTGTCCCTTCTTCTCGAAGAAATAAAAATCGCCACTCACAATATCCTTTGGTTTAAACAAAATAAAACATTCACTAAAAACTTCTTTGAATACAGCTTCAGAAGGTAAAATAGCTCCCTGCAATCGACTTGCATAATTTATGCTATCCGTAATTTCCTTGTTCTTTAATTCTACAATTTCTTTCTGTTCTTCAATAATTTTCTTTTGTTTAGAAGTCACTTTAAATCTTGAATAAATCAATCCAAGAACTAAAACAGTTAAAACCAGAGCAAGAATTAAAAAATAAGATTGATTCTTTTTCTGAGAAATTTTTAAATCTTTCAATCGGATTTCTTCTTGATTCCTTAAGCTATCGGCCAAATGTATTTTATCGAAATCATTTTTTAATTCTAAGCGCGAAATGTTATCCGATTCACTTCGTTTATCCAAGGTGTCTTTTACAATACTTAATAATTTTACATATTTCAATTCGTTTTTTACATCTCCGGTTTTCTCGTAGAGGTTAGACAAATTTGTGTAAGTTACTCTATTATCAGAAGTGAAATCGTTTTTATTTAAAAACGACTCAGCCAGCTTGGCCATTTCGAGAGCTTTAGTATAGTTACCGGTTCTGAGATAAAAATCACAAAGATTATTATATGCATCTACAATGTCCGATTGATTTCCATGTTTAAGCTTTAAATCTTTTGCTTTCGTAAAATAATAAAAGGCACTATCCGCCCTATTTTGCTCCATGTAAACACTCGCGTAATTATTGTATATATAGGCTATGCTCAGTGTGTCTTTTTGTTTATACCATAGATTCAGTGCCAAATCCAAATATATTTTTCCATATAAATAATCTTTTTTGGACGCATAAATGATTCCGAGATTATTATAAAGATTCGCAAGTTTACCTTCCGTTTCAGGCTTTATATCTTTTATCTTTTTATAATCCTCAATGGCCTTTTTATAATAATCTAAGGCTTTGTCTAAATTACCCATGTAATAATACGTATTACCAATATTGGCACGAGCCGAATTAACGCCCGAATAAGAATTTTCAGCTTCAAAAAGTTTAATAGCATTTTGAAATGCCTCCAAAGCACGATAATAATTTCCCGTTTCTAAATATAAGTTTCCATAAGATATATCAATAACCGCGATGAGCCGCGGTGAATTAATTTCAACTGCCCTAATTCGTAAATTTTCAAGATAGTTAAATTGAAGCTTGAGGTTTCCCTTACGAAATAAACTATCATTTATCTCAATGTGACGGTCTTGCTGCTGTTCAAAAACCGGTTTTGAAATAACATTTTTGCTTAATTTAATAACTTCCTCTTGAGCATTAATACTCAGAGAAATAAGAGATAGCACGAATGATAAACACCAAAACTTAACTATTGATTTCCAATATAACACAGTACTAATTTAACCATTTTTCTTAATTATTAACATTACCAATTCAAGGCTGTTTATTTATTAAATTTAGGCTATGGAAGAGAATTATATTATCCGACAAGCCACCTTTAATCCTAAAGTTAAAACGTACATTTTTATAGTCGTAATGTTTTACCTCATTGTAAGTTTTATCGGCTTGGTAGTTTTACCTTTTTGGATTTTCGGATTGGGTCAGTGGTTAAGTAATAAATTCTTCAACACCTTAAAATGTGAATTAGGTAACAAGCACTTGAAATTTTCAAAAGGATTTATCTTACACATTGAGAAAACAATTCCATTAGAAAACATTCAGGATCTTTCATTCATTGGCGGACCAATCCTTCGTTCATTTGGATTAACAATAATAAAAGTGGAGACTGCCGGTGGCGGTGGGGCGCATCAATCCAATATGATGAGCATGATTGGCATTGAAAATGCGGAAGAATTTAAAAATCTTATTTTAACACAACGCGAAAAAGTAATCAAAGAAAAAAGTCACGGCACCATAAGCACCGTTAATACTTCATCTGCTTCTTCAGACTCTATTTTATTAGATATAAAGAATGAACTAACTCAGATAAAACAGATTCTCGCAACAAAAAACTAATAAATCACATTCATAATTACACACCATGTTCTTAATATTTGATACCGAAACAACAGGCTTGCCAAAAAACTATAACGCACCTTTAAGCGATTCAGATAACTGGCCGCGAATGGTTCAAGTAGCCTGGCAATTACACGATGATAAAGGGAATTTATTAAATCACGCGTCTATAATCATCAAGCCGGAAGGTTATACTATTCCGTTTAATGCTGAACAGGTTCATGGAATATCCACGGCTCGCGCTAATGCGGAAGGTCAGGATTTAAAAACAGTTCTTGAACAATTCATTGAGGTTGTTAACCAATGTAAATATTTATGCGGACACAACATTGAATTTGATATCAATATTATTGGTGCCGAATTCTTACGTAAAGGATTAACCAATGTTTTTGAAGGTAAACCTAGCATTGACACCAAAAACGATGAAACTACTGAGTTCTGCGCCATTCCGGGTGGTAAAGGCGGGAAATTTAAATGGCCTACACTAACAGAATTATATTCCAAACTATTTAACGATAGTTTTGCAGAAGCGCATAACGCCGCATTTGATGTGCAAGCTACAGCGAAAGCATTCTTCGAAATCATCAAACGTGGTATCATTAAAATCAAAGACGTTACTGATGCTTCCTCTGTTAATTATGTTTCTCCTGATTTATCGGATTTACTTGCCAATGAATTAAAATTAAAAGAGCAAAAAACAAAGACTGAAGAAAAAGTAAATCAGAATGATTCTTCCGCTGCTGATTTAAAGAATATTTCCTTTACACATCTTCACAACCACTCTCAGTTCTCGGTATTGCAAAGTACAAGTGATGTGGCGGATTTGGTAAAAAAGGCGGCAGAATATAATATGCCTGCCATTGCACTTACTGATCATGGAAATATGTACGGTGCTTTTACTTTCTGGCAATCGGTAGATAAGCAAAACAAAGGCATTAAAGCACACAATGAAGCCATTGATAAAGGTGAAAAGCAAGGCGAAAAGAAGAAGGAAATAAAATGCATCATTGGTTGCGAATTATATGTAACCAAAAACCATACTGATAAATCGAAACAAGATAACGGTTTCGCTATACCGTTTCTGGCAAAAAACAAACTCGGTTACGAGAATCTTTCTAAGTTAAGTTCTATCGGATTTGTTCAGGGATTTTATTACGTACCTCGTATTGATAAAGATGTTCTGGTTCAACATAAAGAAGGTTTGATAGTAACAACCGGCGGACTTATGGGTGAGGTACCTTCTCTCATTTTGAACGTAGGTGAATCCCAAGCAGAAGAAGCTTTTTTATGGTATAAAGAACAATTTGGTGACGATTTTTATGTTGAGTTAAACCGCCATAATTTACCCGATGAGAACCATGTTAACGACGTTTTATTGCAGTTTGCAAAAAAACATAACGTAAAGTGCATCGCGGCTAATAACAATTATTACATTGATAAAAAAGGTTCCGAAGCGCATGATATTTTGTTGTGTGTAAAGGATGGTGAATTAAAAGAAACGCCTGTTGGTCGCGGTAGAGGTTTCCGTTTTGGAATGCCTAATAATGAATTCTATTTTAAATCACCCAAGGAAATGGCTGACTTATTCAGTGATTTACCGGAAGCTCTCACAAACACACAGGAAGTCGTTGACAAAATAGAATCCTTTAAATTAGGTCGTGATGTACTACTTCCTAAATTTCCATTACCGAAAGAATTTGAAGACCCACGTGATTTAGACCCGAATGATGAGGGAAAAGGAAAACGTGGTGAAAATGCCTATTTAAAACACTTAACCTATGAAGGTGCTAAAAAACGATATCCGGATTTAACACCTGAGATTAAAGACCGTTTGGATTTCGAATTAAGTGTAATGGAACGGATGGGTTTCCCCGGTTACTTCTTAATCGTTTCCGATTTTACCACCAAAGCCCGCGAAATGGGTGTTTCTGTTGGTCCTGGTCGTGGTAGTGCCGCCGGTTCTGCAGTAGCATATTGTTTAGGAATTACCAATGTCGATCCTATTAAATACGATCTCCTCTTTGAGCGTTTCTTAAATCCTGATCGTATTAGCATGCCCGATATAGATATTGATTTTGATGACGAGGGCCGCGATAAAGTAATTGATTATGTAATCGATAAATACGGATTTAATCAAGTTGCACAGATTATTACGTATGGAACAATGGGAGGAAAATCCGCCATCCGTGATACAGCGCGTGTATTAAATTTACCATTGCCTGACGCCGATAAATTGGCAAAATCTTTTCCTGACAGTCTGGAAGCAGAATTGAAAGCTTTATTAAAGCCGGGAGGAATTGATGAAAAATACTTAGAGAAAGTAAAAGATCGTCGTGAGGTTGTAGAACAGTCGATTAACTTCCGTAAACTCTCTGAAGAGAATACACCGGAGGCGAAAGTATTACAGCAAGCTTATGAATTAGAAGGCTCTTTACGTAATACGGGTATTCATGCCTGCGGGGTAATCATTACACCGGATGAATTAACAAAATATGTTCCGGTAACGAAAGCTAAAGACAGCGACATGCTGGTAACGCAATTCGATAACTCGGTAGCTGAATCAGCAGGTTTATTGAAAATGGACTTCCTTGGATTGAGAACCTTAACCATCATTAAAGATGCGCTGGCTCTCATTAAAAAAGGGAAAGGAATAGATATCGATATCGACGCAATTCCTCTGGATGATTTAAAAACATTAGAATTATTTCAACGCGGTGAAACCAACGGTATTTTTCAGTTTGAAAGTGCCGGTATGCAAAAATATTTAAAGGACTTAAAGCCCGACAGTATTAACGACTTGATTGCGATGAACGCCTTGTATCGTCCGGGTCCATTAGCTTATATTCCAAACTACGTTAATCGTAAACATGGTAGAGAGCCTATCACGTATGATTTGGAGGGAATGGATGAATTTCTGAAAGAGA
The DNA here is from genome assembly GCA_016787445.1 of Bacteroidia bacterium. Classification (GTDB taxonomy): domain Bacteria; phylum Bacteroidota; class Bacteroidia; order B-17B0; family Aurantibacillaceae; genus JAHEYG01. The sequence goes on from JAEUTQ010000082.1 coordinate 25,568, forward strand.
CATATGGAATTACGGTATATCAGGAGCAGGTTATGCGATTGAGTCAGAAACTGGCCAATTTTACCAAAGGTGATGCGGATACACTTCGTAAAGCCATGGGTAAAAAGCAGAAGGATGTTCTTGATAAAATGAAGAGCAAGTATTTGGATGGATGTAAAGCTAACGGTCATGATACCACGGTTGCAGAAAAAGTGTGGAAAGACTGGGAAGCTTTTGCGAGTTATGCATTTAATAAATCTCACTCTACTTGTTATGCTTATTTAGCCTTTCAAACTGCTTATTTAAAAGCCCACTACCCTTCTGAATTCATGGCATCTGTGTTAAATCATTCCGGAGCCATTGAAAAGATTACCTTCTTTATGGAAGAATGTAAACGAATGGGCATAAAAGTTTTGGGTCCCGATGTAAATGAAGGTTTTGGTAAGTTTAGTGTAAATCCAAATGGGGATGTTCGTTTTGGAATGGCCAGTATCAAAGGTGTTGGCGAAAATGTAATTAATACTTTAGTGACGGAGCGTGAAGCCAACGGTAAATTTACCTCTGTATTTGATTTAGCCAAACGACTCGACAGCAAAGCCATCAATAAAAAATCGATTGAAGGCTTAGCGCTGGCAGGAGCTATGGATAGTTTTGAAGGCGTACATAGAGCTATGTTCTTCGTACCGGAAGGCGGAGACAGCACTACCCTCACCGACCGTATGATTAAATATGGTAATCAAATGAACAACGGCACTGATACATCACAAGCCAGTTTATTTGGAGGCGAAGATGAAATTGAAATTACAGAACCTCAATTGCCGAAAGTAGAGCCGTGGAATTCATTAGAACAATTGGCACGTGAAAAAGAAGTGGTAGGATTCTTCATTTCCGGACATCCACTCGATCCCTATAAATTAGAAATAGAACATTTATGCAAAGCGAATTGCGCTCAGTTGAAAGCAGGATTAGAACCTTTCAAAAATAAAGAGGTAACCATTGCAGGAATTGTTGTTAATACAGAAACCCGTACATCAAAAACCGGTAATCAGTTTGGTAAAATTGTAATAGAAGATTACCACGGCGCTTTTGATATTATGTTATTTGGAAAAGACTTTGTTGAGTATTCTAAATTCATGGTGCCTCAATTATTTATTTTTGTTAAAGCACGTGTTCAGGAACGTTACAATCAACCCGGAAGTTTAGAGCTGAAAGTTCAGAAAATAGAATTACTGGATGAAATCAAACAAAAAGCCTTTAGCCATCTTAAATTAAAAATTGACGTTAATAATTTAACCGACGAATTAATCAGTAATCTTGAAAATTTATTCCGACAATTTGAAGGAAAATCGAATGTTGAATTTTATGTGGAAGACCCTAATGAAAACATTAGTATTAAGCTTCATTCTAAAGGATATAAAGTTGCTATTAGCAACGATTTAATGTTTGAATTGGAACGTATGGGCAATGTGGCTTGCGAGTTAAATTAATCTGCAAAAGATTTAATGATTCAAAATTTATATTTTAGAAATGAATCTTCGAGGCCATAAATTTCTTTTGGTTATTATTTTATTTTACTTAACGTCTTGTGTTTTATTAAAGAATAAGACACACTATAAAGACCCTGAGTTTAATGGAAGTAATCTGCAGATTAATAAGTATTTCAAAAAGTATATAAATTATCCGTTAATTTATCTTGAAAAAAACATTCAAGAGTGTATAAGTGCTAAACTATATATTAACAAAAGTGGTATTGTCACCAATATTGAAGCTGAAACTAACAGCCAATTATTTATATACGAAATAAGAAGAACTTCATGTTTAATGCCAAAATGGAAACCAGGTAAATTAAATAATATAAATATTGACACAACGCTAACTAAAATATTTTGTTTCGAAATTGGAAAGGAAAATACCGTAAAAGATCCGAATTCAGATACAATCCATATTATCGCATATAAAGTATCTTATTATCTGCATCCTGATCAATCAATTATGAATGACACCAAAAGGCTTAATGAATTATATAGACAAAACGATTCTTTACAAAAAATTATAAAACGAAAATTAGAGGAAGAAAGAATAATTGACAAATTATATGAAACAGGTGTTGAATTATATAATAATAGTAAATATAAAGAAGCATTATATTACTTTAACCTTGCAATAAAAAATAGTAATAGTAGTAAAAACGCCTATTTTTATTATCGAGGTAATACATACTTTAAATTAAACAATAATAAAAAAGCTTGTGCTGATTGGTTAGAGGCGTATAGGTCTAATTATTCGTATGCAGCTGATTTATACGATAAAACATGTCGTTGTAAACAATAGCATTTGATTACTATTTAAATAAAACGAGTTAATTTTCAATATTGCTTGCGAATTAAATTAACTTTTTTACTTAAAAACAATTTATTATATTTGATTAAACACAAAACATCTATGAAATCAAAGATTAGTCTATTTCTGGCATTAGCATTAACAGCTTTTGCTATGGTTGAATGTAAAAAGAAAACAGAAGAACCGGAACCGGAGCCGGAACCAACTCCAACAGCGGGCATCAGTACTTTAGCCGATTTATTCGCTACCAATGGCTCTCCATTTGTGAATTTTACGGTAAGCGCCACCGCTCCTAGCACCATCACCTCTAATGATGTTACGATTGAGTTTCCTGCCAATGCATTTCAAACAAGCACCAGCGGCACCGTTACAGGTAATGTTGTAATTAGTGTAAAAACTATCCTTACAAAGGATCAAATAATTTTAACCGGCGCTCAAGCCAATTCTACAAATTCACGCTTAGTTACAACGAAAGGATGTGTAAAATTGACCGCTTCACAAAACAGTCAGTCTTTACGTTTAAGTCCTGCTAGCGGTACAGTTTTTGTAAGTTTACCTGATGGACCAGTAACTCCTCAAGCAACAAAGAAATATTACGTTAGTAAATTATCTGTAACTGATTCTACAAAAGTGTGGGCTATGGAAGCAGATACAAACAATGTTCAAGCGGTTTGGAGCCCAACTTTAAGCAAATATGTTCACCGTGCAGGATTAGATTCACTTAAATGGTTAAACGTTGGTAAACAATGGGACACAACCGGTTTAAAAGTACCGATGGTTGCTACTGTTAATGCAAGTATGTTTAACAAGAATAATTGCGCTGTTTATATTTCATTTAATGGAAGTTTAACCATTGGTGCAATGTATGAAATCAGTCCTGGTGTTTATCGTATTTCCAATATGCCAAATGGTAAAGGAGTTCATATTGTAGGTATTTCAGTAATCGACGGACAGTATTACTCAGCTATTATGTCTACAGCCGTAAGTTCTGGTACATTTGGATTAAACATGCAACCTACCTCATTTAGCACGCTGGTAACAAGTATGAAAAATTTACCATAAATATTTCATTTCTAATTAAAAGGCTGCTTCTTTAGGCAGCCTTTTTTTATTATTTTTACCCTATTCTATGAGACAAAAAGGGAGTTCTATATTACTATTGATGGTGTTAATTTCCTTTGCTTTCATTTATTCCTGTACTCACGAAACAAAAGATATAAAGGCAAATAGCGATCAGCAACTTTCCTTAAGCAAAAATATTTCCGACCTGCTAAATGATACATCAAAAGTAAATCCATTAGTAGACAGTCTTAGAAAAACTATTTTAAGTAGTGAGACCGAAAAGCAAATGGAAATGATTTCTGAGTTAGCAGAAACATGGCGACCTCATACTTACAGTTTAGCCACCGAGCTTCTTTCCCAAAGTAAAAAGCTTAACAAATTACATCATCAGGCATCAGCCAATGCCAAATTCGGAATATACTATGCGCGAAAATACAATTTCGACTCAGCGCACTACTTTTTAAATGAAACTGAAAAAATCGCCAAAGAAATAAACTCAGATGCTTTGAGTGCTGAAGCTCAATCATGGCGTGCAGAAATACTCCGTATGAACGGACTCAATGACAGCGTTATCAATAGTCAGGATGTAGCCATTGCCTTAGCAAAAAAAGCAAACGATAAAAAGAGATTAGCCTTCTGCAATATTTCAAAAGGTGAGGCGTATCGATTTACCGGACAATCTGATAAAGCAATAGAGTGCTATGAAAATGCAATTGCTTATGCACAGGAGATTAATGATATAACTAAAATCACCATTTGCTATAACAGCTTAGGTGAAGTTTACCGTATTCAAAGTAATTTCCCTGAAGCATTAAATTATTATAATAAGGCATTATCATTGGCTAAACAAATGGGTAACAAAAACCAGATCGCCTTTTGTTTAAGTTGTATGGGTGATATATATAGTGCCCAAAAGGAAATTTCTAAAGCTTTAAAATATTATAATGATTCCTACGAAATTGCTGTTGAATTAGGCGCAAAAGTGCAACAATGTAATATTTTAAGCAGTATGTCTTTGGCTTATGATCAGGAGAAGGATTATACGAAAGCATTAGAGTATATTGAAAAGTCAAATAAACTTGCGGAAGAAATTGGTTACGTCGACAAATTGGCGTTTGGTTATGTTGCGAAAGGGAATATTTTGGTGAGTACTGGTAAATACAATGAAGCCATTAACAGTACCAAAATGGCTATTGAAATTACTCAGGAAACAGGAAATACATCTTTATTAACTAAATGTTACAATCAGTTGGCACAAATTCATATTCTATTAAAAGATTATAATCTTGCCAAAGAACTTAGTCAGAAGTGTATCAAAATTGCCTATGAAAACGGAATAATTGAGGATATAAAAAACTCAGCAAGTGTTTTATCTGAGGTATTCAGAGCACAAGGCAATCATAAAGAAGCCTTTGAAATGCTCAAAACATTCATCAAAATGCGTGACTCCGTGAATAATGAGGAAAACGTAAAACGTATGGCAGCTATTGAGTATCAGGCCAAGGAAGATGGATTAAAAGCAGAACAAAAGGCAAAAGAACTATCGTTTAAAGCTGAACAAGAAAAGAAAGAAACAGAATTAAAAAGACAAAAAACAATTCGCTACGCATTCACGATTGGTTTTATTCTGGTTTTGCTTTTAGTAGGAGTTGTATATCGCAGCTTACAACAAAATAAAAAACAAAATAAAATTATCGTTGCTCAAAAGAAAGAAGTAGAACATCAGAAAGAGTTAGTTGAAGAAAAAAATAAAGAGATTACAGATAGTATAACCTACGCTAAACGTTTGCAGGATGCCATCATGCCGCCTATAAAAATGGTGAAGCAACATTTTCCGGAAAGTTTTATTTTATATAAACCTAAAGATATTATTGCAGGGGATTTTTATTGGATGGAAGCGATTGATAACAATGTGTTTTTTGCGGCAGCTGATTCAACCGGACATGGTGTTCCCGGAGCATTAGTTTCTGTGGTATGTTCAAACGCACTCAATCGCGCTTTAAAAGAGTTTAAATTAAATGAACCGGGTAAAATACTAGATAAAACACGTGAGCTTGTTTTAGAAACATTTGAAAAAAGCGAAGGTGAAGTAAAAGACGGAATGGATATTTCTTTAATTTGTGTTAATCACACGTCAAAGAAAATTTCCTGGAGTGGTGCCAATAATCCACTTTGGTTCATCAATAAAAACGGATTACAGGAAATAAAAGCTACCAAACAACCGATTGGAAAAACAGAAAATCCAATGCCGTTTACGACACATCAATTAGATTACGAGGAAGGAACTATTTTCTACTTAATTACCGACGGTTTTGCCGATCAGTTTGGCGGTCCAAAAGGAAAGAAATTCAAGTATAAGCAGCTACAAGAACAGTTTTTACTAAATAAGGATAAAAACCTAAATGAACAGCAAGTTATATTAGATACGTCGTTCGAATCGTGGCGCGGTGAATTAGAACAGGTGGATGATGTGACATTAATCGGATTTAAAATCTAAAGCTATATACAAAAACCTATGAAAATCGACATTGTAATTTTATTGTTAGCAGCGTTGGTACCATTAGCTGTTGGAAATATTTGGTATAATCCAAAAATTGGATTTGGTAAGGCCTGGTTGAAGGCTTCAGACATGACAGAAGAAAAAGCGAAAGGGGCCAACATGATTGTGATATTAGGATTAACTTATCTTTTTAGCTTCTTTGTGGCTTTTGCTTTATGCTCTTTATCCATTCACCAATTAAGTTTAACTTCTCTTTTCTTTTTACAACCAATTGACGATCCTACCACCGAAATGGGCGCTTTATATAAATCTGTTATGGATGTTTTAGGAAACAGTTATCGTACTTTTAAACACGGCGCTTTTCATGGAACAATTGCCGGAATAGTTATTGCCCTCCCTGTAATTAGCGTTGGCGCTATGTTCGAGCGCCGCGGCTTTAAATATATCGCGATACATGCGGGATATTGGATTGTGAGTATGGCACTAATGGGAGGAATCGTTTGCGCCTACGCTTAAACAATGTTCGAAATACTGAAAACAAAGGATGGTAGTGATACTGTTTTTAGTAAACAGTATAATGCAACCTATCATTCTATACATGGCGCAGTTCGTGAAAGCAATCATGTATTTATTGAAAACGGACTTCGTGTCGCAATTTCAAAATTCGACTCTCTTTCAATTTTAGAAATTGGATTAGGAACTGCACTTAATCTCTTTTTAACTCTTAAAGAATTGTCAAATAAACCCATTCGTTATACCGCAATCGAAAAGTTTCCATTATCAGAAGATATCTACTCAAACTTAAGTTATGCAAAGGAAGAGGGTTTTATCCATGTACATCAATTACCCTGGAACGAGAAAATTGAAGTTAAAGACGGTTTTGTCATCGAAAAAATCAATGCAGATTTTTTAGAATTTAAGTCTAAAGAAATCTATAATTTAGTCTACCTGGATGCCTTCGCTCCTACTACACAGAATGAACTTTGGCAAGTTGAAGTGCTTCAGAAAATCTTTCATATGATGGCACATCAAGGTATTTTAGTAACTTATTGTGCCAAGGGAGAACTGAAGCGTAATTTAAAATCGGTTGGTTTTATAGTAGAAACCCTGGCCGGACCACCCGGTAAAAGAGAAATGACCAGAGCTATTCGTCCTTAAGCTTTCAACATTTTTTTGTAATTTCAAGCCAATGAAACTATTTAATGTTCGTGTTTACGGGCTACTCCTGGATGAAGGTCGTATTTTGGTAAGTGATGAACTTATTAAAGGGCATAAAATAACTAAATTTCCGGGTGGCGGACTCGAATTTGGTGAAGGGACAGTAGATTGTGTTATTCGTGAATTCAAGGAGGAGTTAAATCTAAGTATAGAGGTTGTCGACCACTTTTATACGACTGATTTTTTTGTCGCTTCTGCATTCAATCCTTCCAGTCAGGTAATTAGTATTTATTACCATGTTCGTGCCCTAGAACCCATTAATGCGAAAATTTCGGAAACTGAGTTTGATTTTGATCCTTTAAAGGAAGAAGATCAGGCATTTAGGTGGTTAAAAGTCGACGAGCTACACCAAAATAATTTTACATTTGCTATAGATAAAAAAGTATCTTTATTACTCAATAGAAAACTGCACTAATTATGCTTCAACGTGTACAAACCTTATTTTTATCGCTCATAATTGTTATTTCTGTTTTATTGCCATTTGTGCCTTTTCAACTTATTTCAACCTATGAAACCTCATATGTTGTAAATATGAGAATATGGAATTTAGGTCCAAATATAAAATCCATCATTTATATCCCTTTTACCCTGAATGCTCTAATTTTTGCACTAACACTCTTCACAATTTTTAAATTTAAAAACAGACCGCTTCAAATGCTTTTATGCAGAATAATTGCTTTTACTTCAGGAGCAGTTATAGCTTGCTTTTTTTCATTGACGTATATTCAATTAACAGACAGCAAGGATGTGGTAATGAATTACACGCTTATGGCGTTTTTACCCGGACTCAATATTTTACTAGCCTATATATCCAAGAAGTTTATTAAAAATGATGAAGAGCTTGTTAAAAGCGCCGACAGAATCAGGTGATTAGTAAATTAAAATATTCGATTTTATTTCTGTTTATACTTTGCAGTAATGTTGTTTGGGCAATTCCTGATTCACTAATTAATATTATCGATTACACATCCGCTTTTGATCAAAACATTACCATTAACAATGGAAAAAGAGACAAAAAGTTTGATTTCGCTAACCCTATTTGGCTTTTTAAAGTAGGAGACAAACCTGAGTATAAGTTAAATTCAAGAACTGATTCTAATTACACGCTTGTTAACGGACGTTCAGGTATAGTCTTGAGCCTAGAAAAGGATTCAGGTATATATGAATTTGGTTTCAGAGGTAATGCATGGTATAAATGTTATTTTAAAGTTCCACCAAAACAGGATAAAAAGGTATATGGAATTGAAATAATGTTGCATGGTGCCTGTGAGGTTTATTATAATGGAGTATTACTAAATACAATAGGTAAAATTAATAGTGCTGGTGAATCTGAAATAGAAATCAATGAAACCGGTCAGAAGATTAACTTTTATGTAGCAGATACATCAGTTCAATGCATTGCTATCCGATATGCATTTACTAATTACAAAAAATTAAGTGACAAATACGGGGATGATGTAGAAGAACCTTCATTTAATTTTACTTCTGATGAAGTTGGAGAAAACGGAAAAACAGTTTTAAGCCTATATCACAGCATTACAAACATGCTTTCTGCTTTTTTCTTTTCCTTGTTTTTAATACACCTTCTTATTTATTTTTTCTACAGAGAAAAAAGTTTTAATCTTTTATATTCACTTTTTTTATTCCTTTTATCACTTTCTTTTTTAGAAGCGTATTTATTGCAATTTGTTGAAGATTTAAGTTTCTATTTATGGCTTTCCAATATTGACGATATCATCTTTCCAACTGTTTGTGTGATCTTAGTTACCCTTCTTAATAAGTTACTAAATGAGAAAAGAACATGGCATTACGTCGGTTTACTGATTCTTCTGGCGTATTTATATATAGATGTTTTATTTATCGATAAACATTCGAGAATATGTTTCATCACTATTATATTCTATACGTATTTCAATACATTGGCACATTCAATCAAAGGAATACGCCGTAGAACACCTTCTGCAAAATTTCTTGGCTGGGGTATTTTAGGATTAACACTTTCCATAATATTATTGATACTTTCCACAATAGTTGTTTCCATGATATCCATACAGGCGGCTGGTGAACCATGGGCATTATTCATTTTCGGTTTTTTCATTGTACTGTCTATTTTAAGTATACCATTGTCGATGACCGCCTATCTTGCTTACGACTTTGCTTACACAAATAAATCCTTAGCGAAAAAATTAAAGGAAAACCAAGAATTAAACGCAAAATCTATTCAGCAGGAAAAAGAAAAGCAAGAATTACTAGCCAACCAAAATCGCACTTTGGAAACTCAGGTTGCGCAGCGCACAAAAGAAATTGCCGAGCAAAATAAAATGCTTGAACATCAAAAAAAAGAAATAACTGACAGTATAACTTACGCAAAGCGAATTCAACAAGCTTTACTTCCTGAATTAAGTGAAATCAAGGCTAAACTGCCTAACAGTTTTATTCTCTATTTGCCAAAAGATATTGTGAGCGGAGATTTTTATTACTTCCAAACCTTTAGTAGTGGTGCTGAACATCCGGGCCGAATGGAAAAATTAAACGAATCTGGCACATATATTGCCGCTGCTGACTGTACGGGACATGGTGTTCCCGGTGCCTTAATGAGCATGATTGTACACGAAAAAATTGAGGCCGCTACTAAAATATTTAATCAGCCTAAGGATATTTTAAAAAGCATCAATAAACAGGTAAAGGATGCTTTAAAACAATATCAAAACGAGAATGCCTCAAGAGACGGCTGCGATATTGCATTTTTAAAATTATCTAATAATAAATTATTTTTTTCAGGTGCTTATCGACCATTATACCTTTTTGATAAGGAGAATAATTTCAGTGAAGTAAAAGCTACAAAAACGGCTATTGCAGGCTTAACGCCATACGATCAGGAATTCGAACAGCATGAATTTGATAGTACACAATTAAATGCTGTTTATGTATTTAGCGATGGGTTTGCAGATCAGTTTGGTGGCGAAAAGACTAAAAAACTTACCACAAAAAAATTCAAGGAACTTTTATCCAAAATAGTAGATTTGCCGATTGACGAGCAAAAAGAGCATTTAAACACCTTTTTTAGCAGCTGGAAGGGTCAGGTAGAGCAAATTGATGATGTTTTAGTGATTGGCATCCGCTTCTAAATTTGTTTTAGTTTTTCTTTAAATTATCCCTTTAAACTTGCTGATTCTTATAATTTTACTATTTTAGCACCTTTCAATCATCCCCGTGTTGAAACTGAAAGGATATCTGCTACTTTTTATTCTGTCTTTACAGACATTAGTCGGTCAAAACGGTCCGAATGCAAAAGCCGTTTTCACTAAATTTTTCCATGAAGGCGAAGAGCCAGCCGGAAATTTCCCGATTTCCAAATCCAGATTAGTCAAAATCGTTGATTCCTTATTAAACCTTGATCATATCGATTCAAAGGAAATTGAATTGGTTGCCTACTATAACGATTTGTTATCTATTTACGCCGATTCAACAAAAGCTACACCCATAAAATTATCCGATTTAAATTTTTATGAGGACTTAGATGAGTCGATGATTTTCCCCTTGGTGAGTGATAAAACCATTCCTGAATCGACTACTATTGTTATTGAAAATGATGCTTTGAGTTATTATACCACTCCCCGCGCCGGCGTCATCACCTCCCTATACGGTTGGCGCGATAAAAAAATGCACAAAGGCATCGATATTGATTTAGTAAAGGGTGATGCAGTTGTAGCGGCATTTGACGGTAAAGTAAGGGTGGCGGCTAAACGCGGAGGTTACGGTAATGTTGTTGTAATCATGCATCCTAACGGTCTCGAAACGGTGTACGCACACCTTTCTAAATTAAAAGTTAAGCCCGGCCAAGTTGTTTTATCAGGACAAATAATAGGCTTAGGTGGTAATACAGGGCACAGTACCGGTTCACATTTACACTTTGAAGTACGCTATAAAAGTGTGGCTTTGAATCCTTCTACATTCATTTCCTTTGATGAACACAAACTTTTATACAACACTATTGTTTTAAATAAATCCAGGGTTGGTGTGAATGCTTATCCGGCAAATGCTACTTTTCATACGGTAGGTAAAGGCGAAAGCTGGTCGGTAATTGCAAAAAAATATGGAGTTTCCAGCAAAGAGCTCTGCGCTTTAAATGGCACAAAAAGCCGCTACTATTTAAAAGTGGGACAAAAAATACGGGTAAATTAAATACCTTCGTCCCCATATTTCTATGAAAAAAATCACCTTCGTTTTACTAGCATTCTTGAGTTATGCGGTAAAGTCTCAAACAGTCAATGAACTTTCTGAAAGTTTTTTAAATAAAATGTTACGCGGCAGTTACGATAGTTGCCGTTCTTATTTTGACGCTTCAGTGCTTGATAAGATTAATCCTCAGATGATACAATCGATGTGGGAAAAAATCCCGAATTACGTTGGCGAATTTAAATCTTATGAAAATGTAAGAAGCGAAAAGCAAGATACACTGGAAGTAGTTTTAATGACCTGTGCTTTCGAAAAGACAAAACTCGATTTAAAATTAGTATACAATACACCAAAAAAAATTGTCGGTATATTCTTTCAACCGGTTAAAAGCAAAGCTGTTTATAATGTACCGGAGTATTATCGCGTAGAAAAGCTTTACGAAACAAAACTCGAGCTTAAAACCGGCGATTATAAAATGCCGGGAATGTTATGTGTACCAAACAATACTGAAAATCCTCCTGTGGTGATCTTCGTGCACGGCTCCGGACCAAATGACAAAGACGAAACCCTAGGTCCTAATAAAGTGCTGAAAGACTTAGCCCTTGGATTAGCATCGAATGGGATAGCCAGTTACCGTTATGATAAACGCACATTAGCAGAAGCGCAGAAAATGTCTTCTTTACAAGATAAAATCGGATTGGAAGAAGAAGTTATTGAGGACGTATTGAGTGCCGTAAAACTTTTAAGAAATCATCCGACAACAAAGTCTTCAAAAATTTATGTAGCCGGACATAGTTTAGGCGCTATGTGCGCACCACTTATTGCTAAAAAAGGTAAAGACATCAGCGGAATTATCATGTTGGCTGGCCCTGCACGTCCTTTTGAGGATATGCTTTTGGAACAGTTTACTTATTTGTTTAATCTGGATAGTATCATTGATGCCGATGAAAAAAAATCATTAAGTGATTTAGAAGTTCAAATAAAAAAAGTAAAAGATCCAAAGCAACTTAAAACTGCAAAAGCATCAGAATTGCCGCTCGGACAACCTTCTTACTATTGGCAAAGCATCAAAAAATACAATCAGGTACAAACAGCAAAAGGTGTTAAACAACCGATTTTAGTACTTCAGGGTAAACGCGATTATCAGGTAACTATGACTGATTTTGAAATTTGGAAAAAGGAATTAGAAAATAACCCGAAGAATCAATTTATTTCGTACGAAGGTTTAAATCATTTATTCATTAAGGGCGAAGGGAAATGCACTCCTGCAGAATACCAAGTTTCGGGTAATGTTCAAGAGCAAGTGATAAAAGATATTTGCGCCTGGATAAAAGCATTCCAGAAATAACTGATTTAGGTCAATTAAAAAATTATTTGTTGTAATACCTTTGTTTTATGAAAAGGTATTTGTTGTTACTTACGGTTATTGCTTTCACTTCGTGCGCTCCAGTATACGTACCAAACGCCATTAACACACCTTTGTTTACCGAAAAACATGATGCTTCCTTACAAGGTAGCTTTGGTTTTAACGGATATGATGTTCAAGCCGCCTACTCTCCCTTCAAACATTTTGGTATAATGGCCAATACGGGATTCTATAATGTTAACGACGATAGTCATCAGTTTTTTGAAGGAGGTTTAGGTTATTACGGCGACTTCGAAACCAATGGCAGGTATGAAGTTTATGCAGGGTTCGGGAATGGAAACACTATTTTAAATAATAATATTCTAGCGGAAAGAGTATCCGCCAGTTATAATCGTATTTTTATTCAGCCAGCCATTGGAGCAAAAATGAATGTGTTTGAAGCTTCATTTGCGCCTCGCATTTCTTATGTTAATTTATATGATTTAAGACTGGATAATTTAACCAATACACCAACCGATGCCTTGTTTATAGAACCGGTGGTTACTGCAAAAGTGGGCTATAAATACGGTAAGTTCTTTGTGCAATTTGGCGCTTCATTACACACAAATGATGTTTTAACCATTTATAATCAGCCTCTCATATTCAACATGGGATTAAACCTAAGCTTTAGCAAATTATATTTACAGAAAAAAGTAAGTGAATAAGGCTTTTACTTAAAGACTTGCTTATTGTGTATTTATTTATATCTTCGGTAAGTTTTTAAATAATGTATATCCGAAGAATATTAACACTTTTATTTTATTGCCTGTTTTTAATTAAAACAGATTCTGTAGCGCAGATGAGTTTTTATCAGGATGTTTTTCTTGGCGGGGTTACTTGCGCTGGATACTCTCCTACCTACTCTCAAACTACCCCTGTTACAGGAATCATAACGGTTAATATTGCGGCAGGAAGTACCATTCGCCGTGCGTATTTACTAAGCGGGCGGTTAGGAGCAGCACCTGCTACCAACGTTACACTGAATGGCAATGTTTTAACCTTTAACGGCACCAATCAGGTTACTCCGGCTTTCAATACCATTTATGGCGGAGCATCGGCAGTTCATGCTATTGATGTAACTACAATAATTAATCCCGCTGTTAATGTATACAGTTTAGGATTACCAGCCCAGTCGAGCACCTCCAATCGTTTTCAGGATTACTATTTATACATAGCTTATGACAACGCATCTTTATTACAAGTTGGTACGGCCATATTCTTAAATTCACAGAACGCTGCGAATATTATGAACTGGGGAACATTAACGCTTACTAATCCTATTAATACTGCAGGTGATGCCATTTATTCGTTCTTTGGTGGCTATGAGTGCAGCCTTGCCGATGGAGAAAATATTACTTTAAACGGAACACTACTTGGAACGGTTGTGGGTACAGATATCAATTCAGGTTTTTGCGGTGGCCCCGTTGGAAGTTTTTACTTTAATAATAACATAGGAACAGCTTTGAGTGATGATAATGTGAACCTAAGCGTGAGCAATGCTGAGGCTTTGAGTCAGTTTAAAACCTTAACAACAAATGGTGCGACAACAGTAAGTTTATTGCATCAACATGCCGGAGGCGGAAGCGATAATCATCCCTGGGGCGGAATCTTTGCCTATGCAACAACAAACCCTTTACCAATTGAGTTATCCTCGTATTCAGTAAAATGTGAAGCCGAAAAAGCAAAACTGGTTTGGTCGACGGCAACTGAAAAAAACAACAATTATTTTACAATTGAAAGATCAGAAAACGGAATAGATTTCATGGAGGTTGGAAATCTTAAAGGGGCCGGCAATAGCTATCAAATCAGGAATTACAGTTATTTGGATAATACCATCGAGTTAGAAAAAACCTATTATTACCGCATTCGTCAGACAGATTATGACAAGAAGAGCACAGTTTCTAATCCTATGATTTTACAGCCATGTTACGGAATCAAAAATTATAAGCCCGAAGTGTATCCAAATCCCACCTCTGAAATTTTAAAAATCAGTTATTCCTATCCTCCAGTAAATTCAAAATTTACTCTAAAAACTTCCACCGGCGAAAAAATCATGGAAGGGAATTTGGATAAATATGAAAATGAAATTGAACTGAAAAGTTTAGAAAATGGTTTCTATATCTTAGAAATTGAGAATAACGGTATTTATTATATGCGGAAAATAATTCGCAACTAGCCTTCTTTATAATTCAGCTTCAAAAATTATCGCTTTTTCAAAAAGAAGTCTTTTATAATTTTACTGCAAGCCACCTCATTTACTCCTTTACTAACCAGCGTTTTAGGATGCAATAAAGGCTCTGAAAACAAACTGTAACCACGTTTAGCGTCAGAGGCTCCGTAAACTATTTTAGTGATTTGCGCCCAGTTTAACGCACCGGCACACATCGGACAAGGTTCTAATGTAACATATAAAGTACATTCGTGAAGATATTTACCTCCCAAGGCATTTGTAGCAGCTGTAATAGCCTGCATTTCGGCGTGTGCCGTAACGTCATTTAAGCGCTCCGTTAAATTATGCGCCCTGGCAATAATTCGGTTATTCGCCACTATTACCGCCCCCACCGGAACTTCATCAGCATCAAAGGCTTTCTGAGCCTCCTTAAACGCCTCGTTCATAAAGTAATTATCATCAAACATATATGACTTAAAGGTAAAATATTATATTTGTTCCTGTTTAAATAAAATCTCAATAATTATGAAAAAATTAAGTTTTGTACTTCCTCTTACTTTAGGTGCTGTTTTAATGGCTTGTGGCGGTGGCCATGATGCTGAAGAAGCAAAAGAATCTGTTGACTCAGCCTCAGTGGTTGCGGTGGATACAACCCCTGTAACAGTAAATGAAGAAACTAAATTTAAATTCGACTTCGCAATAGCTAATATTTCTTCACCGGTTGGAATGGTAAATGATATTTCAAGCTGGGGTGTGCCTTATAACAACACCTTGATGAATGATCCTAAAAAATCAAATACGTATACAGCTGAATTTACTAAAGCAGTTACTTTAGGTATTTACAATATTGATATGTCGTATGCCATGGTAAATAACCGCGGTGAAGATGTAATGAAGTTAATGAAAACTGTAATGGTTCAATCAGATGCTTTAGGATTAAAAGGTGCGGTTGATCAAATGGTAGGAAAACGCGCTGAACAAAACTTAAGTAACAAGGATTCATTATTACGTATTTTGGATGAGATTTTTGTAAAGAGCGATTCTTATTTACGTACCAACGAACGCGTTTATACAGCTTCTTCTGTTTTTGCAGGTTCTTGGATTGAAGGTTTATACTTAGCTTGTAAATTAGGTGAAAGCGTAACTGATGCCGCTGCTAAAGCAAACGTTTACAAAACAGTATGGGATCAACGTTTTTACTTAAACAACTTGATTACTTTAATGGAAGATTATAAAGACAAAAAAGAAGCAGCGGATTTAAACAACAACTTCCGTGAAATTCATAAGGAAATCAACGATATTAAAGACCCAAAAGATATGAATGACGCAAAATTCAAATCTATCAGTGCTAAAATTTATGCTTTACGCGATAAAGTAACTAAATAACAATTTGATTTTTTAATAAAAGCCTCCTCAAAAGGGAGGCTTTTTTATTTCACTAAATCGCCGTTGGAGCGTAACAATTCTGTTTCTGATTTTTTACAATCGTAAGAAGCATTTATCATTCGGGTTTGAGCTTCTTCTAAATTACTTTGCGCTTCTTTTGTCTCCAATAAATTTGCCTTTCCAATCCTATATCTTTCCATTGAAATAGACAACAACTCCTCTGCTCCTTTCAGATTATAAGATTCAAGTTCCAAAATTTTCTTATTAGTTAAATAGTTTTGATAATGTATGTAAACCATCGCGTCCACCTGTTGCTTATTTAACTCTGTCAGATTTTTTTGATTCAACAAACGAATTTGTCTTTCTTTTACGAGTTTATTGTTCTTGTTACCACTAAACAATAACCATCCGGCACTTAAACCGGCGTTCACGCCATTTTGCTGATTTAAGAATAAAAATCCGGCCTGACTTTGATTTCTGATAAAGTTATAGGAAGCATTTAATTGTAGTTGAGGTAAAAAACCGGAGCGTGCCTCTTTAATGTTTTGCTCGGCTATCATCTCATTTTGCAATGCCATCAATAAAGAAGAATTATTCTTTAGAGCTGATTTTTTTAATTCATCATAAGCCGGGTTATAATTGGTAGCAATTTCAGTTGTTGTTTTAAAGTCTGCATCCGGTGCTACATTCATTAAAACATTCAAACCTGATTTTGCGCTTAATAACTGTTGTTCCAATTTCAGTAAATTACTTTTTGCTTTGTTCTCATCGGCTTCAGTGAGTAATAAATCTACCTTTGAATCGGAACCAATGTCTAATTTAAGTTTCGCTATTTTTTTTCTTTCCTCATACACTGCCAGATTTTGTTGCGCCGCTTTCATCAGTTGTTGTATTCGCACCACATCGTAATAAGCATTTACAATTTCATAAACAGTGTTTTCCATTTGTTGCTTTAATTGCAAACTACTCAATTGCTCACTTTGGTTTAAACGCTTTTTAACGGCAAACATTTTCATTCCATCAAACACAACCCAGTTCACATTTAAAGATGCACCGGTGCTATTGGATTGCGCGCCTTGTCTGTCTTGAACCGTTCCGTTACTGAATTCCTGATACGAATTAAGATTAGCTAAACTTAAATTACCGTTTAAACTTACTTGTGGCGACATACCCGCATTGCCGAAATTATTCTGAGCTTTGGCAATCTCTGTTTCGTTGCGAGATATCATCACCGCGTAATTCTTTTCTAAACCTGTTTTTATCGCTTGCTCTATAGTTAGAACATCCTGAGCATGCAGAAACGTTATTCCGAATAAAGCAATTGCAATATTTATTTTCTTATTCAGCATGTTTCTTCTCCTTTACAAAATATGAATAAACGGATGGAATCACGTACAAGGTTAACACCATCGATAATAATAAACCACCAATAATTACGATACCCATTCCCATTCTGCTCTTTGCTCCCGCGCCTAATGCCATGGCAATTGGCAAAGCTCCTAGAATAGTAGCTAAACTGGTCATTAAAATCGGTCGTAATCGCGCCGTTGATGCTTCAATTAAGGCTTCTCTTACACCCATACCTTTTTCTCTGAGTTGATTGGTAAATTCCACAATCAAAATTCCGTTTTTAGTTACTAATCCAATCAGCATAATCATACCAATCTGACTAAAAACATTCAAAGTCTGATTAAAATACCAAAGTGAGAATACGGCTCCTGCTAAAGCGGTCGGAACTGTTAACATGATTATTAAAGGTTGTATAAAGCTCTCGAATTGCGCGGCTAACAACAAGTAAATTAAAACCAATGCTAAAACGAAAGCAAATAAGGTATTTGATGAACTCTCTGCAAAATCACGCGATGAACCGGTTAAGGAAGTTGTAAAAGAATCATCCAGTATTTTTTTAGCGATCTCATTCATAGCGTTAATACCATCTCCTATAGTTTTACCGGGAGCTAATCCTGCCTGCACAGTTGCCGATTGATAGCGGTTATAATGGTACAATTGCGGCGGACTACTTTGCTCACGCATTTTGGTGATGTTATCCAGTTGTATCATTTCACCTTTGTTATTTTTAATATACAAAGCTGATAAATCTAAAGGGTCGTCTCTGTTTTCTCTGTCAACCTGACCAATAATTTGATATTGCCGGTCATTCATAATAAAATAACCAAAACGTTGTCCGCTTAATGCCAATTGCAGCGTTTGCGCTAAATCAGCAATACTCACACCTAAAGTTTTGGCTTTTTCTCTATCTACTTCAATAACTAATTCAGGTTTATTAAACTTGAGATTAACATCCACCCCCTGAAACACCGGATGTTTATTCGCTTCTTCCATAAATTTTGGAAGTATTTCCTGAATCTTTGAAAAATCATTGTTCTGCAATACAAATTGTACAGGTAAACCACCACGCGGTCCGCCTCCCGATGATATGGTTTGCTCTTGTATAACAAACACTTTTCCTTCCGGGAACATGGCTATATTCTTGTTGATGTAATTGGCGATATCCTGTTGAGAACGTTTTCGGTCTTTTGCCTCCGTTAAAGCCAAACGAACAAATGCCGTATTAACTGCTCCTGAGCCAACAAAACCCGGTGCGGTAACCGTTAGACAAACGCGTTTTTCAGGTATTGAATCTCCAACAAACTTCGCCATACGATCCACCACAGCATCTGTTGCTTCGTAGGAAGTTCCTTCAGGTCCCGTAAAACTTAAACGTAACCAATCACGGTCTTCCAATGGTGATAACTCAGATTGTAATTGTTTTCCGAAAAAGAAAATAGCACCGGTAGAAACAATAATAATAATGAATGCCCACCATCGTTTCGTTAAAAAATTAGTAATTGAATTCTTAAATCCCGAATCCAATGCTGCAAAGAAAGGTTCGCTCCAAATATAAAAACGGCTTTTCTTATTATGGTCTTCACGCACCAACTTTGCATTTAGCATGGGTGTTAAGGTTAAGGAAACAAAAGCAGAAATTAGAACAGCGCCGGCTAAAACAATCCCGAATTCACGGAATAAACGTCCTACAAATCCTTCCATAAATACAACCGGCATAAATACTGCAGCTAAGGTTAAAGAGGTGGAGATGACCGCAAAATAAATTTCACGCGTACCTTCAATAGCGGCTTGTTGTGGAAGCATACCTTTCTCCAATTTCTTAAAGATATTTTCAGTCACCACAATTCCATCATCAACAACCAAACCTGTTGCTAATACAATAGCTAAAAGCGTTAGTACATTAATGGAATACCCCATAATATACATGATAAAGAAAGCCCCAATTAAAGAAACCGGAATATCGATTAACGGACGAAACGCTATAAGCCAATCACGGAAGAACAAATAAATAATCAGAATCACAAGAAGAATCGCAATCAATAACGTTTCTTGCACTTCTAAAATGGACTTTTTAATAAAGCGTGTATTATCTAAAGCTATATTAATGGTATAATCTTTCGGCAAATCTTGCTTTAAGCGTTCGTAACGTTTATAAAATTCATCGGCAATCTCCACATAATTAGCACCCGGCTGCGGCACCAAAGCTAAACCAATCATTGGTACTCCTGATTCTTTCAATATTGTTTCTTCATTCTCTACACCTAAATCAACATTCGCTACATCTTTAAGTCTCACCACTTCATTCGCGTTTTGTTTGACAATCATTTCTTCAAACTGACTAACGGTTACCAACCTGCCGCTTGTTTTGATGGTTAACTCTGTAGAATTACCGGCAACTTTTCCCGTTGGTAACTCTACATTTTCTCTATCCAAAGCTTGTTTAACATCTAAAGCCGTTAATCCGAATGCCGTTAATTTTTTAGGTTCAATGCGAATTCGCATCGCATAACGTTTTTGACCCCAAATTTGAACGTTACTTACCCCGGGAATGGTCTGTAAATTTTGTCCGATCACATTCTCTGCATAATCACTTATCTCGGCATGTGTTCGTGTATCACTTTTCAAGGTCATGGAGATAATTGCATCCGAGTTAGCATCTGATTTAGTCACGACCGGAGGCGCATCAATATCTTGGGGTAATTGACGAACCGCTTGAGAAACCTTATCGCGTACATCATTAGCTGCTGCCTCCAGATTAGAACTCAGATTGAACTCTACAGTAATGATGCTTGAACCTTGATTAGATGCACCTGAAATAGTTCTAATACCTTCGATACCGTTAATGGCTTTTTCGAGTGGCTCTGTAATTTGTGACTGAATAACTTCAGCATTGGCTCCTGTATAATTTGTACGAACCGTAATAACAGGCGGATCGATAGATGGAAACTCACGCACACCCAAAAATGTATAACCAATTGCACCAAATAGCACAATGATAATCGACATAACGGTGGCCAGCACCGGGCGCTTAACACTTAATCCTGCTATATCCATTACTTCTTACCCTGATTTAAAAATTTAAGCTTCGAACCCTTTTTAACTGATAGTAAACCTGTCGTTAAAACCGTATCTCCTACCTGAAGTCCTTCCAATATTTGTATATTTTCGTCCGTTCTAACTCCGGTTACTACTTTAGCCTCATCCGCTTCGCCATTACGTGCAATCATTACTTTTTGTCCTTTCAGAATTGGAATAACGCACTGCGTTGGAATCATGATGCTGTTTTCGGTTTTAATCAAGTCAACATATACTTTTACAAAACTGCCGGGATACAATTCCGCACTACCATTATACATGGCCCGGCAGCGAATCGATTTGGTGACATCATCAATTTTTGGTTCAATCGCGTAAATGGTAGCTTTCATTTTTTCGTTTGAATTATCGCGACTAAACTCTACCTCTAAACCTTTCTTCAAACTATTGCTGTATTTCTCAGGTAATGAAAACTCAATGAACAAGGGTTTTACCTGAACCAAAGAAGCGATACTTAGCGCAGGACTTACATAAGCACCTTCGCTGATATTTTTTAATCCGATTCGTCCGCTAAAAGGTGCAGTAATATTTGTTTTTGCAATTTGCGCGTTAATAAAAGCCTGATCAGCCATTAAAGATGTTACTTCGTTATCCTGAATTTCATACTCCTCCTTACTAACTCCATTCACCTCCAAAAGCTTCTTTAAACGCTCGAGTTTATCCTGAGCTAATTTTATTTGGGCTTTATTTTTTAATAACTGAGCTTGTAAATCGGCATCATTAATTTTAAGTAAGGAAGTTCCTTTCATTACTTCATCACCTTCCTTAAAATAGATAGCCGTTACCTTACCGGAAACTTCCGGTTTTATTTCAATTTCATTTAGCGCGCCAATTTTTCCGCTACTGTATACTTTATTGCTGAATGAATTAGATTGAGCAATCATGTAATTGACCGCCACTGGCATTTTGGATTTGTCCATACCCTTTGGACCTCCCCCTTTTTCTTCAGGTTTTGAAAGGAAAATAAATTTTATGGCAATGAGAATGCCAAAAAACACAACCACATATAACCATCCCGGAATCTTTTTCATAGCGTTTAATTTTTTGCTTTAGTTTTCTTGTAATTAAAAAATAAATCGTCGGAAGGCAGGGAATCCAAGTTTTTGCAAACTAATTGCATCACCTTTAAAAAGGTTTTTCTTTCACCTTCGGAAATATTTAAAAAAGCCTTCTCATCAATTGAATCAAAGGATTGTACTATTTTTTTGGTTTGCTTTTCGCCTTTCTTAGATAATCGAATGAAATGCTCGCGACGATCGGCCGGATTGGTAGTGCGTTCAATATAACCGGCCTTACTTAAATAATCCAAAACTTTTACCATGGCTGTTTTATCAATACGTAAATTATCACAAACCACTTGCTGACAACAGTTTTGATGATTGTATAAAAAGAAAAGCACCGAATAATAACGCTCCACATCTAAATTATCTAAACTCTTTGACAAAGCGCCGTAATACAACTTCGATAAAATAAGCGCTCTGGTTCCAACAGGCAGTTCGTTATTTATCTCACTCTTCATAATAGTTGAATTTTAAAATAGTTGACAAATATAACTAATTCTTAAGCGATGAGGGGCAATTTAACATTTTTATGATTTTTGTTGGGATGGCTTTTATGTGTACTATTTCTCTTATTTTTGTAGCCTATTTACTCTTATGAAACAATTACTAGTATTCGCCATAATTTTCGCAGGAATTTCACATATTAACGGTCAGGACCAGAAAGTTTATAGTACCGCAAATAAGGATACAAAAAGCAATAACGAAAGTGGTTTAAGCAAGGAGCCCCATCTCAAGAACCTTCAAAAACTGACCTATGGCGGCGATAATGCTGAAGCCTATTTTTCACCAAACGGAAAGATGGCGGCGTTTCAGAGTAATAATTCTAAATGGGGATTACAATGCGATCAGATTTTTGCTTTAGATATTGAAAAAGCAGCGAAAGACAGTACTTATAAACCTCCAATGATTAGTACGGGTAAAGGCAGAACTACATGCAGTTATTTCATGCCTAACGGAAAAGATATTTTGTATGCCTCTACACACAAAGCCAATGATTCTTGTCCGCCTGCCCCACAGATTAAAGGAAAATATTTGTGGGCGGTATACAAAGATTTTGATATTTACGTGGCCGATGAAAAAGGAAAGATAACCAAACAATTAACCAATTCGCCGGGATATGATGCCGAAGCAACCATTTCACCAAAAGGCGACAAAATTGTTTTCACCAGCGACCGCAGTGGCGATTTGGAATTATGGACCATGGATATTGATGGAAAAAATCAAAAACAAATTACCAAAGGATTAGGTTATGATGGCGGTGCTTTCTTTTCACCTGACGGAAAGAAATTAGTATTTCGCGCTTCTCGTCCGAAAACAGAAGAAGAAATAAAGGAATACAAAGATTTATTATCACAACATTTGGTAGCTCCCACCAATATGGAGATATACACCTGTAATGTGGATGGCAGTGATTTAAAACAAGTGACTTCTCTTGGTAAAGCAAATTGGGCGCCGTTTTATCACCCTTCCGGAAAGAAAATTATTTTTTCAAGTAATCATCACAGCGCAAGAGGTTACGACTTTCAATTATTTATGGTGAATGAAGACGGAACAGGATTAGAACAAATCACAAACGAGAGCATGTTCAATGCCTTCCCTATGTTTTCACCGGATGGTAAGAAATTAATTTTCTCTAGCAACAGAAATAACCACGGTACCCGTGATACCAATTTATTTATTGCTGACTGGGTGGATTAAAATCCGTAGCGCATTTACCCGTAGTTAAACAACGGTTTAGTAAACCGAAAATTAAAACAACCAGGCCTACTAAAGCCATTAACCATTCTTTGCGTTCGAAAGCGGTATAAATTATCCAAACTCCAATTGGAGTTAATACAATTCGGAATAATCCTATTTTTTGAATGAGTTTAAGCATGGCTTTTATTCATATAACGGAATTTCTCATAAAAGAAACACCATAAAATGATCATGCTAAAGTTATAAAATAAATCCTCGAAAGGAATGGTTCCCATCCGAATGGATAAATTTTGGCTATCGTTGTAAATCAAAATTGGCCAAGATGTTAAAACTCCGTTACAAATAGCAAACGGTAAAAGACAAACAGTAAAGGCCAGATAAAACAAATTAAGCTGTTTCCATTTCGCAAAGTACGCCACATAAACAACGCATAAGATGGCCACTATTGAGTTAACAAGTGTATAAACCTTATTAAAACCATACACAAGCGTAATTAAGTTAACGGCAATAATGATTTTGGTAATTAAATCGGTCACCGAATTAGTGTAATAACTTTTAAAGTAAACCCGAATACACTCGTAAATAAATACCGTTGAATATGGTACTGTAATAAAAAACAAACACTCTTCAATGGGCAGATTAAAAAAGTAAATCCCACTTACATATTCGGGATTAAACTGCCAGATTCCGCTTTTTGTAAATAGAATATCCCAAATAATAAAACCAATACCAACAATTAGTATGGAAAGAAAGAGCGATTTCCAGGTTTTATAAAAAGCTACTTTTTTATCAAAGCTCAAAATAAGCGGAAAGAAGATTACTGCCGCATCCAATAACAAATATGTAAACTTCGGATTAATCACGAAATACGTATAAACAGAATAAGAAAAACATGAATTGAGTTACATATAAAGTAAGCGCCGCTTGATTTTCCTTTAAAGGTAATTTCTTGCGTATGTAAAAGGAGAACAGCAACGAAATACAAAACCAAGCCACATAGTTAGACATTGGAATATGATTGTCTTTCCAAAACCAAAATCCCATTATATGAACGCTTTGCTCTATCACTACATCCAATAGTACCATTAGGAATGAAGCGCCAATGACAGACACATAAAAGGATTGTTTCCGTAAAATCACATGGCAGGCATATAATAACATGATCCAATTTATGCCAATTACTAAAGGTACATTCAATAGTCTAGGGCCAAGATTGGTTCCGTAATAATACTCTCCAAAAGGAAAACCGGTATAAACACCCAGTACTTCAATAAAAAAGGCCAATAATGCCACATTCAAAACAACCACATAATGGATTGGCTTTAATTCAGCCTTCCAGAAAAGCATGATGGCGGAAAGCACCAGATTAAAAACCGATAGTTTTAAAAAGTAAACCGGGGCAAATAACATCCCAACTGCTCCGATACAATGAAACAATATAATAATCGCCGATGGCAACCAGGGATCGTTTATTTTTTTTAAAACATTCAACTTAATTATGCTTATCAATTATCATATTTCCGGCAATTTTTGCCGAAAGTAAACACAAAGGAATTCCGCCACCGGGATGTACACTTCCTCCGCAAAAATACAAACCTTTAATCTTACTACTGTAATTAGCGTGTCTTAAAAACGCAGAAAACTTATTATTGGACGAATTACCATACAAAGAACCGCCATATGACGATGTATCTTTCTCAATGGTGAATGGGTCCCAAGTAGATTCCTCCTCTATATATGGAAGAATATCTGTTTTAAGAATTCTGTTTACTTTCTTAATCACATTCAATTTCAGCTCATCAAAATAACCTACCGGTAAATGTGATTTATTGTGTGGCGCGTTAATTAAAATAAACCAATTTTCACAACCTGCAGGTGCATCTTTTTTACACACTTTAGAACTGATATGAATATACACAGTTGGGTCGTGATAAGGTTTATCGGAATTAAAAAGCTGCTCAAATTCCTTTTCATAATTATCACTAAACAAAATATTATGTACGCCCAGCTCTGTGAATTCGCGTTTTATTCCCCAATAAAAGATATAAGCAGAGGATGATTTTTCCTGATTTAGCAATTTATGTGGTGTGTATTTTGAAGGAAGTAATTTCTGATATACTACATGCATATCGGCATCGCTCAACACAATATCACTTTCAAAAAGAGAACCATTGGCTTTAAGGCCTTTTACTTTTTCATTTTCAATAACAATGTCTTCCACCTTATGGTTAAAATAAAACTCAACACCTTGTTCTTTGGCCAAACCGTAGATGTATTTGGTAATGTCGTACATCCCTTCGTTAGGCATAAATGCTCCGATATTATATTCCAAATGTGGAATGATATTCAGTAATGCCGGCGCCTTATAGGGATTAGAACCATTATAAGTCGCGTACCGATTAAATAATTGCACTGTTTTTGGGTTTTTAAAGCGCTTTGCATTCGCTTCATGCATTGTTTTACTTAATTGCAGTTTTTTAATATTCCCAATAGCTTTTATTGTTTTTATATTAAAAAAATTATGCGGCTTGTGTAAGGACTGATGTAAAAACAAATCGGCGGTATAATGATACAACTGAGCACTATGTTCTAAATGCTTCAGCACAGCCTCCCTACTCTCTCCTAAATGCTGATGAATTTCATCGGCGAATGCATTTAAATCGGATTTTGCTTTTAAACGTGTTCCGTCTTCATAGAAATAATGACAAACATCGTTCAGTTTTTGAAATTTAAACTGTGATTTGGTTTTCGTTAGTTCACCCAATTCATTTACCAAATGCGGCATGGTAAATAAAGAAGGACCTTTATCAAATCGATAGGCGCCAAGATTCATTTCGCAAAGTTTGCCGCCGGGATGTGCCGCACTCTCGAATACACTCACCTTAAATCCGGCCTTCGCCAAACGTACCGATGCGGCCAGTCCTGCTATTCCGCTTCCGATGATATGAACGCGCTTCAAATTTTTACGTTTTTTAATAAACAATTGTAGTGAAAGTTTGTTTAACTTAGGCAAGTGAAGAAAAATATTTCCATAATCGGTGCCGGATTCTCAGGTTTAGCGGCAGCATGTTATCTGGCAAAAGACGGATATAATGTTACTATTTACGAGAAACATTCACAAATTGGCGGACGTGCACGTACCATCGAAAAAGATGGTTTTTTGTTTGATATGGGTCCAAGCTGGTATTGGATGCCGGATGTTTTTGAGCGTTTTTTCGGAGATTTCGGAAAAAAGGTTTCTGATTACTACGAGTTAAAAAGACTTTCACCGGGATATCGCATATATTTTAGTGATGAATATTTAGATGTTCCGGCTTCGTTGGAAGAATTATACGAAGTATTTGAAAAGCACGAGAAAGGAAGTGCGGCTAAGCTCAAACAATTCTTAAAAGAAGCCGAATACAAATACAATGTTGGAATTCACGAATTGGTTTATAAACCGGGCGTAAATATTTCTGAATTGATGGATGCCCGTTTGATAACGGGAATATTTAAATTGGATGTTTTCAAATCCATCCGAAAGCACATTGCTAAAAATTTCAAAAATCCAAAGCTGGTTCAATTGCTTGAATTTCCTGTTTTGTTTTTAGGTGCCTTACCGCAAAACACACCCGCGCTTTACAGTTTAATGAATTATGCTGATTTGGTTCTTGGAACCTGGTATCCTATGGGCGGAATGGCCGTGGTGCCGGAGGCTATGAAAAAACTAGCTCTTGAATTAGGCGTGAAGTTTGAAACGGGGGTTGACGTATCTGCAATAGAATTGAATGGAAACCTGGCAAAAAAATTAAAAGCGCAGAAAGAATATAACGGTTTCGATGCACTGATTTCTTCAGCGGATTATCATTTTACCGACCAGGTATTACTTCCTCCTACTCACCGTCATTATACTAAAGACTATTGGGAATCACGGAAAATGGCACCAAGTTCTATTTTATTTTACGTGGGAATCAATAAAAAATTACCAAATCTTCTTCATCATAATTTGTTTTTCGATGAAGATTTTGAATTACACTCTCAGGAGATTTACACAACTCCCAAATGGCCAAGTAAACCTTTATTGTATGTAAGTTGTACTTCCAAAACTGACCCTATTACCGCGCCTGAAGGTTACGAAAACTTAACCATCCTCATTCCGGTTGCCCCGGGGTTAAATGAAAGTGAGGAAATAAAAGAGAAGTATTTCAATTTGGCTATAGAACGTATTGAGAAAAAAATAGGTATGAGCTTTAAAAAAAACATCATCTTTAAACATATTTATTCGCCAAAAAATTTCATTAACGATTATAACTCTTTTAAAGGGAATGCCTATGGATTAGCTAACACCTTGCTTCAAACAGCGCATTTAAAACCTTCCATTAAGAGTAAAAAAGTAAAAAATCTGTTCTACACCGGACAATTAACAGTTCCCGGGCCGGGAGTTCCGCCTTCTTTAATTTCAGGAAAACTAGTTGCTGATCAAATAAACAATTATTTCAAGTAAGTGATGGAAGAAGTTGTACTTGTAAATGAGAAGGACGAATCCATTGGCCGCATGGAAAAAATGGAGGCACATGAAAAAGGACTTCTGCACCGTGCCATCTCTGTATTCATTCTCAACGAAAAGGGTGAAATGCTTTTACAAAAACGTGCTTTGCACAAATATCACAGCGCCGGTTTATGGACAAACACCTGTTGCAGTCATCCACGTCCCGGTGAAGACACTAAAATGGCTGCGGAGCGCCGTCTTTTTGAAGAAATGGGAATAAAAACCTCCTTAAATCATAAGGGAGAGTTTATTTACAAAACTGAATTTGGCAACGGTCTCACTGAATTTGAACTGGATCATGTTTTTACGGGAATTTATACTGAAAATCCCGAATTAAATCCAGAAGAAGCCGCCGATTTTTGCTGGAAATCCATTCCCGACATCAAAATTGATATCGGGACCTTCCCCAATAGCTATACCTCCTGGTTTAAAATAGCCCTTGAGAAGTTTTTTAGTTAATACACGGTTCATATTCAAGTGTTTTGTCGTTTCTAATAAAATCTTATATTTGTTACATGTAAGGTTCATTTGTCGAATAAACTTACTGTTATGAAAGAAAAAGTAATAATTATTCTTCTATTTTGTATTGCTATTGGATGTACTTTCATCTCCATGACGCCCTACAATACCGGCTTTTTAATAATTTCGGTGGGTATGGGATTAACTGTTTGTAGTTTAATCATGGCCTTTTTTATTAGTCCTTGGTATTTAGGCACTTTTAAAGACCGTTTTAAAAAATCATTGAAATTGGGTTTCATTTTAGCCTCTTCATTTTATATTTTAGGTTACTGCTTTATTTTACTTGAATCTTTAATCCGATAAGTAATATGTCGTCCTTATTTAAAATATTATCAGTTGTTGCGGTTGTCTTTTGCTGCGTTGGAATGTTCTTTTTAGGAGGATTTTCGTTACATGAGGGTTATAATCCTGTGAAGCCTGATATTGATACTCAATTTGGTCCTGGTTATTCTGAAGAAAATTTTAATAAAATCACCGAAGGAATCGATTCAAGTGAAGTCATAAAATTAGTGGGTCGCCCAATAGGCGTTATAGGAAGTTCTTCCAAATTATGGTATTATTCCACTGATGGAAAATGTAAATGGCAAAACTTTGCCTGGTTAGCCAGAGCAGTTGTTATCGACCGAAACGGGAAAGTAAAACAAGTACAAAAATCAGTACGTTACGATTAATCCTTAAATCGGATTTGTTTTGGATTTATCCCCAAACTCTTTAAAATTTCAATTAGCTTTTCTTTGGCCTTCGTATTGCCTTTAAGTTCCGGTTGAGAATACTCTTTAAATTCCTTCACAATAAAAGAATCTCCTTTTCCAAAATTTAAGCTTTCTACATAGTTCTTAATCTGTACTTTCTCGTATTCCGAAAAATCTTTCTCAGGATACTTTATCAATAAACTATCTTCGCCCGGAGGATGCGCTTCATTAAAAACCAAAATCAAATAATTTGAATCACCATTTGGATTAGGTGTATATTTCGTGGGATCTGTTTTTGCTGATTCTATAGGTTCTTCCTGTTCATTTGAAGAATTATTATTT
The DNA here is from genome assembly GCA_016787445.1 of Bacteroidia bacterium. Lineage (GTDB taxonomy): Bacteria > Bacteroidota > Bacteroidia > B-17B0 > Aurantibacillaceae > JAHEYG01. The sequence goes on from JAEUTQ010000082.1 coordinate 55,090, forward strand.
GACTTAGCATTGACAACCGCTGTTTCATTCATTTTATTGCGTTTCCTTTTTTTAGCTTCCCGTTTCTTCTTTCTCACTTTGGCATTTGTTTGCATGCGCTTCATCACTACTTTTTTATCAGGCAAGCCCACTTGTTTTGCAAAACACCCCCAACGTAAACAGATGTAAGGAAATTTATTATGAATGGCACAAGAGTTGAGTAAAAGTATAATGAGAATTAAAATTAATACCCGAATATGAACCGCTTTATGCATTTAGTCGAATGTACAAAAACAAACCTTTAGTCTCCTAATAATTTTCTTATATTGCATATACAAATCAGCCTCCCCCTTAATTTTATTTGAAATGAAAAAAATCATTGTCTTACTGTTTTTAGCAGTCAATCTGTTTGCAGCTCCTCCTGCCACTACGGTTGAATTTATTAAAGTAGATCAGTTTGGTTACAAGCCGAATGATGAAAAAATTGCAGTGATTGCGAATCCTATTACCGGGTACAACAACACAACACCATTCTCGCCAGGTACTACTTATCAGGTGAGAGAATGGACAACCAATATCGTTGTTTTTACTGGCTCTATTACGCCTTGGAATGCAGGAGCAACACAAACACAATCGGGTGATAAAGTTTGGCACTTTAATTTCAGTTCATTAACAACTCCCGGGAGTTATTACATTTTTGATGTAACAAACAATGTGGGCTCGTATCGATTTGAAATTAACACCTGCGTTTATAACAATGTCATGAAAGCTGCGGTACGTATGTTTTATTACCAACGTTGTGGCATGGCAAAGGCCTTTCCATTTGCTGATACAGGATTTGTAGATGGAGTTTGTCACAAAGGAACACAACAGGATACCGACTGTCGATTGTATAATAATACCAATGTCTCAACCTCGAAGGATTTATCCGGTGGATGGCACGATGCAGGTGATTACAACAAGTATGTGAATTTCGCTTACTCGCCATTAATTGATATGTTACTGGCTTATGAATATAATCCTACTGTATTCAGTGATGATTATAATTTGCCTGAATCAGGAAACGGTATTCCTGATTTATTAGATGAAGTGAAATATGAATTAGACTGGTTTATGAAAATGCAGGGAAACGACAGCTCCCTTATTTCTGTTATTGGCGGAGGTTCTGCCAGTCCGAATTCAGCAGATGTCGCGTTCCGACGTTACGGTCCGCCAACAACGGCAGCCAGTTTAACAGGCGCAGCTGCTTTTGCTTTGGCCGCCATTCAATTTAATGCTATTGGTCAAACTACATACGCAGCTTCACTTCAATCGCGCGCCATAAAGGCTTGGCATTGGGCAAATAACCATCCCAATATTACATTTTATAATGCCGGGACATTAGCTGCCGGAGAACAACAAACGAGCGCTTATGATACTGATATGCGTAAGTTGGGCGGTGCTATTTATTTGTATGCACTTACCGGAAATAATTTTTACAGAACCTATGTAGATGCGAATGTTCCCAATGCGCATTTGATTATGTGGACTTATGCCTACCCTTTTGAAGCTGTTGAGCAGGATGCCCTACTTTATTATACCAAAACACCCGGAGCCACAACAGCTATCCGTAATCAAATAATAAATTCTTATTCGGTAAGCATGCAAACGAATAATGCTGATAATTTACCTGCACATATTAATAAAACAGATGCTTACAGAGCCTGGATGGCCAATAATAATTACACTTGGAACAGCAATCAAACTAAAAGCAAACAAGGCATTATGTTCTTATTAATGAATCAGTATAATTTGAATTCTGCCAATTCTACAAATTACACAAATGCAGCTTCCGGATTTGTACATTACATGCACGGTGTAAATCCAAATACAAAAGTTTATTTAAGCAATATGAAAAAATACGGAGCTGAAAACTACGTAAAACAATTCTATCATAGTTGGTTTAAAGACGGAAGTGCCTTATGGGATGAGGAAGGAGTTTCTACCTATGGTCCTGCACCTGGTTATATTCCCGGTGGACCAAATCCAAGCTATTCACTTGCTTCGTGTTGTCCGAGTACATGTGGCAGTGCAGCCAATAATGCACTTTGCTTAACGAATGTAACACCACCCATGGGACAACCCATTCAAAAGTCGTATAAAGATTTTAATAATGATTGGCCGGTTAACAGTTGGGAGATCACAGAGGCCGGCATTTATACAAATGCCGCATATGTAAGGATGTTATCCAAGTTTATAAGTACCGGTTGCAGCACAAGTACTGGATTAGAAAATAATCTTACAAACACAAAGAATGAAGCCAGGCTATATCCTAATCCTACAGAAAACAAAGTATTTATACAATTAAGTAACAAAGAAACAGGTTTTAGTTGCAAAATATTCTCAGTAAGCGGACAACTCTTAGCAGAAGGAATCGATAATAACAACGGTCTAATAGAAATAAATATGGAAAAGATGTCAGCAGGCATCTATTTTGCTGAAGTAAGCTATAATAACACTAAGCAAACCATTAAATTTGTAAAAGAATAAATTATTATATGAAACTTTCATTTAGCTCAATCGCACTTTTAGCAGGCATTCAGCTTACTATAGCACAACAAAACTCACCGTATACAGTTAAGGTTTCCCAGGAATTTGAATCTCCGAAACGCCATGTGGTAATGAATCCCGTAGCCTATGGTGATTTAGGTATAATACAGGTAAATGCAAAAAAGGTAGAGTCCTTTTCATTTCAGTTGTTTAATAACGATTTGAAGTATTTAAAAGAAAACACTGTTAGTACAGAGGGAAAATTAAATGAACACGTAAGTTATAACCGATTTCAGAAGTTCAACAACAAAACTTACTTAATGGTAAGAGATGTATTTAAAGATACAGAGACGGAAGGAATTTCAGCACTTGAGTTTTCTCCAGAAAAATTGGACTTTGTGGGACAATCGCGCAATTTATTTAAATCATCCGATAAGGTACGTTCATTTAGTTATAGCTTTCACATGAGTGAAGACGAAAAAAATTTCATGTACACTTATGAGTTGGTGAGTCGTGAAAAACGCGACAAGCTGAATAAGGATATTGTGGGTATGCATATTTTTGATGAAAACCTGGGTAAGATATGGGGCGCGGAAGTTGAGATGCCATACACAGAAGCTAAAATGGATAACTGGGGTTATACATTGGGTGATGACGGAACTGTTTATTTACTGGCCAGAGTTTATAACGATGACACACAAAAAGAAAGTATTGATGGTTTACCTAACTATCATTTCGAAGTTATTATGTATAATGCCGATAATGTTAAACCTAAAATCATAAAAGTAAACCTGGATAATAATTTCCCTAAAGAAGCGTACATCTATGAAAATGAAAAGCATGACATTTTCGTAAGTGGCTTTTATTCTAAAGGTGCCAACAAACCAATCGATGGGGCCTATATGGTAACGATAGACACCAAGCAGGGCATTTCAATGAAACCCGAAGGCGGTTATTATGAATTTCCTTCCGAATTAATTAAATCATTCATGAGCGACAGAGAAAAGAAGCGAGCAGAAAAGAGAGAACAAAAGGATTCTGACTTAGGAATTGATTTCTTAAAAATTCGAGCCATTTATAAAATGAAAAACGGATCCACTACCATCGTTTCTGAACAATACCATGTAGTGACACGCACTTATTATAATGGAAGAACAACCCAAACCACATATGACACCTATGCAGAAGATGTTTTTATCATGAACATCGATGCGATGCGTAAAATGAAATGGGTGAAGAAAATTCCGAAAGCTCAACACAGTAATGATGCTGGCGGACCACAATTATCTATACAATCTTATGCTGTCGGTAATGACATTCATGTTTTTTACGTCGATAATTTGAAAAATTTAAATCTGCCGGTGAATGAAGCGCCTAAATGGCATGAGCAAGGTCGCGGTGGATTTTTAACCGGTGTTAAAATTGATGAGAACGGCAATCAGAGTAAATATAATTTAGGAGAGGTAGAAAAATACGAAACCAATTTTTATATCCGTGAATTCATTGACGGAGGCAGAAATAATATAATAAGTAGTGAGCGTAAACATAAAATGAATAGCCTTTACTCTATTGAGATAAAATAAAGCATGAATCAAACCATTAAAGCAAACACATTAATAAAGGTATTAATATGGATTACTGTCATCAGTAGTCTATTGGGTCAGTTATTCAAATTAATACATTGGCCAGGTGCCTCTATATTAATGATGCTTGGTACCTTTGTACTTTGCTTTTTATACATTCCTTTATATTTTATAGAGGCTCAGAAGAGTATAGACTCGTTCAAATCCAAATTAATCTTACTGGCGGAAAGCTTGGTTATTTTTCTATTTGGACTAGGATTTTTATTTAAAATCATGCATTGGCCGGGTTCGGGACTTTTATATAATTTAAATTACAATATACTTTTCTTTATTGTTACGCCTTATTCAATTTATCACTTAATTAAATCATTTAAGAAAAGTATATTCACTACACACGCTATTTTTCTGGCCATATATTTCTTTGCTTTCAGCATGAGCTCGCTTTTCATGTCGGGTACCGGTAAAATAAATGTTAATCCAATTTATGTACAAGGAAATAATATGGAGAATGCTCTTCAATCGGCAAACTCACGTAATCTTAACTTATACAAAACCATTAAAGAGGCAGGCATTAACGATTCTTTGTCCATTTCCATAAAATCCAAAAAATTAAAAGAATTATGCGATACTACTTCCAGATTTATTCAGGATTTAAAATCGGAATTGTTAAGTAAGTCGGCAGAAATAACTAAAGCTGAAGCAGATTCATTGCATTTTGTGAATATTAAAAGTCCCAACGAAATGGATATCCCAAATTTAATTTTGTTCGAAACAGGTGACCCAAAAACCTATAAATATTCCGCTTCTCGATTAAAAAAGGTGATAAATAGTTTTAGAGACTCGCTTATTAATCTTGTTAGTGAAGAAAAGCGTACAGTAATTGGTGAAGGTATCAATTTATCAACTGAAAATTATGAAAGTACCGATGGTGAAATCATTACCTGGGAGGTAGAAAATTTCTCCCATACCCCACTCTTGTCTGCAATTTACACACTACTTTCCATACAATATGAAATTAAAAACGCGGAGTATCAGATATTGATTGATATTCTGAATTCAGAAAAACAAAATTTGAGCAGCGGCGTACAAAACAAAATATCTGAATTGAATTCAAACTATACCGAAAACAAAAAACAAAAAGAAATTAGCAAATTACAAAGTGAAAATGAGAAGCGAGAAGTAATGATAAATCAACGGGAAGAAGAATTAAACACGCAGAAACAAACCATTCTTGTATTTGTGTTAATCACCTTATTATTCCTCATAATGGTTTTTTTCGTTGTAAGAAGCAATTACTTAAGAAAACAAGCTAATAAAACATTATTAAGTCAGAAAATAATCATTGAAAAGCAGAAAGAAGAAACGGAGCAACAGAAGCATGTTATTGAAGAAAAACAAAAGGAAATTATAGACAGTATCTCCTATGCGAAGCGATTACAGGAAGCCATCTTACCTCCGGCTAAATTTATTAATGAGAACCTACCCAATAATTTTGTTATTTATTTACCGAAAGATATTGTTGCGGGTGACTTCTATTGGGCTGAAAAAATCAACGATCTCTTCTTTATTGCCGCCGCCGACAGCACAGGTCACGGGGTACCGGGTGCTATGGTTAGTGTAGTTTGCAGCAACGCACTTAACCGTACTGTTAAAGAATTTAATATTACTGATACAGGAAAAATATTGGATAAAACACGTGAGTTGGTTTTAGAAACTTTTTCGAAAAGCAATAGTGATGTAAAAGACGGAATGGACATTTCCTTATTATGCGTTGACAAAGCAAAAAAATCAATTTACTGGAGCGGCGCCAATAATCCGCTTTGGTATTTGAGTAACAATGAACTTAAAGAAATTAAAGCTGATAAGCAACCTGTTGGAAAAAGCGATCACGCAAAACCTTTTACAAGTCATCAATTAACTTACAACCCGGGAGATATTTTTTACTTATTTACAGATGGACTTGCTGATCAATTTGGCGGACCAAAAGGAAAAAAATTCAAATACAAGCAGTTTGAAGAATTATTAGTGTCCATTAAAAACAAATCCATGAATGAACAAGCTCAGGATATCTCTAACGTCTTTATGAATTGGAAAGGTGGACTTGAACAAGTGGATGATGTTTGTGTACTAGGTATTAAATTATAGAGCTGTTTAAACCCCAAACAGTTGTTCTACTTTCTTTTTTCTGAACAAAAAGATTTCATCCAATTTCTTCCTAATAATAATACTATTGGACAAATCACCTAATACCCCTAGAGGCGGTTTATAATTAACAATATCTGTCATTAAAACCCCGCCTTCTACTTCCCTTATATGATGTTGATGATGCCACAATTTATAGGGCCCTATTCTTTGTTCATCCACGAAAAATTCAAAATCACGAACCTGTGTTATTTCAGTAACCCACGTCATCGGAATGTTCATCAGCGGTTTTACCGTGTAGGCTATTATCATTCCGGGATACATCTCCTTCGGCAGATCTTTCGTAAGCACCTCAAACCCCATATATTCAGGCGTTATTAACTTTAAATTATATGGCGAAGAAATAAATTCCCAAACTGTTTTGATAGGTGCAGGAATCCTCTGGGTTTGCTGTAAAGTATAAATAGACATACTTACACAACAAATAAAACAAGAAAATGTTTATTAATTAGATAATCAGGCTTGATTAAAGCTTAAGCTGAAAACTAAACCATTACGGTTAGCGAATTCATATTTACCTTCTAATTGCTCGGTTAATGATTTAATGAGTTCAATACCCAATGCATTTGGTTTATTTAACGCTTCATTAGTTATACCAGGTCCGTTATCCCTAACAACTAAATTAATTGAATTACCATTTTTCTTTAATTCGATGGACACCTGAATAGCCGCTTCATGTGACCCGGCATGTTTGTAAGCATTTGTGATAAGTTCGTTTAAGATTAAGCCACAAGGAATGGCATTACTTAATTCTAAATTAATATTTTCAGCATCTATTGCAACGTTTAGCTTCTTTGTGCCTCCTAATGAGTGCTTAATATCCTTTACTAAATCATTGATGTAATCTTTAAAATTTAAGCTCTCAAGGTTATTGCTATTATACATTTTTTGATGCACGAGAGCCATCGAATAAACCCTGTTACGGCAATCATCCAGCGCTTCTTGAACTTCCTTGGAAGAAGACATGTCCTTTTTAAGATTAAGAAGACTTGTCACAATATTCATATTATTCTTAACTCTATGATAGACTTCGGCTAATAATACTTCTTTCTCATTGAGCATGTTTTTAATTAATCGTTCCTGGCTCATCGATTCAGTAACAACAACAATAATAAAAGCAATCGCAGTAATGAAACTTAAAATAATCATAAATATACTTAAGTCTTGAATCGTTTCTTTCGACAAGGGAGATTCAAACCAATGATACCTGTAGCTAAATACTATCACAACTGCACAAACAACAACTAGTGAGCTTAAAATGATCAAATGCTTCAATAATTCTCGCCGACCAAGTAACTGAATCATACTGATAATAACAGGAAAGAAAAACAACAGAATAAATGAATCCTTTCCCATGTGTAAATTGAAGGCCGTTAAATAGAGATACCCTAAAATATAAAACCAGTAAACACCCCAAATTACATTTTTATACTTATTAAACACAAACACCATTGGTCCAATGGCAAGAACAATAAAACACTCAAGATTAAATTGCGGCAAACCGATTAAACTAAAAAAGACTATTCCAATAATATTATTGACAAGGGCAATTATTGTAATAGCATTTAACTTACGCATTAAGTAAACTTCCCACGTTTGCAAGCCCGGCTTTACACCAATGTTTACTATTTTATTTAAGTAAGCCTTAATCATTATGCCATTTTCTCTTGCAATTCAAGCCAGCGCATGGTTTTTCCTTCGAGAATCTCGTTATTAACTTTTAAGTCATTGCTCAATTTCTGTAAAGCCTCGTATTCAGTGGTTGTACCCATGCTATTCTCTAAATCTTTCTTCCTTTTTTCTAACTCACCAATCTCCTTTTCGATTAATTCCAATTCTCTCTGTTCTTTATAACTTAATCGTTTCGCATCGGAAATTGGCTTGGTTTCAATTTCTTTTACAGGAACAGGTTCTACTTTTGGCAACTTACTTTCTTCTTTTTGTTCCTGTTTCCATTCGCGATATTCAGTATAATTACCCGGATAGTCTTTGATAACGCCATTTCCTTCAAACACAAAAACATGATCTACTAACTTATCAATAAAGTAACGGTCGTGTGAAACAATAAGCACGCAACCGCCAAAATCGGCCAAAAATTCCTCTAGCACTTGTAAAGTCACAATATCCAAATCGTTGGTTGGCTCATCCAGAATTAAAAAATTCGGATTCTTTTGAAGTACGGTTAATAAATACAAGCGTCTTTTCTCCCCACCACTCAATTTACTTACGTAATTATATTGCATGTCGGGAGGAAAATTAAACCTGGTCAATAATTGCGAAGCGGATAGTTGTGTTCCGTTAGCTAATGGAATAAAATCAGCAATATCGCGCACCACTTCAATCACACGTTTATCCTCACTTACCTTGATACCCGCTTGAGAGTAATATCCGAACACAACGGTTTCACCGGTTTGTACTTTCCCTGAATCAACTTGCTCTATTCCTTGAAGTATATTTAAAAAAGTACTCTTGCCTACTCCGTTCTTTCCTATAATTCCGATTTTCTCTCCTTTTTTAAAGGTATAGGTAAAAGGTTCAAGTATTTTTTTTGCACCGAATGATTTGGAAATTTTCACTAATTCCAGAATTTTAGAACCCAATCGTTCCATTTTAACGCTGAGTTCAACTTGCTTATCAATGCGCTTTTGTCTCGCTTTTTGCGCTACATCATCGAAGGCATCAACACGGGCTTTAGCTTTGGTTCCGCGCGCTTTAGGCATTTTACGCACCCATTCCAATTCGCGGCGATATAAATTACGGGCTTTATCAATTTCAGCATTCAGCATTTGTTCTCGCTCTGCTTTTTTTACAACGAAATATTCGTAATTGCCTTTGTATTCAAAAAGCTTTCCGCCATCCAATTCAATAACCGTATTACAAACTTCATCTAAAAAGTAACGATCGTGGGTAACCAATAAAATACTGATTTGCTCTTTGGCTATATAATGCTCTAACCATTCTATCATGTCGATGTCCAAATGATTGGTTGGTTCATCCATAATAAGTAAATCCGGCTTGTTAATTAAAACCTGAGCAAGTGCCAAACGCTTTTTTTGTCCGCCACTAAGGGTTTTAATTTTCTGTTCCACATCATGTAATTCGAGACGGGAAAGAATTTCCTTTATTGTTTTCTCATAATCCCAGGCGTTCTGCTCATTCATGTCACGCAAAGCACTTTCCAGTAAATTTGCAGCGCTCGCGTGCCCCTCTTCCGATAGTTTCAATGCCTTCTCGTAATTTTTAATACAAGCAGTTAATTTATTATCGGTTGAAAAAACATGATCGATAATGCTCAACTCCTCATTCAAGACAATGTCCTGATCTAAAAACGACACTGTAATATCTTTTCTGAAAACAACATCACCAGAGTCGGCAATTTCTTTTCCCTTAAGAATTTTAAACAATGTGGATTTACCGCTTCCGTTTTTTGCAACGAGGGCTACTTTATCACCTTCATTGATGCCAAACGATATTTTTGTAAAAAGCACACGATCGCCATATGATTTTGAAAGGTTGTTAACGGAGAGCAAGTTCATAAGGCAGAGTTATCTAATATTTTTTTCGAGTAAGAATCTTAATTTTTCACGGGTTAAACCGGCATTAATTTCACCATGAGTAGTTAACGAAACAGCACCCGTTTGTTCGGAAACGCTGATAGCAATCGCATCCGTTGTTTCGGTAATACCAACAGCTGCACGATGGCGCATGCCATAATTAGCCGGGAAATTTTCTTTTTCTGTAACAGGCAATACACAACGGGCTGCTACAATTCTGTTGTTTATGATGATGACAGCGCCGTCGTGAAGCGGTGAGTTTTTAAAGAAAATATTCTCGAGCATACGTGAGGTTAAAGCGGAATCCACCTTTTCGCCGGAATTAATGTAAAACTTTAAATCAGATTTTCGGGAAATAATAATTAAAGCGCCGGTTTTGGTTTCACTCATATTAAAACAGGCTGTAATTAATTCATCCACGTCTAATTCAATTCCTTCTTCTGCCTTATTAATGTTAAACTTTAGAATATTCCTCCAATTCCTGCTTCTGATAAACTCATTGGAACCAATGTATAACAAAAATTTCCTTATCTCCTGTTGAAACACAACCATGATGGCAATAACGCCTACATTGACAAATTTTCCCATTAAGGAACTAAGTAATTTCAATTCAAAAGCCTTTGTAACAATCCACACCACATAGATTAGGGCCAATCCTATAAAAATATTTACGGCGGATGTGCCCTTCACCATATTATAAAGCAAATACAATATGATGGCTACTAAAAGTATATCGATGGCATCGGTGATGCCGAAATGAATAAATAAAATATAAAGCTTAGTTAAATGCATACCTTATTTACTCTTCTTTTTATAGTTATCATACATATCATGTACAATTCCATCCGATAAACCAATTTGAGGAACGAATACTTTTTCGATATCTGCTGTTTTCATCACCGTTAAGAAAATTTTAGCAGCGGGAATAATTACATCGGCGCGATCGGGCTTAAGGCCTAATCTTTCAACACGTTCTTCATACGTGTATGAATTAAGCATGTCATATAAGTCTTTGAGTTTATCGTAATTCAGATGCTTAGTTTCCTTTTTGTTGATCATTTTAAACATCTTATTGATATTTCCGCCGGAGCCAATCGCATATAACGGATGAATACCAACTGTGCTTCGCTTCAACCAAGCCTTCATTTCCTCCCACTCCTCTTTATTTACTTTATCCAACAACATCCTTACTGTACCAATGTTAAAAGATTTGGCAGCTATTACTTTTTGATTGAAATACAATGTGAGCTCTGTACTTCCACCACCCACGTCAATGTATAAATAGGCAAACTTAGGATTTAATATTTGTTCGATATGATTGGAGAATACCAATGCCGCTTCCAGTTTACCATCAATAATCTCCACATTAAGTCCTGATTCTTGTTTAGCTCGCGTTATAATTTCTTGTCCGTTTGCAGCATCACGCATGGCACTCGTCGCAACGGCTCTTACACCATCTACTTGATATGCCTTTATTAATTCGTTAAAACCCTTTAATGAGGTGATTAAACGTTCTTCTTTTGCGGAGGAAATTTTTCCTTTTAAAAACACATCCTCCCCTAAACGAATAGGCATGCGGATTAATTCTTCTTTGTGGAAATGAGGCTTACCTTCCAGCTCATACACCCTGCAAAACAAGAGTCGAATAGCGTTACTTCCAATATCTACTGCTGCAAAAACCATTATTTAATTTTACTGAGTTCTAATTTCGATTTACTATATATTTTATTCGTTTCTTTTATATAATCATACACTTCATCCTGTACTCTGATTTTACGCTCGCCTGGCTGCGGTTTCTTATAAACGTTCTCCTGAAACGGATCCAAAATTCTCACTTTGGTATTACCTGCTAACTGAATATTAATAATATCCTTAATCTGCTTTCTTATTTCCTTATCATAAATAGGTACGGCCACTTCACTTCTGCTATCCAAATTACGACTCATCCAATCAGCTGATGTGAGATACATTTTCTCTTCACCGCCATTGTGAAAAATAAAAACACGGGCGTGTTCTAGGTATTTATCCACGATACTATTAGCCACAATGTTTTTACTGTAACCTTCAATACCGGTAACAAGAGAGCAAGCGCCACGTACAATGAGTTGAACCGGAACACCGGCATTGGAGGCTTCATATAATTTCACAATCATTTCACGGTCAACCAAGCTATTCATTTTTAAAATAATGCCTGATTTTTTTCCTGCTTTAGCATTGGCAATTTCCTTGTTTATCAAGGATACAAATGTTTTACGCATGTAAAATGGCGCTACAGCTAAATGCTTAAATTGTCCAACTTTAAAATTATCAACGTAAAAATCAAAAACCTTATTTACTTCATCGGTAATTAATTTATTGGCTGTAAGTAGTGAGAAATCGGTATATATTCTTGCTGTTTTTTCATTGAAGTTACCTGTACCAATATGCGCCACTTTTACTTCTTTACCTTTAATTCGTGAGGTAATTAAAAATAGCTTAGAATGTACTTTTAATCCGGTTACCCCGTAAATAACATGCGCTCCCTCCTCTTGGAGTTTATTAGCCCAATAGATATTATTCTCCTCATCAAAACGTGCTTGTAATTCAACCAACACCACAACCTTCTTTCCGTTCTTTATGGCGTTAATGAGTGCGTTGGCAATTTTGGAAGAATCTGCTACACGATATAAAGTAATTTTAATCGATTCAACGCGTGGGTCAATAGACGCTTCCCTCAATAAATTTATAATGTGGTTAAATGTATGGTATGGATAATGCAATAAAAGATCTTTATGAAATATGGTATCCAGAATTGTTTTATTGGTGTTCTGCAACAATCCATGCTCTAAAGGCGGTTGATGCTTGTAAATTAATTTCTTTTCGCCGAGGGTTGGGAAATTGATGAAGTCTTTAAAGTTATGGTATCGTCCGCCCGGAATAGCATTATCTTTTTTATCCATTCCAAGTTTCTTCATAATGAACGAAAGCATATCGTTAGGCATCGCCGCATCGTACACAAAGCGAACCGGCAATCCCTTTTTTCTATCCTTAATACCTTTGGATATTTTTTCGAGCATGCTTTTACTTACATCATTATCAATATCGAGTTCGGCATCGCGCGTTAATTTTATATTGTATGATTCAACTGATCTGAAACCGAATACTTCAAAAATTTCATTTACGCAATAACGAATAATATCATCTAAAAGAATAATGTATTTCTTGTCGTCTTCTGTTGGTAATACGACAAATCGATTAAGAATTTTAGAAGGAATCTCGATAAGGGCAAATTTGTTCTTTTTCTTTTCGGCAATGGAAATCAGCTTCACGAACAAGTAGCCCGACTTATCTTTCATATACGGAAAACTCTTGGTATCATCCACCATGATGGGAAACAAAGCAGGCAATACATCCGAATGAAAATAATTTTTTATATAGGCAATTTGATTTTCATTTAACTGACGTTCGTTTATCATGAAAATATTATTGTCGGCCAATTCTTTTAAAATCTCCGTATAAATTTCCTCAAAACGATTTTGTTGTTCAATTACTTTTCGTTGAAGTTTTGGCAATAGCTCCTTAGGATCTTCTCCATACAAGGAAACTGCCTTGCGCCCTAACTTACTTAAACGTCTAACGGTGGCTACCCTTACCCTATAAAATTCATCACGATTATTGCTGAAAATGCCAAGAAATTTAATTCTCTCAATCAGCGGTGTGGTTTTATCGGCGGCCTCTTGCAAAACTCTTTCATTAAATGAAAGCCAGCTGATTTCACGGTTTATATATGGGAAGCTCTTTTTTGCCATAAATTATTTAAAACTTTTCGGGAATTTATTTAACAACAGTTGCCCATGCTTTTTATCTGCCACTTCCTTCCAGTTTTCATATGGGAAACCAATTTTTATAATTCCGCAGGTTGGTACGTTTTCAAATAACAAATCTTTATTCAGTTCATTCGTCAGATTTGTAATTGCCGGATTATGTCCGAATAACATAACGCGGTTGTATTTTTTATCGAGTTTAGAAATAACTTCCAAATAATCTTGCATGGTGCTTTCGTACAAATCGCCGCTCACCATGACCTGAGCCTCCGGTATACCAAAAGTTCTGGCGAAAATAAAAGCCGTGTTAATGGCGCGCGTTGCGGGACTGCTTAGTAATAAATCAGGTAAAGTAAATTCACTTTTATACCATTGACTTAACTGATAGGCATCTGCGTATCCTCTGTCGTTCAAATGACGGTCGATATCTTTAATCGCTTCATTCGCCCAATCCGACTTAGCATGGCGTATTAAAATCAGTTCCTTCATTTCCTCAATATTTTAATGTTATAATTAAGCCTGTTAATTGTTTATAAATATGCGAATTTGTATGTTCTAAAAGCTCTAAATTTACATAAAAGCTGCGGCAAATTATGAGCAATAAATCAACAATAAAGTGTCCGAACTGTCAGCACGAATTTGAAGCGACCGATGCTTTCAGAGATGAAGTGCAAAGAGAGCTGAACACAAAAGCAAAGGAATGGCAGGCTAAGAAGGAAGAAGAATACAAAAAGAAGGAGGATTTGTTCCAGCAACAAATGACGGAAGCTTTAAGTAAACAAAAACTTAACATTGAAGAATCCATAAAGAAATCGGTTGCCGACGAATATGAGAACAAGCTGAAATTATTAGCCGATTCTAATCTGAAAAACGAAGAAAAACTGAAGGAAGCCCGTCAAAAAGAGCTGGAATTTCTCAAGAAAGAACAAGAATTAAAAAACAAGGAGGCCGAGCTCGATATACAGTTACAAAAGAAATTAAATGAGGAAAGAACAAATCTTCTTACTTTAATTCAGAAACAAGAACAAGAACGAAATTCCCTAAAGTTTAAAGAGTTTGAAAAACAAATAGAAGATCAGAAAAAACTGATTGACGAAATGAAACGAAAAGCCGAGCAAGGCAGCATGCAACGTCAAGGGGAAGTTCAAGAGTTAGCCTTGGAGGAAATGCTGAAATCAACGTTTCCATTTGACAGAATTGAAGAGGTTGGAAAAGGAATTAAAGGTGCCGATTGTATGCAATTTGTGCGAGATCATTCGGGTCGTGAATGCGGAAAAATCATTTATGAAAGTAAACGTACCAAAGCTTTCACAAACGAATGGATTGAAAAACTTAAAAATGATATGCGGGCACAAAACGCCGATATTGCGGTAATTGTGACTGAAACCATGCCTAAAGACATGGATAATTTCGGAATGAAAGACGGTGTTTGGATATGTAATTACAATGAAATTAAATCCTTGGCATTTGTGCTTCGTGACGGACTAATAAAAATTAATAATGCTTTGGTAAGTCAGGATAACAAAGGCGATAAAATGCAAATGCTCTATGATTTTTTAACCGGCAATGAATTTAAGCAGCAGATTGAAGCCATTGTGGAAGGATTCAGTGCTTTAAAAGAAGGAATTGGGAAAGAAAGAATTCAGATGGAGAAATTGTGGAAAGAAAGAGAAAAACAATTGGAAAAAGTGCTTCTGAATACCTCACATTTTTACGGTTCGGTAAAAGGAATTGCCGGCAATGCCATTGGCGACATTAAAACTTTAGAATTAGGAGAATAACATGCGTGTGCCTGAATATGCAACAGAAGTAAAAAAGTATTTTACCTGGATGGGCGAAGATGGTATTTGCTGTACCAAGGTAAAGGAAGGCTCTGAAATAGTATTGGAAGACGCCCTGGAAAACACGTCAGTTGTTACCTCCTTTTATAAGGACAAAAAATTTCCCATTATGATTGATGCCAGAGGTATCAAATCCATGTCACGTGAAGCGAGAAATCACTTTTCGGCAAGAGGACGTGATTCTAAAACAAATTCATTCGGAATCATTGTAAAATCTCCTATAAGTCGTGTAGTTGGCAACTTTTTCTTAGGAATTAGTAAGCCATCTGTTCCAACAAAACTTTTCGAAACTGAAGATGAGGCTAAAGCCTGGCTCAAAAACTTCATTTAACTAATGCCGAATAAAATAGATACAAAATTTTCCAACAACAACAGAGTTAATGAAATCCTGGAGGTTATTTATGCTTTCGCGCGTCTGGATTTTAATAAAAAGGTTGCTATTAGCGGGGATGATGATGCCTTAGATGGAATTGGAACCGGTGTAAATATGTTAGGGGAAGAATTGAATCATTCGTCGGTAACCTTACGCGAAAAAGAACAACTTTTAAAAGAGATTCATCATCGCGTAAAAAACAATCTTCAAATAGTATCCAGCTTATTGAGTCTGCAATCAGAAAGTGTTGAGGATGCGCGGTATTTAAACATGATCCGTGAGAGTAAAAACAGAATTAACTCCATGGCCTTAGTACACGAAATGCTATATAAGTCGAAAGACTTAAACAAAGTGGAATTGAAAGAATATATTCAAAGGCTTTCACAAAGTTTAGTTTCATCCTTTTCAACGGAAAGAGATAACGTGGCTATGCAACTAACAGTTGGCGAGAATATATTTTTGGAAATTGACAAAATGATTCCTGTTGGATTAATATTAAATGAATTAATTAGTAACAGTTTCAAATACGCATTTACTACGCCAGAAAAGAACGAAATTAAAATATTTCTTATCAGAGCAGGTGATTTGCTAAAATTAGAAGTAAGCGACAACGGTAAAGGGATTGATGAAGCTAAAGGAAAATCCACAAGCTTGGGCTTGCAATTAATCCGAATGTTGAGTGAACAATTAAATGGAACTTGTATCTTTAGAAATGATAATGGTGCTAAATTTGAATTAATTTTCCCGCTATAATGAAAAAAGGAAAGATATTAATAATTGAAGACGAGGAAGCTTTATTGAGCACTTTAAAGTTAAATCTTGAATTAGAGAATTACGCGGTTTTAACGGCAGCAAACGGAAAGGAGGCGCGTAATCTGTTTATGGAGAATAACAAAACAATAAACCTTGTTTTATTAGATGTTATGCTTCCTGAAATTAGCGGGTTTGATTTATGCGCCGAATTCAAAAAAATAAATCAAAATGTCCCAATCATTTTTTTAACGGCCAAAAGTTTGAGTGCCGACAAAATTACCGGATTAAAATTGGGTGCCGAAGATTACATCACAAAACCATTTGAGTTGGAAGAATTGCTTCTTCGGATTAACAATGTCATGAAGCGTAATCCGAAGAAGCATGAAAACAAATATGTGTTTGGCAACTGCGAAATTAATTTCGATAACTACGAAATAAAGGACATAAACGAAAAATCACACACCTTATCGAAACGTGAAATAGGTTTATTGAAATTACTTACTGAAGCAGATGGAAAGGTTATTTCCCGCGATGAAATTATTGAGGCTTTATGGGAAGAAGATGAAAATGCTTCTTCCAGAACCATTGATAATTACATTTTAAATTTCAGAAAGCATTTTGAAAATAACCCAAAAGAACCGCGGCATTTTCATTCCATCCGCGGTGTGGGCTATAAATTCACTTCCAATTAAGGGTTTTTCTTAATCCAGTTTTGAAGTTCTCTCTTATCAGGATCAAAAGTTAAAACATCCACCACTTTATAATAATTCTTCTTATCAACGGTACGTTTATAAGCCCATTTTGCGAATTCCACTTTACGGTTTTCGAAACTGAAAGCTTTACACACCGAAGCCACTTGAGCTGAACTCAAATACTCATCGTCAAAAACAAACTTAGCTTTATCCATTTTACTGTCATCAAAACTTTCATTTTTAACGGTGTTTAATTTATCATTAAAATCATTACCATTCATGGCTACAATTACGGGCGTGGTAGGTGTTGGTGTTGCTGTGGGAGTTACCGTTGGTGCAGTAGTGATAGGTTGATTAGCGCCAATTAAAACTTTACTTATTAAATTTAAAGTAAAGGCTCCGTACTGATCTTTACCCAATTGATAAGTACTCTCATATCCGGGTGTGCTCTGAATATTAAAATTAATCGGGTACTGATTACCCTGAACCCAAACTTTGGTGCGGTATTCATTTTCTTCGGCAAATTCAAATGTAGATTTAACCGCATACTGATTGCTTAAACGAATACCATTTAACGAAACCATGAAAGGCTGATTAGTACTGGTGTAAATAATAACCTTGCCGAAATTTTGAGCGTAAATAAATTGTATTGCGAATAAAAATAAAATGGTAATTGATTTTTTCATGTCTTGTTTTTAGTTTAGATTTTCAAAATATGTGCCGCGATTTGTTTAAATATGTTAATTAGAATTTAATACCGATAACTAAAATATCATCTACTTGTTCATGTGTGCCTTTCCAGCTATCGATTGATTTCTCAATTCTTTGTTTCTGCTCGTTCATGTTTAATTTATAAGTTTCAGAGAAAAGCTCTCTTAATCTTTTTGAAGAGTATTTCTTTCCTTTTTCACCGCCAAACTGATCAGCATAACCATCTGTATAAAGATACAACACATCCCCTTCTGAATAATTCAATTCAATCTCTTCAAACACCTTTTCACCGGTGCGCATTCCTCCCATAGAGTATTTATTCCCCCTTATTTCTTTTAGTTCATTATTCTTAACAAATACAACGGGACGTTTTGCAGACGTAAGTATAAACTGATTTTTAGCTTTATTGACTTTAATTAAACTTAAATCCATCCCGTCTTGAACTGAACCGTCTGTGTCTTTTTGTTGCTTAAGGGTAAAGTTTATCTGCTTGTCCAATTCATTCAATATTTCAGAAGGCTTCGTGATTTTATTATCGATTACAGTTTGATTTAACAAACTGCTTCCAATTACCGTCATAAAAGCGCCGGGAACGCCGTGTCCTGTACAATCGGCACAAACTAAAATATACTCATCACGATTCAATTCATGAAACCAGAAAAAGTCACCACTTACAATGTCTTTTGGCTTATAAAAAATAAACGATAAAGGAATGCTGCGATAAATGGTTTCTTCATGGGGTAAAACCGCATACTGAATTCTTTTAGCGTAATTAATGCTATCCTGAATATCCTTATTCTTAATCTCTAATTCCTTACTTTTTTCTTCAATTTGATTGTGCTGATTCTTGATTTCTTGTTCTGCCTCAGTTCTTGTTTTAATAAACACCCAAACAATAACGATGTTAAGCAAGAAAGGGACTATAATTTCTAATGGCGTACCTTGATACTTTTCAGATTCTGGTATTTCCAAAAACTGTGAAAAATAAGAAACAATAACAGCGATAATTTGCATAACAACTGTAAGAATTATCCCCCAGGTTCGGCCAAATAGAAAAAACACAAAAAGTATATACACCATTACCCAAAAGCCCACAGTTACATCAGCCTTACCTTGTTGAATCGCCATTTCCGAGCTTGATGTGATTATTTGCTGAATAACATACCATATTGACGCCAACTTTACGCTTTCCTTGAACTTTAAAATGAAAGGAATGGCCAATAGAGCAGAAACACCGAATGTTAACACATAAGCATGATAATAGAAACCACGAAACCAAGCAGAAATATAAAACGCTGTGCCTATAAAGAGGAAAAAGATGGAATAATGATATAACAGCTCAATCTTCGATCGCTCAAAAACATCTTTAGTTTTTGATAAATAGTCGCCTATGAACCACCTTTTTAATTGAGTCATACCTGATTTTCAATTATAAAAATACCAATAATAATTATTTTGCCAACTTTTTAATCAGTTTAGTCGATTAAATCTTTTAAAACATTTCTTATATTTAGCTCACTTAAATATTAATTCAGTATTTAGCCAATTTTTTATGAATCAACTATTAAACTATGCCTGCGGACAATGGGTAGCAGGCGCCGATAAAGGACAAGAATTATATAACGCTATTAATGGTGATTTAATAGCCACAGCCAGCAGTAAAGGCCTCGACTTTGGAAAAATGCTGGACTATGCCCGTACAGTAGGTGGACCAAAACTTAGAAAGATGACATTCCAGGAGCGTGGTTTGATGTTACGTGCCTTAGCCATGCATCTCTTAAGTAAAAAAGATTTATTTTATAAAATAAGTTGGGCAACAGGTGCCACTAAAATCGACAGTTGGGTGGATATTGAAGGAGGAATTGGTAATTTATTTACCTATGCTTCTTTGCGTAAACAATTTCCGAATGAACCGTTTTGTTACGAAGGTGATGTAGCTCGTTTATCAAAAAACAATACTTTCATCGGACATCACATTTGCGTACCAAAAGAAGGTGTAGCTATTCATATCAATGCATTCAACTTCCCTGTATGGGGAATGCTGGAAAAAGTAGCAGTAAACTGGTTTGCAGGTGTTCCGGCTATTGTAAAGCCGGCTACTCTTACCTCCTACCTTACTGAATCAGTAGTAAAAGAAATCATTGCCAGTAAAATTTTACCTGAAGGTGCTCTTCAATTAATTTGTGGTAGTGCGAATGGTATATTAGACCATGTCATTAATCAGGACGTGGTAACATTTACAGGTTCCGCCTCTACAGGTAAAATGCTTAAATCACATCCACGCTTAATGGAAGAGTCGGTACACTTTAACATGGAAGCCGATTCTTTGAATTGCTGTGTGCTCGGACCGGATATTACGCCTGATAAACCTGAATTCGATATTTTCATCAAGGAAGTGGCAAGAGAAATCACTACCAAAGCAGGACAAAAATGTACGGCTGTTCGTCGTGTAATTGTTCCTGAAAATATGGTGGAAGATGTGCAAATTGCCTTAGGCAAACGTTTGGCTCAAACGGTAATCGGAGATCCAAATGTGGAAGGTGTAAAAATGGGTTCTTTAGCAGGAAAATCACAATTAACCGAGGTACGCGAGAAAGTTGAGCAATTAAGCAAATCACAAAAAATTGTCATTGGTAATTTCGAGAACTTCGAAGTAAAGGGTGCCGATAAAAACAAAGGTTGCTTCATGCCTCCGATTGTATTCCTCAATGAAAATCCGTTTAAAAATACCGATTGTCATAACATTGAAGCTTTTGGTCCGGTGAGCACCATCATGCCTTACAAAAACATGGATGAAGCCATAGCATTAAGTAAATTAGGTAAAGGTTCCTTAGTAAGTTCAATTGTAACAGCCAATGATAAAGCTGCAAAAGAATATGTTTTAGGTGCAGCGTGCATGCACGGTAGAATTTTAATACTTAATAACGATTGTGCTAAAGAAAGCACAGGTCATGGTTCTCCAATGCCAATGTTAGTGCATGGCGGACCGGGTCGTGCCGGTGGTGGTGAAGAAATGGGTGGTAAACGTGGTGTATTTCACTATTTACAGCGCACCGCTATTCAAGGTTCACCAACAACCATTACAAACGTGTTGAATAGTTACCAATACGGAGCAAAATATATTACAAAAAATGTACATCCATTCCGTCAGTATTTCGAGGATTTGGAAGTTGGAGAAACTTTAATTACTGATACTCACACTGTGAGTGAAGATGATATTAAAAATTTCGCGAATTTGAGTGGAGATAAATTCTATGCGCACTTACAACCCGATGCATTAGAAGGAACCATCTTCAAGCGTACTGTGGCTCACGGATACTTTATTTTATCTCGCGCGGCAGGATTATTTGTTGATCCGCCTAAAGGTCCGGTTTTATTAAATTACGGTATTGATGAGTGTCGCTTTACAAAACCAATTTATCCGGGCATGAGTATTGGAGTACGCTTTACCTGTAAAGAAAAAATTGAAAACGATAAACCATTAAAAGCGGCAAACGGTGAAGATGTAAAAGTAGGAATAGTAAAATGGGTGGTTGACATTTATGATGCAAGTGAGCAATCTGTGCGTGATCAATATGGATTGGATGGAGCAACCGGCGAAACTGTAGGTATAGCTACTATTCTTACCATGGTGAAAAAGAAAAAGCAAGATTGATTTGAAATACTTAAGAATTATAAAATTAATTGCACTACTCATATTCATGAGGAATAGTGGGTATTCGCAATTAAATCCTAAAAAATTACATAAAGAACTTTTACTTCAGAAAACGGATACCGGACGTGTTAATATACTCATTGATCTATCCACTTATTATTCTAATAGCATCGGAGACTCTGCCATTTATTATTCGAAACAAGCTTTAGAATTATTAAAAAATAAAAAAGATAAAAAGAGAGAATTATGGGCATACCGAGTTATGTCTAACGGATATTTTTTCAACCAGGATTATAATGAATCTTTAAAATATATATTCAAAAGCATAACGTTAGCTGAAGAAATAAAAGATACGTTTGAAATGGCCAAATCTTACCAGTTTGCAGGCTCTGTTTTGTTTGAGATCAGCTCCGAAGAAAAAAGCATGAGTTATTTAAGAAAAGCTCAGTCGTTGTTGTTAAGTAAACCATCAGATGAGATTTTGGCTAACATCTATAATGATTTTGCTTATATATTTTCCATGAAAGAGAATTATGACAGCAGTTTGGTTTATCAGTTAAAAGTGTATGAAATTGACTTACGCTCCAAAACAGAACTGAATGAAGAAAACCTTGCCACCGATGAGCATAATATTGGTGCAGTTTACTTTCATCTTGAAAATTACGGGAAAGCTGAAGAATTCATCAATAAAAGTTATCAGAGACGGCTTAAATTAGGAAACACACAAATGCAGTTAAGTTCACTAAACGTACTAAATGCTATTGCAATCCGGAAAAATAATTATCAAAAGGCACTTGAATTAACGCTGCAAGCTTCTAAAATTGCGCACCAAATCCATTCTGCAAAAGAATTAGCCACAATATATAACAGGTTCAAGCTTATTTATTATAATCTGAATAAATATGCTACATCCTACAATTATAGCGATAGCGAGGTAATTGCAGTTAGGCGAATGCAAAACGAAGAGGTTACCAGATTAGCCAATGAAACCGAGGCAAAATTTCAAAATGAGAAGCAAGGAATTGAAAACAGAGAACTACTTAATAAAAACTTACTTTCGGAAAAGGTAATAAAACAACAGAAACTAATGTTTGTTTTTATAACAGGAGCACTGATAGTTACCATTACATTAACTTTTTTTGTTTACAGGGGGTTTAAAAAACAGAAAGCAAATAACTTTATAATAGAAAGTCAAAAGAAAGAAACAGAACAAAAAAGCATGATAATTGAAGAGAAACAAAAAGAGATTCTTGATTCAATTCATTACGCCAACCGAATACAAAAGACACTGTTGGCTCACGATGATTTCTTAAAAAATAATTTACCTGAACATTTTATTTTTTTTAGTCCGAAAGACATTGTGAGCGGAGATTTTTACTGGGCTA
Organism: Bacteroidia bacterium; assembly: GCA_016787445.1. Classification (GTDB taxonomy): domain Bacteria; phylum Bacteroidota; class Bacteroidia; order B-17B0; family Aurantibacillaceae; genus JAHEYG01. Next base: position 78,150 of record JAEUTQ010000082.1, read on the forward strand.
CTTCCACCGGATCAGATACAAATAAGATTTTCTATTTGGCAGTTTGCGACAGCACAGGCCATGGTGTACCGGGGGCATTCATGAGTTTACTAAATATCAATTTTTTGAATGAAGCTATCAATGAAAAAGGAATTAAAGAACCCGGAAAGATTTTTAATTACGTGCGTGAAAGGTTAATTACAAGCGTAAGCAAAGAAGGGCAACAAGATGGTTATGATGGTATTTTATTACGCATTGACAGCAATTCGGAAACTATCAGCTACGCCGCCGCTCAAAATTCTCCGGTATTAATTTGCAATAATCAATTAAATATTCTTGATACCAACAGAATGCCGGTTGGCAAAGGCGAAAAAAATGAAGAATTCAAAACGTATACTTTAAATGCCAAAAAATCTGAGCTAATATATCTTTATACCGATGGGTTTGCCGATCAGTTTGGCGGTCAGAAAGGAAAAAAATTCAAATACAAGCAACTGAATGAATTATTGCTTTCCATCCATCAATTACCCATGTCAGTACAAAAAGAAAAAATAAGGGAAGCATTCTTAAATTGGAAAGGCAATCTCGAGCAGGTAGATGATGTATTAATTATCGGAATAAAAATATAATATGCGAAGTATAGTTAATTTAATAGCGTTAATAATATTTGGTTTAATTCCAAATCTCCATAGTCAGCAAACATACCTCGATTCCATTAATCGAATTGCCGGAAAAACAATTGATGACTCTTTAAAAGTTAAAGCTAATAATTCACTTGGAAAATATTATAAATCAAAAAATGTTGATTCTTCTATTATCTACTATAATTTAGCTTTAAAGATTGCTGCCAAAATCAATTATAAACGTGGTTACTATAATGCTCTGAATGGATTATCATGGGATTATCATTTAAAACAGGATTTTTATATAAGTGACTCCATTACTAATTTGATATTAAATGACGTGAAAGTACCACCAGGAAATCTATACGATTGCTATCACAATCTTTCCTATTACAGAACCGGACAAAACAGGTTTTCAGAGGCTTTAAAGTATCAAATTGCCTCTGAACAATTAGTAATTAAACACAAAAACTATAATTTGTTAGTTAGTGTTTATAATCAATTTGGAAATCTTTATAACGCCTGGGCATTAAAAAGTAATGACTCTAAAATTAAATATCAAAAAAGTCTGAATTATTATTTAGCAGCAGATAGTATTGCCATAAAATTTAATCTGAATGAAATAAGACAAAATGTTATCTTGATGAATCTTGCTTTAGGGTACGAAAACAACAATCAATTCGATAAAGCGGAGTATTTTTATCATGATGCATTTAATTTTCTTAAAAATTCTCCGAATCAAACAGGTTATGCGTTAGCACTGACAAATTATTGTAGTTTTAAACTTTCAAAATATAAATACAACTTAAATAAGCAGGAATTAGCCGATTGTATTGCTTATTCTGTTATCGCTGAAGAAAGGTCCAGAAAATCCGGATATTTATCCTTAATTTCATATATTAAATATAGTAAAGCTGAAGCATTTCGATTAACCGCTCAATATGATAAAGCCATTAATGAGGCAGAATTTTTAATTAATCCTAAAGAGAATTCAATTTTAACATTAACATGTGAAGCATATAACACTTTATACGAAATTTTTAGATCAAAAGGCGAAACCGAAAGAGCAATCAACAGTTTAAAACTACATTATACAATAAAAGATTCGCTAGATAAATTAAAAAATAATGAAGAACTCACTAATCTTGAGGCAAGATACAATAGTGATCAAAAAAGAAAAGAAAACGATTTATTAAAAGCAAACAATTTAATAGCTCAACAAACAATATCTGAGCAAAAGAAAGTGAACCTGTTTATTAGCTGCGGTTTAATGCTAGCGCTTGCTTTTGGTATAAGTATATATCGAGGATATACATCCAAGCAAAAGTCTAACAAAGAGCTGGCCCTTAAAAACATTCAAATTGAAGAACAAAAAAAAGGAATTTTAGACAGTATTCATTATGCCAAAAGGATCCAGTCAACATTATTAGCAAGTACCAATTTGTTGAATGAAAATTTAAATGATTATTTTGTTTGGTATAAACCTAAGGATATTGTGAGTGGTGATTTCTATTGGGCAACATTATTAAATGACGGAAGATTCATACTTATAGGCGCAGATAGTACAGGGCACGGTGTTCCTGGGGCGTTTATGAGTCTACTTAATATTACTTTTTTAAATGAAGCAATAAATGAAAGGAAAATCTCCGACCCTGGAGAAATTTTGTGCTACGTAAGAAGTAAATTAATAAAATCACTTTCAGAGGATGGTAGCGAAGATGGCGGTAAGGATGGAATGGATTGTACTTTATGTTGTTTTGATTTTAAGACAAACTCACTCGACTATGCAACAGCAAATAATTCCTTTTACTTAATTAGAAATGAAAAATTAATTGTTTCCGGGGTAGATAAAATGCCTGTTGGGAAATCACCAAAAGATACTGTTGATTTTAAGACAAAACATTTAACTATTGAAAAGGGTGATATTATATATATTTTTACAGATGGATTTGCTGACCAATTCGGAGGTCCAAAAGGAAAAAAATATAAATACAAGCAATTCGAGGAGAAATTATTGAAAATTAACCAATACGATTTGAAAATTCAAAAGCAAATACTCGAAAGTGAATTTGAACAATGGAAAGGCAATCTCGAGCAGGTTGATGATGTATTAATTTTCGGAATAAAAATATAATATGCCCTGGAAAAAATCACCACCTTTGAATGGATATTACGCGGTAATATTTTCTTCTACAAAATCTGATAATCTCAACGGTTATGCTGAAATGGATGAATTAACAATGACACTTGCAATGGAACAGACAGGTTTTTTAGGTTACGAAGCTGTAGTAAACGGGAATAAGTCGATCTTTATTTCTTATTGGGAAAGTTTATCCGCAATTGAAAAGTGGAAACACGATTCTGTTCATAAGCAAGCTAAATCACAGGCAAAAAAATGGTACAAAAGATATTTAAGCCAGATATGCAAAGTTGAACACACTCATTTAAACGAATCAGAATAATTCCTGCAACTCGTTCAGATGAGCAATTTCCTGTAAGTTCTTGTGTGCGAACAAAGCTTTTTCGTTCATTTTGTAAAACACTGCCTTCCATCCTGCTCCAATAGCACCTTCAATATCACTAATCCAATTATCTCCAATCATAACACATTCGCTTTTATCGGCATCCGCTCTGTTTTCTGCCAGTCTGAATATTTCGATATGTGGTTTAGTATATCCATGTTCTTCTGAAATTATTATTTCTTGGAAATAGTTCCTTAAACCACAGTTATCAATCTTTATATTCTGAACTTCTTTAAACCCATTGGTGATAATATGAAGGCTGTGATGTTTTGAAAGCGTTTCCAGGGTTTCAATAGCTCCGGGTTTTAAGGCTTTTGAATATGGGGATATACGAACATATTCTTCAGAAAGGAGTTTACTTAATTCTAAATCATTCGATCCAAAATGAAGTAACGAATCATAAAATCGCTTATATCTGAGCTCGGATTTTTGAATTTGCTTCTTATAATACAAATACCATAATTCATCATTCTTTTTTTTATAAAAGGAAAAGAAGGCATCAAATTTAACATGCAATTTATGTTCCAAATTCAAATCCGAAAACAATGTGTTTAGTACATTGTACGAATTCAGGTCAAAATCCCAAAGGGTATTATCCAAATCAAAAAACAGATGCATTACAAAAATTTACTGAAAGATTCTTTAAAGAAAAACAACAGAAAATAAATTAGAGTGTACCAAAACAATATACCCGCCCCAATTACAAAAATCACTTTTTTCTTATCCTTATAAAATCTTTCGGCAATAAAAGTACCTACAGGGGTAGATAATCCTATTGGCGTTAAAAAGGCTATTCCCCATATGCCGAATTTTTTTCTGATCCGAATGATCCTTCTGTTTGATTTGGTGAATCTTTTTGGTTTTTGAGGCTTTTTTGAGTATTTATTTTTGATTTTTTCAATCCATTTTAAAAACACATCGCTTATGAAAGTAAACAATACTACACCGGTTAATCCCCCTGCCCAGGTTACTGAAAGTACAAGAATATGATTAAAGCCGAATAAACCTATGGCCGACGGAACTGAAATTTTACCAAAACCCAGCATGGCAGCGAAAAATACAGGCAAAATCTTTAAAAACAGTTCCATTATTGGAATGTAAATTAAGAGGTAAAGCTATCAAATAGCAAATAAATGTTTGTTAATATGTTTATCGTTAAAAATGAGGATTTTATCTAAAACTGATTTCTGTTCTTATCTGCCGCAGGTATGTAAAAATTTTCTTAATTTTACCCCCCAGCTAACTAAAACTATTTAATTATGTCAACACAAACTGCTAATGCAGCTGCTTCAAAACACGAAAGTATGTTTGATGCGGTACTTGCCCGCTTAGATGTGGCTGCAAATTTGATGAACTTATCAGAAGATGTAAAAACCGTTCTAAAAAACCCTATAAAACAAGTTAAGGTAAGTCTGCCTGTTATGATGGATAATGGTAAAATTCAGGTTTATGAAGGTTACCGTGTTGTTCACTCCATGGCTATTGGTCCTTCTAAAGGAGGAATCCGTTATGCTATGGATGTTAATCAGGATGAAGTAATGGCACTCGCTGCTTGGATGAGTTTTAAATGTGCTGTAGCTAATTTGCCATACGGCGGTGCAAAAGGTGGAATTAAATGTGATCCCCGTGCCATGAGTGTAGGCGAGCTTGAAAGATTATCGAGAGCATATGCCAAATCAATGAAAGACGTTTTTGGTGTGAACCGCGATATTCCGGCTCCTGATATGGGAACCAGTGGAAGAGAAATGGCCTGGATTTTGGATGAATTTAATAAAGTAACCGGAGAAGATTCTCCGGGCGTAATTACCGGAAAGCCTATTGCTATTGGTGGTTCTTTGGGCCGTGATGCTGCTACCGGACGCGGAGTTATGGTAAATACACTGGCTGCATTGAAAAAAATGGGACTAGATCCTAAAAAAGTATCGGCCGTTGTGCAAGGATTTGGTAATGTAGGTTCTCATGCCGCCCGCTTATTATCTGAGCAAGGAATTAAAATTGTTGGCATTGGTGACCATACCGCTTCATTCTATAACGAAAACGGTATTGATATTAAAGCTGCACTTGAATTTGCTGCAAAAAATAAAAACACATTAAAAGGCTTTACAGGTGCAACCGAAATTCCTTCTAATCAATTATTGATTTCGAAGTGTGATGTATTAGTGCCTGCTGCTTTACAAAATGTAATTAATGTAGACAATGCTTCAAAAATCCAGGCGAAATTAATCGTGGAAGGTGCAAACGGACCAACCATGCCTGATGCTGATGCGATCCTTAATGAAAAGAAAATCATCTGCGTTCCTGATATCTTAGCGAACAGTGGCGGTGTTACCGTATCTTACTTTGAGTGGGTACAAAACAAAGCCGGTTACTACTGGACAGAAGATGAAGTAAATACAAAGCATGACCACAAAATGGAAATCGCTTTTGAAAGTGTTTGGAATAACGCTGAGCGTTTCAAAACAAGCATGCGTATTGCTGCTTATATTACTGCCCTTCAAAAAATTGAGCAGGCAGTTAAATTAAAAGGTGCTTACTAAGCCTTTAAATGCTTAATAAACAATAAATTAACAAAAAACTGTTTGTATATTAACCTATATAAACAGTTTTTTTATGCCCTTAGCTTAATATTTAGTTTATTTTTGCTTAACCAAAATTTAAACCCTTGGAAATTCTTTATATAGGTATATTTTTATTTACGGCTTATTTATTAGGCTCTATCCCTACTTCGGTGTGGATTGGCAAGCTGTTCTTTAATATAGATGTACGTGAGTTTGGAAGCGGTAATGCCGGAGCTACCAACACTTTCAGGGTATTGGGTAAAAAGGCCGGAATTCCTGTTTTAATCATCGATATCTTAAAAGGAAGCGCAGCCGTTGCTTTATCTTATTCAAGCGGCTTCGATCCGGGTTCTGATTTCTTTATCAATTTTCAAATTGCTTTAGGTGTGGCGTCTTTAATCGGACATATCTTCCCGATTTTTGCCGGCTTCCGCGGCGGTAAAGGTGTTGCTACTTTATTAGGAGTAGTTATCTGTATTCATCCTGTAGCTTGTTCCATAGCTTTATTGGTGTTTTTGGCGGTATTATTTACAACCCGTTATGTTTCATTAAGCTCAATGAGCGCGGGTTTAAGTTTCCCGATTATTTTGAATGTGATCTTTAAAAACGATAACGCGAATCTGATGATTTTTTCAATCCTGGTTGCTGTGGTATTGGTAATTACACACCGTAAGAACATTACCCGTTTATTAAATAAACAGGAAACTCGTGTAAAGCTTTACAATAAAGCGTCTCATTAATCGTTAATAAATCTTATTTATCCATTTAATAGTCTTCAAATTGTATTTTTGGCAATACATTTGATTCATCACGTTTATGCGTTTACATAAAATATATCTTTTTCTGTTCGTTCTGCTTGGCCTTAGCGCTACTTATTTGGCGCAAGAAGATGATTATGTAAACGATAATCAATTACGCTACGAAGATTATATCTACAAACCCAACATTAAAACCGCGCAACTTCACGAATCTACCTGGGAGTTTTCGGCGCCGCTCATTAAATTTAATTCCGGTGAGCAATTGCGTTTGAGTTTTGATGATTTGGATGGCGATCAAAAACAATACTCCCTCAGTGTGATTCATTGCGATGCGAAATGGAATCCCAGCGATCTCATGCAGCAGGAATATTTACAAGGTTTTTACGATTTAAACATCATCAACTTTAGTTTCTCCATCAATACACTTCAAAAATACACGCACTATTCTATTCTCTTACCAACGCAAAACATGATTCTCACCAAATCCGGAAACTACATTGTTTATGTTTATAAAGACGGAGATAAGAAGGATTTAGTATTAAGTCGTCGCTTTATGGTGTATGACGAAAAGGTAACGGTTGTTTCTACCATTCAGCAAGCGATTGGCGATGACGCGCAATACGAAAAGCAGCACATCGATTTTTCCATTATTAATTCGTCGTATGATATCACGAATAATCATGTGGATTTAAAAGTGGTACTTACTCAAAATAACCGTTGGGATAATGCGGTATATGATATCAAACCAACGTTTAATACGCCACAAAAACTAACTTACTCGCTCGATAACACCAGCACCTTTAATGGAGGCAATGAGTTCCGTTATTTTGATACACGCTCACTCCGTACGTATACCGAGCGCATTCAAAACAGTTACAAAGACGAAAACAATAAGAATCATATTGAATTAACACCGGAAGAAAATCGCCGTATTAAAAATTATATTTTTTATCCAGATTTCAACGGCTCTTTCTTAATTAAGAATAAAGACATGAATGGTAATCAGGATACAGAAGCGGACTATGCCTACGTGCATTTCTTTTTGCCATATCCGGCTCCTGAAGCAAGCGGCAATTTTTATTTACTGGGGAAAATGAGTAATTGGAAATTGGATAAAGCCAATAAAATGGAGTACGATTATTCCAAGAAAGGTTACAAATGCACGCTCTACTTAAAACAAGGATATTACAATTACATGTATGCTTTCTTAAACGACAATACGAAAGCCGGTGATGAAACCATGGTAGAAGGAAATCATTGGGAAACTGAAAACGATTACAGTATTTACGTGTATCACCGTCAGCGAGGCACCTATTACGATCAGCTGATTGGCATCAGACGATTAAATTCTAGAAAACCATAACCCCTCTGTCACGTGACCCCTCTGTCCTTCGGACATCTCCCCTTAGCAGGGGAGAAAGCATTATTACTCTTAAATTTCTTTTTTGAAAACGAATTCTTTCTCCCCCTTTTTTTAAGGGGGAGTCCGCGAAGCGGGAGGGGGTCACGGGCGAGGGGGTTAATCAAACCTCAATGTCCGAATCGGTGTAAGGCGAGTGAGAATTAAAGTGGGGAAAAACATCATCAGCATACAGCTCACAATAATTCCTAAGTTTAAGAGCACAATGTATCCCACGTTAAAAATCACGGGAACAAAATCAACGTAATACGTATCGCTGTTCAATTTGATGAGATGGGTGAAGTACTGAATCAATACCGCTCCTATTCCAATGACGTTTCCTATGATTAATCCTCTGGCAAGTAATTTCACCGACACATAAAAAAATATTTTTCTTACCGAAGCATTGCTCATTCCCATGGATTTTACCAGTCCCACCATATTGGCGCGCTCTAAAATTAAAATCAGTAAAGCCGTAATCATATTTACACCCGCCACCAATAACATTAAGGTAATTATGATAACACCATTTACATCCACCATCTCCAGCCAGGAAAACAAACTGCTGAAAATTTCGTTGACAGGCAAAACCTGATAATCGTAGCCCGTTAAATCCTGAACAGCTTCCGTGTTCGCTTCCAATTGCGAAAAATCCTTGATGAATATTTCGTAACTCCCCGTTTGACCTTCATCCCAGTAATTTAATTTCTGAATGTGTTTCAAATCCACCAAAGCCAAATTATTATCGAAATCAGAAAAGCCGGTATTCACTATGCCGCACACCGTAAACGCTCGCGAGCGTTGTTCAAATTCCACGTAATTAGAACCATTGAAAGTTGTATCGTTTAATTTCTTCTTGGTGATAAAATAAGCAATGAGTTTCTGACCAACACTTGCGCTTAATTTATCGGCCAGCTTTTTCGACAATAAAATATCCTTGCTCACCGCTGTATCGCTTAATTGCGGCAATCGGCCTTCACTCAAATACTGCTTTAAAAACTCAACATCATAATTAGCATCAATGCCTTTTAATAAAACGCCTTCATTTTCGGCTTTAGTTTTAATGATACAGTTTTTGGTGGCTACCGACTGCACATGCTTCACAAAAGGCAGGGCTTTAATCATTTTTAACGTGTCGGGCGACAACCTTACCGGGTCGCGCTCGTTAGAGCTGTTAATACCCATGCTGTTAATGGTGATATGCGAAGTAATGCCGGTAATTTTTGTGATGATTTCCTGTTTAAAGCCCAATACAATGGAGATAGTCAGAATCATTACACTAATGCCCAAAGCAATGCCGGTAATACCAATTTTCACAATGGGTTTAGAAATGTTATTTTTACCTTTGTTAGAAAGGGTGATTCGGTCGGCTATGTATTTTTCGGCGCTCACTCTACACAAAAATACTATTTAATGCATAAAGTCCTTGTTATACTTCTTGTTTTTATCAGCTATTCGCTAAAACCTCAGGCATTAAAAGTACTCAGTGAAAAAGAGGTAGTGTTAGGTGCGCAGCAATTTAACGCCTATTTGCCCCTGCTTGCGAAAAAAAAGGTAGCCATAGTTACCAACGTTACCGGCGTAATTGGAAACACCAGCATTGTTGACACTTTGATTAAATTAAAAGTGAACATTAAAAAAATATTCGGACCGGAACATGGCTTTAGAGGAAATGTGGATGCAGGGGAAAAAGTAAAAAGCAATATCGATAAAAAAACAGGCTTACCCGTTGTTTCCTTATACGGCTCGCACAAAAAACCAACGGCCGAAGATTTAAAAGGCATTGATGTGGTGGTGTATGATATTCAGGATGTAGGTGTGCGTTTCTATACATTCATTTCAACCTTGTGTTATGTGATGGAAGCTTGCGCCGAGCAAGGCAAAGAGGTAATTGTATTAGATCGTCCGAACCCCAACGGTTTTTATGTGGACGGACCGGTGATGAAAGACAAATACAAAAGTTTTTTAGGCTTGCATAATGTACCGATAGTTTATGGCATGACCACCGGCGAATACGCGCGCATGGCAAATGAAGAAGGCTGGTTAAAAACAAAAGCGCGTACCGTAAAAAAAGACAGCTTTGAATTAAAGACCGTACGTTGTAAGCTCACCGTTATACCTGTAAAAAATTACGAGCATGGCATGACCTACAATTTACCGGTGAAGCCCTCGCCTAACCTACCCAATTTAAACGCCGTATTAATGTACCCCGGCATGGGATTATTTGAAGGCACGGTGATGAGTGTGGGCAGAGGAACAGAGATGCCCTTTGAAGTATTAGGCCATCCTCAATACAGTAAACAAACCTTTAGCTTTACTCCAAAAGCAACGGTATTGAGTAAAGAACCCAAGTATAAAGACCAGATTTGTTACGGTGTAGATTTAAGACAAGAAAACTTTGTAGAGAAACATCCGCGGAAAGTAGAATTAAAATGGCTGCTTTTATTTTATGCCGACATAAAAGTGCCGGAGTTTATGGATAAGAACTTTAACTGGCACAGCGGCAATGATGAATTAAAAGAACAAATAAAAGCCGGTAAAAGCGAAAATGAAATACGCGCCTCTTGGCAAAACGACATCGCCGCCTTTAAAAGCATACGCAAAAAGTATTTATTGTATAAGGATTTTGAGTAAATTAGAGCTAGATAAAACAAATACTAAATATTAATTTCACAACAGGCCCCTCTTTTAACATCCTTTGATGAATTTTATAAAATATAGTTTTATTCTTTTTGTTATTTCACCTTATTTATATTCACAAGAAAATAAAGTAATTCTAAGTAAAATTGATAGCTCTAATATTGCTAATCAAAAGGAACTTAATGAAAAATCAAAAAAAGCCACATTAGAAGAACTGAGCAGTTCCTGTGATGGAAAATTAAATAAAATCGCTAATGACTTTACTTTAAAGAAAAATAGCGGGACAAGTGAAGGTTGGTATCATTATAATTCAAATTTAATAAGAGCTCCTTTCTACATTACAGCGCCCGTTTCAACAAAAGGGCATATTTACATAAAGGCAAAATATACAGGAGCGAAATTCATTAATTGTACAAGAATACGGGTAAAAATCAAAAATCACTCATGGGAGACAAAACCACTCTTAAAGGAAAGTAAATATATCACAAGAAAAAATTCGGGTTCAGTTTATTATGAAACTTTGAATCTTTTCTCTTATAAAAATGGGTCTGACTTTGAAGTTAGAAGCATGATGGTAATCTCAGCTATAGCGAATTCAAATATTGAAGACGAGATAACAATTGTCTTTATTGGAGAAGAAGAAAATGTAGAAGTTAAGTTATCAAATGATAATATTAAAGCTATCAAGAAATGCTGGGAGCTATCTCAATGTATTACATTTGGGAAAAACAATTATTCCAGTTATACATTTGTACGTGGAAAACATGGAGGAATTACTACAATATTAATACCCAATGACGGATATACACAGTCTGATATGGCAGGGACTGTTGATTAGTAATTATCATAATTTTTGTATCTTCATATAACCTTTTGTGGTTGGAGATAGTGGACGTTCGAAAATCCCACCGAACCCCAACCCCTTAACTGATAGCACTCACTTATAATAATCGAAAAATACTATTATAATTTACTTTACAATGCAAGGATAAAAAATGGATACACGTATAAGAATTTCGTTAGACGAATTTAAAACATTTACAACTACCGAACATAAATATCCACTCTCAGATTATTTCGACAAATTTGTCGATCATCTTGCTAATGATATTCTAAACATAAATACCGGTGCTGAGTTCTACAAAAAACTGACACGTGGTCAAAGGATTCTTTGGAGTTATAGCAACCTAACTGGTCAAATAGAAAATGGCGGTATAAATCAATTTTATTGGAATTATGGTTCCGACTATTTTGAAGACGTGAAAGATGTAATGTCTATAATCAAAGACACAAAGTTTACCTCACTCATCTTTAAATACCAAGAAAAGTTTTTAAAGTCAAAAGAGCTTTTAATTAATTACAAATACCTAGACAAAAAAGAACCTGAACTAAAACTAGGCCAATACGATCCTAATGCGGAATACGTGAATTATTACGGCCTCTGGAGTAATACATTTGGCGGTAACGACCTAGACAGTTATTATTATTCTAACAGCAAGACGTTGGACCAATTTATTATTGATTATATAAATAATAATCCTGAAGAATTTATAAAATAACTAGTACTAAAACCACATTTACAATATACGGGCAATCACGGGTTATCGCTTCAGCCGCAATGCATTCTACGCAGACAGAATATTTGTTGCGGCTTTCGCTAAAAAACATTTATCTTTAAATATAGTTTTTCGGGCATAGACTGTTGAGGGCAAAAAAGCCGCACAGCGTAAATCCGGGGAACGTTAGTGGTAAAACATTGTTGAATGGTAATGATTCTAACATGACAAGTAAACTCCGTTATAAAACCTCTTGGCCATTATTCAAATTAAATAAATTTATTCTTCCTATTGTCTTTTTAATAATTTGTCTCCGGTTTCAAGCAGACGAATGGACTTTTGTTGCAGTTGGAATTTGGCTTTTATTTGAAATTGCTGACTTAGGATACAAAGAGTATAAATTATATACAGACAAAATTGTAATAAGTAAAAAGCACCTTCTTTTTCCAATTAATAAGATTGAATTCGAATTACCTTTAAAGCGTTTAATAGATATTGAGTTTGAGCCTGGCTTCTTCGATAAAGCAACATTTATTGCTTCAACAATCGCTACATTATTAAATTTTCGTGGACGAGGTAAAGCAGATAACGACCATGTTGTAAATATCACTTATTACAACGAGTTCACTAAAGAAACCCATACTGAAACTTTTCAATTCGACCACAGATTTACTGAATTACCAGACATAATTAAAAAAACACTACCTGTTAAATAAAATCAGAGGCCAGATATGCAAGACATAGCTGATTGACAGAAATACTATATATACCACATTTACACTATGTGGACGGACACTGGTCATCGCTTGAGCCACAAAGCCTGCTAAGAAGAAATTATATTTATTATGGCTTTCGCTAAAAAACATTTGTATCTTTAAGTATACGTTTCGGTAGCCGCAATCATTAACGTCGGCTGCACGCGGAACGTTGGCTTCAAGTGCCGCGACCAGACAGACAGACGACTCTAAATATTATAACTTATATGAAAAGATTGACAGTAATTTTTGTTTTACTATTTCTTAAGACTATTCATATCAATGCGTGTCAATGTGGACAAATACTTTCAGCTAATAAAGCCTTTAAAGCGGCCGAAGTTATTGTTTCGGTTAAAGTGCTTAAAGTTTTATCTTCCATTGACCCTAAAGAAAAAGTAATTTCAAAAAGCGGCGATACCTTAATTAGAGAACCTGTTTATGGATACTCTAAACTATTGCTCGTGACAAAGACTTATAAAGGTGCGCTGACAAGTGACACAATAATTATTGACGGTGATAACTCGAACTGTGAATTTGCTCTTGAGGTTGGTAAATCCTACATTATATATGCAGACTTTAAAAATGGTCACATCCAGACAAACCGGTGTACAAGAAGTGGACAACTTGCAAATCATCCCGACATCACATTTTTAGAACGCAAACTTAAGGGACAAAAGAAAAACAAGACTTAAACTTTGTGGCGTCACCAGACAGCTAACAGCACATTTACCTTATGCGCGGGAACGTCGGTCATCGCGGCGCGCAAGTGCTAAGGCCCCTTCGGGACTTTTTATTTGCGGCCGCTAAGAAACATTTGTATCTTCATATTAACGTTAGTGGGTTTAGACAGGTGATGCTACGAAAGCGCACAAGGTAAATCTGCAAAACGTTATAGCGTATAGGGGCGGATAAATCTTCGTAAACAAATTTTTATCTCAATAATAGCTGATGTGATATACTAAGCAATTCATTTGCAAACAGACAATGTTTTGATTAAATTTATGCTAGACTCAAAACAACATGAATACAAAAATTCTTTTCGCCTTAATAATTAGCTTTATTGTGACAGCTTGTAAGAAAACGTATACATGTAGTTGCTCAAATCCAGGTGGTGTTTTTAAGACATATGAAATAAAAGACACTAAGAAAAAAGCCGAGCAAAAATGCAGCGAGTACTCCAAGGAATATCAATCAGTTCCTTTTTCAGAATCAGGCTGCTATTTAAATTAATCTTACATTCTTACTGTAGACATTCATACGGTTCATAAGCGTTATGCGCTCTACGAAGTTGTAAAAGTGGCGCGCGGCTTCGGGCTGATCATGCTTCGACAAGCTCAGCACAGGTTTTGTTGCCGGCGCGTAGCAAAAAGTTGGGACTGAGGTAAAATTTTTATTTGTATCTTTAAGTAAACGTTTCGGTAGCCGCAATCATTAAAGTCGGCTGCACGCGGAACGTTATAGGTAATTGGCGGGGACATTTCCGTTGACTAATTGCTAGCAGACAAATAACAAATAAAGCCATCGAAAACATGACCGACAAGGTGACAATCGAATTAACAAAAGACGAAGCATTGGTTCTCTTCGACTTCCTTGGACGCTTTAATCAAGTCGACCACAAAAATATATTTGAAGACCAAGCAGAGCAAAAAGCACTTTGGGTAGTTGAAGGCCAACTTGAAAAGACTTTAGTTGAGCCTTTTATGCCAAATTACATTGAGCTAATAAAAGAATCCCGTGACAAAATTCGTGACGAAGAATAATTAAAGCGAACTCTTTAAAATGACAATTTTAGACAAGGCAAAAAATTACTACCGGACAAATTCACCTGATTTAGACTCGTTTCTTGAAACAACTTCTTTTATGGACACAAGCACAAAATATCCAAATAGTGTTGTAATAAAGTTCGGAGTAAATAAGCTTATCGGAGAAGTTTCCGTATGGCAAAATGATTACGAAAGTTATATAGAAAGCGAATCTCTTGACCTTACTAATCCAGACAAAGAAATGGTTTGCTCATACAAGGCTGTTAATAGTGATACAGTTGTTGACGAATTAACCAAACAGTTTGACGCATTGCGTAAGCTGTGTGGCGCCAACAACCTATAACAGCGGTCGTGGCGACAATTTTTCTTTTGCGCTCCCACAGGCATCGCGCGGAAAATTTGTCGGCCGAAGGCCGGACTTTAAACGCTAGCCCTAAAAAAGAAGTTCAAAATAAAATCATTATCTTTATTACAAGGTTTCTGGAAAGCGCAAAAGCAAAACTGCTCCAGTCCGCAAACCGTTAGCACTAATAGGACAGACGACGACTCGGCCGATAAAAAAATAATCTTTCGACAATAATATGTTAGAATACTTAAAGACGAACTGGCTCAAATTAATACCTTTATTGCTAATTGTTTTAGTAGTCTTTTTTTGTTCGCGGACAAACAAACGAGTCGACAAACTTCGACATGATGGCAAATTGACTTTCGGACGGATTACAAAAATTGAAAAAGGGAATAAAGCAAAAATATTCTTTAATTATGAATTTCAAACTGCCAGCGGGACTGTTGTTTCCAATAATGAAAGTGAGTTATTAAATAATTATAATTACTTCCTCAATAGGTACTTCCCAGTAATCTACGACATCGAAGATCCAAACAATAGCGAATTATTAATAATTCCTCATCAATTTGAAGTTGTAGGTCAAGTTTTTCCTGACAGCCTCGCTTGGGTTAAAGCGTATATTGTAAAATAAATACTTTATGCGGACACGGGTTATCGCTTAAGCCACAAAGCCTGCTAAGCAGAAAATATATTTGTTGCGGATTTAGTTAAAAAACATTTGTATCTTTAAGTATACGTTTCGGTAGCCGCAATCATTAACGTCGGCCGCACACGGAACGTTAGCGGTAATGCGCCAATACATCGAAATAAATTTGACCAATGATACGAGCCATTAATTTTCTGTTCATCCTGACCATAATATTTACGGTTTCGTGCTCGTCTCCAACAGACAAAAAAACAAACTCAGAAATTAAAATTGACACTAAAAAAACTACTAATTCATCATTAATAGTTGACAGTTCCTCAGTTCCAGAAAAGGTTGACAGTCCTTCTTCTCTATTCCTTGAAATGACAAACTATCTTGACAGCTCAGGTTATTCGTTTGATACAACTCGCTTGAAAAAAGTTCACTATCGTTTACAAAACAAAAATGGATTAGTTTTCGCGGATAAGTATTTTTATAAAATAGTCCTACCTGACCATTCTGCATTTGACACGGTAGAAGTCCTCAAAGGTTATAGTGGCATAGACATTAAAACTATAAAAAAGGACTTACTCAAAAAAGCAAAGGGCATTTTTGCCTACTTCTATTGCGAGAAAATCAAAACAGACGAAGTCGTAAGAGACGGAGTAATTGAAGAATGGCAATTTCATAACGAGGAAGACGCTGAAAAAGCAGGCCTTGAATTAAACAGAATTCGAAATTTTACATTCTTTTACACAGCTTCTTATGTTACAAGGACAAAGAATAATATTTATGTTTTTCACAATCGCGCTGCCTTTAACCGAGTTCATCAAAACACCATAAAACACTTTTATAAACTTTTTGATGTTGTTTATCCGCAAAATGATTACCCGAAAGGTGACCAAGTGACAAATCATTAAAGTAACTCGGTAGACGTTTGACGTATCAAACTGTGTGTGGCGCACAACTGCTAACACACGGTGTGGCGACCAGCGCGCGGACTGAGGGTCATCGCGGCGCGCAGAAGAAATGGCCCGCAAGCGGAATTTAATTTGCGGGCGCTAATTTTGTTTGGTATCTTTAATAAACGTTTTAGGGTGTAGACGGTTGAGTGTTTCAAAGCCCGCCGATCGCCAACCGTGAAACCTTTAGCGGTAATTAATCGAACAGACCAAAATGCTAAAAACAATTAAAGACATTTTCACAAAAACCAAGCAATCCGACAAATCGTGGGAAAAAAACCGACTTCGTTTTGACAGCATAATTAGCGACAAGCGATTTAACTTTCTTGAAAGCATTTATAAAAGACTTTTCGATAATGATAATAGGTTGACAAACGATGAAATTCTTGACGCTTATTTCAAATTTTCCGACAAAATTCAAACAAACTCGTTTGCAGCAGCCGAACTTGAATGGGTGACTATTTCTGTTCTATGCCATTTCCGTCCAAACCTGACAGAGAAATTAATAAGGAGAGGTTTGTTGAATATAGTTTATTCTCTAGGTGACGACATAGATTGGTTCACAGTAGAACAATTTATAGACAGGAGAATTTTGGATGACAAAGCGGAACCTTATGGAGGACTACCACCAAATATTGGACAAGAATGGCTTAAAAACTTATTGCCGGTTCAAAAGGAAATGGTGCAGAAAGTTTTAGTAGACGTTATTGAAGAAAACAGAAAAGAACGTGAAAATATTTAACTACCGCTAACACCACATTTACAATATGCGTGCAGTCACGGGTTATCGCTTCAGCCGCAAAGCCTGATACGCAGACAGAAAATTTGTTGCGGCTTTCGTTCAAAAAACATTTATCTTTAAATAAAGTTTTCGGGTATAGATTGTTGACGGCAATTAGCCTTAAAACGTAAATCAGGGAAATGAACGTTAGTACTAATTACCGCGGACATTTCGTTAGACGAATTGACATACATATGAAATCTTTATCGAAACGTTATATTATTATTTCATATGTTATTGGAATCATCCTTATTATTATTCTTTCGTGGAGTAATTTTATCACGAAAGAAACAAAGGAAGAATTAATTACGCACGGAAAAGTTTGTAAAGCGACAATTATAAAAACTGCTAATAGGAAAAGAGGTCTTGACATCCAATATGAATATTTTGTAGCGGGTAAAACATATACCAGCTGGGACAAAGTTTATAATGATAGTTCGCAAACTGGGGACGAAATTGAAATAGTTTATCTTCCTAACGAGCCTTCTATAAGCAGACTAAAATCTGAAATAGAATAAAATTTATGCGGACACGTGGCTAAACGTGTCTTTGTGGCGGTAACTAACTACTAACACACGGTGTCGCGAGCAGCGGGGCGGATTGATGGTCATCGCGGCTAGCGGAATTATGGTCGCTGACGCGAAATATTTTTGCTGACGCTAATTTTGTTGAGTATCTTTAATAAAACATTTTGGGTTATACTTCGGTACGAGCAATAAAGTCCGCCGAACGCCAGCCCCGAAACCGTTTGCAGCAATAGCCGCGAAAAATTATTATGACAGTTTCTTATATATTATTCGCATTGTTTGTACTATTTGTTTTCTTTCGGGTTTTTATTCAATGGAATAATGTCGAAAAAAAACCTGAGGACATTGTTGAAGAAATTCAAAATTCATTCAATGCCCGATTGACAGAAACTACTTTAAAACAGTTTGACCACTTTAAAACTTTGAATTCCCCTGAAATATTAAAATCATTAGAGCTTTACAAAGATGGCTTAACAGTAAATGTTGTTTTTGTAAGGTATAAATATGTAGTTCCAAATAAAATCCGTTGGTCACCGCCTGACGATATTTCTATTTATGCTTTCTTTATTATATCAGCAGACAGCTTTAATGTAGGCGACTATCCTATTATTGATACAACAGAAGTTAAAAACAATTCTGTTCTAATCCGTTTTGACAGAGTACCTATTTCATTAAAAAAGACGACATCAGAAATAAAACAAGTTCTTTCGACTGTAAAAAGTTTTGCATAACTGTGGACACCTAAGTAATAATTAGTGAAGTACAGCAAATAACAAAGTGTTAGCCTCATTTTGTTCTTCGTAGATAATTTCTCGGCTGATAACAAACTGTGCGAATTTAAAAATCTTACCGCGCCTTCCGTTTTTTGTCCATGCCTTGTTCTGCATCGAGGTGGATAAAACATCACAAGCAGACGCTTATTCGCTAGCCTTATTTCGGGTCTGACACTATTAAATAATTTGTATCTTTATTCTAACAAATTTTCTGGAAATCGCAGGTAATACCGTCAACACCCGGAAAGTTAGTGGTAATATTATGAAAACAACAACCACAATATTTATTTTGACATCAATATCATTTCTCTCTTGTAATAATGGCGACAAAATAAAGGGAGACGATTCAATTAGACAAATAACCATAAGCACTGAATCATCAGTAAAAGGGGAAAATAAAGTGAACGACATGCAGGAACTGTTTACTGACTCAATAAATAATCTAACAATCGGAGACTGTTTTATTTTAAAATCTGAAAAACTAAATAAAGGTTTCGTATTGACCCGTATTCGAAAAGACCTATATGATTTTACCCCGGTAACATTAGATTCAACCAAAAAGGATTTAAGTAATTTCACCAATGGCAATATGAGAATGGTTCCTGTCGCCTCAATGAAAGGGGTTGTTGAAAACTGGGGAACAGAATGTTTAAGTTTAATGGGACAAGAAGATTTAAACGAATTTTTAAAATCATTTAAAAAGGTTGGACAATTGGAATTTAAAGATAAAGCTCCAAGAGTGAGTTCATCTTGCTACTTAACCGAATATAGTGCCTTGAAATTAAAAGAGTTCTTTAAGGAACAAGAAATGATGTGGATAAACCAAAACAAAACAGTAGGCCTCGATTCACTCGTTATGCAAAAGTAACACCACCCATTAACACAGTCCTTTCATCAGAAGGCATAATCATTCATTACTCAACTCAATCTATTAATAACACCAACTCACCTTAAGTTTAATCTCAATTTTCTCCATTATTTTTTATCTTTATTCCATTAATTAATATACCATGAAAGTAACCGTAACAGTCACTGTAAATACCAATGCCAAAAAGGCTTGGGAAGCTTATACCCTGCCCCAACATATTACCAAATGGAATTTCGCCAGTGATGATTGGCAATGTCCGAGCGCGGAAAATGATTTGCGTGTGGGCGGAAAATACAAAGCCCGCATGGAAGCCAAAGATGGCAGCTTCGGTTTTGATTTTGAAGCCATCTACGATGAAATAATTCCCCAACAAAAAATCACCTATACCATGGGCGATGGTCGTAAAGCCACCACCACCTTTGTTGAGCAAAACAACAACACTACCGTAACAACCGTGTTCGATGCTGAAACTGAAAATCCGGTAGACATGCAACAACAAGGCTGGCAGATGATTTTAAATAATTATGCAAAACACGCTCAAACACTTTAAACCCATGATTAAAAAAACCTATTCCGTTCAAATTAAAGCACCGGCTGCTAAAGTTTATTCAACCATGCTTGGTATCGATAACAAAAAAACCTACGAGCAATGGACCGCCGAATTCAATCCAACTTCTACTTTCGAAGGCAACTGGAACAAAGATTCGAAGATGTATTTTGTAGGTACGGGTGAAGACGGCAAACGCGGCGGAATGATCTCCATGATTGTGGAACACATTCCCGCTAATTTTGTTTCCATTAAACATATTGGTATGCTGATGGGTGATGATGAAATTACCGGCGGTCCGGATGTAGAAAAATGGGCCGGCGGCTGCGAGAACTATACCTATAAGGAAAACAACGGCCACACCCATTTGAGCGTTGACATTGATGTAATCGAAGAATACGAAGACTATTTTGATGGCACGTATCCTAAGGCTCTCGCAAAATTAAAGGAGATAATTGAGCAATAAATAAGCAGCACGGATTAAAAATCCGCGCCAACATGGTTAGAATAAACCCTTGTAGTTTTCCGCTTTTTATTGTAAATTTGAAAATCAAAATTAAAGTCATGACAACAACTGCCATTAAAAAACAAGTTGACAATTACCTTCCCTTACTTTCGGAAAAACAACAGACTTTAATTCTTGAAATGATTAAGAGTTGGTTAAATGTTGATAAGGACACCAAACGAATAACACGTAAGCAATACAATAAAGAAATTAATGAAGCCGTGTCACGAATTGAAAAAGGTAATTCAGTTTCTCACAAAGACGCGCTTAAGGAATTATCTAAGTGGTAAAACCATCCTACAAAATAATCTGGGACAGAAAAGCTCTTGACCATTTCAAAGACATTCTGACTTATCTCGAAAAACAAAGCAAGCAAGCTCCGAAAATTGTTAAGGACGCAATTATTTCTCGACTTGATGTTATTAAAACAAATCCTCTTATTAGCGAACAAGACAAATTAAAAGACTCGCCAAATAAGGACTTTAGAGCTTTTGTCGTTTTCAGTTACCGCGTTACTTATCAAATTAAAACAGATGTAAAAGAAATTCGGGTTTTAAGAGTTCGACACACAAGCAGAGAACCTCTTGGCTATTAATTAACGGATACCGGCAAAAACACTAAGAATACGAAGAATATTTTGATGGCACGTATCCTAAGGCTTTTAATAAACTAAAAGAAATAATTGAGAAATAGAAGCACTAAGCCTTCAACCCTATTACCAATAAATCATCTACCTGTTCGTAGTTTCCTTTCCAGGAATTGATTTTATCTTTTACCAATTGCTTTTGCTCTTCAACAGACAGATGTTTAATGCCGCGTAAAAAATCTTTCATGTTCTTTGCCATGAATTTTTTACCGTACTCACCGCCAAACTGATCAGGATAACCGTCGCTGGTTAAATACACCATGTCGCTATTCTCTAACACCACCTCACTTAATTCATATTTAAAATTAAATGGCGTGAAGCTGGCAATACTGGCTTTGGTTGGTTTGACTTCTACAAACTCGCCGTTATTTTTAAATATCCACAACGCACGATTCGCGCCTGCATATTGTAATTGCTTTGTTTTGTGATTGTACTTAACAAGCGCAATCTCCATACCGTCTTTGTTGGTACCATCGGCCGTGGCATCTTGTTTCAATACTTTTTTAATGGCGTTGTTGGCTTCAAATAAAATCTGTGAAGGTTCACTGCTGCGCAAAGCAGCCTCCGTTAGTTTCTCAGAGCAAATCGTACTCATGAAAGCACCCGGAACACCATGTCCCGTACAATCGGCACAAGCTATTAAAAATTCATTCTCATTGACTTTACTGAACCAATAAAAGTCACCACTTACAATATCCTTTGGCTGGAAGAACACAAAAGTATCTTGATAAGCCGCGGTAATCTCAGCGTAAGACGGTAAAATGGATTGCTGAATGCGCTGAGCATAATTGATACTGTCGGTAATTTCTTTCTTTTGTGTTTGAAGTTCGTGCTTTTGTTCTTCCAACATATTCACTTGCTCTTCAATGGTGGCAGTACGTTGCTTAATAACAGCTTCGAGTTTTAAATTTTGTTCCACCAATCGCTTTGAATATAATTTAACGATTAAGGCCACGAATAAAACAAATAAAATCGCGTAAGCTATGTAGGCCCACACCGTACGGTACCATGGCGGCAAGATTTTAAACGGAAAATGTATTTCCAATTCTTCGGTGTTCATGTCGCAGCGGGCTTTGGCATGAAAAATATATTTTCCTTCGGGTAAATTGGTGGTTTTAATGTTATTTTGTGTACTCCACACGCTGTAATTTTCTTCGTCGCTGCCTTCAATCCAGTAACTGAACTCAACCGCGTTTTTATTTTCAAAGCAATTGTACCCCAAAATAAAACTCAATTGATTATGAGAGTAAGTAATATTAAAATCAAAACCGGAAGCATCATCTCCCGACGCTACGTTATTGATGATGGTATCTTTTTTAGAAATAACAGAAGTTAAAAAGAAATTGTAAGAGCGTTTTAATTTTTCTTTTTGCTTGTTCACCAAAAACAAACCTTCGTCGGTACAAATAAACGTTGTTTTATTTAAGCTGTCGTACGTAATTAAGTTGACTTTAGTATCCTTTAATTTGTTGGTGATTTCGTTGTTGATGTAGCTTTTTCCGTTTTCGGAAGTAATATAAATCACTTTGTTTTCAATGCGGTTGAGCTTTTTGTTTTCGTACGACTGCGAACAAATTAAATCGCCTTCCAACTCCGCCGCTCTGAATATTTCGGAACTTTTCGTCGCGGCATAAAACTCCGGTGATTTAATACACTCTACTCTGTTGTCGGCTCTTTTTCTTACGGCAAACACGCCGCTGTCGGTACCAATTAATAATTTGTTCTTGTAAGTAAATACGTAATTCTCGCCTAACATCTGAGGCAATCCTTCTTTCTTTTGAATGGAATCCAACAAGAAAGAACGGTAGTAGTTCAAATAATAAATACCGTTACTGGCGCAACCAAAATAAATATTCTTGTGAAAATCGGAGGCTAAACTTAATACCGGAATGTTTAACTGATAGGTCTTGATATAGGTGAATTTTTTCTCGATGTAACTGTACACATCCACGCCTTCATCGGTACCGGTATAAATTAATTCCTTTTTATAAGGGTCGGATAAAATGCAAAAGCTGCGCGTGTCATTACCTTGTCGGATAGTTTTTCCGTCGTAAATAAAAACACCCTTCTCAGTGGAGATAAATAAATCGTTATCAATTTTGGTGAGATTCCAGGTTTGCTTATTGAAGCCTTGTAAAAATTCAAATACATTGTTAACCGGATTAAAAAACTGTACGCCTTTATCGGTTGACACAAATAATTTACCATCATAATACGCGGCACTTGTTACGAGTCCTGATATGCCGGTCTGACGATCGTATTTAAATAATTTAGAGTTAAGCTCTACAAAGGAAACCCCATAGTAAGTGGCTAACCATAAATTATTGTTTCGGTCCTGAAATCCTGACTTTACATTATCCTCATAAATTCCGGTTTTAGAATTCAAGCGTTTAATGATTTCTAAATTTTTATTGATGAGGAAAGCGCCCTTCTTATTGGACGTAATCACAAAGTTTCCATCCTTTAATTCGCAACCATTGTTAAACTCCGACTCCAATAATTCCGCGTCGCTGCTGTTATTCCATTTTTCAAACTTGGTTTTGGTTGGCGTAACGGAATCGTATGTGACTTTGTAAATCCCGAGATTACGATAACCCATCGCGAAGGTGTTGGCGTTGATGCGGTAATTAAAAAATGCTTTTTCAGAAATTAAACTTTCGGTGTTGGCTACATAATTCATCACCGCATTGTCGAGCACCAGCACATTATTGTCAAGGTCTGTTACAAACAAATGCTTCCCCATGGCAAAAGCACGGATGTGAAAAGCATTTTGTGGTGAATAGGCGCGGTAAGAATTTCCTTTTTTCTCGATGAGTTTATCGGCAGATAAAAAATAGAGATTCCCGTTTAAAGAAAGAATTTGTTTGATGGGTTCTTGCGGCTGCTCGTTGGTGTTAAGATTTCCTTTCAAAGAAACGCTTACATAGCGACCGTTCTTATTTTTTTCAATGGTAAAAAATTCGCCATTATCACCCCCAACATAAATATTTCCTTCCGAATCATTAATGATACTATAGGCCGGAATCAAATCCGGTAAGGCTATGATTTGCCAGTTGAGTCCGTCGTAAACCAAAACCCCGCTTTGGTTGGCCATAAACACACGACCTTCTTTATCTTGCGCTACCCCGTTGTTATTGGCACCCTGGTTGTATTCTTTGGGTAAATAATTATGAATGAAATACTCCCCTTTTTGAGCCCGGATGGTTAAAGCCGCAAAAAGCAACAGAAATAAAGCGTATTTAAGTTTTGTAAACAAGCTTCTAATTTACAAAAAAAGCCCTGAAGTACGAAGACTTCAGGGCTTTATGAATTTTTGAAAAAAGGTGCTTTTATCTTTCAATTACCGCTTTTTTAACGGCAATGATTTTGTCGTTTTGTTTAATCTGCACCATGTAAACACCGGCCGCAAAACTTTCGGTATTGATGACTAAATGCTGATTTAATGATTTAACTGAATAAACAGTTTGTCCGAGTGTATTTACTAAATCCACCGTCGTTTCAGATTTTGGCAAACTATTTAAATCGATGTTCATGACTGAATTAGCAGGATTTGGATAAATACTTATGCGAGATGCTAAAGCATTTAAATCCGCAATAGCAGTTGCACCAATTTTATCGTTCGATTGATTACTGCGTGTTTTGGTTTTTAATACCATTGGTGAATTGACACCGTATTTTGCGGTAGCATTACAGTTAAAGCCGCTGGCATCTACAAACCATTTTACACCCAATGGCCAGAAAGATGAATAAAACGGATCGTTCGCTAAATTTCCTACGGTGCTGGCAATTAATGTTTCAGTACCGGTGGCAATCGTTCTGCGTTTTACATTATAAATAGTTACCGGTGGCACGCTTGATTCAATCGCATAACTATTCCAATTGAAGTTACCATTCATTTGATCCTGAATAAAAATAGTTTCGTGCCATTTACTCATGGCGCTGTAATTACCGCAAGAATCGCGTAATTGTAATTTATATTTATAATAAGTTAGATTAGGATCGCCGTTAGCCGGACCAACACTTCTGTTCGTATCTACGTACATGCTAAATGCAGACTTATGTACCGATGCAATACGTTTGTAAGTATTTAAGCTTACTTCACGGTAAACGATGAAGCTATCGGCAGATGGATATAAAGTTTTCTCCCAATAGATTTCATTATTAACACTTAAACTGTCAACCGTAACCTGACAAATATCCGGAGTTGGCGGATTAACTAAATTAACTGTAAATGTAGCGGAGTTGCGACAACCGTTAGATCCGGTAGCGCTTACTGTATAAACGGTATTTACTGTTGGTGTAACTGAAATGGTTTGGTTAACAACTGTACCCGGCGACCAAGTATAAGTGGATGCGCCATTACCCGTTAAAACTTGTGTTTTGTTTAAACACACTAAATTTTTTCCACTGATTGTAACAGTTGGATTATTAATTAGCGCTACGTTAATCGTTCCACTGTTTACGCAGTTATTAGAATTCGTTCCGGTTACAGTGTAAACTTGTGTTGCTGTTGGTGTAAAGGCTACTCCGTTGCTTACTCCGCTACTCCAAGTATACGTTGAGGCACCGGCTCCGTTTAAGGTTAACAAACTTCCTGTACACACAGCCGTTGGTGAAGCCACACCGGTAACGGTTGGCAATGGATTAACCGTTATACGATTTACACTGGTAGTGGTAGTTCCACAAGCGTTAGTGGCAGTTACGATTACACTAAAAGTATTAGAAGCTGTAAAACTCATTGAGGTATTAGTACCTGTAGTTGGAGAAAAACTAACACCGCTTGCTCCTACTACAGTCCATCCATAATTAGTAAGAGGTTCAGTTGAGGATAAAGTTAAAGGTGATGTTGTAATAGTTCCGGCACATAAAGTGTAATTAGATGCCGTTGTAGTTACAGTTGATGGTAAGGTACAACTTAGCTTTTGAATATATCCGTCGGTTTGTCCTACAGCTGTTAAATTCGCAACGCCTGCATCCGGGTTAAAATCAACGGTAGTCCAAAATGTTCCAATTGTATACACATTTCCCTGTGTGTCTAAATCAATGTCGGAAGGATAATCACCAAGGTTATTGCTACCAAATGATTTTGCCCATACAAAATTCCCATTGTTATCCCATTTCAAAACATAACAATCCTGATTAGTACCTTGAGCTTGCAAAGTATAAGTTCCTGCATTCGGATCAAAGTCAACTACTCCATCAAAGGCACCGGTTACATAAACATTTCCTCCCGGATCCAATACACATTCGGGAGCACTTTGTGTATTCATACCTCCAATTTGTTTAGCCCATTGATAAGCGAGTGTTGAATTTAACTTCAATACAAAAGCATCCGCACTTCCTAAAGAACCTAAAGATTGGTTGAGTGGTCCGGGATCCATGTCACAAGCCGCACTGAATTGTCCGCATACAAATACGTTGCTATTAGCATCCAGCGTAATACCAACACCATAATCAGTTCCGGTTCCGCCCATCACAGCAGCAGAGTTAAATCCACCGGTGCCGCAAGTTAATTTCACAACGTAAAAATCACTTCCGCCTTGTGAGGTATAAGTAGGACAAGTACATCCCGGTGAAAGAGTAACGGTTGTACCTGCAAAAATTCCTGTACAATAAACGTAGTTATTTAAATTATCAACTTTAAGATCATAACCGTAATCAGCTACAGTTCCTCCCATGGATTGTGCCCAAACATAATTTCCATTGATATCGTATTTACCAACGAATATATCATTTGAACCACGAATTATTAAAGTGTTTGTTGTTGCACTTGGATTAAAATCCGCTGTCCCAATAAAAGTCCCGGTGATATAAACGTTAGCGTTAAGGTTATCAATATCAATGGCGCTTGCCCAGTCGGAACCTGTACCACCCATATTACGTGCCCAAAGAAAATTTCCTAGAGAGTTTAATTTAAACATACACACATCGCTACTACCTGCAGATGTAAGATTAGTAACACCGGCTCCCGGATCAA
Organism: Bacteroidia bacterium; assembly: GCA_016787445.1. Lineage (GTDB taxonomy): Bacteria > Bacteroidota > Bacteroidia > B-17B0 > Aurantibacillaceae > JAHEYG01. The sequence goes on from JAEUTQ010000082.1 coordinate 105,260, forward strand.
AATCGACTGTACCGTTAAAACTACCTACAACATAAATATTGGAAGAAGCATCGCAAATAACATCTGCTGCAACTTCATCAGTTGTAGTACCAAGGCGACGAGCCCATACGAAATTTCCTGCAGAAGTTAATTTCATAATAAAGATATCATCGCCACCTGCAGTAGCTGTTAAATTGTAAACACCTGCGCCCGGGTCGAAATCGACCGTACCTGAAAATGAACCAACGGCAATAACATTTCCTGCCGCATCAATGGCAGTAGCACGCCAATCGTCGTAAGTAGGACTACCGAACGAACGGGCCCACACATAATTTTGAGATTTTAAAAGATTAGTTGAACCAACTAAAAATGTGATAAAAAAGAACGAAATAATTTTCTTCATGATATTTAAAATAATAGATTAAAAGTAACAAAATTCCTGATATAACAAGGTAGAATTATCAACTAATTGCAGCCATTAATAATGCAAAAGAGCCTGAATTTTAACAATTCAGGCTCCTTTCGTTCAATTTACTATCTATTGAATAACTACTTTATTTATGCTCTCCTGATTACCTTGCTTAACGATTAACATGTATACACCCGATTGAAGTGTAGAAACATTAATCACTAAATGTTGATTTAATGAACGCGTTTCATAAACTAGTTGTCCAAGTACATTTCTAATTTCAACGGTTATCGATTCTTTATTTAATAAAGTCAAATCAACATTAATTAAATCTTTAGCCGGGTTTGGATACACCTGAATGCTTTCATTAAATATAGCTGAAGAATTAATTCCTGTCGGGAATAATTTATCGTTAGATTGATTACTGCGTGTTTTGGTTTTTTGTACTAACACTTTTGCTGTTGGATTACAGTTAAAACCAACCGCGTCAACAAACCATTTTACACCTAAAGGCCAGAATGTATTATAAGCAGGGTCGGTTGCTAAATTTCCTGTAGTACTTGTTACTAATGTTTCGGTACCTGTTGCAGGCGTACGACGCTTTAAATTATAAATAGAAATTGGTGTTGCCGTTGTTGATTCAATCGCGTAACTATTCCAATTGAAGTTACCGTTCAATTGATCCTGAATAAAAATAGTTTCATGCCATAAACTCAAAGCGCTTAAGTTTCCGCAGCTATCTTTGATTTGTAATTTATATCTGTAGTAACTGGTGTTTGGGTTTCCATTAGCAGGACCAATACTTCTATTGGTATCTACATACATACTAAACGCTGTACGGCTCACTGCGCCAATACGCGTGTAATTATTTAAACTTGTTTCGCGATACACGATAAAACTATCGGCACGCGGATACAAGGTTTTCTCCCAATAGATTTCATTGTCGTTTCCTAAACTATCAACAGTTACCATACAAATATTCGGGGCTTGCGCGCCGGATTGAACGGCAACTGTACTCGATTTAGAACAACCGTTATTTAAATTCACATTTACGGTATAAATGGTTGTTCCAAAATTTCCGGTAACAGATGGTGTTAAAATCGTTGAACTACTTAAGTTGGTAGTTGGCGTCCAAACCACAGAAGTCGCTGCCGGACTACAAGTAGCATTGATAACAGCTTTTTGTTTACATAATAAGTTTAAGTTTGGCCCGGCACTCACACTAGCAGGAAGAAGTGTAATACTTACACTGGCAGGCGTTCCAACACAAGAGCCGGTTGTTCCTGTTGCTGTGTAAACTCCACTAACTGTTGGCGTAATAATAATATTCGTTCCGGTTGCTCCGGTACTCCATGAGTAAGTTGTAGCACCTGTTGCAGTTAATGTTGCAGAATTACCTGTACATACCGACATTGGAGCAATTATTCCGGTAGTTAAACAACCAATTTTTGAAAGAAATCCGTCGTAATTACCGGTTGTTGTGATACTGTTGGTTGAAAGGATGCTTAATCCATCAAAATAACCCGCAACATAAATGTTACCTACATTATCTATATCCATAGAAACCGGAATTTCATTGGCGGTACCTGTAGATTTTGCTGTCCATTGAAATGATCCTGAGGTGTTATATTTTGCGACCAATAAATCTGTTGTTCCTAAAAAAACATTATTTAATGTTGTAGTACCAACAGCGCATGATGCACTCTCAAAATAACATGAGAAATAAGGATTTCCGGAAGCGTCAATAGCAACGTTTGATCCGTAATCATGCCCGGTACCTCCTGCTCGTACAGCCCATTGTTGTGTTCCGCCAGAGTTATATTTTGCTAAAAATCCATCATAACCACCTAAATTATTTAATGAGAATGAACCAAAATTTATTGGCGCACCTTGAAATTGACCTGCTACAAAAACGTTATCACTTGCATCTAAATCCAAATCGGTAACGTAATCATTAGATGTACCTCCCATATTTCTTGACCATACAGAAGTTCCCATTGCACTGTATTTTGCTAAAAAAATATCTGTACTTCCATAACTAGTTAAAACAGTAGAACCAATAGTAGTAGTAGCCGTCATGATAGTACCGGTAAATGAACCAGTAAAATGTGGATTTCCTGCCGCATCAACTGCTACATCTGTCATATATTCATCTACATTCACTGAACCGGTAGAACGTAACCAAGTGAAACCTCCTGCATTTGTTAAACGTGCTAAAAACACATCATGCTTACCTGCATTGCTGGTGTTAGCAACTGTATTGGTTCCGATTGCCATTACTGTCCCGTTAAAAGCTCCTCCAACATACACGGCAGACATAGCACTTGAATAGGCTAATCCGTTATTTGTCTCTTGAGATGGTGTACCAAAAGAAGTAAACCATTGTGGTACACCAGCACCATTAATACAGGTCACATAAACATCATTACTGCCGGATGCTCCACCTGCGTTTCCATAGCTAAATGGAGGAAGTGAAATGGTTTGACTGGTATAATATCCACTCACGTATACTCGTCCTGATGGATCAGTTGTAATACCGCCAACGTATTCATTGTTTGCACCGGCGATTCGCTGTGCCCATTGAACAACGCCATTCGGATCGTATTTCGCAACATAAACATCGCTCCCGGTTACGCCGGAGTTAGCAATATTAATCGTACCAACCATGATTGATGAACTCTGAAATGAACCGGCAACATAAACGTTTCCGGAAGCATCCACACACGTTTTAGCGTTAAAATCATTTCCGGTACCTCCGGCCTTAACAGCCCATGCCCAGGCATTTGTTTGCGATTGAGCTCCAAAAGAAAGTAATAATGTAAATAATGCGAAAAGTTGAATTCTTACATCAACATAAGAAACAATTTTTGTACTGAATTTCATAGGGTATAGATTTTATTTAATCCTTTAAAGATATATAAATTATTCCGATACAAACACCTGATTTATAGTTAAATTATGTGGTTTTTATTAAGTAAAATGTTAAGTAATTAACATCTAAATTCGATTGTGCTTTTTAGCCTCTGACTGTTAATTACTTTGCTTATTAGAAATATTACCAACGCAGTGACTCCTTATTTTAGCAACATACAATAACATATGTCGGATATAGCGCATTTTTTCACCCCGGTAAGTTTCAACATGGTAGTTGAGAATAAAGAATTTGTGGAAGGACAATTTGGCCACGATTTCAAAATCTATAAGGAAGGGGATGAGTTTCCTGAATTAGAAAACATCGACATGGCCATCATTGGTGTATGCGAAGACAGAAACGCCGTGAATAACGAAGGATGTGCCTTAGCTCCCGATACCGTTAGAAATTATTTATATAGTTTGTATAGCGGTAATTTCAGAGCTAATGTGGTAGACTTAGGAAATATCATGGCAGGACATAGTGTGGATGACACCTATTACGCAGTAAAAGCAAGTATTGATTTTTTAATTCGTAAAAACATTGTTCCGGTTATCATTGGTGGAAGTCAGGATTTAACCTACGCACAATTTTTAGGTTACAAAGATTTGGAACAAACCATTAACATCGCTTCCATCGATTCCATTTTTGATTTAGGAAATCCGGAAGATGATATCACTAATACTTCTTATTTAGGTAAAATCATTTTACATCAACCGAATTATTTATTTAACTACAGTAACATCGGTTATCAAACGTATTTGGTGAGTCCGTCTTCAACAACGATGATGACTAAATTATATTTTGATGCTTATCGATTAGGACAAATACGTGATAAAATTGAAGAAGCAGAGCCAATCATTCGTCAGGCCGACATGATTAGCTTTGATATTACTTCCATTAAACATGCCGATGCTCCTGCGAATCCCAATGCCTCTCCTAACGGTTTGTATGCCGAGGAAGCTTGTCAGATTATGCGTTATGCCGGTATGAGTGATAAATTAACTTCGGTAGGTATATATGAAATTAACCCTGCTTTTGATGCGTACGGAAAAACGTCGCACTTAGCCGCACAAATGATTTGGTGTTTCATGGACGGGTTTTACAATCGTAAGAGTGATTATCCATCGCGTACCAATCCGGATTACATCCGTTTTAATGTGGTGTTACAGGACGAGAAGTATGAAATTAATTTCTATAAGAGTAAAAAAAGTGATCGCTGGTGGATGGAAATCCCCTACCCTCCGCATAAAGGATTAAAATTTGAAAGGCATACTTTAATTCCTTGCTCATATAAGGATTACTCTATGGCAGTAAACAATGAAATCCCTGATCGTTGGTGGCAAACCTATCAGAAACTGGCATAAATAAATCCCCTTATTTACGTGAGTAAGTTGTGTGAATGGAAGTGTAATTTCATTACATGAAAAAGCCATTATTTTTAGTCGCACTTTTTTTATCGCTTCATTTATTTAGTCAGACCGTAAACAACGGTAAAGATGTTATTTCCGCCATGTATAAAATGTATAACGGAAAGTGGTACACACATTTTACATTTACGCAGGATGCCTTTTTTTACAAAGACGGAAAAGAAGAACGAAAAGAAGTGTGGCACGAAGCGGCTTCCTTTCCCGGAAAATTGGTGATAAAATACGACAGCATGAATAGCGGAAACGGCGTTGTGTTTGCCAACAATACGGTAACCGGAATAAAAGATGGTGTAGCTAAACAACCAAGACCATTTATTCATGATTTATTATTGGTTGGCTTTGATGTTTATTATTTACTACCCGAACAATCTTGCAAAATACTGGATTCATTAGGTTATAATTTGAATACAGTTCGTGAAGATGTTTTTGATGGCAGAGCTGTTTATGTGGTGGGTGCAGAAAAAGGAAATGACACCATTCCGCAATTTTGGATAGATAAAGAAAGATTATACATGCATCGAATTATTTATAAAAAAGGGAAACAGATGGATGTAGTGTTTTCTGATTACGAAAAAATGGAGGGCTATTGGGTGGCAAAAAAAGTAATTTTTAAAAGTAAGGGTGAATTACAAATGATAGAGATATATTATAATATCCGCTTTCCTAAAAATCTAAATAATGAGTTGTTCGACCCTAAACTATTCTCACAAGCGAAGTGGTAGTTTTTAAGAGCTAAATTGTTAATTGAATGATTTAATATTGTTTTGAGATTAGACAATTATTATTATATTAGGTGAAATTTTTCAGAGAATTATATGAACCTATTAAATTTCAGAAAGTTCTTCATAGCTCTGTTACTATCTTTAAGCTATTTTTCTATTCAATCAGCTACCTGTGTTTCTACAGGAAGCGGAAATTGGCATAACTCTGCTACTTGGTCTTGCGGGGCTGTTCCGGGTTGTGGCGATTCAATCGTAATTCAAGCCGGTCATTCGGTTACAGTAACTTCTCAAGCTGATTATTCAGGTTGTGCAGTTACACCAAAAGTGGCCATTTATGGTAAGCTTTATTTTGATAATGGTAATAAATTACGTTTGCCTTGTAATGGTGTTATATACATTTTCGCAGGCGCGTCTATAAATCCCGGCACCGGAGGTGGAAACTCAAATTTTATTGAAATTTGTGGAGATATTTATTGGAATGCGGCAAGCGGCGTTTACTTTGGTGCAGGCTGTATGCCACCCACCGCGCCGGGGTGTGCTGCTGTTTTACCGGTTGAACTTGTTGAATTCAATGCACATTTAAACAATCAAAAAGTGGATGTTATTTGGATGACAGCTTCTGAAAAAAACAACAGTCATTTTGAAATTCAAAAGAGTGCCGATGCGCATTCATTCGCAAGTATTGGTAATGTTAAAAGCGCAGGCATTAATGGCAACAGCTATTCAACCTTACAATATTTATTCGAAGATGTATCGCCATTATCCGGAGTAAGTTATTATCGTTTAAAGCAAGTTGATCTCGATCACTCCTTTAATTACAGTAAAATTGTAAGTGTAAATTACATTAAAGAGAAAAACATCCGTTTTGTGATTTATCCTAATCCTAATAATGGTGAGTTTACGGCTGATGTTTCAGGAATTGAAAACAATCATGAAATTAAGATTAGTTTAAAAGGTGAAAAAGGTGAACATGTTTACGAATCATCTTTTTACATTAATGATTCAGCGAGTTCAAAATTCAAAATTATTCCACAATACAAATTAAGTTCCGGTGTTTATATCTGTACCTTAACACTTGAAGGTATAGAATACAATGTTAAAGTAATTGTATCTTAAAAATTAATCGTATGAAAAAATTCATTTTTCTATTCTTATTAATTAGTGCCACAGCTAGCGCTCAGTTAAAAGTAACCACCGGTGATGCGGATTTAGATAATTCGTTAATTGCTTTAAATAAGGATGCTAAAAACGCTTTAGAAGCTTTTAAAAACGATGCCATTGAAAAATTCAACACCACTAAAGCTGTGGTAGAAAATTTATTAAACATTCACAAAATGGAACCTTCAGATGTATTAATGACATTGGAGGTTGCTCAAATTACAACTAAACCTGTTGAAACAGTAGCTACCAGCTTTGATAAAAACAAATCCAAAGGATGGGGAGAAATTGCGAAGGAAATGGGAATTAAACCCGGCTCCAAAGAATTTCATGCACTCAAAAACAATGCAAAAGGAAAAAGCAATGGCATGAAGGGAAAAGGTAAAGGCAATAGCTCCGATGATAAAGGTAATGGTAACGGCAAAGGAAAAGGGAAAGGCAAGAAATAAAATTGAAATAAATACATAATAAAAAAGCCCCCGATTAACGGGGGCTTTTTGTTAGGCTTTATTTTCAGCGTTTTCTGTCTTTTCAGGTTTTGGTAATAAAACCTTACGCGATAATTTATACTTCTTAGTTTTAGGATCATTACCCATAAACTTCACTTGTATCTTATCCCCTTCTTTTAAAACACCTTCTAATGTATCTAAACGTTTCCAGTCTACTTCACTAATGTGTAATAAACCTTCTTTACCAGGTAAAAATTCAACGAATGCACCATAAGGCATAATTGTTTTTACGGTTGCGTCGTATACTTCTCCTTCTTCCGGCATTGCCACAATTCCTTTAATGCGTGTTAGAGCCGCAGTAATAGATTCAAGGTTCTCACCAAAAATTTCAACTACACCCATTTTCTCTACTTCAGTAATGCTGATAGATGTACCGGTTGCTTTTTGCATCTCCTGAATCACTTTTCCACCAGGACCGATAATCGCACCAATGAATTCACCCGGCACTTCAATCTTAGTAAAGCGAGGTGCATGTGCTTTATAATCCGCACGTGGTTCAGTCATGGTTTTCATCATCTCACCCATAATGTGTAAGCGACCTTCTTTTGCCTGGATTAAAGCTTCGCGCATTACTTCATATGGTAATCCGTTTACTTTTAAATCCATTTGCACCGCTGTAATACCATCTTTGGTACCACACACTTTGAAATCCATATCACCTAAGTGATCTTCATCACCTAAGATATCCGATAATACAACATAATTGTTTTTATCGTCAGTGATTAATCCCATGGCAATACCAGATACCGGTTTCTTGATTTTCACACCAGCATCCATTAAAGCTAAAGTACCGGCACAAACTGTAGCCATACTACTTGAACCGTTACTTTCTAAAATATCAGAAACTACACGAATGGTATATCCTGAATCAGTAGGAATCACTTTGCTTAATGCACGTTGTGCTAAGTTACCGTGACCAACTTCACGACGGCCCGGACCACGATTTGGTTTTGCTTCACCGGTTGAAAAACCAGGGAAGTTATAATGCAACATAAAACGTAATTCATCTTGCATAAAAGCAGCATCAATCATTAATGCATCTTTAGGTGTACCTAATGTTACAGTGGTTAACGATTGAGTTTCTCCGCGTGTAAATACAGCGCTACCGTGTGCTGCAGGTAAATAACCTACTTCACTCCAGATCGGACGAATCTGATTTGTTTTACGGCCATCCAAACGAATCTTTGTATCCAATGCGGCTTTACGTACAGCATGGTATTCAACTTCGTGATAATATTTTTCAATTAACGCTTTTTTCTCTGCTAATTCTTCTTCAGTAAATGTTGCTTTGAATTCTTCTAACACAGCTTTAAACGCTTCCTTACGTTTGTTCTTATCAGGATTAGCCATTTTAGCAACGTTATATACTTTGTCGTAAGTTGCAGCCTTTACTTTTTCTTTTAATTCAAGGTCGTTTACTTCATGACAATATTCACGTTTTGGTTTTAATCCCGCTTTCGCCGCGAATTCATTGATAGCTTTAATTTGAACTTTAATGGCAGCATGCGCAAACTGAATCGCTTCCAACATTTCATCTTCGCTAATCTCGCTCATTTCACCTTCCACCATTACAATATCCTTATCAGATGCTGCAATAATCATATCGATGGTAGACTTTTCTAAATCATCCACGTTTGGATTAAGAACTAATTTACCGTCAATTTTTCCTACGCGAACTTCTGAGATAGGTCCGTTAAACGGAATATCGGATACAGCCACAGCAGCAGAAGCCGCTAAGCCTACTAATGCATCCGGCATTGTTTTACGATCGGAAGAAATTAAGGATAACATGATTTGTGTATCCGCGTGATAATCTTCGGGGAATAAAGGACGCATAGCGCGGTCAACGATACGGCTAATCAATACTTCATAATCTGAAAGTTTAGCTTCGCGACGGAAGAAGCCACCCGGAAATCTTCCGGCAGCTGCAAATTTTTCTTGATAATCTACGGTTAATGGTAAAAAGTCAACGCCTTCCTTCGCTTCTTTAGAGCTTACTACGGTAGCTAAAATCATGGTATCACCCAATTTTACGACTACAGCGCCATCGGCTTGTTTTGCTAATTTACCTGTTTCTAATGTTACGATTCGGCCATCGCCTAAGTCGAAACTGTGTTGTGTTCCTATTTGTGACATGTTTCTGTTTTTGTGTCCCGGCGTTTCCGGAACGGATTTATATTTATTTTATTCTTTTGCCTATTAATAAGAAAGGCATTCCGAATATCTTCGAAATGCCCCCCTCCAATAAATCATATTCGTAAGATTACTTACGGATATCTAATGTTTTAATAATCGCACGGTAGCGATTGATATCAGTTTTCTTTAAATAGTCTAATAAAGCACGACGCTTACCTACTAAGTTTAAAAGAGAACGTTGAGTTCCGAAATCTTTCTTATTGTTTTTTAAATGACCTGTTAAGTGATCAATACGTTGAGTAAACAACGCAATTTGAGATTCTGCGCTTCCTGTGTTTTTTTCGCTTCCACCGTGTTTTTTAAACACTTGCTTTTTTGCTTCTGATGTAAGATACATATTACTATCCTTTTGTTTTAATTAGAGGGGCAAATATAACACATATATTTAAAGAAATAAAATGTTTTTTAGAGGGATTTTGAATTAAATTAGTACTTCAAAATTAATTCATCATTTTAATTGATTATTTTAACTAATTGATTTATATATATTTACATGATTTATTTCAAAAGTCATTAAACCTTTAATCCAAATCTCTATCCAATAAAAAACAAAAACCTAAAAAATGAAAACCAACAAAATTATCTACGCCCTTTCCCTGATTGTATTATCAGGTTCATTAGTATTTACTTCTTGTAAGAAGAAAAAAGCTTTTAAAAATGAAGACGGACAGGCTTCTGCCGATAACCGTTCGGTTCAAGGTGAAAATGATGCCGCTATTAGTGATGTAAATAATGTTATCGCCGATAACTCTTTATTACATGGTAAATTGGCAGGCGGACAAAGCGTGAGCAGTGTGTTAGGAACACCATGCGGCTTAACTGTTGATACCAATGGTTTGTACATGGGACGTGTTACTTTAAATTATAACGGAACTACCTGCAGCAACCGTACACGTACCGGTTCTATTCGTTTAACCATTTTAAATTACAGCAGTGGTGTTAGATGGAAAACAGTTGGTGCAGTTTTACAAGTGGAATATCTAGGGTATAAAGTTACCCGTGCTTCCGATGGAAAAAGCATTGAGTTAAACGGTACTCAAAATGTAACTAATAACTCAGGTGGAACTTGGTTTGATTTGATTTTCTTAGGACAAGCTAACCTTTCTCACCAAGTAACAGGTACTAACTTAAAAGTTACTTTCGATGGATCAAGCACTGCAACTTATAATATTCACCGTAAGTTCACTTACACGTATTCAAACTTAATTATTACTTGCGTTGGTGAAGGTATCGGTTCTCACAACAGCTTAAGCCAGTTAGAAAACTATGGTACAACTCGCGATGGTGATGATTTTACCAGCCAGGTAGTAACACCTGTTGTTTGGAATACGACTTGTGGCGCTTGGGCTCCAATTCAAGGTGAAGTAAACATTAAAGTGGAAGATAAAGCTTTCGATTTAAAATGCTTATTCGGTGTGGATCAAAACGGAAACTCAGTTACTGTTGGCGCAAATCAATGTCCTTACGGTATGAAAGTTGAATGGACTTACAAAAAGAAAACAAATAAAAAGATTTTCGGTTACCTATAATAATTCAACAACTACTAAGGGAGCCCTCGCAAATGCGGGGGCTTTTTTATTGTATAAACCCTGGGCTTTATTACCTTTGCACTCTATGTTAGCGCACAGCTTATTAAATAAAGCCATTCAGGAAGCTTTAAGTAAAGTTTACTCCATTTCAGTGAATGAATCTGAAATCACACTTCAAAAAACCCGCAAGGAATTTGAAGGCGATTTTACCTTGGTTACTTTTCCTTACATAAAAGCAACTAAGCAAAGTCCGGAACAAGTTGGTGATGCTCTCGGAAAATTCTTAACCGAAAACAATAAAAACATTACCAAATACAATGTTGTAAAAGGTTTCTTAAACTTAAGTTTGAGTAATGATTTTTGGTTGGGCTTTTTTAATTCCGAAAGTTCAGTATCCAATTATGGCTTTAAAAAAGAAGGCACCAGCGGAAAAACCATTATGCTGGAGTATTCTTCTCCCAATACCAATAAACCTTTACATCTCGGACACATCCGTAATAATCTCTTAGGTTATTCGGTGGCAGAAATTTTAAAAACACAAGGACATAAAGTAATAAAAGCCAATTTGGTGAACGACCGCGGTGTGCATATTTGCAAGAGTATGCTGGCCTGGAAAAAATTTGGTAACGGCGAAACACCACAATCAAGCGGCATGAAGGGCGATCATTTGGTGGGAAAATATTATGTTGCGTTTGACAAAGCCTATAAAAAAGAAATTGAAGAATTAGTTTCAGGTGGTAAAACAAAAGAAGAGGCCGAAAAGCAAGCGCCTTTGATGTTGGAAGTTCAGGAAATGCTCCGCAAATGGGAAGCCGGCGATAAAGAAACAATTGATTTGTGGAAGATGATGAATGGCTGGGTGTACGATGGATTTGCGAAGACCTACTCTACTCTTGGTGTGAATTTCGACAAGATGTATTACGAAAGTAATACCTACGTATTAGGAAAGGAAATCATTCAGGAAGGCTTAGCTAAAAAAGTATTTTACAAAAAAGATAATGGCAGCGTAGCTATTGATTTAAGCGCGGAAGGTTTAGACGAAAAAATTGTTTTGCGCAGCGACGGTACTTCAGTATACATTACTCAAGATATTGGAACTGCTATTGAGCGTTTTAAAGAATTCCCGCAATTAAATCAATTGATTTACACAGTAGGGAATGAACAAGATTATCACTTCAAAGTATTATTTAAAATATTAGAAAAGTTAGGTTATAACTGGGCAAAAGAATGTTATCATTTATCCTATGGTATGGTTGAATTACCGGAAGGTAAAATGAAGAGCCGTGAAGGTACAGTTGTGGATGCCGACGATTTACTGGATGAAATGTTTAGCACTGCCGAGCAAACTACCAAGGAGCTCGGAAAGGTAGAAGGTTTTTCAGATGAAGAATTAAAAACTTTATACCACACCATTGGTTCCGGCGCATTAAAATATTTTATGCTGAAAGTAGATCCGAAAAAGAAAATGCTTTTCGATCCGAAGGAGAGTATCGACTTTAACGGACATACCGGTCCATTTATTCAGTACACCTATGCACGTATTCAATCCGTATTATCCAAAGCGGGACATATTCCTGCAGCAGCGGATGCAAGTGTTACATTAAACGAATTGGAAAGAGAATTGATAAAATTGATTTATGAATACCCTTCTGTATTGGAAGAAAGTGCTAAAGCTTATAATCCGTCATTAATTGCCAATTACGTTTACGAATTAACCAAAAGCTTCAATCGCTTTTATCATGATTACAGCATTTTGAAAGAAGAAAATGAAAAGGTAAAGCAAATGCGTGTGATGTTAGCAAAACAATGTTCAGACATTATCAAAAACGGAATGAAATTATTGGGAATTGAAGTACCAAACAGAATGTAAAAACACGATGTCACGTCGAGCGGAGTCGAGACGCGATATTAAACTATAAACTAATCACTATCAACCATAAACTATAAACTTCCCGTGAAACCAAGCACACCAAGAGGCACCAGAGATTTCGGACCTGCAGAAATGCAGAAGAGAAATTATATTTTTTCGGTAATAAAAAAGAATTTTGAATTGTTCGGCTATCAACCTTTGGAAACACCGGCCATGGAGAATTCAGAAACTCTTTTAGGAAAATACGGTGAGGAAGGGGATAAATTAATTTATAGAGTTATTGATAGTGGAAATCCGCTTGAAGACAAAGTTTCTCCATTAACAAGAGAAATGTTAGAAAAAATTTATGGAGGAATAAATTTAGTTGAACCAAAAAAGCCTGATGGAAAATCAAATCAAGAAGAATATATCTCATGGAATTATATTTCAGGTGCAACTGGGTTTACTACTGCTCAATTAAGTAGTAAAACAATATCTAATATAGTTGAAAAAGCACTTCGTTACGATTTAACGGTTCCTTTTGCGCGTTATGTGGTAATGAATCAGCACAACATTACCTTTCCATTTAAGCGTTATCAAATTCAACCGGTATGGCGCGCTGATAAACCTCAAAAAGGCCGTTACCGCGAATTTTATCAATGCGATGCGGATATAATTGGCAGCGATTCTTTAGTGAATGAATTGGATTTAATTTCTTTGATTGATATTTCCTTTTCTCAGTTAAATATTCCGGTTCTTTTAAAATTCAATAACCGTAAAATTTTAACGGCGATTGCGGAAGTGGTGAATGAAAAAGAAAAAATTGTCGACATTACAGTAGCCATTGATAAGTTAGATAAAATTGGCACGGATGGTGTAGTGAAAGAATTACAAGGAAAAGGAATAAATCAATCTGCGATTGAGAAACTGAGTCCCCTCTTCGATTTTAAAGGCGATAACAACGATAAAGTAAATACGCTGAAGAAATTTGTCGGAGAAAACGAAACCGGAAAAAAAGGAATTGAGGAGATTGAATACTTATTAAAAAACGCAAAGGCTTCTCACGTTAAGATTGAATTAGACATTACCCTGGCGCGCGGATTAAATTATTATACAGGAACTATTTTCGAAGTAAAAGCGAATGCAGGAACCTTCACACCAAGTATTTTGGGTGGTGGTCGCTATGATGATTTAACCGGTATTTTTGGTTTGCCGAATATGAGTGGCGTTGGTATTTCATTTGGTATCGATCGCATTTACGATGTGATGGAAGAATTAAACTTGTATCCTGAATCTGTCAGCAAAGTTTCTTCCACTAAATTATTATTCGCGCATTTTGATGAAAGTAACCGCGACCATTGCATGCAACTCGCCTCTGAATTAAGAAAAAATTTAGTGAGCTGCGAGGTGTATCCGGATGTAACCAAAAAAGTAGCCAAGCAATTTGATTATGCTAATAAAAAAAGCATTCCGTTTGTGTGTGTGGTTGGAAGCAATGAAATGGAAAAGAAACGCTACAATTTAAAAAACATGGTGAGCGGCACGCAGGAAGAATTAAGTTTAGACGAGATTATTAATAAATTGAAATAGTTGTCAGGTCGAGTGAAGTCGAGACCACTAAATGCGGTTTTCACTTCTCGACTCCTCCCGATAACTATCGGGATTAAGTGACATGTTAGTTTTTAAAACTATGAGCACAAATAAATACGATATTATCATTGTTGGCGGAGGCATCGTTGGATTGGCGACTGCTTATAAACTTTCCTTAAAAGTTCCGAATAAAACCATTTTGGTTTTAGAAAAAGAAAAGGAAGTCGCTGCCCATCAAACCGGACATAACTCAGGGGTTATTCACTCTGGTATTTATTACAAACCCGGTTCTTATAAAGCACGTAATTGTGTGGCCGGTCGCCGCGAATTAGTTCAGTTTGTGAAAGAGCACAACATTCCACATGATATTTGCGGGAAAATTATTGTGGCTACGCACGAAAGTGAATTGGCACACATGAATAAAGTATTTAATAATGGTGTAGCCAATGATGTGGAAGGGATTGAAATGATAGACACCAAACGCATTAAAGAAATAGAACCGTATTGCGAAGGTATTGCAGGCATTTGGGTTCCTTGTACCGGCATTATTGATTACACAGATGTGGCCAGAAAATATGTTGAGTTAATTCACGCAAAAAATAACGGCAGTAAAGTTTTAACCGGACAAGAAGTCATCGGCTTTGAGAAGAAAGGAAATGTGACGCAAGTAAAAACAAAATCGGCTACCTACGAAGGCAATTACATCATTACAACTGCAGGTTTGCAAGCCGACAGGATGGCGAAGAAAGAAGGTCAGAAAAGTGACGCGGCCATTGTTGGTTTCAGAGGAGATTATTATGATTTAACGGATAAAGGAAGAAATAAAGTAAAGAATTTAATTTATCCGGTACCAAATCCGAAATTCCCATTCTTAGGTGTGCACTTTACACGTATGATTAAAGGTGGCGTTGAATGCGGACCGAACGCCGTGTTTGTTTTTGATCGCGAAGGTTACAGTAAAACAGCATTTAGCTTAAAAGATACAGCAGAAGCATTTGGCTTTAAAGGCACCTGGAAGTTTTTTGGTAAACATTGGAAATTTGGATTGGATGAATACAGAGGTGCATTCAGCAAAACATTTTTCTTGAAGCGTTTGAGAAAATTAATTCCGAGTTTAGAAATGGATGATATTGTTTCGGCGCGGTGCGGAATAAGAGCGATGGCATTGGGTCCGGAAGGAGAAATGCTCGATGATTTTAAAATTGAGAAGCACGGCAATGCCATGCACGTGATAAACTCTCCATCACCGGCGGCTACTGCATCATTAGCCTACGGAAATGAAATTGCTACCATGGCGGTAGATTATTTCAATTTGAAATAATAATTACAGAACAATTTCTGCATTTGGGTATTTCGCTTTCCAGTTTTTTAATGACTGTTCATTGCGAACCATAATGATTGTTCTTTTGTCGATACGAAGTTTCACAAGGTACTCTTGTTTTACTTCTTCTTTTTTACGTGTTGTTCTCATAGTCTTAAAGCGTTAAAGGTGCTTCTTATGTATAGAACGCAAAAAGCCCGCAAATGTTTCTTATTGGCAGTGTTATCATATGTTAAATATTCAAAGCATTGATATTTAATAGTTTACTAGATAGGATTTACGCCAAAATATTTGTTACAACAGACATTTTGCCGAAAGCTGACAAAGCCGCAGGTTAATTGCCGGTTAATAAAAAAGCCCTGCCGTATCTGACAGGGCTTAAAATGTGACAATACCTTGTCTTAATCTACTAAAACAATTGGCTTCTGCATCACAAATTCCTTATTAGAAATCCGAATGTAGTATACGCCTTTTTGCAAATTCGAAACATCAATTGTGTTTGTAAGATTAGCAGACAATACGATTCGTCCGTTTACGTCCACAACTTCCAAATTCTCTGCAATTGCATTATTCGCTAAAATAACATTAACTAATCCTGTTGTAGGATTTGGGAAAGCATTAAACTGATTTGAATAATTAGCTAACTCATTCACACCAACAGAAAGCGCATTCATATCTACCATTGCTGTAAAATCATTTGTGCTTCCTGATCCTGAAGTCATTTTGAAATATTCTAATTTTATAATTGGCATTTTTCTTGAGCTGCTAAAAAACTCATATTGCACCATTGACATTGTAGCAGTATAACTACCGGAAATATTGATGTTAATATACCTTCTGTATAAAAGGCAATTTGTGTGAGTATTTCCACCAGGCATGATTACTGTTCCTGTACCACAAGCACTATACGAAACTGCTCCTACCCAATTCGCATTGGTAGATACGCCTGTTTCAACAGCAGTAAAAGTACCATTACTTACAGACCCAAATGAAATAGGCCATGGATACCAAATAGCAGGATTTCCAAATACAACTTTGTTTCCACTGCCACCATCTACAAAACCTAACATCTCCAAATTATTTGTAGAGGTTTTATAATAATCAACACCAGTTCCTCCTCTGGTTGAAGCAATATTAGATGCCGGAAAAGAAGATGCACTTGGTGTACTTGCCGGATTCAAATAGGTAGTTGTTTCCGTGAATGTGTTTGCGGTCATAACAGCATTAAAATTCCAAACCTGAGCTGTACCTGTATTCTTTGGAACAACGCCAGTTGAATCATAGTCACGAATATTCCATGTATTACCAATAATAGGTTCGTTAGCTGCTTGCGTTAAAGTAAGCTGAGCATTTAATTGCGTGCCCAACGCAAGAATTGAAAACAAAGTGTAGATTTTTTTCATGATTAAGATTTTTAAGTTTAAGCAAATGTAACTAGGTGGATATGCTAATGAACTGACATTCGTCAGAATATAAAATGACTAAAAACAAAAAGCCCCGCATACGCGGGGCTTTCAAACATAAATAGAATTTTATTTTTTAATACGCTCTACGTAAGCACCGGTGCGTGTATCCACTTTCACCCAGTCGCCTTCATTTAAAAATAAAGGAACCATAATTTCTGTACCTGAATCAATCTTTGCAGGCTTTAATGTGTTAGTTGCTGTATCACCTTTAACCCCCGGTTCAGCATAGGTGATTTGTGCCTCAACAAAAGTTGGAGCTTCCGCAAGAATAACATTCTCGCCTTCTTCAAACACAACTTTCACTTCCATACCTTCTTTCAAAAATTTAGCGCCATCACCGAATAACATCATTGGCACGTGAATTTGTTCGTAGGTTTCTGTATCCATAACAACAGCAAATTCTCCTTCAGGATAAATGAACTGCATCATTTTATATTCTACACGAACTATATCAACCAACTCTCCGCTACGGAAACGGTTTTCCATTTGCTTACCTGTTTTTAAGTTACGCATTTTAGCTTGATAGAATGCGCGTAAGTTTCCGGGAGTGCGGTGCTGATATTCCATAATCTGCATTAATTCACCATTGAATCTGATTACTGAGCCTACTCCAATATCACCGGTATCTGCCATTTTAATTTAGTTTTTTATGATTAATAATTTTAGGATTGCAAATATATAAATTTAAGTTTAGTCGAGTTCGTGAACAACCCCCATGGCACCGAATTTTTCGATACGTTGATTGATGCGTTCTTCTGCGCTTATTTTACTTAAATCGTTTAAATGTTTTTTTATTTCCTGCTTAACTGTTTCAAAGGTTGCTTGCGGATCACGATGTGCACCACCAACAGGTTCTTTAATAATACCGTCGATGAGTCCATGCTTACTCATGTCTTCAGCCGTTAATTTTAGAGCTTCTGCCGCACGTTCTTTAAAGTTCCAGCTGCGCCATAAAATAGAAGAACATGATTCAGGAGAAATAACCGAATACCAAGTGTTTTCAAGCATCAATACTTTATCTCCAATACCAATTCCTAACGCTCCACCGCTTGCTCCTTCTCCAATGATAATACAAATTACAGGAACCTTTAATTGCACCATCTCCAAAAGGTTTTTAGCAATGGCTTCGCCTTGTCCGCGTTCCTCTGCTTCCAATCCGGGATAAGCACCCGGTGTATCAATAAACGTAACGATAGGCTTATTAAATTTTTCCGCCATTTTCATGAGGCGTAAAGCTTTACGGTAACCTTCAGGATTCGCCATACCAAAGCGACGGATCTGACGCATTTTGGTGTTGATACCTTTTTGTTGCCCAATAAACATTACGGTTTGTCCGTCAATTTCGCCCCAACCGCCAACCATGGCTTTATCATCGGCTACTGTGCGGTCGCCATGTAATTCAATAAATGATTTATTAGATACATGATCGATATAGGCCAATGTGTAAGGTCTCTCGGGATGACGGCTCACTTGTACACGTTGCCAGGGAGTTAAGTTCGAATAAAGTTCAACAATTTTATCTTGAATCTTTTCTTCGAGTTCAGTAACAGATTTTGACAAATCTACTTTGCTTTTTGAAGCCACTTCTTTCAGCTTTTCCAACTCTTTGTTTAGCTCTTCAACGGGCTTTTCAAAATCAAGAAATACCATTTTTAAGAATATAATTAGGATGCAAATATAACAAAAAACACAGGTTTGAAGCCTGTGTTAATGTTATTTAGTTATTTGATTTTTAATTAATTAGAAAACAAAAAGTGATTAGTTTCCAACAGTTGATTTTTAACGGCGTACATCACAATTCCGGCTGTATTATTTACCTCCAGTTTATTCATGATGTTTTTACGGTGTGTGTTAACTGTATGTGTACTTAAATTTAATTTATCGGCAATTTGTTTATTAGACAAACCTTCGGCAATGTATTTAATGATTTCTATCTCGCGCTCTGTTACACTCAATCCTTCGCAAGAGAAAGTTTTAATTAGAGCTTTATTAGAAACAATTTCTTCGGCTGAAGTTAATAAAGAAGCAATTTTACCGCAAAGGAAACGCTCATTGTTTAATGTTGCTTCAATTGCTTCAATAATTTCTTCGCGATCACATTCCTTTAATAAATGACTATTTACACCCGATTTAAGTGCGTTATTCATTTCAGCTTTACCAAGAGGCTCCGTGATAGCAAGCACTTTCAAATTTTTAAATTTAGAAGTAAGTGCTTTCAACTGAATGAAAGAAATATTTAATGAATAGTAATCAAGAATTAATAAATCGGGTTTTAAAAACTGTATGGTTTTATTTAAATCCTCCGATTCAGAAACAACCGAAGGCAATAAATCATACCCCTTCAGGCTGCTGATTAAAAGCTCAGCTCCTACTCTTGAAAGGTAATTTTGATCTGCTATCAGTACTTTCGCCATATTCCTTATTTAGAATAATTTTAAACAAAGTTAGGTATCAAAACGATATTTGCAAACTATATTTTGATTTTTTTGCCTTCACTTGCTAACAAGATGTTTTTGAAAAAGGGCTCGGCTTCCGCAATAAAAGCATCCGTATCGCCATAACGCGCCGAATAATGTCCTAACATTAATTGTTTCACCTTGGCAGCTGCTGCAATTTTAGCTGCTTGCTCCGCAGTGGAGTGAAAGGTTTCTTTGGCCCGTTCTGCTTTATCATTTAAAAAAGTACTCTCGTGATAAAGCAAATCAACTCCTTTGATATGTTTTACTAAATCCTCGTCATAAATTGTGTCGCTGCAATACGCATAACTTCTTGATTCAGCCGGATCGATGGTGAGAAGTTTGTTTTTTATTTTCTTCCCTTCTTCATTCACCACATCTTCACCGTTTCTCAATCGCTGTATATCCGCCACGGATACTTTGTATTTTTCGAGAGCAGCTTTATCAATTTTTCTTGGCAAAGGTTTTTCTTCAAACAAGAATCCTGTACAAAAAATCCGATGTTTCATGGGGAATGAAAACACCTTTACTTTATCATCTTCAAACAATAAATTCTTTTTATCATCCTTAGTAAAATGCCAGTTTATCGGATAATTCATTCTGGTTTCAGATACGGTGTTCAGCAAATCCATTATGCCTTTTAGTTCCTGAGGCGCATAAATCGTGATAGCTTGCTTACGTCCTAACAAATGCATGCTGGATAACAATCCGGGTAATCCAAAAAAATGATCGCCATGCAAATGTGAAATGAAAATATGATCTATTTTTTGAAATTTAGCTTTGAATTTTCTTAATTGAATTTGCGTAGATTCTCCGCAATCAATTAAAAAAAACCGCTCAGCTATATTTAATAACTGAGCGGAAGGATTTCTATGAGTTGTTGGAGCAGCAGAACTACTCCCTAAAACTAAAAGTTCAAAGGCTTGACGTTGCATTAATTTCCGGTAACAATCATGCGTTTGGTTTCAGTAAAGTTTTTGTACTTAATTGTATATAAATACATACCGTTACTTAATTTACTTCCGTCAAATTCAACTTCATTGTTGCCCGCAACTGTATTTACGTTGGTTTTATACACCTGAGAACCTAACATATTATAAACACTTAACTCTGCTTCATTCGCTTCTGTTACAAAAAAGCGAATGGTAGTTTTTCCGTTAAACGGATTTGGTACGTTCTCTAAATTAAACTTGTTTTTACCAATCTCCGTTAAGCCGGTAGCAGCGTTAATAGTAATGATATAATAGTTAAGATAAGAAGTAGAAACGTTTGTGCCTCCTGTAACATTTGGATTATTTGGGCAAGAACTTAAAGCAGGGGTTGCGTATGCATCTACTTTTAAATATAATGTATAGGTACCCGGTGTGGTTGGAGTACCGTAAATGGAAGCGCAATTATTAGCATTACCAGGAAACTTTAAAGATGGTGCGCCATTAACGGTTCCGTTTGCAACTATAGGAGTTGATGAGCCAAAATTTAATCCCGGAGGTAAATTGTAATTTACTGTACCCGATGGCGTGCTTAAAACAAAGCGATTAAAACAAAAAGTAATGGATGACGAAACAGTATCTTTCGGAACCTTCACGGTGATATTTTGTACATAAGGAACGCCTACTGTTCCTGAAATAAAATTGGTAGCGCTATCGGGAAAGATCCCCACTTTTGGTGAAGCTATAAATGTTGGATTTAAGGAACAGGTTGGTACCTGCGCGCTCAATTGTGTTATTGCAATGAAAGCCATTGCGAAGCTTAAGTAAATTTTCTTCATAGTGTTTGGTTTAGTTTGAATAAAAATACAAAAAAGCCGTTTCAACTGAAACGGCTTTTGCAATAGTTTTAAGCAATTATTTCTTAATTATCCGCCTTAAATTATCACTCTGATTAGCAGTGTTTTCAATCAATCAGTTCAACCGAACGTTTAATAAAATTAGTCAGTTGCTCGCCTTTTAATAGTCCTTGTGATAATAGGGCGAGATCGCTGGCTTGTTTGGCCAAAGTAGATTTTTTTGCTTCATCCGCCTCATTCTTGATTTTGGTAATAAGCGGGTGATTTGAATTGACAACCAAATTATACATCTCCGGCATATTTCCATAAAAATTCATTCCTCCTCCTAAGGCATTCATATCTTTCATACGACGCATAAATTCCGGACGGGTAATTATCATCGGTGAATCGGTTTCACTCATATTTTCAAACACCACCATAAATTGTTCTTTCGGCACTACGCTTTCAATAACCGGTTGCAATGACTTGATTTCTTCTTCACTTAATTTACTCGGGATGTTTTCTTCTTTCTTAATTAATTTATCAATTGTGTCTGAATCCACACGAACAAACGAAGTGTCTTTTAACTTACTTTCTAATTGATTGATGTAATGCGAGTCAATCATTGTGTCCATCAACAACACATCGTACCCCCTTGCCTTTGCTGCATCAATGTAAGCGTGCTGTTCGTGAACGTTGGTTGAATATAAATACACCACTCGTTTATCCTTATCGGTTTGAAGTGCCTTTACATGGTTTTCATATTCTTCAAATGTGAAGTACTTTCCATCGGTGTTTTTGAACAAGGCAAATTTCACAGCTTTCTCATAGAACTTCTCATCACTTAACATTCCGTATTGTACGAACACTTTAATATCATCCCATTTCTTTTCAAAGTCGGCACGGTCTTTTTTAAATAATTCCTCCAGCTTATCGGCTACTTTTTTAGTGATGTGTGATGAAATTTTCTTTACGTTACCGTCGGCCTGCAAATAACTGCGGCTTACGTTTAACGGAATATCCGGACTATCAATAACCCCTCTTAAAAGCGTGAGGAAATCAGGAACGATATTCTCAACATTATCAGTCACAAAAACCTGATTGCTGTAAAGCTGAATTCTGTCCTTTGGCATTTCCAGTTTATTGGAAAGCTTTGGGAAATATAAAATACCTGTTAAGTTAAATGGATAATCTACATTTAAATGAATGTGGAATAATGGTTCTTCGAATTGCATCGGATACAATTCGCGATAGAAACTTTTGTAATCTTCATCTTTTAAATCGGCCGGTTTTTTTGTCCAGGCCGGACTTGGATTATTGATGATGTTATCAACTTCAACTTCCTTTTCTTTATCGTTACCGTCTTTATCCTTTTCGCCGGTTGGTTCAAACTTTTTACGTGTACCGAATTTAATTTCAACCGGTAAAAATTTACAATACTTCTTAAGGAGACCTTCAATTTTACTTTCTTCCAAATACTCTTCGCAATCATCCGCAATGTGTAAAACGATATTGGTACCGCGTTCAGCTTTGTTCGAAATTTCTTCGATTTGGTATTCGGGACTACCATCACATTCCCATCTTACAGCTTTGCTATTTTCTTTATGGCTTAATGAAAAAATTTCAACTTTTTTAGCGACCATAAAAGCCGAATAGAAGCCAAGTCCGAAATGACCAATGACAACATTCTTATCTACCTTGTCTTTGTATTTATTTACGAATTCTTCCGCCCCGCTAAATGCAATTTGTGTGATATACTTCTCCACTTCATCTTTCGTCATACCAATACCTTTATCCTTAATGGTAATGGTTTTGGATGATTTATCTACCAACACTTCAATTTTGGTATCACCCAACTCACCTTTAAATTCGCCTAATGAAGCGAGTGCCTTTAATTTTTGAGTGGCGTCTACCGCGTTACTTACTAATTCACGTAAGAAGATTTCATTATCACTGTAGAGGAATTTCTTAATGATAGGAAAAATGTTTTCGGTTTGTACTTGTATTTTGCCCATAGTAAATAGTTTTATGTATGCCATAAAGCAAAGTGTATGCCAATGCTATGCATTGTGCCAAATTGACATTTAAAAAATAAGAGATTAGAATTTAGATCTCAAACGGGTTTTACCACGTTTTTTCTTGATGAGATATCCTACTGTAAGTTGTAGTGACATGTATGAATCCATTTGACGTGAATCACCGCGCATTTGAGCTTCGGCGCCGGTTAATTCATTACCAGCACTGGTTTGTCCTGGAATTAAGCCTTTGCTAGGATCAGCAAAATAGGCTGCTTGGGATCCGTAAGCTTTTTGAATAGCCGATTTATCATAATATACTCCACTTACATCATCAATGTAGTCGGTAAATGTTTTACGGAAATTAGCTTCTAAACCTACACACACCTTACGGTTAAAATAAATACGATACGCTATTCCCATCGGAATAGACACAGAATAATTACTGTATTGTTTTGGTCCACCCGGTAATCCTTGTCCTTCGGTATGTAATGGTTTTAGTTTTACCCAGTTCCCTTTTGGATCGCGGGCTTTTGGGTTGAAGTAAAATCCACCGATACCAACAAAAGCTGTGAAATCCCAAGAGCGGTTTTTCATACGACGACTTAATGTACGCTTGATACCATAACGGTGACCAACGCGATTCGCCATGTAAACAAACTCTAAACGACCTGCTAATTCGAAAATATTAGATTTAAAATTGATGTTACGGTTATTACGAAAAGGTTCTGTTGTTAAACGATCATCACCTTTAACAATTAGGTAATTAAAGGCAGCGCTCACATTAAACCATTTGGCAATTTTGTAACGATACCCCAAGCTGAAAGCTGTACGGGTTTCAACCATCTCCAAGTCAATCGGGCTATAATCAGTACCTATTCGGTTCAAACCTCCTAAGTCACCAAGAAAGTTGGCTGCTCCAACGCTACCATAAACCTCGCGACGGTACTTTTTCCATTCATTGGGACGAATAAAATTTTGAGAGTGTGCCCAAAAAACTGTTAAAAAGAAAGATATTGCTAAGAGTCTGGTCTTCATTTAAGTCTTGCGAATATAAGAATAATAAAATTTTCGACAAAATTAGATTTATGAAGTATCAACAATATTGAGTGAATATCACTATTCATTGATAAATAATTAATCTAAAAATGTTTTAGATTTACCATATTTCAACCCTAACGTTCTGCGGCTTGTACATTTTATCGCCTTCTTTAACATTAAATGCTTCATAAAACTCCGGCATATTCGTTAAAGGAGCAAAACCTCTGAATTTTCCAGGGGCATGAGGATCGGTTGCCAATAACTGTTTTTCTGCTGCTTCACGAGCCAGATTTTTCCAGCCTTGTGCCCATGCAATAAATAAACGTTGTTCACCGGTAAAACCACCCATTACCGGAGATTTCTTACCATTTAATGATTTTTTATACGCGTAATAAGCCATTGTTAAACCACCTAAATCGGCAATGTTTTCGCCTTGTGTTAATTCTCCGTTTACATGAAGTGTGTCAATGGCAACAAACGCATTGAACTGATCAATAATTAGCTTTTTCTTTTCTTTAAAATTTTTGTAATCATCTTCTGTCCACCACATTTTCAAATTTCCATCCGCGTCAAATTGTGATCCTTGGTCATCAAAACCATGCGTTAATTCATGTCCAATAATTGCCCCCATAATTCCATAGTTAAAAGCATCATCTGCTTTTGCATTAAAGAAAGGTATTTGCATAATACCAGCCGGGAAAGCGATTTCGTTAGTAGTTGGGTTATAATAAGCGTTAACGGTTGGAGGCGTCATGCCCCACTCCATCTTATCAACAGGTTTACCTAATTTATTGATGTTGCGGTTATGTTCGTATAAGGATGCGCTTTTTACATTTTCCCAATAGTTTTTTGTAGAAATAGCCATCGAGCTATAATCTTTCCATGTATCCGGGAAACCGAATTTTTTAATCAGCTTGTCTAATTTACGATTAGCTTCTTTCTTTGTTTCCTCGTTCATCCAAGTGCGAGACGCAATTCGTTCACGATAAGCAATGATTAAGTTTTCTACCATTTTAGAAACTTTATCTTTTGCTTCCTGATTAAAATAAGATTCAACATACAGCTTACCTAAAATTTCTCCGATGTTTCTGTTGATTTCATTTTGCACACGCTTCCAGCGAGGTTTCATTTCTTTTGCTCCGCTTAATGCCTTACCGTAAAACTCAAAACTTTCAAGTTCGGTTTTAGAATCTAAATAGCCGGAGGCTCTTCTTAACAATCGCCATTTCATGAATTCTTTCCAATCATTAATGCCGTATTTAGAAATAACTTTATCCAGGTTTTTATAGAATGATAAATGTTCAATCACCAAAGTGTCCGGCGTCTTCATTCCAATTCCTGTAAAGTATAAATCCCAATTTACTTTCTTAACTGTATCCTGAAGTTGCTTTTTAGAATATGGATTATATAATTTTTGAATGTCACGTTGTGAAGCTCTGTTCATGGCCTGATCAGCCAATGATTTCTCCATATCGTATATCAAAGCTTCTTTTTTTGCAGCGTCTGCTTCATTGTTACCAAGGATCACAAACATATTTTTTACATGTTTATGATAAGCTTCACGATTTTTTTCAAACTGTGGTAAAAAATAATAATCTCTGTCAGGTAAACCATATCCTGTTTGTCCGAGATAAATCAAGTAACGATTACTATTCTTTAAATCTACTTCAACACCTCCTGCAATAAAACCAGAAATACCAATCTTAGCGAATTCAGCCTGCAATTTGATTAAATCATCCATTGATTTAACTGCATCAATTTTTGCTAACTCTCCTGCTATTGGTTTTAAACCTTCTTTATCCGCTTTTACCGAATCCATTGCAGTTAAAAAAAAGTCGCGTAACTTTTGCGCATCACTTCCGGGAGCTGCATTTTTATCGGCTGATACTTTTTTAAGAATATTTTTAATATTATCGAGATTTCTCTCGTTAATTTCATTAAAACTTCCCCAACGCGAATCACTCTCCGGAATTTTGGTATCCCTTAACCATTTACCGTTACAAAATTTATAAAAATCGTTTTGTGGCGTTGCTGAAGAATCGATATATGATAAATTAATACCGATTTCCTGAGCGAATAATTTTGAACTGATAAGAGCAGCAATTACTACAACTTTTTTCATAGGATGTTTTATTAAAATAAAAGCACCCTGAAAATTCAGGGTGCTTTATAGGTTTATATTTTTACTTCACTGTTTCTTTAAAGAGAATCTTCATCTCTACCCTTCTGTTCTTCTGACGTCCTGCCGGTGTATCATTAGAATCGATTGGTTGTGTTTGACCAAACCACTCTGTTATGATTCCATCTGCAGAAGCACCTTTCTTCACTAAGTAACGTTTAACAGCGTTAGCACGTTTCTCTGAAAGCTCCATATTCTTATCTGCATTACCTTGGTTATCGGTATGACCTGATAATTTCAATGTCCAATCAGCTTTGTGCTGTATCATTAATTTCGCTAACTCATTTAATGAAGGCAATGATTTAGCCATAATGACATCCTTACCGGTTGCGAATTCTAAGCTCTTAAACGCGCGCTCGATAATCTTCTGCTCAGCCGCTTTAATTGGAGGCGGAGGCGGACAACCATTCAGCTCCTTGTTACCCGGAGTTGTAGGACACTTATCGTCTTTATCTAACACACCGTCTTTATCTGTATCCGGCCAAGGACAACCTTTATTTTCAACCGGACCGGCAACATCAGGACATGCATCATCTTTATCTAACACTGTGTCGCCATCACGATCAGGACAACCTTTGTATTCTTTCGGACCAGGGATATCCACACAAGCGTCTAACTTATCAGGTGTACCATCACCGTCTTTATCAGGACAACCCATAAACTCAACCAATCCCGGATCATCCGGACACTCATCATCCTTGTCAATAATCTTATCACCATCACGATCAGGACAACCTTTGAATTCAACTGGTCCTTTTTCATCCGGACAAGCATCTTCAGAATCGGTAATACCATCACCATCGCGGTCAGGACAACCTTGTAATTCTTTTATACCAGGAGTATCCGGACACTTATCTTCGCTGTCTTGAATATGGTCGCCATCACGATCAGGACAACCCATAAATTCCCAAACACCAGGAACTGTTTTACATTTATCTTTCTTATCAGATACTTTATCTTTATCCTTATCACGTGGACCGTGGTATGGAACAGGTATTTTTAACATCGCATAGAGATCAGCTCCAAAAACATCTTTTTTTGTAGAGAAATAAGTAGCTAAACGATTCGTTCCGAAAATTAGCGGACCAACACGGAAACCGGCACCTACACTAATAGGTTGCCCTGCGTTAGCATAGAATTGGTTATATGAAATAGGAATAGATACGCCAAACCAACGGTGATCCCAACGCGGCGTTAAACTTACATTGGTCCATTCATGAACTTTTGCCTCTTTGTTTTTAAATTTAAAAGCAATGTTTGGAGTTAAATTAATATAGAAGTCTTTCCAGATATTGTAATCAATTTGAAAGCTTAATGCTGTCGGTAAATACATTTTGTAAGTACCTTGCTCGTTGTTATAAGTAGAAAGAGAATCTAATACACGGTCGAAGTTATAAATCGGATAATCTTGCCATTTCAATGTATCACCATTTACAACATCGTAATAGTTGTTATCCAATAATTTTCTGAACCGGATAGAATCCCAATCAAGGGTAACGTTGTTACTATATTTTCCTTTCGCATATTTAATATAACCTAAGTCGGTTAAGGATGCGCCAATTTTTAATTTGTATTTGTTTTTGTCCTTTCTCCATAAACCGGTTTCGCCATCCATATCATACTTGTGGCTGGCATAATCAGGACGGAATTCATAAACAACTCCGAAGTCAAAACCCCAACCCGGAAGTGAAGCCAATTTAGGATAACCATTTGCAAATGTACCATTCAAAGTAGGGTCGTTTACGGTTGGATTGGTGTTCTTATAATCACCTTCTAATCCGGAAAATTCAAGATTCTGTGAGTGACCATAATTAATATCAGTATGAAATACACCTAAGATTGTATCGTTGTTAAATTGATAACTTAAATCCTTAACGTTAAAATAAGCGGAGGCAACACCTTGCAAATATTTAACAGTTGCTCCTGCTTTAAAATAATGTTCATCCTTATCGCGGAATACATGTCCGTACGTTAATCCATACTCTAACCATGAATTAATATTGGCGCTTAAATAATCAACATTAAACGGCTTTTTGTAAAAATCTTTTACAGGATCTCCTCCTACACCACGACCAATATCATAGTAAATCAATCGTGCTAACTCAGAATTCACACCATCCACGTTTACATACGTTCTGGAAGAACTCGTAAAACCAATAGCATTTTTTCGATTCAGATTCACTAAAAAAGATGGGCCGTTAACACGTAAAGCCAAGAATACAGACTTGTCTTTATCATTCACTACCTCTGTTAAATAACGATTTTGGAATTGAGGATCGTCGAACGCAGGGTAATAACCTGAAGTAAGTTTTCCTGAACGAGCTAAAGCTGAGCGTTTAAGTCCAATATAATTATTTCCAGCTGCCATATTGAAACCAACCAAAGTCATATCAAACTTCATTCTGCTTTCAACAACGTTAGCCGGATTACTAATAACACCGGTAATTCCGTTATAGTTACTACTAGAATACCCAAGATAATCCTGAGATTTTAAAGAAAGTGCTGAAATTAACATCAACACCGATAAGAGAGACTTTTTCATATTTAATCTATAAAACTCAAATATAAACAAAATTTGGTTCCTTCTAGCGATAAACAGCCCGTTTATTTGTTTAAATTTGCCACCTATTTTGAAAGGCTATGCTCGAAAAACTGGAAGAGATTAAACGCAGATACGACGACGTTGAACAAAAACTGTCGGACCCCGCCGTTATTGCTGATATGAAGCAATTTAAGAAGCTGAATATCGAATATAAAGAGCTTCAAAACGTGGTGGAAGTTTACCATGAGTATAAAAAAGTTATCGGCAATATTGAACAGGCCAAAGAGGTTTTAGCTAACGAAAAAGACAAAGACTTTTTGGATATGGCGAAAGCCGAGTTGGAAGAAAACCGATTAAAAGAAGAAAAATTAGCGGAGGAGATTCGTTTACTTTTAATACCAAAAGACCCGGAGGATACTAAAAACTGTGTGATGGAATTACGCGCCGGAACCGGCGGTGATGAAGCCTCCATTTTTGCGGGTAACTTATTTGAAATGTACAAGCGCTATTGCGATAAAAAAGGGTTTCAGGTAGAGGTTGTGGATGCAAGTGAAGGAACCATGGGGGGATTTAAAGAGGTGGTGTTTAATGTGAAGGGGCCCGGTGCATACGGAATTTTGAAATTTGAGAGCGGTGTTCATCGTGTTCAGCGTGTACCTGCCACTGAAACACAGGGACGTGTGCACACTTCAGCTGCCACTGTAGTTGTTTTACCTGAAGCTGAAGAATTGGATGTAGAATTAAAAGATGCTGATATTGAAATAGCAACCGCACGAAGTGGTGGTGCCGGCGGACAGAACGTAAATAAAGTAGAAAGTAAAGTAATTTTAACCCACAAGCCTTCCGGTATAGTTGTAACCTGTCAAACTGAACGTAATCAATTGGGTAACCGCGAAAAGGCAATGCAAATGCTCCGCTCAAAACTTTACGATATAGAATATCAAAAACGCATGACGGAAGTTACCAAGCGTAGAAAAACAATGGTAAGTACCGGTGACAGAAGCGCAAAAATCAGAACCTATAATTACCCTCAAAATCGCATTACCGATCATCGCATTAACTTAACGCTTTACAATCTTACTGAATTTGTAAATGGCGATATACAAGAAATGATTGACGCTTTACAGTTTGCTGAAAATGCTGAACGTTTGAAAGAGGGCGGAATTAATTAATGAATAAAAACATCATTATGAGTTTTGAAAGTACATTACAAAAAGTTGAAAGCGCACTGACTCGATTAGGTATTAATGCAGAAGATGCCCGCACTGAAAATCCGGGGCAATGGAATATCTCTAAAGATCAAAGTATTCAATTATTGTTAGACGTATGGGAAGAAAATGGTTTTTACTTTTTTCAAGTGTTATCATTAGCATGTCCTGTTGGGGATGAAAACAACGCGCAGTTTTTTAAATTTTTACTACAAGAAAATCATGGCTTTTGCGAAACTGCTTTCACCATCATCGATGATAACGTATTTCTGAAATACACCACAGATGCGGATGACACTTTAAACGAGGAGCGTATTTTTAAAGCCATCACCCGTATTGCCTATTACAACCAAATATTTCGAGAAAAATTAGGTTAGTCATGAGCCGAATATTAGTCGTTTGTTTAGGAAATATTTGTCGCTCACCTTTAGCCGAGGGCATTTTATTACATCTGAAAGAAAAACATCAACTAAACATTACCATTGATTCTGCAGGCACTTCCAACTATCATATTGGAGAAGCGCCGGATGCAAGAACTGTTGCTAACGCCAAAAAACACAAAGTGGATTTAAGTCCGTTACGTGCCCGTCAATTTCAACAAAGTGATTTCGATAATTTTGATCGCATTTTTGTGATGGATAAAAGCAATAAGAGAAATGTTTTGAATTTAGCACGACATGAAAACGACATCGCTAAAGTTGATTTATTTCTGAACTTGCTTCATCCCGGAGAAGACTTGGAAGTTCCCGACCCTTATTATGGCGGCGAAGAAGGATTTGAACATGTTTTTAATTTGGTTTGGAATGCAAGCGAAAAATTAATCGCGGAATTCAAATAGATTTAATACCCGTATTTTTCTTTCCATCTCTGTTTTAAAAAATTGCGCATTTCATTTTCACGCGGATTATTTCCCGGATTGTAAAACAAATTTCCTGAAATCGATTCAGGTAAAAATTCAATATTCACAAAATTATTTTCGTGCGCATGCGCGTATTGATAATCCTTACCGTAATCTAAATTTTTCATGAGTTTAGTTGGCGCATTACGCAAATGTAAAGGAACCGGTAAATCACCGGTAGCCCGCACCTTCGCAATAGCATCATCAATCGCTAAATAAGCTGCGTTACTTTTTGCCGAGCAAGCTAAATAAGTGGCTGTTTGCGACAAAACAATTCTTCCTTCAGGCACACCAATCACATTCACTGCCTGAAAACAATTATTAGCAATAACCAATGCAGTTGGATTCGCGTTTCCAATATCCTCACTCGCTAAAATCACCATACGGCGCGCAATAAACAGAGGGTCTTCTCCACCCTCCAGCATGCGGGCTAACCAATACACCGCGGCATTTGGATCACTCCCTCTGATTGATTTTATAAATGCCGAAATAATGTCGTAGTGCTGCTCACCGTTTTTATCATAGAGAGCTAAATTATTTTGAATGCACTTTAAAACAAATTCATTTGTAATTTCAATCTCATCTGAATTCGATGAATTAACTACAATCTCTAAAGCATTTAAAAGTTTACGGGCATCACCACCTGAAATTCTGAATAAAGCTTCAGTTTCATTTACGTTTATTTTTTTCTTCTTTAAAACTTCATCTGTTTCAATAGCCTGATTAACTATTTTTAATAAATGACTTTCTTCTAGATGCTTTAATACATAAATCTGGCAGCGTGAAAGCAAGGCCGGTATAACTTCAAAACTTGGATTTTCGGTAGTTGCTCCAATTAAAGTAACGATTCCTCTCTCCACAGCTCCCAGCAATGAATCTTGTTGCGATTTACTGAAACGATGAATCTCATCAATAAACAACACCGGTTTATTTTGAGAGAAGAAGTTGTTTTGTTGTGCTTTATCAATTACTTCACGCACATCCTTTACTC
This sequence comes from Bacteroidia bacterium, assembly GCA_016787445.1. Taxonomy (GTDB): domain Bacteria; phylum Bacteroidota; class Bacteroidia; order B-17B0; family Aurantibacillaceae; genus JAHEYG01. The sequence continues at coordinate 137,424 of JAEUTQ010000082.1, forward strand.
CTGAATTAATTGCGCTTAATGCATAAAACGGACGTTTCAGCGACTCGGAAATTATTAAAGCCAAGGTTGTTTTTCCAACACCGGGTGGTCCCCAAAAAATAAGGGACGGCAAAAGGTTCTGACTAATTGCATTCCGTAAAGCACTACCTTCTCCTATAATATGCTCCTGACCGATATACTCGTTAAGATGTTTGGGTCTTACCCGCTCTGCCAAGGGTTGCATGTTAGTTTTTTTAACTTTTAAAGTGAATGTAAAATTATTATATTTACCCTTATATTGATTCACATTATGTCAACAAAGAAACTATTCAAGATATTCGTTCTTGCAGGAGCAGTTCTGTTATTTGCTAACGCTGTACTTAAGGAAAAAGACCCTCTTCATAAAAAAATATACAATACTACTATCATTGAAGTAAAAGACGGACAAAACTCAAAGAAAGGAGTTACCGATGAGCTTGAATTTAAAGACGGTAAGCTTTTTAGTAATTTTTTAATGGATAAATTCGATTATAAATGGTTAAAGTATGAGATCAATAAAGATTCTACCTACATTGATTCTACCGAAACTGAAATTCGATACATTGAATTTGAATCCAGTTACACGGATGACAAGGATCAAACAATGGTAATGAAATGTACAATTGATGAACATGCTATTGATGGGGAGATTAAAATAACCAAAAACGATAAGCTCAAAAAAATGTTTGTGTTTAACGGAAAAGAAAAATACGTTAAACCAAAGAAAAAAGAAGGCGAAGCCAAATAATTAAATGATTATAAAATGTAAATATCTGATAGCTGTAAATTTCTTTACAGCTATTTTTTTTAGTGCTGCCTGTAATCAGGCAAAAAATCAAACTTCAGAAAATTCTATTATGGAAACAAAAAACACCAATGAAATTAATACGACCGGAATTGATACCATAACATTTGGAGCAGGTTGCTTTTGGTGTGTAGAGGCCGTATTTCAAAGATTAGAAGGTGTAACCAGTGTTAAATCGGGATATATGGGCGGAAAAATAAAAAACCCAACCTACCGAGAAGTATGTTCAGGTTTAACTGATCATGCTGAGGTTTGTCAGATTACATACGATCCTTCCAAATTAAAAATTAAGGATTTATTGGAGGTGTTTTTTAAAACCCACGACCCTACCACGCTTAATCGTCAGGGAGCTGATGCAGGAACACAATATCGCTCCGCTATTTTTTATCATACGCCCGAACAAAAAGAAATTTCTGAAAAAATAAAAGAAGAACTAAATAAATCCGGCGCTTACTCTAATCCAATTGTGACAGAAATTACCGCCGCATCTGCTTTTTATATTGCCGAAGATTATCATCAGAATTATTTTAACTTGAATGGGAAAGAACCTTATTGTCAATACGTGATTCAGCCGAAAATAGAAAAGTTCGAAAAAGTATTTAAAGATAAAATGAAAAAGCCCTGATATTTCAGGGCTTTTTCATTTATAAATATGCTGCATTATTTATTAGGAAGTACGTAATAAATATTCGTTAGCCATTTTGTGGTGTCTTTTTCTGTCATAGGATCTGTAACATATTCCTCTACTACCATCGATTGCATTGGCAGATTATTTTTCTTCATGTATTCATCCATAGCCATGTGCGCATTCATTGATTTTTGATACGCGCCATAATATTCGATATGTAACACCTTTCCGGTTCCAGAATTAAACTTATCCCAACCTTTAATATTTGTGTTTTCAGGAACACACATGACTGCTGCACACTCTGTCTCGCCTTTTTGCTCATCCCATTTAAAATAAATGGCGCTCGGGGCCATGAGAGGCTCTATTTTTGCTTTTTGAATATCTGTCATAAGTTTAGGATAATTTTCAGCAAAAAAAGGTTGGATTTTTTCGAATGTAAAGGTTCCTTTTATTCCTATAAATAATTTATTCTCCCAGTTAACCTCTTTTACTTCATAAGCCAGAGCCGATTCATCTGAAGAGGCAGGCATACTCTCTACCGCAGTTTTCAATTTATTTAAACCATTTTCAAAATCCGCACCCATCATTTTATCCATGTTCATAAACAACATCATCCCTCTTCCAAAAAAACCAAATTCAATATTAATTCCCCATGTCATTTCAGTAGTCTCATTTGCTTTTGCCGCCACTAAATAAACACGCGAATCACCCATACCATCAAAATGCAAGTTTTGAATTACACTGTCTCCCTCAATTTTTAAAATCTCTAAAGTTCCCTTACCAACTTCGCTATTACCTTCCCAACTATACTTATGGCCGGGCTTCCCCGCTTCGCCTTCGTAAGCAGTTTTCATGTTTGGGTCGCGCTCTGTCCATGGCGACCATTTCTCCTGAAAAAATTTCAAATCGCCTAAAAGTGTTTTTAAATTTTCAGGATTTGTTTTAATAGTGATTGATCGTTTTACCTCGCATGTTTTGGGACCAACCAAACACAAAATAAGGTACAGCACCACTATACCTAAAATTACATACAATACTTTTTTCATAGTTTTATTTAAATTTATAGCTAAATATATAAAATTTTAGATTGTGGGAAATACACTCATTGATAAATATAATTTACAAAATCATTATGGTCGTTTAATCGGAATGGATTTCACTATTGTAAAAGCAGGAGAAGTGAATTATAAATTAACTGTTTCGGAAAAACACCTGGCAACACCACTATCTGCTCACGGAGGTTTAATTTCATCATTAGTGGATGCGGCGCTGGGGGTTGCCGGACTTTCATCGGTACATGAAGAGAATAAAGTAGTGAGTACAATAGAGTATAAATTAAACTTTTTAAACCCTGCGCTTTTAAATGATGAATTATTAGCTAAAGCAAAGGTGGAACAAAAAGGCAAACGAATATTAATAATCAGTTGTGATGTGTTTGCTGTAAACAGAAATAATTTAATAATTGCAAAAGCACTTGGCACTTTTAACAGTTATGATGCCGCAAAGGCGGGTTATTAGCGACTTTATTAACAGTGCTGTCTTAATCATTCGTTTTTGAAAGTGAGAAACCAATTCCTCCTATTATTTACTTTAGACCTATGCAAAAACGTTTTATAATTCTATTAGCTGCTTTTTTATTTATAAGCATCAGTGGTCAGGCGCAAGTACTTTCATTGGATGAAGTAATCAGTGCCCCAACTAAAGAAAGTGATCAGATAGATGAATTGTTATTAGGAAAAAAGTGGGAGAAGTATAATTATGAAGTGCACTCCGACAGTGGTTTCGTTAAACATATTTGGGTGATAAAGAATAATTACAACGATCTTAAGTCCTATTTTACCTACCAGCAGTACGACGCTTCTGCTATTGAAAACCATATTACATATCAATATTCTGACAGAAACTTATATAAATCATTTTTGATTGACTTAAAAAAGAAAGATTATAAAGTACTTACTCTTAAAAAGAAAAAGTCGAAAAAGAAAAAAGACAAATCAAAAGGCAAGGTGGAAGAATATTATTTTCTTTCCGAAAAAAACAACTCTTTGGTGGTAGTTAAAGACGTATTTATGCTAGGCTTTAATGTGTTTTTAACCAGTGCCTACAATGCTAATTCTCAAATAGGCAAACGTATCCTAGAAGAAAGAGAAAACGATTAGACAGGAACCTGTTTCTTACTCTTAACGATATTCTCTACAAACTGATCAAATAAGTAACGGCTATCATAAGGTCCGGGACATGCTTCAGGGTGATATTGTACCGAAAACACAGGCTTGTTTTTTAAACGGATGCCTTCAATGGTATTATCGTTCAGGTTAACATGCGTAGCTTCAATGTTAGGATTCGATGTTACATCTTCAGCTTTAATACTGAATCCATGATTTTGAGACGTAATTTCACATTTACCCGAAATCAAATTTTTAACCGGGTGATTGATACCACGATGACCGGCATGCATTTTATACGTTTTAATACCTTGCGATTCGGCCAACAGTTGATGCCCTAAACAAATTCCGAAAACCGGTTTACCCGAATCAACCACTTGTTTTACCAGGTTCATTTCTTCTTTCATGACACTTGGATCGCCGGGACCATTACTCAACATAAAGCCATCCGGATTAAAAGCTTCCATTTCCTTTAATGTTGTTTTCATTGGAAATACTTTAAGGTAGCATCCCCTTTCGGCTAAAGAACGTAAAATATTTTTCTTTACCCCGAAATCAATCACGGCAACTTTATGTGCTGATTTTGGATCACCAAATTCATAAGGCTGTTTTGTACAAACCTTAGAAGACAATTCCAATCCGGCCATGCTTGGCACTTTTGCCAGAATTTTCTTAAGGTCTTCGATATTGGTATTCTCAGAAGAAATGACACAATTCATTGCGCCTTTATCGCGAATATAACGTACAATAGCACGCGTATCTACTTCACTGATGGAAACGATACCGTCCTTTTCAAAATACTCTTGTAATGATTGCTGCGCGCGTTTACGGGAAAATCCATCATTAAACTTTTTGCAAACCATACCCGCAATTTTAATGCTATCACTTTCCACTTCCGACTCTTCGATACCGTAATTACCCACATGAACATTGGTCATTACAACGATTTGTCCGTAATAACTTGGATCGGTAAAAATTTCCTGATAGCCGGTCATACCGGTATTAAAGCAGATTTCCCCCGTTGTAGTTCCTATTTTGCCGGCAGCTTTGCCTTCAAACACTTTTCCGTCTTCTAATAAAAGTATGGCTTTGGGGCGAGATTGGTATTTCAATTGCATTTTTTTAGAAGTTATATTCTAAAATGTAAAGGTCTGTATTAATGCCCGAAAAATAAAGGTTTGTTAATAGGTTTTTGAAAAGTAACATTCACAAGACCAAAAAAACCGGTTTGGCCAAAATTTCACGTTCTATTCTGTGAATTACGGTTTGATAATTAATATCATTTTATATTATGATTAGAGTCATTTTACTTATACTTGCCTAGTAAGTAATTTTATAATGTAAAAACACAACACACTAAAAAAACCTTAATTATGAAAAAGAATACACTATCCATTTTAACTGTTAGCTCAATGTTATTATTTGCAGCCTGCGGTTCATCAGAAAAAACCGAAGAGAAAACTGCATCCATGAACCCTCAGGAAACTACTAGTGAGCAGGCAACAGGGCAATCAGGTGTAGCAGACGATGTATCTGCAAAAAATATTGTACAAACCGCTATAGGCAGTAAAGATCATACAACCTTAGTAGCTGCAGTACAAGCGGCAGAATTGGTTGACGCTTTAAGTAATGCAGGGCCATTTACCGTATTTGCACCTACAAACGCAGCTTTTGATAAATTACCTGCAGGTACTGTAGATGGGCTATTAAAACCTGATAAAAAAGAAGATTTACAAGACATCTTACAATATCACGTTTCAATTGGTGTATTTCAGGCAGATGCTTTACAAGATGGACAATCAATTGGTCAGGCTAATGGCGGAAACATTAAAATTACCAAGAAAGACGGAAAAATTGTTGTGAACGGAACGGCTAATGTGGTGGCCTCTATTCCAACCAGTAACGGAGTAATTCATGTAATTGATGCTGTGTTATTGCCGGGTAAATAGTTTATTTCTGCTTTACAAAAAAGGCTTCTAATAAGGAAGCCTTTTTTGTTAGGTAAACATTTAAACACAAATATTACAAATCTTTGTGTTTAAACCTTCTTAAAGAAATTGCAAATGGAATAAGAATCCAAATTATTAAAGAAATAAGGGTGGTTATGAATCCAATATTAGTTCCGAAAAAATCTTTAAAAACCGCCCCAGTATAACCCATTAATGCCGATTCATCTAATCGCAATAAAACAGTAATTCGGCTTAAGTCTATTGGGTTTAATCCGCTTATAATCATCATTGGTTTTTCTAAAGGGTAATCTGACAACTGAAACAATAAGAACAACACTAAACCGTCGAAAATTAATGCGAAATACAGCCAAATTAAAATTGCTGCGCCAATACCTTTTGCTTTATCACGATTAATAACTGAAGCTAACATGGCGATGCCAACAAAAATAACTGAAAGAAAACACCCCACAAGCACCATTACATAACCTGTTGCGCTTGGCTCGTAAAACATAATTGGTAATCCAGTGCCAACCAAAAAAGCTAATGAAAGAGAAACAGACAAACCCGAGAACAAACTAGACCAAATGTTTTTTCTTTTAAGGGGTTGGCTAACTAATAATTCAATGAATTCGGCACTATTATATATATAAATTGTTGAAAATATAATAGAGACTAATGGAACGATAAACAAAATAAGGTTTAATAAACTTAATAAGCCTTTGGTTGAATTACCTTCTAAGCTAAACACACTAAATGAAATAATTAACAGCAATAAAGTGTATGCCAAAACAATTTTACTACGTAAAATATCAATAATTACATATTTAATGACCTTATTCATGCGTAGCCTCCTTCAGCATTATTTTAGCAATGGCCTTTGAAAGTTTTTGTTCGCCTGTTTCTTGTTTAAGCTCCTCAATCGTATTATGAAATTTTAGCTTCCCATCCTGCATAAATACAACTTGTGTAATTAAATCATCTAATTCACTTAATACATGTGATGTAATTAAAATGAGCTTTCCTTTCTGTTTTTCTTTATTGATTTTTTCCTTTAAAATTTCTGAGGAAACCGGATCGAGTCCAGCTGTTGGTTCATCTAAAATTAGCACCTCCGGATTAAATAAAAAGGCAAGAACAGCACTTACTTTTTGTCTGGTTCCGCCGGATAAAGTAGATAGGCGTTTATTTAACATTTTCGATAATTCAAAATTATGAATTAACTCCTCATCTAATTGTAACTGATCCGAATGGCGAATATCCTTCATCATTGATATTACCTGACCAATATTCATGTTATCCGGGTACCTGCCTATTTGAGGCATATATCCTATTTGAGATCTATACTTCCAATCAGGCGATATATTTTTATCGTTAAATAAAATCTGACCGCTGTCAGGCACTGCCATCCCAAGAATACTTTTAATCATGGTAGTTTTGCCACAGCCGTTAGGTCCTATTAAAGCAATACACTCTCCTTTAGAAAAATGTATTGAAACATCATCAAGGGCCTTTAGCTTACCAAATTTTTTCGATATGTTTTGAAGTTTAATCACAATTCTAATGGTTTCATGCTGGGCGTTTCATCTTTTAGATTTTCGGGGGTTAATGAGGGTATCAGTTTTTCCGTCTTATCTAATAAAGATACCATGATACTCCGAAATAAAATCATTGCAGGCGGATTTTTTTCAATTATTACAGAATACATACTAATTGGTCGATAAGGAACATCACCAATTTTATCTCTGTTTAAATCATAGCCTTCATACTTATCCCAGTAATTTCCGTTAAAAGTATTTAAAACAAGTGTTCCATTGGTTCCAACGTCAAAAGTATTACCGAAAAAATTATTTGAGCTAACGGTCACATCCATGCAGCTGGCAAATATTTTTAATGCCCAACCGTTATTATGAAAGGTGTTTCTTTTTAAAGTAACTCGATTAGCTCCCTCCATAAAAATTCCCATAGTGTTTTTTATAAAACGATTACCTTCAATATAACTATCGGATATTTCTTTTAACAAAATTCCATATGCAGCATCTCCCCAGTTTTCGGAAAAAGTATTGTAGAACATTTTTACGCCATGACTGAACATAACCGCTACCCCTGCTCCATTTCCACTAAACACATTGGCAACATATGCGTCATCGTGTGAAAACATAAAGTGTAATCCATAACGTAAATTACTAACCGAATGATTTCTCCAAATAACAGAATTTGTTACGAATTCGAAATAAATACCATCGCGGTGACCGGTAATTGTATTACCAATAATTTGCATACTGTCACTTTTCCAACAATGTATGCCATTCCCAATCTGTTGTTCTTCTTTTCCAAAAGAAGTAAGCTTATTGTTCTTAATGATGCTTTTTTTTGAATACTGGGCATAAATACCAAAAAACGTATCGTCAAGAACATTATCGCTAACAGTGACGTAATTAGAATTATAAATTTTTATAGCTGCAGGATCGGTTAACGATGCGTAGCCTGTGTGTTGTAATTTAAAACCGCTGAAAACTACATGCCAGGCTTTTATTGATACTATTTCGTATTTACCATCGCCGTCAAGCACAGGCATACCTTTACCTAAAACAACAACCGACTTATTTATTGTAATGTTTTTTTCATGGTATGTTCCGCTGGCAACAAGGATTGTATCGCCATCTTTCGACATATCTATTGCACTCTGAATAGATTTGTTTGGAAACTGACTGCCAACCTTCCATGTTTTAGCACCGGAAATTTGAGGGAAAATTAAAAGGTGTAAAAAAGCGCAAAAAAATATGGCTGAACGCATGAATTAATTTATTTCGAGATATTACTCCAATTTACTTCTTCAGCGTTTATCGATTTTTTATAATGAACCATGCTGTCTCTTTGCGAAAAAGCAGCGACATTTCCACCCATTGGGCTTTTAAATTCTTCGCTCTTTAAAAATAGTGCATTTTTATGATTTATCAATTCGTGATTCTGACAAAAATCTGTAAGGTAAATATCTTTTACGTCTTCAGATTTTACAGCTCCGTCTTTAATATCAGACAATAAACATTGTGCTTCATCGTATTTAAATACTTTGCCCTTTTTTGTTACAATCTCAGCACCAAAACGTGCATCGCTTATGGTCATTTTACAATAATCACAATTATCTTTTCCTATAACAATTGGTTCCTTTTCTGCTGAACAAGACACCAATGTTAAGCCTAAAATGAATACAGCAGCACTTATGTTTAGTTTATTTTCTTTTTTCATAATTCTTCTATCAATAATAACTCCGAAAAGCAACAATGCTCCCGATGCAATAAACAACCAGCCTCCTATATCTGGCATTGAATATGCTCCGAAATTAAGTAATTGTTTGAATCCAATTAATGGAGGTTGATACGCCATTCCCGGAACAATTATCGCTGCATTAGGATCAAGATTATGTCCATAATTATATTCCCATCTCCAAAAATCAACCATTGCAATTATACCAAAGCTGACAAACAACACTAGTAAAAGCCACATTAATTTTCTATGACGTAATAAGCCTACTATAATAAAAAAGACTGCAAAAAACATGATAATATATGGTAATAACTTAAATTCAATAAAATCTTCGGTATGCAATGTTTTCATTCCTATATAATGGTTTAAGCCATTAATGATTTCAACGTTTCCTCCTATTTTATCCGGAAAAATCAATAACTGTAAACCTTCTGGATACTGAGGAGCATCTAAATCAATATACCACATGGGTACATATAATACAGCTATAAGAAGCAATCCTCCAAGAACCAACATTGCACCAATCCATCCTTTAATTTTATTCGTTTTCATAATATAGATTTTATAATACAATTACCTTCCAAAAAAACCAACAAGGTAAATTTCATCAGTAAACATCTATCCCTACTTGTTTTATAAGCAAGACCATGTTTTAGGCTTAAAAAAAGCCATAACATGAAAGATTTTACTCTTACATATTACAGCTTTAGATTTTTGTTAAAGATTATTTTTTTGCTTTACTACCTTCACTTGCAGCCAGGTTTGTTCCGGTGCTGAAATGTAGAGGTGTGCTACTACCTGCCGGAGATACCCTTACGTAACCCGTCATTTCCTGATGTAATGCGCTGCAGAAATCAGTACAGTACATTGGGCTAATTCCTACTTTGGTTGGAACCCACTTTAAAGTTTGAGTTTCACCCGGCATAATTAATAACTCTGCATTGGAAGCGCCTTTAATTGCAAATCCATGCGGAACATCCCAGTCTTGTTCAAGGTTAGTTACATGGAAATACACTTCATCACCTACTTTAATACCTTCAATGTTATCAGGAGTTAAGTGAGATCGAATGGCAGTCATATATACATGTACTTTATTTCCTTCACGAACAACTTTAGCTTCTTTTTCACCCATTGCAACATATGGATGTTTATTTTCACCAATTTTAAAGATTTTAACCTGTTTGTCTTTAATAACACTTGCAGCACATGCTTGAGCGTAGTGAGGTTCACCTATAGTTGGGAAGTCTAAAATCAATTGCATTTTATCACCACTGATATCATATAATTGAGCACTCTGAGATAATTCAGGACCGGTTGGTAAATAACGATCTTTAGTTATTTTGTTATAAGCAATAACATATTTAGCATTTGGAGTTTTTGTGTCTCCACCAGGAATACAAAGGTGACCAACAGAGTAGAATGTTGAAGCTCTGTCTAATACTTTTAAGTCTTTAATATTCCACTTAACCAATTCTGAAGAAACGAACATAGAGGTATAAGCATTTCCTTTACCGTCAAATTCTGTATGAAGAGGGCCTAAACCGGGTTTCTTTACTTCACCGTATAAAGCCGATTCATATTTAATCACCGGTATACCTTCGAAATCACCGTCATAAGATTTAGCGGCAATAGCTTTTTGAATCTTATCAAAGCTAAATACAGGAATTAATGCTGCTAACTTACCGCTACCAACAATATATTCTCCTGTAGGATCAACGTCACAACCGTGCGGTGACTTAGGACAAGGAATAAAATAACAGATATCAGCCAATTCTTTTGAATCTAAAACAGTCACTTCAGTTTTAATCTCGCTGGTTGCGGAGTGCGTAACATCACTATAAACGTTATGAGCATACTTTACTGCTTGTTTTCGTCCTTTACCTGCTTTTAAATACTCTTCAGCTTTTTTCCAGTTAACTGCAAGGATAAAGTCTTTATCTCTCTGCGAAGCATTCACTTCTAATAAAGTACTTGCTTGTTCAGTATTATAACAAGAAAAGAAAAACCAACCGTGAGAAACACCTTTACCTGCACGACTTAAGTCAAAATTAACGCCAGGACAAAGAATTTGGAATGCGATATCCATTTTACCATCTTCTTTACCAACACTCACAAAACTCAAAGTTCCTTTAAAATTTTGCTTATAAGTATTAATTGGAACATCTCCGTTTGCGTCATCAGGAGGAACACTGAAACGTGTACCTGCAACAACATATTCTGTATTCTCAGTAATGAAAGGAGAAGAGTGGTTACCGCCGCTATTCGGCAATTCAATAATTTCGTTTGTACGGAAGGTCGTCAAATCAATGCGCGCAATACGAGGCGTATTATTAGCATTTCCAAATACCCAGCGTCCATCAATTTCACCTGCTGTTTTTGACAACTGCACATGGTGTAAATCATCCCAAGGAACAAAACCATGTGAAGTATTTAACATAGGCTTAGTTTCTTCGGAATACCCGTATCCCTTTTCAGGATCAGTTGAGAAAACAGGGATAACACGGAACAAACGTCCGGAAGGTAATCCGTAAACACTCATTTGGCCACTAAATCCACCACTCACGAAGTTATAGAATTCATCATATTTACCCGGTGCCACATAAGCTTTAACCGAAGCATCACCTGTTACAGCGTTTTCTACGCTTTTTGGCTTACAGGAAACCATACCCGCCACAGTGCATATTGCAGCTAAAGAAGCGATTTTATAATTTATATTTTTCATATTTAGAAAGGGGATTGTTTTAAAAATTATTTTACTCCATCATTCTTTCTCATAAATTCAAGCAATTGACGAGCTTCATCATCAGAAAGACTTTGATTTGGCATACGAACTAAACAAAGCTCTAATTGAGCTTGAAGTTCAGGATCCTTATCGATCATGTCATTTGTATTGGTTATAAAATTCATCAACCAAGTTGGTGTACGGCGCTTTGATACGCCTGCCCAACCCGGACCAACCAACTTTTCATCCGTTAATTTATGGCAAGAAGAACATTTTACATCATATACTTTAGTACCTGCATCCGCCATAGCAACATCTAACGTAGCGCCTACCTCTACATCTTTAAACTTACCCTCACCGCGTTCAGGGTCATAAGAAGGATTACCATTATCTGCAGCCGGAGCAGCAGTTTCATTACTTGCCGCAGGGGCAGCAGCCGTTTGTTCTGTTGATTTATCGCCGCCACAAGAAACAATCAATAAACCAAGTATGCCAATAATGCTGGATGTGATTAATTTTTTCATTTTTATAAGGTTTAATTTAATTTGATTCAAAAGTACATATATTAAGTGAATACAAAGTATGAGAATCTTCATGAATTTGAATGACTTTTTAACTTTTTTTTCCAATTTAATGTTTAACATCACGAAAATTTGATTCAACAACATCAAAAAACCATTTGCTCATTTTAAATTTAGATTTTTAGAACTGGTTTCTTAGTCAGATATTTTCATTTAGTAAATTTTTTATGATTGGAAGACTATATTTCTTAAAAAAGTTTATTTTAAATTTGCGTTTTAAATTATGACGCCTACATCGCTCAAGTGGTTAAGAATTTCCCTTATTAATTTATGCATTGTTGCGTTTCTAGGGGTTGTACTACGTTATAAAATCGCCTTTTCATTGCCATTTGTCGATCAAAAGCATCTATTGAATGGCCACTCCAATTTTGCTTTCTGGGGATGGATTACCCAAACTTTAATGGTTTTAATGGTGAGCTATTTAAAAAAAAGGGGGGTAAACGACATATTCAAAAGATATAAGTGGTTGTTAATAACTAATCTCTTAGCAGCTTACGGTATGGTCGTTGCCTTCCTTGCGGAGGGGTACGGACCGTTTACTACAACTTTCTCTACTTTATCGATTATTGTCTCTTATATATTTGCCTTTATGTATTGGCGAGATCTAAACCGAATCACAAAAAAATTAGTAAGTAGATATTGGTTTAAAGCAGCTTTAACATTTAGTGTTTTTTCTTCTATTGGGGCTTTAGCCCTTTCATACATGATGATTACCAAGAATTTAGAACAAAAACGGTACTTGTCAGCTGTATACTTTTTCTTGCATTTTCAATATAATGGTTGGTTTCTTTTTGCAATAGGCGGCCTGCTTATTGATAAACTTTATGCTTTAAAAATTATTTCTAATCTTAACAAAACCATCTTTTACATATTTCTAATTTCGTGTTTTCCCACCTATTTTCTCTCAGTACCTTGGCTAAATATCCCAACATGGCTCTTTAGTATAGAAGCCATGGCGGCTATTGCTCAGATTGTAGCTTGGGCATGGTTAATTGCATTTGTAAGCAAATATCACATACGTTTTGATTCAGAAATTTCTCATGTCGGAAAAATTTTATTCCGATTAGCTGCTATTGCCTTCACCATAAAAATAGCATTGCAATTAGGCTCTATTTATCCCCCGCTTGGCAAAATCGCATTTGGATTCAGACCAATCATTATTGGTTATCTTCACCTTGTATTATTAGGGGTAATTACTATTTTTTTACTGGGATTTATTGTGTCTCAGAAATACATTTTACTTAACAAAAAATCAATTATTGGCATTACCATTTTTGTATGCGGAATTATTTTCAATGAAGGATTACTACTCTCACAAGGTATTTTTGCTATGAAATATGAAAATGTACCTTATATACAAGAATTTCTATTATCGGCCGCTGTTATAATGTTTATAGGAATTTTAACTTTAGCGCTTAATCAGTTTAAAAGGCGCGAAGCAGAAGCTCACCCTGCACAAGTTATCACCTGATTCCAATCTTAGTATCCTTCTTTTTGGGTTTAAATAGCGCCTTTAACTTATACTCGAAGCCCTGTGTTGGCGCGGTGGCAGGCGATTGAGCCAAATTACCAAACTGGTTAATAAAAAAGAAAGCCGGTACTGCCTTTAAATTATACACATCATAAGCAGTTTTGCCATCATTTCCAGCTTTATTATACCAGATTGGCCAGGTGTACTTTGGATTAGCTTTAAGATAGTTCTTATAACTCTTTATACTATCGTCGGTGCAAATACTGATGAATGTTACTTTATCGCCATATTTTTTAACCAATTCAGCCATCTTTGGCATTTCCTTTAAACTGTTTACGCTTTTCGTAGAAAAGAAATTTAAATAAACATAGCGGCCCTTATAATCGCCAAGAGTTACCATTTTTCCGGTGCGATCATAGGCCACAAAGTCAGGAGCCTTCATGCCTACATTTAAATTATAGGCCACTTGCAACATGTTATTCAAAATCTTCTTATGCGCCTTAATTTTAGTATCATTAGCCATTTGTTCGATAACAGCTAATACCAATTCGCGGCTGAATTGCGGATTGTAATAATAATCCCACAAACTTTTTATGATCACCAATTCGCGTAAAGTATCGTTAATTAATAGAGGGTTACTTTTTAAATACGAATTAACCGCCGTATACTGTGTTACCGTATTTATTAAATGATGAATGTTTTCTGATTTTTTGGTAGATGAATAAGCCTCAACATATCCTTTAAAGAAAGCGTTAAAGAAAGTCATGTATTCGAAATGCGTGTGCTGAACAGGCTTTCCTGCAATAAAATTACTCGCCAAAAAATTCTTTCCGCGTGATGCGTTTGAATTGGACTCGGCAATGCTGTATTGTACATACGATTTAAAATAATTGTTCTTAATATTCTTATACCGCCAACTTGCAATTAATTGTATTGTGTCGAGCTTGTTATAAATTCGGTTTTTATTCAGGAATTCGGTGGCGGCATTCTCAAACATTTTGTTATACACTTTATTGTAGTCGATAATAAGCGTATTAAGTTCCGTTGTATCGCCAGAAATGACGCCTATTAACACCTGCTCTTCCACATCGCCGCGAATATCCAAATCCTTATCCTTTTCAGGAAAGGTTACACCATAAACATAATTAGGCTGAATGTATAGTTTGCCGAATAAATTTTCGATTTGTAATTCTACCGGTTGGGTGTGCTCGATTTGCAAATCCAATTCAAAATATCCGTCTTTGTCGACAGTATCAATCGCTTCCCTTGTTTTTGTGTAGGTAATTAAATCACTATAGGCTAATAAACTAATTGGTTTACCAATATGAGAAGAATGCGCTTTTCCTTTAATTTTTACATTTTGGCCATAAGATAAGAAGGGCACTATTAGGCACAAAATTACTTGGGAAAGGAAAGAGAACTTCAACTGCATAAATTTATATAACTCAAATGTATTAAAAAGTTACAGCTATTCTTCGCCAACCGCAATATCAATGTCCTTTCTCTCCCTACTTTTTAAACTAACCGACATGCCTCCAACCACTAAATATGGCGCCGAAATGGCAGGGTCCTCTCCCACTGCATAGAAATAATAATCGCCTTTATATAAATTGAAGATTTCAAAGTAGCCATTCGTATTAGCAGAAATCTGTGTGTCGTAAACTTTTAAATCGGTACCGGGAAAATCTTTCGCGTTAAACTTTATATAAATAACCGCGTTAGCAATTGGTTTGCCATGATGTAATACATTACCGCTCACACCCGACTTACCTCCTAATTCATTTTTTTTACAGCCACTAAAAACAAAAAGGCCGAATATTAGAATCAGATTTAAAATTCTTTTTACCATAGTATAAAATTACGAATATCAGTTTAGTTAAGAACATGATTTATGTTAACTAAAACAAAAAAGCCACGAAGTATTCTTCGTGGCCTTAAAAAAACTGTATACTGTTTAGTCTTCTGTTACAGGAACAACAAAACCGGTAATTTCTTTCAGCATTTTCACTTTTAAATAGATACCACCTTTAACGGTTCCAGGCGCGGCAATTGCATCATCTACCCCAATCGCGTAAAAATAATAATCGCCACGGTAAATGTTACTGATTAAAAAGTTTCCGTTATGATCGGCATCAATGTATGTATCGTATTTCGACACATCAGTTCCCGGAAAATCCTTGGCGTTAAATTTGATATAAACACGGGCATGTGGAATGGCCTTATCGTGATGTTCAACTCTACCCTTAATATTAGATTTACCACCTAACTGATTTTTTTTACAACCGAAGAATGCAAGGGCTGTAACCATTAATAAAATGTATTTGAAATTTTTCATAGAATTTAGTTTAAACAAATATACTAAATAAGTCTTCTAAAGACTAGTGAATTTCGGAGAAACGCGGGTCTTTAATAAACTCAGCGTCGTTTAATGTATTCAAAAACGCAATCAAATCATTTTTTTCCTGCGTACTTAATGATAGTCCGCTTACTAACAAAGGATCAAGATTAGGCGTATTGGTCACACCGGATGTATA
>JAEUTQ010000016.1 GCA_016787445.1 Bacteroidia bacterium
ATAAAAGCGCAATCGCTACCGGGTGCTTTTATATCTTCCGATATAACAAAACATCTGACACCCTTTTTGTATAATTCCTCAATGAATCGGTGTCCGTTATTGCGCTCACTCACTAAAGCAAAAAAAACACTTTCCGAAAACGGAACGACACTTCTGCTATCGGTGAGTAAATTTTTTATCACTACATGCGCATTCCCTAAAAGTTGTCCGCTGCAAATGTTTGAGATATGATGAGGAGTTATCACTTGTTTTCGTTGGCTTTATTGTAACATACTCTGCAAAGCGGCTCGTAGCTGTCGGTTTCGCCTAATACAACCAATTTATCATTGATGATGGTGCGATGAGACACGTAAGCTAAATCTCCGCAATGCATGCAAATGGCATGTACTTTGGTCACGTATTCTGCAGTGGCAAGCAAGTTTGGTATGGGACCAAAAGGTTTGCCTAAGTAATCTAAATCCAATCCTGCAACAATCACACGAATGCCCATGTCGGCTAATTGTTTACATACATTCGGTAATTCTTCATCAAAAAATTGTGCTTCGTCAATGCCAACAACATCCACATCATTCACCATGAGTAAAATATTAGAACTTGCAGGAACCGGCGTACTATGAATTTCAGTGCCGGTGTGCGAAACAACTTTCACATCATCGTATCGCGTATCAATGTTGGGTTTGAAAATTTCTACTTTCTGTTTCGCGAATTGTGCGCGTTTCAGTCGTCGTATTAATTCTTCCGTCTTTCCTGAAAACATACTCCCACAAATAACTTCAATCCAGCCGCGGCGTTTTTGGGAGATGGTGTTTTCTAAAAACATTGTTTAAAAGGAGTTAATAATAAACTTTAAATGTAAAGGTAAATGACTTACTTTTAGTTCTAAAATTATTCACAAATAATAACAAATGACAACTGAAAAAGCATTTGAGCAATTAAAACTGGCGGCACTGGAAGTAAAAGCTGCCTTAATTGATATCGACGAGAACATTCAACCTTCTGTTACCGAAGTTGAAAGTCTTTCAGAAAAAGTGAATGTTTTAACCGAACAACTTGTTATCTATAAATTTCTAAAAACGCAGAAGGAGCTTTCACCTAATTTTAATATTCACCTCAAAGTCATGGAGCAAGCTGAGCAAAAAGTGCCGGTTCAGAACGATGAAGTGAAAATGCATGAAACTATTTCGAGTGTTGTTAGCGCAACAGAGGCCGTTACGTCTGCCCGCAGAGTAGAAATCGGACTTAACGATAAATTCAGAATGATCAGTGAATTATTTAATAATAATTCAACCGAGTTCAATCTGGCCATGGAGCAATTAAATCACATCGATAACCTGAATGAGAGTGAAACGTATTTACGCGAGCTCATGAATTTATATAATTGGAAGGCAAATCACGAGTTAACTGTTCGGATTTTCCAGTTAAATCAAAAGCGATTTATTTAACCGAACCCATGTTTCGCAAATTATTTGCAGTCGTTTTTTTTCTATCCGTTACTTTTTTTACCAAGTCGCAAGATTCACTCTACGCTCGTT
Organism: Bacteroidia bacterium; assembly: GCA_016787445.1. Lineage (GTDB taxonomy): Bacteria > Bacteroidota > Bacteroidia > B-17B0 > Aurantibacillaceae > JAHEYG01. The sequence continues at coordinate 1,533 of JAEUTQ010000016.1, forward strand.
TAATCATTAAAAAATTAACGTCTAAAGAATGTTATGGAAGAGGTTATCTCAATAACGGTTTGGATGTAGCGGCAAAGTATATTACCGATCAGTTGAAAAGTGTTAAGGCAAAACCACTCTTTAGCACCGGCTATTATCAGGAATTTGATTTCAATGTGAACACTTTTCCAAATAATGTTAGCGTAAAACTCAACGGCAAAGCCATTAAACCCGGCAATGATTTTATTTTAAATCCTCAAAGCGGAAGCATTAAGGGTAAGTTTAATCTAAAGCAAGTAGATAGCGTTACCTATAAAGCCATTGATTCTCCCATTCCTGTTATTTTAAGTCTGAAAAGGAAATTAACCTTTAGTGTGGCAACTAATTCCTTAGCAGGATGTGAAGTGAAATTACTGAACAAAAATCAATACAAGGATTTTAAGACGCTTGATGTGAACATCGAAAGTAAAGTATTAACTAAATTCATCAATAAGAACATTTGTGCCTATATCGATGGAACAAAAAATAACGACACTTGTATTTATTTCACTGCGCACTATGATCATTTGGGCGGATTAGGAAAGAAAACGTTTTTTCCGGGAGCGAACGACAATGCTAGCGGTGTTAGCGTGCTCCTTAATTTTATAAAATATTACAGCGAACATCCTCCAAAATATAAAACAGTTTTTGTTTTTTTCGCCGGCGAGGAAGCGGGTTTACTGGGCTCTAAACATTTTGTGGAGAAGGGGGGAATTGATTTAAAATCCATTAAATTTTTGATTAATCTGGATTTATTGGGAACCGGCGATGATGGCATCATGGTTACCAATGGCGCGGTGCTAACCTCTCAATTTGAGATGCTGACAAAAATCAACGCTCAAAAGAATTATGTGAAGGAAATCAAGAAAAGAGGAAAGGCTCAAAACAGCGACCATTATTGGTTTACCGAGAAAGGCGTACCCGCATTTTTCATATATACATTAGGCGGAATAAAGGCTTATCACGACGTGGATGATGTCGAAAAAACCTTGCCCTTAACCGATTACGGCGATGTTTTCCGTCTTTTACGCGATTTTGTTAATGAGCTTTAAAAGCCCTAAAAAACTCCCTTTTTTTTGTAAAAATCCGTACCTTTAAAGCTTAGCGCTATGAGTTTTAAACGGTTTTTGAGCGTATTGTGTTTTGCGCTCCTTTTCTTACAAAAATCTTTCGCCCAGTATTACTACGGGATGCAAATGGATTTTGGAAAAAACCGTATTCAATATCAAGATTTTAATTGGACCTACTTTGATTACGACCGCTACAAGGTTTATCTCTATCAGGGCGGAAAGGAAATTGCGCAGTATGTTTCAGTATCTGTAGATAAGCAGCTTCCAATTCTCGAAAAGCGCCTCGACTTTCAAATGAATGATAAGGTGCAGATTTTGGTCTACAATAATCAAAATGATTTTAAGCAAAGTAATTTAGGACTATCTGCCGAGGAAGAAACCAATGTGGGTGGCGTTACGCATATTGTTGGCGATAAAATCAACGTTTACTTCAACGGCAGTCATGCCGATTTAGATCGTCAAATCCGGGCCGGACTCGCTGATTTAATGATTAGCAAGCGCATGTACGGCGGTAGTGCCCGCGAAATGGTGCGTAATTCTACTTTACTGGTATTGCCGGATTGGTTCAAGCAAGGGCTTATTCGTTACTTGTCGGAGGGCTGGCATACGTTATCCGATAATCAACTAATGGATGCTATCAAAAACGATCGCTTCTATAAATTTAACCATCTCACAGGTAAAGATGCCTATATGGCCGGTCATGCTCTTTGGTATTATATCGCGGAAACTTATGGCGAAGCTGTTATTCCGAATATTTTATACATGACTAAAATGAGCCGTAGTCCGGATAACGCATTATTGTTTGTTGTTGGTACTTCACTCAACAATTTGATTTTTGAGATGCAGGAAGTTTTTAATAAGAGATATTATAATTACAACGACTCTCTTCGTACGTTTCCTGCCACACCAAATGTGTTAACTAAGCAGAAGAAAACGCGCCATTATTATAGTTTTAAAGTGAGTCCCGACGGACAAAAAGTAATTTACTCTACCAACGAAATGGGACAGTTTAAAGTATGGTTGCATACTCTGGGTGAAGAAGAACACAAACGCATTTTAAAGTTTAATCCGAAAGTGGAGCGGATGGATGATTTTAATTATCCGCTGTTAGCTTTTCATCCGAATAATGAGATTGTCGCCATGTTGTATGAAAGAAAAAATCAATTGATTTTACATACCTACAACATCACCACAAAGGAAAGCTTTAAACGTAACATCACCGGATTTGAAAAAGTAAACAGTTTTTGTTTTAGCCATGATGGCAAGAAATTAGCTATGAGCGCCGTGAAAAAAGGAAAAGGCCAGTCAGACATTTTCGTTTTCATATTAAACAGCGGAGGCATTGAACAATTAACGAATGATATCTGGGACGATAACAACCCTGTATTTGTAAAAGGCAGCAAGGGTGTTGTTTTTGAAAGTAACCGTGTGTCGGATACCATCAAATGGAGTGATGACGCGAAAGTGTTTAATAAAATTACCAAGAACAATGATTTATTTTATTTGAGTTACAGTCCGCGTTCGCAAATCGCAATTCGCGTTACGAATACGCCGAATGTAAATGAAATATTACCTCAGGAATATTCTAAAGATTTAGTGGCGTATGTGAGCGATAAAAACGGAATTTACAACCGCTATGTGGCGCAATTCGACAGTACCATTGCTTTTGTGGATACAGTGGAACATTATCGATATTATTTTAATTCAAAGCCTATTTCTAACTATAACCGAAATGTCATTGAACAGCACATTAATTCGCGCTATACCAAGAAGGCTGAGATATTTTACAATGAAGGGAAATACGTTTTAACCGTTTCCGATTTGGAGAAACCATCCGGATTAAAAACTGCAGAGCTGAAAGACACTTGGTTAAAAGCAACGGAGCGCCCGTTTATATTTGATCCTGAACGAATCAGTTTACCGGAACCAAAAAAGCAAGTGGAACAGAAAACAAAAACTGTGAAGGATACAGCAAGAAAATCAGGCGGAATTGATTTCGACAATTATACTTTAGCCGGAGAAAAACCTAAAAAGCAAGTAGAAAATAAAGAGACTGACGCAGCGCCTCAAGACACGTCCTCCTCAAAAAGTGAAATAGCGCAAAATCAATTCAGATTTCCGATTCAACAAAATTACTTCACCACCTTCTATACAGATTACGTAGTAACACAATTGGATAATTCGTATTTAAGCACCAATTATCAGCGCTACACGGGAGGTTCTTATCCGATATATTTAAATCCGGGATTAAATGCATTGTTTAAAATCGGACTGAGTGATTTGATGGAAGACCGTCGTATCGTTGCAGGTTTTCGTATTGCGGGCTCACTGGATAATGAATTTATGTTGAGCTTTGAGAACCGCCGTAAATTATTAGACCATCAGTTAGTATTGCACCGTCAGTCATTCTTAAAAGTAGCCGGTTTTTATGGCGAGTTGGCGAAAATAAACACGAATGATGCACGTTATTCCGTTAAGTATCCGTTTAGTGAAGTGAGCGCAACACGTTTATCGGTATTGTATCGTAACGACCGAACTGTATTTGCTTCAGTAGGCGATATGTCTTTACCGAGAAGAAACACCTACGATAATTATGCCGGTGTGCGTTGGGAGTATATTTTTGATAATACCAGAAAGCGTGGTTTAAATTTATATAACGGTGTGCGCGCCAAGGTTTGGGCAGAGTATTGGCGATTAATTAAAACGGAACAACATGATTTAATTACATACGGTTTTGACATTCGTGGCTATAAGAAAGTACACCGTGATTTAATTTGGTGTAACCGTTTAGCTTATGGCGGCTCCTTAGGTTCCGATCGTTTAATTTATTATTTGGGTGGTGTTGATTCCTGGTTCAATCCTTCTTTCGATCAAACGATAAATGTGGTGAAGCCGGAACAATACCAATTCCAAACTTTAGCAACCAACATGCGCGGTTTCCGTCAGAACATCCGTAACGGAAATAATTTTGTGGTTTATAATACTGAATTACGCTGGCCAATGTTCCGTTATTTATTAAATCGTCCGATTAAATCCGATTTTGTAAATAACTTCCAGGTAGTTGTATTCGCTGATTTGGGAATGGCCTGGTATGGCGCTAATCCTTTAAGTGAAGATAACACGCTCAATAAAAATAGTTATTACAGTAATCCGATTACACTGACTGTGTATAAACAAAAAAATCCATTGGTTGGAGGTTACGGATTAGGATTACGCTCGCGTTTATTAGGATATTTTGTTCGTTTGGATTTCGGATGGGGCGTTGATGATATGCAAGTTCAAAAACCGATTACGTATTTATCATTTACAACAGATTTTTAATGGATATTTTAATTTTATTACTCGTTGGTTTATTAGCCGGAATTTTGAGCGGTATGGTTGGGATTGGCGGTGGAATCATTATTGTTCCCGTGTTGGTTTATTTCTTACAATTCTCGCAGCACAAGGCGCAGGGCACTACACTCTTTATGTTTTTATTGCCAATCGGAATTTTAGGCGTGATGAATTATTATAAAGCCGGCTATGTTGATTTTAAAACGGCTATTATCATTGGTTCTACCTTTGTAATCGGAAGTTATTTCGGCAGTAAATGGTCTATTTCTTTAGATCAAAAAACCGTGAAGCAAATCTTTGGTGTTATTATAGTTTTACTCGGACTCAAAATGATTTTTTGGAAGTAATGGTAAATGCAGAGCATATAAAATCATTAGCGGAAAAGAACTTTCAAAAGGTTCTTGAGATCCGTAAGCATATTCATGCTAATCCTGAATTATCGTTCGAAGAATATAAGACGAGCGAATACATTGCAAAAATATTAGATTCATTAGGGATTGAGTATTCAAAAGGAATAGTGAAGACAGGAATTGTGGCCTTGATAAAAGGGAAGAATCCCGGAAAAAGAACTTTGTTATTACGTGCCGATATGGATGCCTTGCCTATTGTTGAGACAAATAATGTAGAATATGTTTCAAAAAATCACGGTGTCATGCATGCCTGCGGTCACGATGTGCATAGCGCCAGTTTATTGGGAGCCGCTGCCATTTTAAACGAATGTAAAGATAGTTTCGAAGGCACCATCAAATTAATTTTTCAACCCGGAGAAGAAGTGTTACCGGGTGGCGCGTCACTCATGATTCAGGAAGGTGTTTTAAAAAATCCCGAAGTAAATATTGCCATCGCTCAGCATGTGCATCCAAGTATGGAGACAGGAAAAGTTGGATTCAGGAGTGGAATGTATATGGCGAGCACGGATGAGATTTATTTAACTGTTACCGGAAAGGGCGGACATGCTGCGATGCCTGCCGAGTATAATAATCCGCTATTAATTGCTTCTGAAATTCTTCTGGAGTTAAAGAAAAAATTTCCTAATGACGGCAAGTCAGAAATTCCAACTGTGTTGGCTTTTGGAAAAATTGAAGGTAAGGGTGCTACAAATGTGATTCCTGAAAAAGTGGAATTAGCCGGAACCTTCCGCACCATGAATGAAAAGTGGAGAAAAGAGGCGCACGCTGAAATCACACGCATCGTAAATGAAGTGGCGAATAAAAATAAAGGGACGGCAGATTTGCGCATTGAAATTGGCTATCCTTTTTTAGTTAATGATGAAAAAGTAACCGAATTATGTCGCTCTGCAGCCATTCAATATTTAGGAAAGGAAAATGTGGAGGAATTGCCCTTACGAATGACTGCCGAGGACTTTGCGTTTTTCTCGCAGCAATTGCCTTGCTGCTTTTATCGTTTGGGTACCGGTAACAAATCAAAGGGAATTACCTCCGGTGTTCATACTTCTACATTCGACATCGACGAGAATGCCTTGCGCATTGGTTCGGGCTTAATGGCCTGGCTTACTATACAGCAGCTTAATGCCCAGTAATTTAGCAATGGTACTTAATTCCTTTTTATGCTTTATTATAGCAAAAAATATACTATTTTTACTGGCTTTACGTTATAGCTCAACTTGAGGGTTTTTTCCGCCATATTTATCATTTGTGCAGTGCTTTTTTTTGGCGCTTGTACGACTAAAAAAAACACGGCTGTTCACAGGGGTTATCATAACCTTACAGCTCGATTCAACGGCTATTATTGGAGTTCGGAAGCGATAAAAGAGGGCGTTTACAAAATCGAATCCAACAACAAAGAGAATTACGATAAAATATTGCCGGTATATATCATTCCTTCCAACGAAAACGCTAAAGCTACTTTCCCGGATTTTGATATGGCGATCAAAAAATCTTCACTCGTTATTCAACGCCATACTATCAAGGATAAAAAGGATAACGAAATTCCGACTGCAGGAAAATGGATTGACAACAATTGGATTAACATTGGAATTTCCCGTTATTACAAACGTGAATTTTTCTCAGGCATCGAATCGTTTGATTATGTAGCACGCACTTACAAATCAAAAGATAAATTTGAAGCGATGTTGTGGTCGGCAAAATGTTATAATGAGGTGGGAGCTGTTTCGCAGTCCGATCCTATTCTGAGTGTTTTACAAAGCGAGAAAAAATTACCTTCAAAAATTAAGAGTGAACTGTATGCCGTGCGCGGGGATTATTATTTACGTCGCGGATTAAATACAGAAGCCATTACCGCTTTAACGAACGCATCCAATCAACCCGGAATATTACGTAAAGGCATTAAGAAAAAACAAAGAGCTCGTTATGCGTTTATTGTAGCGCAACTTTACGAAGAAAAAAAGGATAACAAAAAAGCCCGCCAATTTTATCAAAAGGCCATCTCTTTAAAACCAAATTACGACATGGTTTTTTATGCTAACATTAAACTGGCGCGATTAACCGATGTTAAAAACGGAAATAGCATAAAGACAAAGGCAAAGCTTTTGAAAATGACAAAGGATGTGAAGAATTCAGAGTATCTCGATGTTATTTATTTCACCTTGGGTGAGATTGAGGAAAAGGAAAGGAAAACGGATGATGCGATTGCGTATTACAAAAAATCAGCGCAAACCAGTGTAAGTAATAACAATCAAAAGTCGCAGGCTTATTTAAAGTTAGGTGAAATTTATTTCGACAAGAGTAGTTTTCCTTTATCGGAAGCTTATTACGATAGTACTGTGGCAGTTCTTCCTAAAGATCATCCAAATTACAACAACATTGTTAGTCGAAAAGCTACACTTTCTACCTTGGTAGGATATATCAAAACAATCCAACGTGAAGACAGTTTGCAGAAATTAGCAAAGATGTCGGAGACCCAGCGAAACAAATTGATTGATGATTACATTGCTAAGTTGATTGAAAATGAAGAGCGCCAGCGCGAAGAACTTGAGATGCTGAAATCGCAAAACCAAAATCCAATCAATAACAACAACAATAATAATAATCTAACAGGTGGAGGTATGTCGGAAACCGCAGGAAGCGGCGGCGGCGGTTGGTATTTCTATAATCAAACCACACTTAGTTTTGGTGTTTCCGATTTCGCAAAAAAATGGGGCAATCGAAAATTAGAAGATGATTGGAGAAGAAGTCAGAAGGGTGTTACCATAGAAAACATTGAAAATAATCCGGATGTTGTAGTGGATAATAACGACGGAAAAGGTGGAGGAAAAAAACCGAAAACGAGCGATCCGCGTAAAACCCGCGAGTATTATATCCGACAATTGCCGTTAACGGATAGTTTAATGACTGTATCGCATAATAAAATCATTGAAGCGGATTATTTGTTAGGCGCAACGTATAAAGAAGAATTAAATCATAACCGTCGCGCCATTGCGGCATTTGAAGATTTAAATAATCGTTACACAAATCACAAGTATCGTTTATCGTGTTACTATCAACTCTACCGCATTTATTTATTGGAAAAGAACCAAAGTCAGAGTGATTTTTACAAGCAAAAGTTATTGAGTGAATATCCGAACAGCGAATACGCTAAACTCATCAATAATCCTAAGTATGCCGAAGAAAGAAACGCGCAGCGAAGTGAAGTAGAAAAGTTTTATGAAAGCACTTACGAAGTGTATTCGTCGGGCGATTATAACAAAGCGTATGCGCAGTGTAATGAAGCCTTCACTAAATACGGAAAAACAGATTTCACTCCTAAGTTTGAATTCATCCGCTCTTTAAGCGTTGGAAAAATTAAGGGAATTGATTCGCTAGAATCGGCTTTAAATCAATTAGTGATATTATATCCTAAATCAGAAGTAACACCGAAAGCCAATGAAATTTTATTGGCAATTAAAAAACAAAAGAATCCTTCCATGTTTTCAGGTAGCGGATCAACCACTGCGGCAAAGGATACCTTCTTAATTAATCTGGATATCGAACATTTTGTTTTAATAATAGCCCCCGACGATCCGAAAATTGCAAATCCGTATAAATTATCCATTGATGAGTTTAATACCACGTATTACTCCAACAAGACATTTTCAATTTCCAGTAATTTGTTTGCAACAGCCCAGCAAATGATTTTAGTAAAATCGTTTCCAAACGCGGCCGATGCTTCCGCCTACCTCTTTAACCTGCAAACCGATAAAAACTTGTACAAAGGAGCCATCAAAAAGGAAGCTTTTACGTTTTTCATAATTTCAGCCGAAAACCTACCTGTTTTCTATAAAAAAGCCAGGGTTAACTCCTATCAGGCTTTTTATGAGGCTGCTTATAAGACAGTTATAAATCAACCCAACAAATAACTTCCTTTTTCGGGATTATTTAAGTAACTTGCACTAAATTAACTAATTAGCTATGTTAGGAATTGGAAACAAACATTCAGGCAGCGAAAGCGGTGCCATCAACCTGATTGGAAGTGGAACTACCATAAACGGGGATATTCAATCAAGCGGCGATGTTCGTATTGATGGTACTTTAACCGGCAATATAACTTTAAGCGGAAGATTAGTAATTGGTCCGAACGGAAAAATTGAAGGCAATGTGATTTGCCAGAATGCAGATATCTCCGGAGAAATAAAAGGTAAAGTTCAGATTGCTGAGATGTTGTCATTAAAAGCAACAGCTAAAATATTAGGCGATATCGCCACCGGAAAAATTTCCATTGAACCGGGTGCCGTATTTACAGGAACCTGTAACATGGGCGCTATCGTGAAAAACATTAACGCAACAGGTGAAAAATCAATCGCCACAAAAACAGCCTAACGCTTATATAAAGTATACGAATATGGCCATACAAATGGCCGCTATTATTGGTATAGGAAGTTGGGGAGGTTATAAACTCGACGAGTATTATAAAAACGAAACTCCTGTATTTACCATTGTGTTGAGTTTAGTTTCCATTTTCGCGGCCATGTACGTTTCGTTAAAGGATTTAATTTTCCCAAAAAAATAATATGTCTCTTAAACCTTATAGTGCTATATTAATCGCAAGCGGCGTTTCCATTCTTTTGTCGGCAGCAATTAATATGTTGCCTTTTTCGGCTATTGTTTCTACAACATGGTGGATTAGTATCCTGTTTCATGTCGCAATTTCTCTTTTGCTTAATTTAATTATGCTGAAGAAAACCGAAGAGGCACGTGATATGATTAATAAAATCATGTTTACATCAATGGGACGATTATTGGTGTGTATGGTTGGTGTTTTTATTTACAGTCTCGTTGATAAACCACATTTCTTTGCTTTCGCTATTCACTTTATGTTGCACTATATGGTGTATACCGTTTTCGAAATCACTTTCATTGTTAAGTTTATTCGTTCACAGCAAACTAAACCTTAATTCATTTGTTTAATCAATAATGGAAAATCCAATTGATAAAGATAAGGTGGCAGAACAGCCGGGATTAATCGCATATCCGCATAATGTGGGAAGCTTGATGATTAAACCGGAAGATGAAGGAAAATTAAAATCGCGTGCGATGTCGGCCATGCGCGAACAAACCAATATGCAATTGAAACAAATTCAAAAGCAGGTGCAATTACTCATGGAACAGGCCGGCCAAATTCAACGCAGGGTTGAGATTTCAGAAAAAATTTACCAGGCCGATATGTCTTTCGAGCCTTTTGTAGGGCATACCTATTATTTATATAAAAAGGAAGATCATTACCGTTTAATGATGATCGGACCTGACGAATGGGGTAAATCTAAACCGGTTGACTTAGAATACGTTAGCTCCGCAAGGTTGCTCGCAGACCACACCTGGGATATATTTGACTAAACCTTTTGCACGGTTTTTGCGTCTTAGTATAGAAAGAAGGGAGGTTCACATGGCTATTAAACAATTAACCATACCAATGTTTCCACTTAATATGGTGGTGTTACCGGGCGAAACGGTAAAGCTGCATATTTATGAGGAACGCTACAAACAACTCATTAATGATTGTTTGGAAAACGAAGCACATTTCGGCATACCGTTTTCGGTTAACGGAAAAATTAAAACGCATGGAGTGGAAGTAAAGATTAAAAAAGTGTTGAAGGTGGAAGAAAACGGTGAGATGGATATTTTGGTGGAAGGCGTGAATGTATTTAGCATTATGGATTATTCATCGCAACTAAAACCAAAATTATACGGTGCCGCTATTATTCAGTATAACGAAGAAGAGAAACTAACGGTGAGCACCTACCTGCAAGAACTCGCCATGGAGTACTTATCTTTAACGCAAAACAAAATTCTGGACTACGACTCATTTAAAACAGCGAGCATATTTGATATTGCTAATTTGTTGCAATTATCAGCTAAAGAAAAGTATCAACTGATTTCACAAGATGATGTTAACGAGAAGGAGAAATATCTCATCAATACTTTCCGTCAAACCATCTGCATTTTTGAGAAAGAAACTGAATTAAAAGACCGTTTCATTTTCAATTAATCACACACACACAAACACACAGAAAGTCCTGCCCCGGCAGGATTTTTTGTTTTACACCTATGCATCAAAAACGCCCAGTTAAAAAACAAGCCGTACCACTTGTTTAAACCTGCTTTAGTGTTTGCAGATGATCATCTAATTTTACATTAAAGAAAAAGCGAATGAAATTAATTTACATGGCCCTTATCAAATTGTTTAACTCTAAAACCAAAGGTTATGAAAATTACATTCAACAATGCGCAAAAAATGAACGATATCATTTTTGCCAATCGCAACAAAGAATACGGCGCATACGCACTCCGTTCGGCATATAATGCCACTTTAATTAAAGTACTTTCTTACGTTGTATCTACTGTTTTTTTATTGTCAGCCGGAATTTATATTGCCAATCGCAACGTAAAAGAAAAAATTTCGGTATACGTTGGCACCAACGATACTACATTTACCATTCCATACGATGGTACTCCGCCGGAGCCGGAAAAAAAGCAACCGGAACCACCAACCAAAAAAGCACCGGCAGCCATTTTATCTACGGAGCTTTCAACTAATATTTCTGATACTGTTAAGCACGAGCAAAATGGTGTAACTAACAACAATATTAATCCTATTGGTGATCCAAAAGGCGACCCAAATGCCAATAATCTTACCGGCACAGGTACTGAAACAGCTGTAACTAATGTTGTACCGGATGTGATTGAACAACCCACCGCCTTTCCGGTTCAAGAACCTGAATTTGAGGGAGGCTTTAATGCTCTACGCGCTTTTTTAGCCAGTAACATTGTTTATCCTGAGTTAGCTAAAGATGCCGGTGTTGGCGGAACCGTACATGTAACTTTCATTATTAATGAAAAAGGAGAAATAGAAAGTTCTAAACTTTTAAAGGGAATTGGTTATGGCTGCGATGAAGAAGCAGTACGGGTAGTCAATAAAATTCCCAAATTCAAAAAACCCGGCAAAAACGCAGCCGGTAAACCTGTAAAGGTGATCTATAATATTCCTATTGCGTTTAAATTAAAATAGGAATAGGGTGTTTGTTTGTGTGAAAGGCTGTCTCAATTCAGGCAGCCTTTTTTATTTTGTGTATTTGAAATGGAATGACAATTCATTAACTTTAATACCCAATGTTTTCTAAGTTATTCCGAATATTAAATTTCTTTTCTTTTTTCGTTTTGATACAATCGTGTACTAAAGACAATGCCTTTGATTGTTTTAAAACTACAGGTCCGGATAAAACAGAGGAAAGGGCACTGAACGAATTCGAGAATGTTATTATTTACGATAACATGGAATTAAACTTGGTTCAAGGAAGCACTTACAAAATAACGATTACGGCCGGAAAGAATCTTATTGAATCCATTTCTACAAATGTTGAGAACAGTACTTTAGTCATTGAAAATAACAACATGTGTAATTTTGTAAGAGGGTATAAACGCAAAATAATACTTACTCTGGAAGTGCCTAAAATAAAAAAGATCACAAACGCAGGAGTGGCACCGGTTATTTTCCATGAATCGTTTGCCCTCGATACAATCATAGCTACAATTCAAAATTCAGGGGACGTTTATCTCAAAGGGAATTATTATGAAATAAGAACCAGTACACACGGCAATGGCGACATGAACCTTTCAGGGAAGTGCAATCGATTGTTTGTTTACACAAATGGAACTAATTATGTGCGTGCTGAAAACCTGGAAGTAAGTGAGTATGCTTTTATTGAAACGTATAGCATAGGGCATTGCTACTTAAACACAACTCAACTAACACAATTCGATTATAATATTCACCTCTCAGGCAATATTTATTATAAGGGCATGCCTGCTCTTATAAATAATTTCAGTAAGAGTAATGTTAAAGGTAAGGCAATACCATATTAAATAATTTCCGAAAGATTATTACTTCAATATGGCTTTATTTTTTCGCCCTTTTGTTATTGCAATTTTATTATTACTGCTGAATATTATCACCAAAATAATTTTCATTACGGATATCCCAATTTCACTCGACGAACCATTTACAATTTATCACGCGCAATTTGGCATAAAGGATTTAGTAGATAGCTTAAACGGATATAATAATCCTCCTTTATATGAAATGATTTTGCATTATTGGATTAAGCTGTTTGGTATTTCACCTTTGAGCGTTCGTTTTTTACCAATGTTATTCGCTTCTTTTTCGGCAATTGCGCTTTATTTTTTCTGTTTAAAGTATTTTTCGAAACGAACGGCACTTATTTCTTCTCTGCTTTTAACTTTTTCCTCTTTATTAATTCAGTATTCGCACACTACACGCGTATATTCGCTGTTTCTTTTGCTTACTGTTTTATCTATGCATTATTATCTCGAGGTAATCAACGCCACGACTAAAAGAAAATTTAAAATAGTAATTTTTATAGCTGTATCTACTTTACTGATATATGCTCATTACTTTGGCGTAATTGTTTTGTTCATTCAGTTTGTTCATTGTTTGGTTTTTTTCAGAAGGGGATTAAAGCCATTTCTTTTAACGGGAATAATTATCACAGCACTATATATTCCACAAATCCTTACGGTTTATTCAAGAATGATGGTCTCCGTTTCGGAAGGAACATGGGTTTTACCTCCTTCCGGTATAGAGAGTTTGTATAATATGTTATGGGCTTTTTGCAATATGCCTATTGTAGTGGTGCTGAGTTTAATTTTATTGTTGACCGGAATAATTGTATCATTTATAAATAAAAACATCAAGCAAATCAGCCCACAATTTGGATTAATTTTATTATGGTTTGTCATCCCTTTCTTTGGCATGTTCGCGATTTCCTATAAAGTACCCATGTATCTAACTCGTTACTTGATTTTTGCAATCCCATCATTTTATATTTTAGTCACTTTGTCAGTTGAAGTAGTTTTTAAGCGGGAAATGTTCCGCACATCTACTTACGGAATAATAATTTTAGCATTCGCATCCACGGTTGATTTAAATAAGGGAAATAAGTTTCCAATCGATAAAGTAGTAAATGAGATTATTCAACTCAAAGGCACTAATACGGCAGTAATCGTCAAACCGTATGATGAGTTAATTACCTCCTTTGCGTATCATTATAACATCAATCACTTTAAATACATTATTCCTGGTAATGAATATGGTGGATTGGAAGAGAAGATGCGATCGGAAAACATTTTTTTCACGATGAATGATAAGCTTGGAATCAACTTACCGACCTATCAAAAGGTATTAATATTTTGGACTGGGGATAAACTCAACCCTTTGGAGCACTTATTGCAGTCCGACTTTCAGCTCATACAAAGCAAGGAATGGCAGTTTAACCACTTTATTTCTCTATACCAACGAAAATGAGTGGATAACAAATTCATTCAACGGCTTTTATTCTTTAACGAGCTTAACTGATTTTGTTTCGCCGTTGGAAATATATTTTAATAGATAGATTCCGTCTTTTTCTTTTTGAATATCTAATTCCAGACTTTCACTGATTGGACTATACGAACGAATTAATTGCCCTTTTAAATCATATATTTCAATTTTTGAGTTTGTAGAAAAATCAGGAATCCATATGAAATATTTACCTTCAGATGGATTCGGGTAAATTATGGGATTATAAGAATTTGGAATTTCTTTTATTCCTGTAGGTAATAAACACGATGGTCCGCTTGCCGGATAATAAGAAGTGTTGTTTTGGCTGTAACAATCTAGTCTAGACGCGCAATTGCATAACATAATCGGCATAGGTTCAATTAATCCAGCACTATAACCCATCCCTTCAATAAAATTATAGTTTGGGTTACCGTTTAATTTGAATGCTTTCATCCATCCATTGGAAGTAAGAATGCTGTCTGCCACAGTTACGATAAAGGGGCTAAATGAAGGATTATTCATGGTTTTCGGCAAAGTATCACCCACTTTCAAATTAAAATCATACAAAAGAGTGTCTCCGGAACAACTTGTACAAATCATGTTTGTCGCGTTACGTACGTATACTTTTTTGCCGACAGATCTTATAAAAAAAGATAATCCAGCCCCATAAATAGTTGGGGGCGGCGGAGCAAAACATGGATTAATTGTAGGAGGGGGCACGGGACAGTAACATTGTAAATAATGTGTTCCCTTCTTGTATACTTTCTTATATTGGTAAGACCCAATAACAGTATCACCATTTATAAAATAATTATAGAGGTCGGTTTTATAACAATTTGAAGCAATTTCGTTTTTATATTGTATCTGCCAACAAGGATTGTTATTGAAATAACTATTTATCTGTGATTGACCGATACCTGATAGACAAATTAATACAATAAGAGTGTAAAAGTACTTCATGCTATAGATAGTGGTTGATTAAACCAAAAATAGTTAAAAAAACATGAAACTGCAATTTTCTTCAACGTTTAACCTAGAAAGGTGTAACCAAGGCTTGATTCGCCGTTATATAAACATACCTCTGTTTAAAACACCTTATGGCATAAATTTTACCTGCCTCTTTAAAATTTAATTTCGTAAAAAACTATTCTGATGCTAAACTTTATTTTACAGGCAGGTATAAATGCTGTTAACACCGTAGCCGCAAGCGATTCATTAGCCGCTGCTAATACCGGAATTCAAACCGTTGAAAATGCAGCTCCTGAAATTACCGAGACTAAAATTTCATTAATAGAAATGGTAATGAAGGGCGGACCGGTAATGATAATCTTGGGAGTACTGTTCGCAGTTTCCATTTATGTTTTGGTAGAGCGTTTAATGATTATCTCCAAAGCGTCTAAGAAAAATCCGACTTTAATCTCAGGAATTAAAGAATTTATAAATACAGGTAATCTTGCCAATGCGCGCAGCATGTGCAAAACCATTAATACACCGGAGGCACTAATGCTCGAGCAAGGCATCTCTCGTATCGGTCAGCCTGTGCAAGAAATCCGTGAGGCAATGAATCAAAGCGGTTCTAACGAATTAAGTAAACTCGAAAAAAACCTAAGCATTCTGAATATTACAGGCCGCATCGCGCCAATGTTCGGATTTATCGGTACCATCTTTGGTGTAATTAAAATTTTCTACGATATCGCTTTGGCAAAAACAGTAGAGATTGAAGTTATCTCAACCGGTTTATACCAAAAAATGATTACATCTGCAGGTGGATTAGTGGTAGGTGTGTTGGCTTTCGTAGCTTACCAATGGTTAAATGCCCGCATCGATAAAATATCTGTGCGCATGGAAGAAGCACAAATTCAGTTTTTAGATATGCTGAACGAACCAACAAAATAGTTTTAACCTATCTGCGATGATTCGCGAAATCTGCGGGAAATATTAAATTAAAATGGGATTACGTAAAAAAATGCATAGAGAAGCTGAGGTGAGCACCGATTCGTTAAACGATATCATGTTCTTCCTCCTTCTGTTTTTCTTGATTTTATCTACCATGGTTAGTCCGAATGCCATGAAGGTAAATCTGCCAAGTTCGAAAGCAAACAAACCCATCGATAACAATAAAAAGCCAATTCACTTAGCTGTTACTAAAGAGCGCAAGTATTTTGTAAATAGTAAGGAAGTTGATTTCGGAAATTTGGAAACGCTTTTATTAGAAAACATTGCAGGAAAAACGGAACCGGTTATCGTATTACATATTGATAAGGATTTAGTGTATCAGGATTTTATCGATGTGATGCAAATTGGCGATCGTTTAAAATGTAAAATGGTTTGTGCTACTGCACCTTCTAACTCTCAACAATAATCATGTACTTAAGCGCCGCCGAAGAAAATAAAAATCGTACCATCTCTGCACTCATCTCTGCAGCGATTATGGCTTTGGTATTGCTCTTCCTCATTTGGTTTACCATTATCACCCCTAATCCTCCTTTCCCTGAAGTTGTAGGCGGCGGCGGCGGAATGGAAATTAATTTTGGAACTTATAACGAAGGAACCGGAAATGTTGAATCCAACGGAATTGGAGATGCGACGAGTGTGGTTGAACAAACGGAGACTACCCCTCCGCCAACAAACAGCAATAACGAAACAGTTTATACAAGTGAAGACGGCGAAGATGTGAAGGTGGAGGACAATAAACCGAAAACACAGAATAACGTAACAGTAATTAAACCGGTAGTAGAAAAGCCTCGCGAGAAAACCGCAGCTGAATTGCTCGCCGAAAAGTTTAATAAGAATAAAGGAAAGAACGGAGGCGGTGATGGCAATAGCGGACAAGCCGGAAACGAAGGAAGTCCGGATGGAAACCCTAACACGAATGGCACCGGTGGAACAG
Organism: Bacteroidia bacterium; assembly: GCA_016787445.1. Lineage (GTDB taxonomy): Bacteria > Bacteroidota > Bacteroidia > B-17B0 > Aurantibacillaceae > JAHEYG01. Next base: position 18,633 of record JAEUTQ010000016.1, read on the forward strand.
GTGGCGGTGACGGTGGTGGCGATGGACCAGGTCACGGTCCGGGCAGCGGTCCGGGTTCCGGTCCCGGTAAAAAGTTTGGATTTGATTTAAAAGGAAGAGCGATTGTAAATCCTCCTAACTTACCTAAAGATACTAAGGAAGAAGGAAAAGTAGTGGTAGAGATTACTGTAGATAAAGAAGGAAATGTTACGGAAGCCAATCCTAACGGTCGTGGTACTACTACTTCCAGCGCGGTATTAAAAGCCAAAGCGCGTCAGGCTGCATTGGCAACAAAGTTTAATGTGAGCGGACAATTTGAAGAACAAAAAGGAACAATCACCATCGTATTTGCATTTAATTAAATGAATTATTCTCAAACGCTGGAATATCTCTTTTCGCGTTTACCCATGTTTCAGCGCGTTGGCGCTGCCGCGTATAAAGCCGATTTAAATAATACCATTGCTATTTGCAAGGAGCTCGGTAACCCGCAAAACAAATTACAGTGCATTCATGTGGCAGGCACGAACGGCAAAGGTTCTTCCTCTCACATGCTGGCGGCGGTTTTGCAAAAGGCAGGTTACAAAGTGGGATTGTACACCTCGCCACACATGGTGGATTTCAGAGAGCGAATTAAAATCAACGGAAAGCTTATTCCTAAAGATTATGTCATTGAGTTTGTAGAAAAACATAAAGAGGCTTTCGAAAAAATTGAACCTTCTTTTTTTGAATGGACAGTTGGTTTAGCCTTTGATTATTTCGCAACTCAGGAAGTAGATGTGGCGGTGATAGAAGTAGGCTTGGGTGGAAGATTGGATTCTACCAATGTTATTAAACCTATAGTGAGTTTGATTACCAATATTGGTTTTGATCACATGAATTTGTTAGGTGATACGCTGGTAAAAATTGCGGGAGAAAAAGCCGGCATCATTAAAGAAAGAATTCCCGTTGTGATTTCGCAATATCAACCGGAGGTGGCGCCTGTATTTAATGAAAAGGCTAAGCAATTGAAATCTCCTATTGTGTTTGCAGATAAACGTTACAAATTGGGCAGCTGGGAAAAAAATTTAGACGGACTCAAAGTTACATTAGTGAATAGAAACGACAATCATTCGGTAACGTATCAATTGGATTTAAGCGGAACGTATCAATTGAAGAATATATTAGGTGTCATCACTGCTTTGGATTTTGTAAAAGAAAGTGGTTTTATTATCAGTGAAGAAAATATTTCGGAAGGATTAAAGCAAGTTGTAAAGTTGACAGGTTTAAGCGGAAGATGGCAAACCATCAATGAAAAGCCGCTCATTATTTGTGACACCGGACATAATGAAGATGGCATCAATGAAGTACTAAAAAACATTGAAACGATAAAGTATAAACAATTGCACATGGTGATTGGTATGGTGAATGATAAAGATGTTTCGAAAGTTTTATCCATGTTGCCGAAAAAGGCGGAGTATTACTTTACCAAAGCGAATATTCCACGTGCGCTCAACGAAAACGAATTAGCTTCTCAGGCCACCCAAGCAGGATTAAAAGGAACTACTTACGAAAACGTAAAATCAGCGATTGAAGCCGCGAAGAAAAAAGCAAAAGCAGGCGATTTAATTTTTGTAGGCGGAAGTACTTTTGTGGTGGCGGATGCTCTTACTTAATGAATGTCAGGTCGAGCGGAGTCGAGACCTCTTAGCATCACTTCTCGACTCCGCTCGAAGTGACAATAATGGAACATTCATCACTTTACTTTCGGTGCCAAAGCCAAATTCACGCGTTGCGCAACGGTTTGCGCGATTTTCGATAAGTAGGTATTAATAATTTTTGTCGGGTTATTGATGTTAGCAGGAAATTCAATTTCAGCTACGCCTGAATTAATTTCTTTCGCATCATAAGTGTATACAGTATAATGTAAAATTATTTTTCTGAATCCTGATGCGGCAGCAACATCTGCGGGCCCACCACTATTCGATGCTTTAATGTCGAGTTGATTAACGAAAACAAAAATATCACTCTTGTATTTGCCATATAAATACGGAACAAGTGTAGCGTTGGTAATCTTCGCGTTCATAAAACGTTTTTCGTTATCGGTGCCAACCACGATTTGTCCTTTATCAATTTTCTTTTCCTCTTTTTCTTTTTTTGGTGGAGTGTAATTGCTTTGATCAGGCACTTTCATGTAAGCATAATTGAGGTACTGATAAATGTTTTCTAAATCTTTCTTCGTCTTAACCGTATCATCAATCATGTCCACCACCATGTGCTGCGATTTGAAAGCCTTATACAATTGCTCATTCATCCCATCACGAAACGCATTTTTAATCTGCTTGCCGCTCATTTTCGTTTCCATGTTGATGGCATAATCTACCTCACTCATATACATGCGCGGTTCAAACGGAATGATCATTACTTTATGTTTACCCGGAGCAGGCGCTTTCTCTTCGCCTTTTTTGCTGATGGTAGTGTGTTGCGCAAAGGATAGCGCGTAGGTCAATAAAAAAATTACAGATGCAATTAACCTATAATTCTTTTTATTCATGGCTAGTATAACGTTTAAAATACGATTTGGTTACATTAATCCCTTAACCAATCGGTGTTGGCGTAAATCATCAGGCTTAAGATAAGTACAAGTCCCACATAATTCGCGTAATAAATAACTTTCTCCGGAATTTTGCGGCGACTAATCATCTCAATCAATAAAAATAAAATATACCCGCCATCCAACATTGGAATTGGTAAGAAGTTCATGAACGCTAATACTAAAGAGAGGAATCCGGTAAATAACCAGAAAGCATGCCAGTCCCAAACTTCATTCATGTTTTTATACATGCTGTAAAATCCACCAACTTGTTTGTGCGCGTCCTTTACGGTAAACAACACAACAAATTGCTTCGCCTGCATAATTAAATTTTCAATACCGTAATGTAAGCCTGCACCCAAAGATTCGAAGAAGCCGAATTTCTGATCGTAAACAGGAATGTATTTTTCGGTATTGTTGTAAAAACCAATACTGCCTTCTAAACTGATTTTTGATTTTAATCTTACGGTGTCCACACCGCGGATAACAACCAATTCAGCTTCTTTGCCTTTGTAATAAGCTTTCTCGCGACTGAAATCACTATAGAAGGGTGTTAACTTATCGTTGATGCCAATAATCAAATCGCCCTTTTTCAAACCTGCAGATTCTGCATACGACGCCGGTGTAACTTCGTAAACTTCTGTTGGCATGCGCACAGTGATAAAATCTTTTTTCTTTAATCCGCTTAATATTTTGCTGATGTTATCTTCTGAAATCGGGATAGTTACTTTTTGTCCGTCGCGCAACACTTCCATGCTGGTAGCTTTGTTCATGATGATTTCAATTGGCACCTGACGTAAATTAGTAATTGGTTTTCCGTCTACAGATGTAACAAAATCACCATCTCTTAATCCCATGTTTAATGCCGTAGAATCACAAGCTATACCGTATTTTAATTGATCGGCAGGAATAGTTTGGCGTCCCCAGAAATAAAACACCATCCAGTAAATCAAGAAACCTAAAATCAGATTCACCAGAATTCCTCCCATCATAATCAGTAAACGCTGGTAAGCAGGCTTCGCACGAAATTCCCAAGGCTCCGGTTCTTTCTCCAACATGGTTTTATCCATTTGTTCGTCTACCATTCCCGCGATTTGTACATAGCCGCCGAATGGAAACCATCCTAAACCGTAAAGCGTATCGCCGATTTTCTTTTTGAAAAGCGAAAAATTAAGCAATCCCGCAAAGGGGAATAAGAAATCGAAGAACAAATAAAATTTTTCTACACGGCATTTGAAACGCTTGGCAAAAAAGAAATGCCCGAATTCGTGAAGCGTAATTAAAATAGTTAAGCTTAAAAAAAGTTGTCCGAATTTTACCATAATGTTTTTTCTTATAACAATGATGCCGCCAGTTTTCTGGTTTCGGCATCACATTCTATGTATTGATTGTAATCTGGTTGTTGTATGAATTCAATTTTGTGAAGGCATTTTTCAATGAGTTCACTCATCTGTAAAAATTTTATTTTGTCTTTCAAAAACGCGTCAACCGCTACTTCGTTAGCAGCGTTTAATACGCATGGCATATTTCCGCCTTTTTTAAGGGCTTCGTAGGCTAAGGCTAAGTTAGTGAAAGTTTGGGTGTCGGGCTTCTCGAAAGTAAGCTGCGGATAGTTAAAAAAATCAAAACGTTTAAATGCATTTTGTACTCGCGCCGGATAGGAAAATGCATATTGTATCGGCAATTTCATATCGGGAAGACCCAATTGCGCTTTCATGCTGCCATCTTCAAACTGCACAATACTGTGCACGATGCTTTGCGGATGCACGATCACATCAATCTGCTCGGGCTTTAAATTAAAGAGCCATTTAGCTTCAATAACTTCTAAACCTTTATTCATTAAGCTCGCCGAATCAATCGTGATTTTTGCGCCCATGCTCCAGTTCGGATGCTTAAGGGCTTGTTCGCGCGTTACGTTTTCTAAATCTTTTCTCGTTTTTCCTCTGAAGGGTCCGCCCGAAGCAGTTAAATAAATTTTTTCAATTTTATTATCCCACTCTCCGGCCAGGCATTGAAAAATAGCTGAGTGTTCCGAATCAACCGGATAAATATTTACAGCATTTTCCCTTGCTAACTTCGTAACTAAATCGCCCGCCACCACTAAAGTTTCTTTATTGGCTAAGGCAATTGTTTTTTTATGTTTAATGGCATTGATGGTAGAGGCGAGTCCGGCGTAACCAACAATGCTGGCTAACACCACATCAATGTTTTCTGATTCTACAATTTGTTCAACCGCTTTGTTGCCGGCAAAAACTTTTATGTCTTTGTCAAATAAAACATCTTTTACTTGTTTGTATTTGCTTTCATCGGCAATGACTACAGAATTCGGATTAAACTCTAAAGCTTGTTGAATTAAAAGATCAGCATTGGAATTACCCACCAAAACCTCTACCGCAAAATGTTTAGGGTTCTCGCGAATCACTTCTAGAGCTTGTGTGCCTATGCTTCCGGTACTGCCAACAATGGCTATTTTTTTTGCTTCCTGCATCAGGCTGCAAAACTCAGGATTTTTTATGGATTAAGGAACTTAAGAGAGGGAGAATAATGGACAAAAACCCGCTAAAAACCCTGATTTTTGATAAAAAGAGCCAAAATGCCATAAAAAAACCCCGCCGAAGCAGGGTTTTTCAAAATTTTGCAGAAGAATTAGTTAACCTGACCGTAATCTTTAGTGCTTACGATAGCGCCATTTTCGTCCCAGTTATTCCAAACACCGGTTTTTTCACCGTTTTTGTAATTCATTTCAAAACGTTTTTTACCGTTATCATCGTATACGATCCAGGTGCCATCTTTTTTACCGGCTGCGTATGCCGCAATACCTATCATCATGCCGCCTTCGTTGTAGCGTATCCATTTTCCTGATTTTAATCCCGTCTCATAAGTACCGGTTTCCATTAATTTTCCGGAAGCATAATAATATTTAGCTTCACCGTTAAGTTTGCCGTCTTTTATTTCGAGAGTAGATTTTTTAATTCCGTTTTCATCTAAAGAGAGAGTGCCGCTGAATAAAGTACCGTCGGCATTGGCATATAAGCCATCGCTGTTTTGTTTTACCTGGGCGTTGGCAAAAAATGCCACCATTAAAATTCCCAGAATGAAGCTCCATTTTTTCATGTTGTAAAAGATTAAGTGTTAAACAATCGTTTAAAACATTGGCTTCAAATTTGATCGGTTCTTGTTTAAGGAAGAGATCGCTTAATTGACCTTTTGTTTCTAATACAAAATTACTGCAATTGCAAGACGTTACACAGATTTAAATAAAAAATAACATTAAGTATCCGAATACTTAACATTAAGTTTACTTAAGTGGTGTTTTGTCTTGTTAACGCGGGTATTTAACTTTTTATAGGTACACAAGGGGAGATGAATTATTCATGAGCTTTAGTTCTGACAAAAATCATATTTAATCCTAACGAATCTCAACTGATTTTTTTTTTTAGATGACTGAAATTTGTAAAAAGCATTTATTATGAAAAAATTTATCTTTCTTTTTTCTACATTAACTATAACGGTTAATCCGCAAATTAAAGTGTTTAGCGGTGGGAGTGTTACTATTGGTTCCACTGCCTCACCCGCTACTTATGGAGTAAGCCTTCGCTTGGTCCAGTTGCAATTAGGTTTCTTGGCAAAAAAATAAATTAGTATATTTATTTGTATGAATAAAATCAGTAAGATCATAGCCATTTTAATATTTTGTCACCAATGTTTGTTCGCACAAGTGCCACTATTATGGGGGATGACCTCAACAGGAGGAACAAATGGTGATGGAACAATTTTCAAAATAAAGGGCGATGGTACAAATGCTGTTTCGTTATTTTCATTTGATATATTGATTACTGGAACAACTCCATTCAGTAGCTTTCTTAATGCAAGTAACGGAAAGCTTTATTCATTGTGTGAGTGGGGCGGGCTTGTGAATAAAGGTGTATTATTTAGTTTTGATACAACAATAAACTCATATACTAATCTATTAAATTTTAGTGGGACTGCAGGTAATTATCCAACTGGTAACTTAATTCAAGCAAGTAGTGGTAAATTATACGGTACGGCTTATGATGCGGGTCCTAATTTTTTTGGAACAATTTATAGTTTTAATCCTTTCAATAATGTTTTTAATACATTGTATGGGCCTACTGGAATTGATGGCAAGAAGCCTATGGGAACTTTGGTTCAAGTCAATAATGGTAAGTTATATGGAATTACAAACTCGGGTGGTGTAAGTAATTTCGGAACTATTTTTTCATTTGATACTCTGAGCAACCTTTATACTAAAATTTTCGATTTCTCTGGAAGTGATGGGCAAAATCCTACTAGCGGTTTAACATTAGCTAATAATGGAAAGTTGTATGGAATGACTACTCTTGGTGGAACAAGTAATGGAGGTGTAATTTATAGCTTAGATCCTGTTACGAATATGTTTGTTAAGTTATTTGATTTCACTTCCATTAATGGCAAACCAAGTCGTAATCAACTTATAAAAGTTAATAATGGAAAGTTATACGGGATGACTTCAGCGGGAGGAATAAATAACATGGGTGTTATATTTAGTTTTGACCCTCAAACAAACAGTTATATAAAATTATTTGATTTTAGTTCAGCAACCGGTCAGTCACCTTATGGCGATTTATATCAAGCAAGTGATGGAAATCTTTACGGTATGACATCAAGTGGAGGTGTGAATAATCTTGGTACAGTTTTTAAGTATGATATTCTAAATAACTCTTATATTGATATATTTCATTTTACGTCAGTATTCGGAGGAAACCCGGGTGGAAGTTTAAGGGAAATGAAAGGTCTGGATACAGGTATTAAAGAAAACTATTACTCTAAATTCGGGTTACTTATTTATCCCAATCCTGCAGCATTTAACTTAAGTGTTTTTATCCCAGAAGGTCAGAAAATAAAATCTATCGAATTAATTAATATAAGTGGAATTGTTCTTGAATCTTTCTCAGAAAATACAAGACAAATTAACGTTGAAAAACTTGAGCAAGGAATGTACTTTATAAAAGTAAAGAATGATAGCGAGACTCTCTTTTATTCTAAATTTATTAAGCAATAGGAATTAAAACTTTACCCTTATATAGATTTTTTCCATTGACGATTGTCTAGGTAATACTATGTTGTCTTGTACATATCGTAATCAAATATATGTTTCAATGCTTCCTTCAGGGGTTTATTTAGTAAGACTAAAGGATAAAAATAAATCAATTTATCATTCAAGATTTATTAAAGAGTAAATGTTGTGCGTTGTAATTATGGAAGAGGCGATAAAGAGATGTCTTTGAAATAACCCAATTCAGAACCTTCGATAGTGGTGGATTCATAACCTACCACATTGGCCTGAACTTCAGTTTTTGCATCGGCAGGAACCGATAAAATATAATTACCGTTTAAATCGGTATAACAATACGTGTTGCTGTTTTTAATTTCAACCTTTACGCCGCTCAATGCTTCGCCGGTTGTTTTGTCAATCACTTTACCACACAAGGTTTTTTTATTCTTGTCGGAGTTGTTATTGGCAATAGCCGTTACCGAGAAGAAGAACAATGTTAGTATGAGTAAAGCGTGTTTCATTTTGCATTACAAAAATGCAAACTTAAGGTGTAGTGCATATTAAAGGGATATTATCAAATCGTTAATGAGAAGCTTATATGGCTTAACATTAAATTTACATTTCTTTTCCTTTACAATTTTCTATCTGGCACAAAATCAATAAAATATCAAAATCAGGATTCGGAAAATTAGAATTAAATTTGTCCTATGCGCATTGATATCATCACTGTTTTACCCGAATTGTTACGTAGCCCGTTCGAGCATTCTATTTTGAAGCGCGCTCAAAACAAAGGACTCGTTGAAGTGAATCTGATTGATTTGCGTGATTACGGTTTAGGAAAACACAAGCAAGTGGATGATTACGCGTTTGGCGGAGGTGCCGGTATGGTAATGATGATTGAACCCATTGCGAATTGTATCAATAAATTAAAAGCCGAGCGCAGTTATGACGAAATCATTTACATGACGCCCGATGGTGAAACATTTAATCAGCAAACCGCGAATTCATTATCACTTTTAAAACACATCATTATACTATCCGGACATTATAAGGGTGTAGACGAGCGCATTCGCGAGCATTTTATCACGAAAGAAATTTCTATTGGCGATTACGTATTATCAGGAGGCGAATTGCCGGCGGCTGTGGTGAGCGATGCCATCATCCGCTTAATTCCCGGTGTATTGAATGATGAGACTTCTGCACTTACCGATTCTTTTCAGGATAATTTATTAGCTCCTCCGGTGTATACGCGTCCTGCTGAGTATAACGGTTGGAAGATACCCGACATTCTGTTGAGCGGTCACGAAAAAAATATTGACAAGTGGCGCCACGAGAAAGCAGTTGAGCGCACCACAAAAAGAAGACCTGATTTACTGAAGTGATTTTAAATAGAATGATTGTGTCACGTCGAGCGGAGTCGAGACGTGACAATTAGTTCTAATTATACCATATCTCGACTACGCTCGATATGACAGATAGATATAATTATGTCTAATTTTATAATTTTATCTGCGATAATCCGCGAAATCTGCGGGACCTAATTATTCTTCAAACTGATTTTCTCGTCACCTTGCTTGTATGGCATATATGTAAAGATGAATTGAAACATCTCTTCGGTGGTTTGCATACTTTCATTGCCTTCACCTTGTTCGATGGTACGCGGTGGATGAAATGGATTGAAAGGATTTTTATCCGTATTATCATAAGTGCCGTAAACATGAATCACCGAACCCTTCGGAATTTTTACAGGATTGTTATAGGTGTAATAATATTGCCAGCGGAAATCCCATTTGTTGATGCGCACTAAGCGGATGGTATCGCCTTGAGGAGGCAAAGCATAGGCCACAAAACTTTTTCCGATTAAGTGCATATGCGGATTCACCGACAGAATCGAAATATCATTTTGAATTTGCACTTGAGTATGAAAGTTTTTTATTTCATTAGGAGGAATAATCAATTTAGGTTCTATTTCAGAAATGCCGAATGTTCCCATTTGTGTTTCAAATACCGGTCGCTTAGGCGGAGTTTTGCGGAAGAAAATATTAATGTGACTGTTATCTTCCGTATCGATGTTAGATGGTCCGTAATGAATGTTCTTCAAAAAGAACACACCATTCTTAGGCAGACGGAATCCGCCGATGTCTTCTTTATACACGGGAGGAATATAACCCGGCAAATAATACACCACATTCCCGAGTAAGGCGGGCAGTGGAGGATTTTTTTTGTCGGTATACGTTAATCCCATTTTTGAATACGCATCGATGTAATTATTTAAAGCATCGGGTAAACTGTTTTCACCTTTCGTGTAATCGAATTCCCTGCTGTTATCATAACTGAGAAGGTGACCGTTGACGTGGTGCACGAGTTTTCTTTTGTCGGGCACAAATTCAACATACTGCACAAAAGTATCTTTCTCTAAGGCGAATGGATATTTCAGCATTAAAAAAGCATCAATGCCATTTCCTTTTATAGCTACAGGTTGAGGTAATTTTATAACCATATCCGGTTTTCCGAAGAAGGAACCTTCATGAAAGTTTGGTGCTTTTGGCTCTTTGAGTGAATCGCCGCACGGACAATTATCTTCCACCCAATTTTTGATTAATGCGATTTCTGTTTCGTTCAAAACGCGCTCGCCGTCGAAATGCGAATAGTTGGGATCTGCAGGCCATGGCGGCATGAATTTATTTTGTGTGGTGAATTTTATTTTGTTGGCATTGCGTTTGGCATCATCATAGTTCAATAAATCAAACATGCCTGATTCTCCGGGACGGTGACAAGGCGTGCAGTTTTTATAAATGATAGGCGCGATGTGTTCGCTCCAGGTTGGCTTATCTGTAATTTCTTCCGAAACTGTTTCAGAGGAATTACATGAGAATAGCAGGAGCGAAGCAATAGCCGCGAATATTAGGATGGCGTAATGCTTCATTAAGTAATAAAGATAGTAAGAAATTGTTTGTTATTGTTTAATCAACTTAAAGTTGTATTGGGTATCGGCTCCTTTAAGGCATACAAAGTAAATGCCGGGATTAAGCGTGCTAATTTCGACTTTTTCCTCTCCGGCCACAGCGCGATTCATGATTAATTTTCCGGTCACTTCGAAAATTTGCAATTCAAAAATGGATGATGCTTTTCCCTCAATCATAAAATATTCGGCGGCAGGATTAGGAAAAATTTTAAGAGAATTTATATTAATTATTTCATCTAGGTTGGTTACAAAACTACCACAAACCACATTGTTGATTTGGGCAAATGTGTAGCCCCTATGTGTCCGAGGTGTATATAAACCCATAAATAACTCATTAAAAAAGTAGCCCACGCCTTCAACGAATCTTAACTCTGCATAATTACAAGACACAGATGCGTTATTAAAACAGGTATCAGTTGGTGCATTTTTTATTCGTCCGCAATAATAATTAAGGTAATCAATTATTATTTTTTGACACACGCCATTTCCATTCAGCTCGTAATTAACAGGCTTAGCTTCAAAAAAGTTTGTCGTCAAACTATCTACTCGAGATTGTTCCGGCATTTGAATAACGGCGTATTTGTTTAAGCTTCCAAAATATTTTGTAACACCTTTCGTGTTAGTTAACGAAATGCTATCGGGCGTAATATATGTTTTCGAAACAATGGAATCGTTATAGTAAGCGGTGTTTACGAATGGAGAGCTTGGGTTGTAATTATTGGTAGTTGCATAGGATTGTACTACATCTCCAACCGCTTTATCATAAATATCCTTATTCTTTAAACGTTTACCATAGCAACGCGTGTTATAAGTACTATCGGCGGGGAAGTTATAGAGGTTACCCCATACAAAAAGCCCAATGGTTTTGCCAAAGCGAAAAGTTTTGGAATTGTAATAATGATAAATAGCATTGTTATTGGAGTTGAAGGCTTGGAAGATGACAGACTTTACAGTATCACTTAATCCGTTAATGGTTACGTATGAAATATTAGCTAATGTCGCTCTAATGTAATTACCATTTGAATACCGGTAATAAATCCATTGATATCCCATTGGTGCTTGAGTTTTAATGGTAAGCGTATCATTGTTTTTGGTGAAAAATAAATAATCGCCATTGGATTTACGGAGCGTTCTTTTGCCCAGCCAGGATGGGGAATTAGCATTAATACAGAATGGAGAATTTTCCATATAGTAAACCCTATAGTGATAGTATATCGAATCGCTACCCGATACTTTTACAGAGTCGGGCTTTAAGCCTTTAAGATAAAAGGAAGACGATGACGAGTTTTTATAGAAATACTCACTTTTGCTGTTAAATAATTCGTAAGGCATTTGCGCCTTGCAAATGAATCCGGCTAATAAAAATAGGATTAAAAATGTTCTCATACCTTTAATTGTATTTAATTAAAGATACAGATTATTTATGACTAATAGTTGTAATACGGCGATATCATTAAATACACCACCACGCCTGTAATAGTTACATAAAGCCACAATGGATAGCTGAAGCGGGTGAGTTTTTTGTGTTTTTCGCGCTGATCGGTGAGTCCGTAATAAAACGATAGCAATACCATTGGGAAAACGACAACAGCCAATAGAATATGCGATAACAAAATAAATAAGTAAAGAGGTTTTATACCTGATACGGCGGCGGCTTCAGCAGCATCTAACATCCCGTTGTGATCTATGTCGCCGTATTTGGTATCCGGAATAAAATAGTGCGCAGTAACATAAGACACTAAAAAGAGAGAGCTCAGTACGAAAGCCGTTAAATTAATTTTGCGGTGTAAAGCAATGTTCTTTTTCTTAATGGCAATCAGTGAAAAAACCAACAATACAGAACAGGTCCCGTTAAAAATCGCGTTTAGCATTGGCAATTTGTAAATGTAAGAAGGGATTGTTTCAGGTGCAGGTAAAATTTTACGATTGAGAACAGTTACTGCTCCTAAAATTACAATGGTTGTAATCCAAACTACCACCTTAATGGTTTTATCGCTGGCGTTATTTAATGTTGTACTCATGTTAGTTTAATATTTTGTATTTGCCTTTGTGTTTTGTAAAAACTGTTTCTTCGAAAAATAATTTGGCATCCACTATAAAGCCCGTTTCGTTTTTAGTGTACGTCATCTCTAAATTAACATTTGGGTTTTTATCCGGTAAGATCATGCCGGTAAATTTGATGTTGTCTCCGTTGGTCATCATCAAAGACGTTCCGCTTACTTCTTCCAATATATCTTTAATAATCTGCAACTGACAAACACCGGGCACAACAGGCATTTGCGGAAAGTGCCCTTTAAATACATCGTGCGCAGGATTGATAGAGATTAACGCTTTCACCGAATTGTCGGTTGAGCTTAATCCGCTAACTGTATAAAAAGTATTTTTTAATGCTGAACTCATTTGGTTTCTTCTATTTTAATGAGGTTAATTTTTAGTTTAACAAGGCCCTTGGTTTTGTAGTTTAAAAGGCTATAGTTCGTTTGATATTTTGTGGAAGAGTGTTTTTTATTTCCGGTAAATACTTGAGCCTTCTCTGCAAATGTAGTGGTCGGCTTTGGAATGGCAATACTACTGTTATGATCTTTTATCCAATAATAATTTCCTTTTTTGTTTTCTTTTAATTCGCCTGTTTTTCCAATAGCGTTTATTAGTAGCATTTCGCGAAAGCTTTGTGTAAGCATGGCTACAAATTTGGGCTTATTCAAGGCTTCAAACACAAAATCGGCTTTTACACTGTCACTCACAACAGAAAAATCAAACATACGCATGCCCAGTTCAGTTACAAAAACGATATGTGCTGTTTTTTCGTCGGTTTGTTTTAAAACAACAATGCCTGTAAAATGTTTAGTTAAAACATCAATTTCTGCCTTGTATTTTACGGATTGCTTGTTGGATGGAATAACCGGCTGAATAACTTCGGAAGTTAATTGGATGGCTTGTAAATTTTTTCCGTTTTTTAATTTGTTGTAGGCACAAGAAGTGCTTAGCAGGATGATACTACTTAACTGTAAAAATATTATTGGCCACCGTGCCATTTAATTTTTTGTTGATGAATTCCAATGTGGTATAATCATCATTGGGCTCAATCATATCTAATTTAGACACCGAAGTTACGCTTTTATCAAAATACATGTTTATCTTTTTAAGGCTTTCTTTCATGTTTTTTTGAAGCGGGGTTAACTCGAGTTTGTAGTACTTTTCATTCTCAAAATAAGCCACTTTAAACTTTCCGGATTTAAAAATGTTGCCTTGTACGCAGGAAATCATAATATCATTGATTTCTTTAAATACTTTGTTGCTGTTCATGTCGTACTTAGCTGTCTTCTTCTCATCCTTTATCCATATCTTATCTTTATTAATCACAATTAAGTACTTGTAGGGTGTGCTATATTCCCAACGTAATAAATTCTCTTTTTTAAACACAAAATGACCTTTACTGAGTATTTTCTCCGACAACAAACTCAAATTCTTTTCTTGTGTAAAATCACTTTCAATGCTGTTTACCGTTTTACTCATTTGTTCCACTTTTAAACGTAAAGCAGCAGTGTCTTTAACTGTTTTAAAATTTTGAGCTAAACCAAAATGGGCAATGAATATTAAAAGAATTAATTTTTTCATTTATGAAAGTGTAACAAATTCAAATTGACGTTCTTTTAAAGCAGGAATTAATTTATCTAAAAGTTCCGGCATTATGTTTAAACGGTCGTGTAACAAAATTACTGAACCGTTTTTAGTTTGACTTAAAACTCTCTCTAAAATTTTGTTAAGGTCGGAGGTAGAAGTATCATAAGAACGTACGTTCCAGCCAATGGATGTTAAATTGAGTTTTTTTAGAACGTAGGCAAAATTAGGTGTAGTAACGCCATAGGGTGGACGAAATAATTTAGTGTCTTCACCGGTTACTTTTTTGATGCTATCAAGGCTTTGCTGAATGTCAGTTTCCAGTTTTTTAGCACTCCATAGGTCAATCCAAAAATGATGTGAGTAACTGTGAGAGCCAATAGAGTGACCTTCTTCCACTGTGCGTTTTAAGACAGATTCATTTCCTGTAATGTTTTTACCTATCACAAAAAAGGTGGCTTTTACTTGATGTTTTTTTAGTGTATCTAAAACGGCAAGTGTTTGCGGTGTACAAGGTCCGTCATCAAAGGTCAACGCAATTTGATTTTTTGTTTTATCCAGATGATTAACAGATTTCAAGTGAAAATTTAAACCAATAAAATAAGCACCTAAAAATTCTATTGTTAAATAAGCAAGGAGAAGAATGATTTGCCACAGGTAAAAGGCAGTGCTTCCAATGGCGCACAACAAAAATACCAAGCCGATTGAAATAGCAAATAGCGCCGTTACAAACCGATGGTTTAGCATTGTCTTAATAAGGTGAAAGAATAATTAATGCCCAAATACGCATTAATAATCAAGATGCTTTTAATGCTTGTTTTGGTGTGATGATTGATACGGATAGTATGAGGAATTTCTTGCTTACGAATAATTTTATCAGCTAACCAGGTGGCAAATGCACCGGCCGTATGATAATCACCGCATAAATGTTTATAATGAGCTGTTGCGGAATGATTCGAAACTAAAGGAAGCAATTCAAGAAGATAATTATCGAAGTCGGAGTCACCTGAAAAACCAAATAAAACGAGATCTATATTATCAAGCGCCGTATTTTGTGAATCAAGAAACTGATTGATTTTATCTAAAACTTCTTTTGACGATTTTGGTTTGTATAAAAAGCTAATGCCGTCAATAGATGATTGTGCATTTTGTTTTTCGGAAGACACTACAAAGAAAGCAGAGCCTTCTCCCATTTGAATGCCGTGTGTTTTACCTTCAAATAAAGGATGCGTTGTATCCGTGTTAAATTTTTTAGCTTGGCGGTTAAGTTCAACAAATAATGGAGTGTGTTCTTCGATACCGCCAATTAAAATATTTTTCTTGCCCTCATTTAAACTTAACAATGCATCCATCACAGAGCTTTCAAATGAAAATCCACGATGCGTATACGTATAATTATACTCGTGACATTTCATAATCAGCGCTACTTGCGAACCAACGGTGTTGTGTGTTGATTGAATAAATGAAGTAGGGGTGAGGAACTGTTCGTCGTTATTTAAAATCGCAAGTAGAAATTTTTCACTGTCTTCAAAGCAACCTAATCCTGTACCTGACATAATCGCATCTACGTTGTCCAACTTTGCCTCTGTCATGGCCATCCGGGCGGCAGAAGCTCCCATTTTAATGGCGCGTCCCATGCGGCGCAGCATATTCGGATTGATGTGTTCTTTATACGAAGGTTCAATAGCCGGAAAGTGATCGCCATTCGGACCAATTATGGTTTCAAAAAAGTAGTTTTCATCCGTGGTGTTTTGCGGAGAAATGCAACCTGTTCCTATGATATAAGCTTTGGCTGCCATTATACTCTTGAAAAGATTAAAGATGAACAATTACCACCAAACCCGAATGAATTGGAAAGTACATGATTCATTCTGTGCGAAGTTACCTGTGTAACCGGACTAAGTCCGAATTCAGCAATAGGTGTGGTGAAATTAAGGTTGGGAAATATTTTATCATTCAGTATCGACAGAATAGATATAACGGCTTCTACCCCTGCGGCAGGTGCTAAGGTATGTCCGGTATAAGCTTTTGTAGAACTGAATTTAGGAACATTGTTACCAAAAATATTAACGGTAGCTTTGCTTTCCGATTGATCATTGTTTGGCGTACCTGTACCATGCATATTGATGTAATCAATTTGCGCAGGGGATAAGCCACTCATTTTTAATGCTTGTTGTATAGCCATGGTAGCGCCAAATCCGTCGGGAGATGAAGCTGTTTGATGATAGGCGTCATTAGCGTTAGCATAACCGGCAACAGTTGCCAGTGCTTTTCCGTTTCTCCTTTTAAGAGAAGCTTCACTTTCGATAACAATAAAGGCGCCGGCTTCACCGAGATTCAAGCCTCTGCGATTTTCATCAAAAGGCTTGCACCATTCTTTATCCAGAATCATTAAGGTGTTAAAACCGTTGAAGGTAAACTTGGATAAGGCATCTACACCTCCAACAATCACGCGGTCCAACATGCCTTGTTTTATCATTCTGCTTCCAAGCATCACTGCATTGGCAGCTGAAGAGCAAGCTGTAGAGATCGTTGTCACAAAATCTTTTACGCCTAAATAATCGGCAATTTCTTCTGTACTCTCACCGCAATCATGCGCGTCTAAAACTTCCAGATGCAAAGACTTATCGACCATTTCTTTGTAAAACAATTCTGTTTTACACATTCCGGCTACAGTAGTAGATGAAATTAATCCGGTACGCATACCGTCATTTAAATCAATGCCTGAATGTTTTAAAGCTTCACTTGCCGCAGCAATGCCAAGCATGGAAGTACGGTTTAATGCTGGAGATTTAAAACGGATATAATCCATTAAATCGTTATTGGAAAGTTTTATTTCACCGGCAACAAATTCGTCTTTGTAACGCGTGTTTAAATGGTGGATTTTCCCAATACCGCTTTTAGCATTAGATAAGTTTGCATAAGCTTCCTGCACATTGTTGCCAATGGCCGAAATCATGCCAAGTCCGCTTATAAAAATGGGTGACGACAATTAAGATTTACCTTGTGATTTAATAAATTCTGCCATTGTACGAACTGATTCGAAAATCTTTTTGCCATCGGCAGGATTTTGAATCTTAATCGCATAATGCTTTTCAAGTAATACGATTAATTCCAAGGCATCGATAGAATCCAAACCTAGTCCGTCACCAAATAATGGTGAATCAGGATTAATGTCTTCCGGTTTTACTTCAGCTAAATTTAGCTGTTCGATAATCTGCACTTTTAATTTTTCTATTAATACGTCCATAATTTATTGATAAAGTTGTTTAAGTAGTTCCTCGTTAAGTGGCTTAAAATTAAGTTTTTTTATTGAATCGTCAGCTATTTCGGTTAAATAAATGAGAGCGTCCATGTGACCGTTATCAAAATCAACCCATCCCGAAATAACAGCTGAAACCTCGCTTTGTTTAAGCATGAGGTTGTTTTGTTGTAACATTAGGTTTGTATTGAATGAAGGCTCAACGAAAAAAGCATTCTCGCCGGTAATTTTGTGTTTGATGGCAATTTCACCAATCACGATATTAGGAAGCGTATATACAAAGACTGAAGGCGAAGGAAGATACTTTTCCTTATCTGATATACTTTGTTGGTGAACACGGTCGGTTTCCAGGCTGGAGGCTTTATTGGCCATCAAAATGCCGATTTTATCAAGGGTATGTCTTTCTAAAAAACCTGAGTTTTGCAGGGCAGCTTCTGTCGCTAATAAGCCTAACTTACATAGGCCGTCCATTTTGTGAAACTTAGGATAATTGAGTCCTAATATTTTATAGGTTTCTGCCAGAAAAAACGCAGCAGAGTCTTGTTTAGCTAACTGAATAGATTTTCCGTTAACGATCAAGGCGTTGTTTTTAATGCGGCAATATGAACTGATTACAATTTCCATTACAATTTGGCAAATAAGGCTGCGGCATTGCATCCTCCAAAGCCTGAAGCTGTTTTTAGTACCGTATTGATAGTTGTTTTTTTGTGTTCGTTAATGACCGAAATTTTACCGCTTACACCATGCTCAGAAAAACCGGCCGATTTGATTAATTGATTATGGTGCGCGGCCTCTAAAGCTATAACTGTTTCTAATACACCGGCAGCGCCAAGTGTATGTCCGTAGTAACCCTTTAAACTATTTACCGGAACACGAGTTAAGCCAGCTCTTTCAAATGCGATCGACTCCATTTCATCATTATAAGGAGTAGCAGTGCCGTGGGCGTTAATTGTATCGGGTAAAATATGCTTGTGTTTTGAAAATGTATTTTCAATGGCTTGTAATAATCCGTCGCCGTTACGGGAAGGTCCAGAAATGTGATTCGCGTCGTTGGCTGATGCGCCATTTAAAATGTGTGTAGAGCTTTCGCTTAGTAATGATTTGTTTTTTGTAATTAAAATAGTTGATACGGCCTCCCCTAAATTAATTCCATCGCGACGGGCATCAAATGGTTTGCATAAATTAGTACTGAGGGCGTTGAATGATTTAAATCCGCTTACAGTAAATTCAGTTACTAAATCGCCGCCACATACAATGATATTTTCATAAAGTCCTTCTGCTATCATGCGCTTAGCAATAATAATAGCTAAAAGTCCGCTGATGCAAGCGTTAGAAATAACTAAAGGAATATTCGTCGCTCCAAAATAATTTCCAATCGCTTCAGTCATTTTACTCAAGTATGCACGCTCTTTGGAAACAGGCGGTTTGTTGTATTCCAATAAATCAACATTTCCTTTAGTGGTAGAATAAATGAGTAGGGTGTTTTTTTCCTTCAGTGAAATTCCGGATTGATTTAAAACATCCTGAATAGAAAGAATACTAAGTGATTCTAATTTTGTAAATCCGGATTCAATACCGGCTTTGACTGCGTACTCTTTTATTTTTTCTTCCTGAATAGTTGCCAAACAAAACAAGTCGTTTAGTTTTCCAAACGACTTGTTTTGAATGCCTGACTGATTATTTAATAGGGCAGAGTAATTGTCTTTAGTGGTAAACCCTAAAGGCGAAATAATGTTATTATATGAAGTGAAAACTTCAGGCAATTTTATTTAGCACTTAGTTACCTTGAAAATTTGCCTTACGTTTATCTAAGAATGCGGATACACCTTCTTTAAAATCGCCGGTACCGAAGCTCTTACCGAATTCTTCAATTTCAACTTCGTAACCATTTTGCTTATTGTTGTAACCTGCATTAATAACTTTAATGGCCGTTTTAATAGCGGTTGGTGATTTAGAAGAAATTTTTGAAGTAATATCAAAACATTTGTTCAATAATTCTTCTTGTGTGGTCACATAGTTTACAAGTCCCCATTTGTAAGCGTCTTGCGCATTAATCATATCTGCGGTAACAATCATTTCGAATGCTTTTCCTTTGCCGATGATTTGAGCTAAACGTTGTGTTCCGCCGTATCCGGGAATAACACCTAAACTTACTTCCGGTAAACCCATTTTTGCGTTATCACTCGCCACACGAATGTGACAAGCTAAAGCTAATTCTAAACCTCCGCCTAATGCAAATCCGTTAACGGCTGCAATTACGGGCTTAGAATAATTTTCAATGAAATTAAATATTTTGAAATGTCCGGTAGAACTTAATTGTTTTCCTTGTTCAATAGAATAGTTTGCAAATTCAGCAATATCCGCACCCGCAACAAATGCTTTATTACCTGAGCCGGTAATAATTACTGCGCGAATATCTTTTTGGTTTTCTGCTTCCACCAAGGTTTCATGCAATTCTTCAATGGTGGTTTTATTTAATGCATTTAACTTATCGGGTCTGTTAATAGTAATAACCAAAACATTGTTTTTTATTTCGGTTAAAACGCTTTCTCCTGTCATAATCATTTTGTGTTTTTTTAGTTACAGCAAATATAAGGCTATATGCCTATTGAGATTAAAAAGTTATTAACCCCTGTTTATTGTAATTTCTTGAATGTTAATGTGAAGGTAGTGCCCTCATTTACTACACTTTCGAAAACTATATCGCCATTAAATGATAGCATGATGTTTTTTACCATTGCTAAACCTAAACCGGTACCTGTTGATTTAGTTGTGAAATTAGGCGTGAAAATTTTATGTTGCAAGTCTTCCGCAATTCCGGTTCCGTTATCTTTAATTTTTACACGCACCAAATCATTTACTTCTTCCATGGTGACTTCAATCTTTCCTTCTCTTCCGTCGGGAATAGATTGCAGCGCGTTTTTTAGTAAATTATTAAATACGCGTAAGCACTGATTCTTGTCGGCGAGTACTTTAATTGAATCGGAAGTTGTAGCGAAGTTAATTTGTGTACCATGATTGTTTTTAAAAAGTTCTATGGTAGAACGAATGCTCTCCGCTAAATTAACTTCTTCCAGATTAGCTTTAGGTAATTTGGCAAAATTGGAAAATTCATTGGCAATATGCGCTAAGGTGTCAATTTGTTCAATGATGGAATCCGACATTTTTTTAAAACGCGCACTAAAATCAACACCACCGTCATTTACAATTTTCTGAAGGTATTGTAAATTTAATTTCATTGGGGTTAATGGATTTTTTATTTCATGGGCCACTTGCTTCGCCATTTCCTGCCATGCACCTTCACGTTCGGATTTCGCTAGCAAACTAGCGCTTCCTTCGAGCTTTAATAGCATCTTGTTGTATTCATTAACAAGTCTTCCAATCTCATCATTGGATTGCCAATTGATGGCTTCATTTTTCTTGCCAAAAGAAATTTTCGCTAATTGTTCTTGTAATATTCTTAAGGGTTTGGTAACGTACGCCGATACAATTAATCCGGCAAACAAGCTCACTAAAAACAATACAACATAGATATTTATTAAGGTAGTAATATAATCAGAAACACCTTCTTCCACGTCTTTTTGACGCGAGAAATAAGGAAGGTTCATATAGCCTGTGAGTTTTTTATTGGAATCGTAAAGAGCCGTGTAAAGTGAAAGATAATTTAAACTGCCGGTTTTGTCGCGTGTAATAAAATATTGCGATTTGTTTTCTTTAAAATGTAAAATGGCTTTCGGACTAATCAAGCCTGAGCTTAGGCCCGAATTAAATAATTGTGGACGGGAAGACGCGAACAGCAATCCGTTTTTGTTATACAACGAAATATCCGAATTAAAGAGCGCTGCATATTTTTGTAAAACAGTTTCGGTAAATTGTTTACTGTTTACATCAATGGCTTTATTGTAAAGCAACACACTGTTTAACTCGTTCTGTAATTGTGAAGCTTTCTCAATCAATAATCGGCTTTGCTCGTCCTCAGATTTTTTAATAACTAAGTTCACGGTAAATACCCCAACGGCACACAATGCTAAAAATAAGAAGCCAACTACAAATAGCTGAATACGGCGGTTTAAAGTAAAAAATCCGTTTTCTTTATTGCTGAACACGTAATAAAATGTAAATAATACAATTCCCAGCAACGAATAGAAAAGAAAATAGTAAGAATTGGCGGTGAAGTAATAATTAAAGCCTTTGTTTTTATAACTAACAACTAATTGAGTTTCTTTATCCGGTACAGTAAGCTGATGACTGTATTCATTGGTATTTTGTTCTAATACTTCTTTCCCAAAATGATGGGGATAAATATAGTTACCATAAGCAGAACTTAGAACGCCGTTTTTATAAATGGCATAGGAGAATTGTTTATAACGGCTTTGTTTTTGCTGAGGTTCATCTAATAATAATTCTGAAAAATTACCTCCGCTTGTGAACTGTTTTGGTTCAAGTTGAACATAGAGGGAGTAGGCAGCTCTACCGCCGGTGATGTTGTTTCTTAAGTCAATTTTACCAATGTAACGCGAATTCTTTTTATACTCGGGAATAAAATAAAGGTCTTCGCAAATCGTAGGTTCACCGGTTTTTATTTGTTCATCAAAGTAATCGTGATTGTTTAATTGGTAATCCGTATTTTTCAAATAAGGCATGCAAAGCGAATCGAACACACTAAGTTCAATATTGTATTTTTCGAAGTATTTCGTAAAGTATAGTTGTCTGAGAAGTTGCTCAGTTTCGTTGTTTTGTAAGGGTAAACGACGAATCGCTTTATGTAAGGAAGAATCTTTTTTGATTTTGGACGCTACTTTTAAAAACTCACTTTCTAAAAAGGCGTCTTGTCGGTCACTTAATTTTTCTGATAAGTGATTCAGACTTTGTTTTTCACTGATGGTATTATATTCGCCAAAAATCCATGCCGTAATAATAGCAAAAGCTAAAACCCTGAATCCCGCACTCAAAATGCTTTCTGTGTAATTGTATTTTCTGAAAGCAATAGAAATAAAAACCAATAAGGGTAGCCAAAACCACTCTACAGCACTAAAGTTTTGCTTTGCGATAACCGCAAATGCAATACTGTATAATAACAAGGAAACGGTAAGTGCCAGTAGTCCGTCTTTTTTATTTTCCTCAAATAATAATTTCACTAATTTCTCAATTAGCAACATGATTGTAAATCCATTTACAAAAACAATGGCGAGGCATAGGAAGCTAAGTGGAGATAAGTTAAAGATTCCCGAGAAATCGAGGGGGATTGTGGAGTTGAAAACGAGATTTTTTACGGTAGAATTTAATTGAAGCGATAAAAATATCAATACTAGCAAATAGACACTGAGTCCGCCCCATTTAATAGCGGCGCTATCGATTTTCGGATTGAAATGCCGGAGAAAAACAACCGACCAAACAAAAAACACGATAACGTTAATGATAATATCTCCGAGATAGCGGTTGTAAAACGAATCAGTAATACCATAAACACCTACGTCATATAAAGAAGACGTGTATAAATGAGAAGGAAATTCAAAATAAACCATCAAACTTCTTAAAACCAGAAGTAAAAGACTACCCACTGCTAATTGTTTGATGCTTATTTTGTTTTTAAAACTATACTGAATGAGACTTAAGCTTAATATTAAAATTCCTGCAAAAAACAACAGGCTAGGTAATGAAGATGTGGCCGCTAAACTATTTTCACTTTTATCTATACTGAATAATGCTTTCTTGTTTGCAGTTGCGATTGTGCGCTCTGATTTTACATTTAAATTTAACTTGCAGTCCTCGCTTAAATTTAACCAGCTAACAAATCCATTTTTGAAATAACTGTTTTGAACGTCGTATTCTTTGGAAATGAAAAGTAACCCGAACAATTTAAGATTTTTGATTTGTCGCAATTGATAATAGTACCACCCGTTTCTAAGGTGCAACATCCCCTCTTTATCTTTTAAGTCACGCAAACTTTGGTCAACCGGTGCTAAGTTGGATGTCCATAATTTTAAAGAGTCATTACGGTAAGCCAATAAAACTATTTCTTCTTTATCTAAATAATTGCTTTCGCCCAATAAGTTTTCGTTAAAGCCGGGATCATTATTCGCTAATTGAGTTTCCAGCCAACTCATGGATTCGGTTACGCGCTTTTCTTTTAAGCTGAAGTTTTTTTGAGCCTGGTTAACTGAATCGTTGACTGAACCGGATTGTAGATGAAAACAAACTGAAGCAGCAATCATAAGAAACAGTGCCGCAATCAAACTGAAGTTTGTATGAACTTTTCCGGTCATTTTACTCAAAGCAATGTAGCGAATTTTATCGGATTATAAAGTGCGGTAATTAAAATCATTAATAGCAGCGATCGACTCATTTCCGATTAGTTTCACATTTTTTAAGAATACTCAGCATAATTTTTGAACCTGAAGGCGGGTTAGGTGTACAGGCTGTTAAATAAGCTTGCAAAATGGCCGCTTAAAATTATATGCTGTTTAAAAAGAATAAGTTTTCCGACTTAAGTGATGAAGAGCTCATGCTGCATATATGCCATGGAGAAACCCTTGCGTTTGACGAAATCTATAAGAGATATGGTAAACGCTTATTAAGTTATTTTATGCGAATGCTGAATTACGATAAATCAATTGCGGAGGATGCGCTTCAGGATACGTTCATGAAAATCGCGGAAAGGCCCGATAGTTTTGATGGCTCCCGTTCATTTAAAACATGGATTTTTAGTATCGCTTCTAATTATTGTAAAAACGTTTACCGTCACGAGGAAGTGGTTCGCAACAGTAAGCATGAACTGGCATATACAGCCTGTTTATCGGATGATTTTGAAACAAAATTCGCCGCACAAAAATTGGATGGATTTACGTTCAGGCAGGCTTTGGATCAGGTGCTGGATGAATTAGCTCCCGAGCGAAAGGAGGCATTTATATTGCGGTATCAGGAAGACAGAAGTATTCAGGAAATCGCGCAAATTCAGAATTGCCCCGAAGGAAGCGTTAAATCGCGCTTGCATTACACAGTAAAAATATTGGAAGAAAAACTACAACATTTTAAACCATAAACAGATGATTATGAAGGAAAATATGAATCAGTTATTTAAACATCATTTTGAAGAAGAGCTCTCGGAAATGCCTGAGCCAAATTTTGATTTGGTAAATGCTGCACGCGAAAAAATAGCTAAGAGAAAGCCTGTAGTTTCGAATAAAAATCGAATGTTTTCAGGCTTTTTCCGAATGGAAATATCAGTTTATCAAGCTGCCTTCGCTGCTTTACTTATTACGGTAATGGTGCTTTATTATTCGCGGCAAAAGTATTCTCCTGAAAGAACATTAGGGGAGAAAACCTATCCCGCTAATTCGTCCATTAACAGTTCAACAGTTTTAGCCGGACTTACCCAGCATACCCTTAATGAGTCATCCGTAAAAAGCTCAACGGTATTAACCAGTATCATCACATTTGTAGCGAAAAATTAGCATGAAAATAAATTTGATTTCTAATGCATGTATTGTTTTAACATTTGCATTATTAGCCTGCGGAAAACCTACTGAAAGCAGATCTCACATGGATAAAATTGCCAACCGAACCTCTGATTCGCTGCAAATCCTGGTGGATAGTTTGCTAGAAGAGCCTTGGCGAGTAATGGCAACAGGTTCACAGCACACTAACACCTACATATTTGAATACAAATAAGGTAATTGGTATTTATACCCTCATTATCAGCAAGGTAAGCAGGGGCTTAAATTACTCCCTTATTTAGGTAGTTTTCTTTAATTAATTATATTTGTAATTCGTTTTAAAACAAGCATATGGCAAAGCAAAGTACAGCAAGTAAACAGCCTCAATTTAAAGAACTTAAAAACACATTTAAGTTTTTCCCTTTTCTTAATCAAAAGCAACCTATTATAGTTCTCGCTTTAATTGGTCTGATTTTCTATAGCACCTCTTTGTATAATGAGTATGCGCTCGATGACGGGATTATCATCCATCAAAATGATCACGTAATCAAAGGTTTTAAGGGGATAAAAGATATTTTAACTAAAGACGCTTACGAAAGTTTCTATCGCCGTATGAACGCTACCGATCAATTAGCCGGTGGTCGTTATCGTCCTTTATCAGTAGTGAGTTTTGCTATTGAACAACAATTTATCGGCGCCTATCCAAAAGATGGATTGTATCCGCAGCGGTGTTGGGACTTGAATAAAAATAATGTAGATGATCCGGAAGAAGATTTAAATGCTGATGGTGTATTTAACGAAGTAGATTGCCAGGTGAAGGGTGCCTTCATGCGCCACTTTAACAATATGTGGACCTATGTTTTAGGTTGTATATTCTTGTATTTGGTTTTCAGAAATTACATGTTTCGTGATAATCAGGATATGGCGTTTTTATCGGCTTTAATCTTCCTGACACACCCAATGCACACAGAGGCTATTGCCAACGTAAAAAGTCGTGACGAAATTTTCTCTTTAATTTTCATCTCGCTCACATTCTTGTATTCATTCAGGTATCTCGAAGATAAAAAGCCTGTAACATTGTTCTGGGCTTGTTTCATGTTCTTGTTAGCCTTACTCTCAAAAGAGTATGCATTAGTATTACTGGGATTAATTCCAATTGCCGTTTATATTTTCACTAAGAACGATTTCGATTTACAAAAGTTCTTAAAGCCATTAGCTGGATTTGCTGCTGTAGGTATGGGAGGTATCATTGCGATGAAAGCTTCGGGTATGAGTCCGAATTCAGCTAACATTGCGCGTATTGTTGGTTTAGTTGTTGCAGGTGGCGGAGCTTATTTTTTCTATAAGACATACAAGGAATACAAAAATATTTTCGTTGTGTTTTTCATTTTCATGGTGTCGGCAGTGATTATGTTATACATCAAGTATAACTTCGACATTCATGCTAAACCGGGCGATAAGCCGGATAAGAGTTTCTGGTTATTCCCATTCTTATATGCAGGTGTAGGGATTTTCTTTGTCGGAAAAACAAATGGTCAGAAGAACTTCCACACGTTAATGAGCTGGTATTATTTTGTTACCTTATTCTATTTGGCAATGCGTTTAGTGGCTGTAAAATTAAAGCCGGGCGTACCTGATACTGAAATCTTAAATAATCCATACTTATTAGCCGACGGACAAGAACGTTTTTGTACAAAGGCTTATGTGCTATTAAAGTATTTCACATTAATGTGGTTCCCACATCCATTATCTTCTGATTATTCTTATAACACGATTGCTTACCGTCATTTTACCGACTGGGATTTTATTGTGTCAATTATTTTACATTTAGGTTTAGTGTATGCGGCTTATCGTTTAATTATTAAGAAGCATGTATTAGGTTTTGCAATTGCAGTTTACATTGCCTTCTTATTAATGATTGGTAACATTCTAATGGATATTGGTGCAACCATGGGTGAACGTTTGATGTTCCACTCGTCCATAGGCTTCTGTATTTTCCTGGCCTGGCTCATCCTGCAAGGATTGGAAAAAGCACAAAACATCAGCATCAGTATTCGTAAAACAGCCTTGATTGGATTCCTTGCGGCTGTTGTGTTCTTGTATGGCTGCAAAGCTTGGGAGCGTAACTGGGACTGGAAGAGTGATATCACTTTATTTATCAAGGATGCTAATACAATGCCAAACTCTGTATTGGTGTTAGGTAATGCCGGTGCGCGTTGGATCGATTTAGCGGATACCAAATGGTTTAATAAAAAACCGGGCGAAGAAGCGAATCTTCCGTTTAGTACTTATAAAGATGAAATGTTGGATTTCGTTGTGAATGACAGTGAATTTGTAAGTGGAGTAAACAAAAAGAAAATTATTCTTCCTTACGAGGAGAAGAAATTTAAGGAACAAAATCTAACAATGCGTCAGCGTAGTTTGTATAAAGGGATTAGCTATTTAAAACATGCAACCAGCTTACACCCTCGTTACGTAAACGGATATTTAAATTTAGGATTGGCGTATTATAAATTAAAACGCGATCGTGAAGCGCTTTATTTCTGGAAACATGCAGAGCGTTTGTATCCTAACAATCCTTATTTAAAGAACTACTACATTGTGTATTATAATGAGTTATTACAACGCGGTTATCAAAAAGCGCAGCGTGGACGTTCAGACAGTGCGGCTTACGAGCTAAACAAGGCAGTGGTGCTTGACCGTTATAATCCGGAAGGATGGTATAACTTAGGTGGAGCTTATTTTAACTTAGGACAGTATCGCAAATCGAAGGAGTGTTTACAAGAGGCGTTGAAGCTAAATCCTAATCATGCCAATTCATTGCAGTTAATGAAAAACATTACACCGCAAATGGTAGGGGAGGCTCCTGTCGCATCGGCAGTACCTGTGAAGAATTAGGATGCTGAGGTTTTTTGTAATACTTGTTTTAGTAGGATGGGCCTGCGTTAACCGTATAATGGCTCAAAACTATTTAAACACTGATACAGTAGGGCTTAAGACCGTTAGTGATAATATTTACAACACGCCTCTTTTTGGAGATAGTTTAGCTTCTTCTTTTGTGATTGTAATTAAAAAGGAAGTTAAACTTCACAAGCATCTTAACCACTCAGAACATGTGGTTGTGTTAGCCGGAAATGGAACAATGAAGTTGGGCGATAAACAAATTGAAATTAAAAAGGGTGATGTTGTTTTTATCCCCAAAAACACACCTCATTCTGTAAAAGTAAACTCAAAGGAAGCATTGAAAGTATTAAGTATTCAGGCTCCTTATTTTGACGGGAAAGACCGTGTAATGATTGAATAACATGAAATTTAAATTTATCTATTTGCTCTTAATGATGCCTTTTGTTTTTTTAAAGGCACAAGTTTTATATTCTGACGACTTTAGCACGTTGAGCTTGCAGAACGATGTGCAGGTAATAGGAAGCAAAACTATCTCCACTACTTATACGACTGCCTCCGCTTATACGTTAATTGAAGATGGATACAAGAACAATATTGGAACAGCTAATAGCCCTAATCGTCCGTTCAATGTGGCTTCGCTAAAAACAACCGGTTGGGCTGTGCTTTATAACAGTATTGAGAATGATACTTTTTTGGTAAGTACATCCTGGTTGGATACTTCAGTTGCTGTAAAAAGATTTGTTGTTAGTCCTGTTATTAATAACATCACATCCAGCTCTGTTTTATCCTGGGAAGCTATGTCGCCGGATGCAAATTTTCCTGAGGGATACGAAGTATATGTTACCACAAACACAACAGGAACTTTAAACGCAAATAGTTTCTTATTAAGCGATCGCGTGTTTTATTTGGCAGATGGTAATACTGCCGGGGCAGGAGAAAAGAATGTTTGGACCAAGCGCGGTATTTCTTTAAGTCAGTATGCCGGACAAAACATCCGTGTGGCTTTCAAAAATATTTCTCAAAACATGTATCAGTTATGGTTAGATAACATCAGAGTTGAGAACATTGCAAACGATTATGATGCAGAAATTTCAGAGGGGCAAGGCGTGTACCGTTATAACACCACAAACACTAATGGAAATATAACGTGCACAGTCACGAATAAGGGAAAGGTAAGCATCAATTCAGTTTCATTAAATTATCAAATACAGGGATTTTCTAATTATCAGCAGGCTTTTGGTCTAGCGCAAATCATTCCTATATACGGCAGCAACGATTTTACCTTTAATGTTCCTTACAATATTCCTAATCCCGGATATTATCCACTTAAAATATGGGTGAATTACATTAATGGCGTTAACGCTGATCAAAACAACATCAACGATACATTATATACATCATTAAGCATTATGACAACGGCTCCTTCTAAAAACGTATTGGCAGAGCAGTTTTTAAGCGCGTTTGATGGATATAGCCCGGATGGACAAGATAAGCTGGCGGCACTTACATCAAGCAGTGTTATTGCGGTTAATATTCATGATGGTGATTCATTAAAAAACGCATCGGCTGCAGGTGTCATTTCTGCTTACAGAAAGAAAACAACGACAGCTATAATTGATAGAAATTATTTTAAAGATATTTCTTCTGTTCCTGTTGAGAGAGCTGCTTATGCAACAAGAATTAATCAACGTAAAGCAGCTATTGTTCCTGTTTCAGTTGGAATACTTAATAAATCCTATAATTCAGGTACGCGTGAATTAACTTTTAGTGTGCAGGCTAGTTTTAATGCGGAGGTAAAGGGCGATTACAGAATCAATGCTTACATAACTGAAAACAATGTATTCGGATTAGGAAGTGATACCACCTACAATGGCTGGAATCAGTTAAGTTTTATGTTTAATGTTCCTTTCTCACCTTATTATCAAAAAGGATATTATTTAGCTTCTGCCGGCGGATATGTTCTTAAAGCTTACGAATACAAACATCAAAATGTTTTGGATACTGCTTTAGATGGTTCATTTGGTGCAGCGGGTATTATTCCTGTAAATGGCGGTACACAAAATCAAGCGTTCGGCAAAGCCTATACGTATACAGTTCCTTTAGCGGCTGGTGGTGTATTCCGATATAATCCGGATAACATGTACATTGTTGCTTTTGTTACCGAATACGATGCTAACAAAAATAAACGGACTGTTTTAAATTGTTTCCAGGAAAAGGTAACAAGTAATAGCGAATTGGTTGCGGTTAAAGAACTCAAATCTCAAGTTAATTTTCAATTGTATCCAAATCCTTCTTCAGGCTTAACTCATGTTTTAATTCCTGAAGGAAGTTTTAGAAATGAGGTTAAAATTAAAATCATCGACATTACGGGTAAGGAGGTTTATACAAGTTCAACCAACATGCGATTTGGCTTACTTCAACTCAATCTTTACGGACTAGAAAACGGTTCTTATTTCATTCATTTAAGTGACGGAGAAAGTAGCCGCACTCAAAAATTAATTCTGGTAAAATAATGCCCGATACCATCAGCAATTATAAACTTAGTAGTTGTAGCGATGATGATTTTACGAGCGTTGTTAAGTTGATTGCGGAAATGCAATTAGACAATAATGACCTGAATGCTTCTCAATTTATTGTGGCTAAAAGTGGCAAGGAACTGATAGGTTTCGGCCGATTAAGAACCTATGATACCTGTCAGGAATTATGTTCTTTGGGGGTTGTTCAAGATTACCGTTATAAAGGCGTTGGCACTCAAATTTCACAAGCCTTGAAGGAAAAAAGTTCGAAACCGCTTTATGCTGTAACGATTATTCCGGACTATTTTAAGCGTTTGGGTTTCGAACAAGTGCGTCAATACCCGAAGGAAATTGTAGCTAAAGTGAACTACTGCACAGGGTCTTTACCGGTGCCGGAGGCCTATGTAGCCATGTGGCTCAAATAAGCTTTTTTTGCATGCATTTTAAAAAAATTGTTACATTTGCGTCCTCCTAAGAGTACAAAGATGCGGATGTGGCGTAATTGGTAGCCGCACCAGACTTAGGATCTGGCGCCGCGAGGCGTGGGGGTTCGAGTCCCTTCATCCGCACAGATAAATGAAAACCCGACATTGTCGGGTTTTTTTGTTTATGAGATGCGTGAAGTTTACTTCAAAGCGTCGAAGAAACAAAAAATCTGTTGCGTAGCAACAGGGTTTTCATTTGCAATCTTGCATGAAACAGGGACGGCCTCAAGCCAATCCCTTCATCCGCACAGATAAATGAAAACCCGACATTGTCGGGTTTTTTTATTTTAAGGCACTTGAAGTTTACAGAAAAACTGAATTAATTCAGATTGGGGTCAAAGGCAATGTCTGAAAATACTTTATAAGACTCTTTAATTTTTCCTAATTCATCTCCCCATAAATTTTTAGGATTATTATTCAGAACGGTATAATTATCCGCTTCTCCAACAAACCATGCTTTTTGAATGAGCTCTTCTTTTAATTGCCCTGGAGTCCAACCTGTATAGCCTACAAAAAAACGAACATTATGGGTTTTTACCTTTCCATGATCAATCATGTGAGCTAATTCAAAAAAATTACCGCCCCAATATAAGCCATCGTTTATTTTTATGCTTTCGCTAAGGTCGTTGCCTAAATTGTGTATGTAATACAATTGATTTTTTGAAACAGGTCCGCCTTCGTAAATAGGAAAATTGCCATTTTTAATATGAGGAAATACATCACGAAGCATCATGTCTGTTTTAAAATTTAAAACAAATCCAAGTGACCCCTCTTCATTATCTTCAGTAAGATAAATAACGGCACGCTTAAAATAGCCGTCTTGCAACATGGGATGCGCTATTAAAAAATCACCCTGCATACTGCTAAATTAATTAAAATAAATTCGGTTTGAAATGATATTATTCACAAAAAGATTACATCAATAAATGTACCTTTGATAAAACTATTTTTATGAGTTTACGCGACGAAATAAAAAAATTGAGAGAGGACTTTGTAAAGGGTCATCTTTTGGAATCGGAGGTAAATACCGATCCCTTCAAACAATTTGAATTATGGCTCGGACAAGCTGTTGAGTCGAAAGTTTCGGAAGTACAGGCTATGACTTTGTGTACTATTTCACCGGAGAATAAACCGGCATCGCGCATTGTTTATTTGCGTGAGTTTGAGAACAATCAATTTTGGTTTTACGGAAACTATAATTCCCGTAAGGCAAAAAATATGGAAACGAATCCAAACGTGAGTCTGAGTTTCTTTTGGCCGGATTTAGAAAGACAAATCCGAATTGAAGGTAAGGTTGTGAAATGCGATCCTTCTTTCAGTGATAATTATTTTAATAACCGTCCGCGTGAGTCTAAAATTGGTTCATGGAGCTCTAATCAAAGTTCAGAACTTAAATCACGCGAAGAGCTGGAGAATTTGGTAGCAGAATACACCAAAAAATTTGAAGGCAAAGAAGTTCCTCGTCCTGATTTTTGGGGCGGTTGGGTTTTGACTGCCGACTATTATGAATTCTGGCAAGGACGAAAAAGCCGTTTACACGACCGAATTATTTATTCTAAAGAAAATAGTCTCTGGAAAATCTCTAGATTAGCACCTTAATTTTGAATTGAAATTATGACTAAAGAACAAAAAATAAAATCATTCGATCCGAACAGTATCGGCGATACAACTGCCGGTATGTTTGGCTTACCATTTACGATAGAAGAGTGCGAAACAGTATTGATTCCTGTACCTTGGGAGGTAACCGTTAGTTACGGAGGAGGAACGGTAAACGGACCAAAAGCTATTCACGAAGCTTCTTATCAGGTTGATTTGTATGATCCGAATTTAAAAGATGCCTGGAAGTTAGGTATAGGAATGGATAAGGAAAATAAAACCATTCGTTCAAAAAGCACTACGCTTCGCAAAAAGGCAGAGGCTATTATTGATGCAATGGCATCCGGCAAGGATATCAGTAAGAACAAAACGCATCAGAAATCAGCCAAGGAAATTCAGGAAGGCTGTTTATGGTTGAATAAAACCGTGAAAGAACGCGTGACACATTTTCTCAATCAAAAGAAAATTGTGGGTTTAATTGGTGGTGATCATTCAACGCCATTAGGCATGATGCAGGCTTTAGCGGATAAGTTCGGAAAATTTGGCGTATTACAATTGGACGCGCATGCTGATTTGAGAATAGCCTATGAGGGTTTTGAATTCTCGCATGCCTCCATCATGTACAACGCATTAAAAATTAAAGAGGTTAATAAATTAATTCAAGTAGGCATTCGCGATTTTTGTCAGGAAGAATTAGATGTAATAAAGAATGAAAAAGGACGTGTGGTTACATTTTTTGATCGTGATATGAAGCACGCCATGTATCGTGGTGATTCCTGGGACAGAGTGTGTAATCGTATTGTAAAGGAATTGCCGGATAGGATTTATTTAAGTTTTGATATTGATGCTTTGGATCCGAAATTGTGTCCGAATACAGGAACTCCGGTTGCAGGAGGAATGGAAGCAGAGCAGGTTCTGTTCTTAATTGAGAAAGTGGTTAAATCCGGAAAGCAAATCATCGCATTCGATATTAACGAAGTTGCGCCTGCACGCGGAAATGATTGGAATGAAAATGTGGCGGCGCGTTTGCTATACCGTATCGCCAATTTGGTGGCTTTAAGTAACGGAAAAAAAGCTTAATATAATTTTTTCGCTTCTGAGAGTATTTGCTTTAAATCTTTTAAAGGCACATCTTCAGAAGGATTTATATAAAATACTTTAATTTGTTTACGCCCTTCTTTTTTTAAGGAAGGGTGTTTCATTTTATAACCCTTCACAAATCCCAAATAAAATTGTTTGTCTTTGGCGCGAACACACATGTAACAAAACATTTTTCCTTGGTAGAGATAGAATGCAGTGGAGAATTTATAGACTTCTTCCAGGTTTTGTTTTTTAAGCCAATCATGTAAATAGAGCATGCACCCTTGTAAGGGTTCGGGTTGCTGTAAAAAATAATTTTCGAGTGGATTAAGCATTTAATACCGATTGAAATGCTTTTAAATATTTTTCTTTATTTGCTTCTACGGAATATTTCTCTAATACTGTTTTTTTACCTTCTTCACCTAGTTTATTCCTTAGAACTTTATCTTCTATTAATAAGGATAAACAGTTTAACCATTCTTCTTCCGAATCGGCAAGAAATCCGTTTTTGCCGTGCTCAATAATTTCTTTGTTCACGCCAACCGGACTCATAACGGTAGCTACACTGCAGGCCATGTAAATCAAGCCTTTTAAGCCGCATTTTCCATTGGCCCATTTATCATCAGGTAAAGGCATTATGCCAATGTCCATGCTGTTGATTTCTGTTACTTCATTTTCCAGATTCCAATTGTCTGATTTAATTCCGAGCTCAGGATTAGAATAATTCGCGCCAAAAACTTTAAATCCGATTTTATCTCCGTATTTGTTTTTTAGTTTTTTCAAAGTTGGGATAAATGATTCAAAATGTTTAATGGTTGTAACACTTCCGCTCCATCCGATGATCACACGTTCCGTATTGCGTAATTGCGGCATTGGCTTGAGGAAATCCGTGTCAATAGTGGTTGGTATAATGATGGTGTTTTTATTGAATTGCAGGGCGTAATTGGCGAGGTATTGATTCCCGGCAATTACTAAATGCGCATGCTTGATGTTAATTTTTGTTTTATCCGGATTTTTGAGGAACTCAAATTTTTTATTTCCCGGTGAAGTATCCATTAACCAAATACTATCATCAAAATCAAAAATTACTTTTGCTTTGGATGTAAAAGCCTTGCGCTCATAAAAAGTTGAACCAACAAATAGTGCCTGACGTTGAATAAAAATAATGTCAAAATCATTATAACGCATCAAATCCTTGAAGCGAATCCATAATGATTTAAGTGTTACGAAGGCTTTGGATAGGACTCCGCCTTTAGAGTAAAACACCTTATCGTCCCGTTCATTTATAATTGGCGAAAACACAAAGCTATAACCTTTGTTTTCCAGATAGGAAATATATTGTTCATACCTGAATCGCTGACTCGGTGAGCGTACGCGACGATGATCGGATATTACAAGTACTTTGGGCACTTCACAAATATAATGTTTAGCACCTTATTTTAATAATTACAATTCCTGAAACTTGCAGGTGAAATGTCGCAGAAATTGTGGCTCTTCAACAATTTTTAATCCACGGGCATTATGTTTGTTTTGCAACACTTTTTCAAACACTTCAATCACAAATTCAATATGACTTTGTGTATAAACGCGACGTGGAATGGCTAAGCGAACCAGTTCCATTGGCGACGGAATAAGTTTTCCGCTTTCATCGTATTTACCGAACATCACAGAGCCAATTTCCACACAACGTATACCTCCTAAACGATACAATTCACAAACTAATGCCTGTCCGGGATATTGATTTACCGGAATAGTTGGATACAATGCTTTTGCATCAATATAAACAGCGTGACCTCCAATGGGCCACATAACAGGTACGCCCATGTTTTTTAAACGTTCTCCCAAAAAGGCGGTACTTCTTATTCTGTAATGTAAATAATCCTCATCAAACACCTCTTCTAGTCCAATGGCAATCGCTTCCATGTCACGGCCGGATAATCCACCATACGTTGCAAATCCCTCTGTTATGATGAGGAGATTTTTGCATGCATTGGCTAATTCCTTATTCTTTAAGGATAAGAATCCACCCATATTGACGAGCGCATCTTTTTTCGCACTCATTATTGCGCCATCGGTTAATGCAAACATTTCCTGTGCGATTTGTTTGTAGGTTTTATTTTGATATCCTTCTTCACGGTGCTTGATGAAATAGGCGTTTTCGGCAACGCGGCAGCAATCGAGGAAAAAATAAACTTTATGTTTTTTGCATATTTCTGCTACCGCCTTAGCGTTAGCCATGCTCACCGGTTGTCCGCCACCGCTGTTATTGGTAACGGTGAGTATCACTCCTCCAATATTTTCAGCTCCTTTTTCCTGAATGAGTTGCTCTAGTTTTTTCACATCCATATTTCCTTTAAAAGGATGAAACACATCCGGACGTTTTCCTTCTTCAATTACAATATCGATAGCTTCAGCTCCTGAAAACTCAATGTTTGCGCGCGTTGTATCAAAGTGAGTATTGCTGATGAATGTTTTTCCTTTTCCGCCAAGGTAGCCGTATAAGATACGCTCTGCGGCTCTTCCCTGATGCGTAGGCAATACATGTTCATGTCCGGTTAAGTTTTTAATAGCATCACGCATTTTAATCCAGCTGCGAGCGCCGGCATAAGATTCATCGCCGTTCATCATTCCGGCCCATTGATTTGAGCTCATGGCTGACGTTCCTGAATCGGTTAAAAAATCAATCATCACTTTATCAGAGTGAAGTAAAAAAGGATTGTAATACGCTTCTTTTAAAAAATGTTCGCGTTGTTCTCTGGTAGTAACATCAATGGGTTCTACCATTTTTATTTTGAATGGTTCAAATATAGTTTTAAAGCCTTCCATAGCTTATAGAATTAAGATGAGTAAAATGAAAAATTAAATGAATGATGCGATATACATCAGAAAGGCGGAATAATGATTTTATTCCTGATTGGCATTACATATTGATGCGTGTAAATTCTCACAACGCTACAAAGTTGAGTTTTTTGAGTAACAAATAAAATGACAATGGTCAGTTATTCTTCAGTATCGAGGTGAAAACGATGTAAAAAGCGATGCAGAACCGGCGCAAAAATGACGGCGACACTGGTTAAAAACGCCACACCACTATAAATAGCGTAAAAAGAGGCAAAGATTTTGGCGCCATCGGTAGTTGCGGCATTAACCGGCCCCATTCCTGTTAAAATCATACTTGCATTCAATAAAGCATCAATCCAGTTGAGATCAAAATAATACATATAGCCAACTACTCCAATCAATAGAGATGCAATTAAAATTACCATGGCGGCAATAATGTTTTTAACTACTCTGTTTAAATAATGTGAGCGGTGAGGTAGGTTTTTATATCTGCTTTTATTCATTTAATTAATCTGATAGCAAATGTATTTAATATCTTCGCCTTTTGCGGTAAATAGTTTTTCGTAGTGCGTTTTGATTTCAATCAGTTCTTTTCTGTCGGGCGGACAATTTTGATACAGATCATTTGTGTGAAACAAAATCTTTAAGTTATTTTCTTTTATAACTTCCATCGTATACTCATACAAACTCGTGCTGTCGGTTTTTAAATGCACCAAACCTCCAGGTTTTAAAAATTTGCGATAACGTTCTATAAAGCGCATGTTGGTTAAGCGTTTACGTTCACGTGTTTTTTGTGGTTGAGGATCAGGAAATGTTATCCAAATCTCACTGACTTCCCCCGGCGAAAAACAATGTTCGATAAAATCAATACGGGTTCGAACAAAGGCAACATTAGGCATGTTGTTATCTAAAGCTTCCTTAGCTCCTGTCCAGATGCGGTTCCCTTTTATGTCAACACCAATGTAATTTTTACCCGGATTATTTTTGGCAAGACTAACTGAGTACTCACCTTTGCCACAGCCTAATTCAAGTACGATTGGGTTTTGATTTTTGAAATAGTCGGAGTGCCACTTACCTTTTAATGGCATTCCCTTTTCAATATTCTCAAAATACAGTGTAAAGCAGTTTTTAAAGCTGTTAAAATCGGCAAATTTCTCTAGTTTACCAGGCATTGGATATAGCAATTAAATAATGCAAAGTTAAATTAATGTTGCAATCTATTTAGTAAATTAGGGCTTTATTATGAGCGCTTTTTTCAATAAAACCAAAATTGTAGCAACCATGGGTCCGGCTACACAAGACATTGCTGTTTTAAAACAAATGTTTTTAGAAGGACTCGACATTTGTCGAATCAACTTTTCTCATGGCGATTATGAAGCTATTAAGAAGACGGTGCAGAATATTCGCGAGTTGAATAAGAAACTTTCCCGCCACGTGGGGATTTTGGGTGACTTGCAAGGCCCTAAGCTTCGCATTGGCGTGATGAAAGACAATAAAGCCACGCTTATTCAGGGTAAAGAAATTGTCATTACAACAAAAGAGTGTGAAGGCGATGAGCATAAAATTTACATCACCTATCCGCAGTTTCCACAGGATGTGAAAGTGGGTGAAACCGTATTGATTGATGACGGTAAAATTCATTTAAAGGTAAACGATACAAATGGAAAAGATGAAGTACGTTGCACGATTTTAGTGGGCGGCGACTTATCATCAAAGAAGGGAGTTAACCTACCGAATACAAAAATCTCTTTACCTTGTTTAACCATAAAGGATATTCGTGATTTAGAAGTAGCATTGGAGTTGGATTTTGATTGGATTGGTTTATCCTTCGTTCGTTCGGTTACTGACATAGTTGATTTAAAAGACATCATTCGTAATAAAGGCAAGCGTTCTCGTGTGATTGCGAAGATTGAAAAACCGGAAGCTATACGTGAAATTGATAACATCATTGATGTAACGGATGGAATCATGGTAGCGCGTGGAGATTTAGGTGTTGAATTACCAATGGAGCAAGTGCCTCTTTTGCAAAAGATGATTGTACAGAAATGTATACAAGCGTCTAAGCCGGTAATTATTGCTACCCAAATGATGGAAAGTATGATTACCAGTTATACACCTACACGTGCAGAGGTTAACGACGTTGCTAATGCGGTAATGGATGGAGCGGATGCTGTTATGTTGAGCGCAGAAACTTCAGTAGGAAAATATCCTGTGAAAGTGATTGAAATTATGCGCCGTGTTATAACGCAAGTTGAGGCATTAGATAGTATTTATTATCGTGAACATGCGCCGGAAGGAAAAACAATTACTTTTATTACTGATACCATTTGTTTTAACGCTTGTTCCTTAGCGCATCATGCGGGTGTAAAAGCTATTATTAGTATGACTAATAGTGGTTATACAGCTTTTAAATTAGCGAGTCACCGTCCTAAAGCAAACATTTTAATTTTTACAGATAATCTTTCTTTACTTACAACCTTAAGTTTAGTGTGGGGCGTGCGCGGATATTACTATGATAAGTATGAAAGCACCGATCAAACCATTTCAGATTTGAAAGATTATATCAAGCGTGAAGGCTTTGTTAAGAGTGATGATTTAGTAGTAAACATTGCAAGTATGCCAATGAAAGAACGTGGCCGTACAAACATGATGAAACTGAGTTATATTATTTAATTCATGCTGAAAGAAAAAGCCATTACCAAGGAGCTTAAAACTTGCAGAGTAAGTTTGATAGAGGATGGTATTATTGAATTTGCCGTTAAGGCGGGTTGTGAGGTAGAGTTATCGGATGTAAAGGAAATGGTTTTAACAGCCGGCGAATTAGGTGGGGGAAAGATGTTCAAGAATCTTATTATTGCAGGAGAATATTCATCCATGTCTTCTGAAGCTACTCAATATATGAATTCGGATGAGGCACATCGTTATACAATTGCGGATGCTATTGTGATTGATTCCTTGGCCCAAAGAATTTTAGGTAATTTTTATTTAGGAATCGTAAATAAAAAGCGCCCGTCTAAGTTATTTAATTCAAAAGAAAAAGCCCTTCATTGGCTTAAATCACTTTAATTGATTTTAGCTTTAGGGCGAAACGCTTCAATTTTCCCGTTTTTGATTTTATCAAAATCTACAGTCAGTGTATCAACATATCTTTTATTGTTGAAGTTTTGATGAATCATCGTTACTTTGTTTTTGTTTGCAGCATAAACGATGGCGGTGTGTTTTGGAAAGGACGCAGAGCCATGCGGAAAAATGAATTTCACATTTGTAAATTGTAAAACATCACCGGGCTTTAATCCTAGTTTTTTGTAATCTAATTTGTCGCCAAAGTTAAACGGAGATCCCCATTGGGCATTGGCATTATTTAATGCAGCGTTGGCTAAGTCCCAGCATTCGCCCCGGTCTATTTTTTTACCCATATTCTTTTTAGCAAAATCCAGAACTTTATCGGCAGTCGTTTGACTAATACCAACAAGGCTCATACAAAAAATAAATATGGATAAAAGTTTTCGCATTATAAATTTTCAATAAAATAATTACAGATTTTTTCCATTAAGTGTGCGCGATCTTTCCCTAACACATTATGTTCGTGTCCGGGATAAACATAATAATCCAGCTGCACACCTTTATCCACTGCTTTTTTCTGATATAAAATGCTGTGTTGCCAAACAACCACATTATCTTGAGCGCCATGTATCATTAATAATTTACCTTTCAGTTTATCAACGTAATTCAACAAATTATTTTTCTCATAACCTTCTTTATTTTCCTGTGGCGTATCCATATATCGTTCTCCATACATAATCTCATAATAACTCCAATCAATTACCGGACCACCGGCAGCGCCAACCTTAAAAATGCCGGCATTCCGTGTCATTAAACTGGTTGTCATAAATCCGCCGTAACTCCAGCCGTGTACACCTAAACGATTGACATCAACATAAGGCAGAGATTTTAAGTAATCTACACCTTTTAATTGATCTTCCATTTCTTTGGTGCCTAGCTGACGGAAAATAGCTTGTTCAAAATCTTTTCCGCGATAAGACGTGCCTCTTCCGTCTAATGTAAATACAATAAACCCTTTTTGTGCCATGTATTGATACCATACTTCGCCTCCCGCCATCCAGGAATTAGTAACCAACTGCGAGTGCGGACCGTTATAAAGATAAACCAGTACAGGGTATTTTTTCGTGCTGTCAAAATCAACCGGTTTAAACATTCGGCAATATAAATCTGTGCCTTCGTTGTTTTTAATTGTAAATAAATTCCATTTACCTGTTTTGTATTCTTTCAATGGATTGTCTGCTTTGAATATGTTAACTGCTTTTTTTGATTTCGTATTTACAACATAATATTCGCGTGGTGTATAGCAGGAAGAAAAATTATCAATAATGTAATTTCCTTTTTTGTCCATTATTGCACCATGGAAACCGTCGCCGCTGGTTAATCGGTTTAATTTTCCACTGGCTATTTCTACGCTATAGAAATCCTGATTAATTGGTCCTTGTTCGTTAGCGTGGAAGAAAAAGCGTGTAAAATTTTCGTCAAATCCGGAAACATCTTTTATCTCCCATTTACCTTTTGTTAATTGTTTAATTAATTTTCCATCGATACTATAAAGATAAGCATGACGGTAACCATCCCTGCGGCTCATCCAGATGAATTGTTTGCCATCTCCAATAGAAAACATAGGGTGTAAGGGCTCCGTATATTTTTCATCCTTCTCATTAAAAAGGGATTTTACGAAATCACCACTTATAACGTCGTATTCATTAAGCCACATGTCATTTTGTTCGCGGTTCAATAGCGCTACATAAATATTTTTTTCATTCGGACTCCATGCAATATTGGTATAATATTGATCACGCGGACCGCCATTTTTAATGTACCATGTTTTGCCGGTAGAAATTTCATAAATACCAACCGTTACATAATGGCTTTTGTTACCCGCCATTGGGTATTTCATGTTTTTATTTTCAGCCGGATATGTTGTCCAGTCGATGATAGGGTAATCTGTAACATCGGTTTGGTCCATTCGATAAAAGGCGAGGTAATTTCCTTTTGGACTCCAATAAGTTCCTTTATGAATTCCAAACTCATCACGGTGTACAGACTTTCCATAAACAATGTTGTAAGAGCCGTCGTTTGTTATCTGAACTTCTTTCCCATTTACATTAATAAACAGATTATTTTCTTTGGTAAAAGCAAAAGTTTCCTCATTAAATGCGTCATAGGATTCTAAACTTTTATTTTCATTTTTACGAGTTGATTCACTGATAGATTTAGAGGAAGTGTTGTAAATAAACTCCAACTTACCGTTATTAATATAAAGTTCATTTGCGTTTTTCCATTCAATAAAGCCAAGTCCTTTTAAGGTATCTTTACCGGCCGCTTTAAAAAGTTTATTTAATTCTCCAGCACTCACTAAATCTGAAATTTTAGCAGAAGCATTATCTCCAATTTTGATTACATTATTATCAATATAACTGAATTTATCGACACCGGTTACAAATTGTAAATTTTGTAAACGCTTAGGTGCAAGTACAGAGCGGCCTTTTAAAACTGCGTCCTGAATGGTAAGTAACTTATTTTGCGCAAACGTAACATTGAAACTGAGGATTGCGAAAAGCAGAGTAAATGCCTTTTTTATCATAATTTTTAAGTTTAAATTAGAGCATTAAAGGTAAGTATAAAATAGTTATCTCATCCTTGCTAATCGGCTATTTATTTTTGCATTTTATAGCGGTTTTAGCCTATGCATTTCCGGGTAAGGAGGAGCATAAGTTGAAGTTCTATGTCTTCCCTTATATCTATCCCTATTTTCATCAAAACTGGAGCATGTTTGTTCCTGTTCCAACTCAAAATTTTAATGTGTATGTTAAGATTAAGGGTGAAGACTGGAAAGATATTATATACGATATAAATTCAAAACATCAGGCGAATCGATTTGGGGGAAATGAAGCCACTTTACTGGCTTTGTCTAGCGCACTACGATTTTATTCTTCAGCAATAAAGGAAGAGAAATCAGGAATAATGCCAAATGATAGATCAAATATAAATTTTGAGGTGGTAAAGAAAATTATAAATGGTTATTTAATATCACAAAATAAAAAATGGCCGGAAGGCATGGATATCATTATTCAAATTAGATATGCAAACAGCGAAGTAAATTTTGCACATTATTATAAAGGAGTAATTGAATAAAGTAATAACATATTTATTCGGGGATTACAGAGCAATCAACGAAGTTAAGTGGACGCAACGTCTTTTAGCTCTGTATATATTATATAAATGTTGGTATTGGCTATTTAACTTCACACTTCTTTTTAGCGAAAACTCTCTGGTTTATTACCGACAAGTGGATTTGTCGCTGTGGCGCAGACCGGCTTTCTTACTCTATAATTCTTTGTCGGATAATTTGTCTCTGGCATTTATAATTATTAGTTGCGCGTGTGCGATCTTGATTTTATTCGGAAGTAAATTCAAAAGAATCTTATTTTTCATTCTATGGTTTAGTATAACTAACATCCATAATAAGGTGTTTTCCATGCTCACCGGTGGGGATATTTTGTTTCAGCATTTTTTATTTTTTGCAGCTTTCCTGAGTTCAGAACGTGTTAACTCCGATTGGGATAAAGCCTTGCATAATACCGGTGTCCTTGCATTGCGAATCCAATTATGTATTGTTTATTTTTATGCCGGCTTTGCTAAATTACTGGATGCAGATTGGATGAGTGGCGATGCAATTAACGATTCATTAATGATTCATGATTACAGTTTGCCTATTTATTATAGTGGTTTAGGTGGTTTAGGTGTGTTTCTGAATTATACGGTTCTTGCTTATCAGCTTCTATTCTCAATTTTGGTGTGGAATCAAAAAATCAAAAAGTGGTTTTTATTATTGGGAATTATTCAGCACGCTTTTATTGGAATAGCCATGGGTTTACCAACTTTTGGATTGGTAATGATAATTGCGTACGCGATTTTTTATGTGCCGTTTGAATCAAAAGAACAAAGAGTTTTTACATCTTGATATTATTACTATCTTCGCCTCATGTTTACATCCGACCAATTAAAAGACCTGAATGATCGCCATGGTGCCTTAAGGGGGTATCTTTGACTACGATCGTAAGTTGCGAGAAATAGAAGAACTCGAAGAAAAAGCTGCGGATCCCAATTTCTGGAATGATCCAAAGAAAGCCGAACAGATTTTAAAGGAAACAAAGCTCAAAAAGAACTGGACTAGTTCGTATGATGAATTAACGCGTGCAGTAGACGATACTAATACGCTATATGAATTCTATAAATCGGGCGATGCTACAGAAGAGGAAACTCAAGCGCAGTTTAATACGGCTTTAAAATTATTAGAGAACATTGAATTTAAGAATATGCTGCGCGGCGAAGAAGACGCATTAAGTTGTGTGCTTCAAATTAATGCCGGTGCCGGTGGAACTGAAAGTTGTGATTGGGCTAGCATGTTGTTACGGATGTACGCAATGTGGGCTGAAAAGCACGGTTACAAAATTACACAGTTGGATTATAATGAAGGTGATGTGGCAGGGATTAAATCCGTTTCCATTCAAATAGATGGTGATTTCGCTTATGGCTATTTGAAAGGGGAGAATGGTGTTCATCGTTTGGTGCGCATCAGTCCGTTTGATTCTAATGCAAAACGCCATACTTCATTTGCTTCCGTGTATGTTTACCCTGTAGTGGATGATAGCATCGAAATAAATATTCATCCGAATGATATTGAAATGAGCACGGCGAGAAGTGGTGGCGCGGGTGGACAAAACGTAAATAAAGTAGAGACCAAAGTTCAGATATTACATAAGCCTACAGGAATTGTTGTTGTTTGTCAGGTTGAGCGTTCTCAATTAGCAAACCGTGAACGCGCTATGCAGATGTTGAAATCACAGTTGTATGAATTGGAAATGCGTAAGCGCAATGAATCGAAAGCTGCTATTGAAGAGGGTAAAATGAAAATTGAATGGGGTTCTCAAATTCGTTCATATGTTTTACATCCTTATAAAATGGTGAATGATGTGCGAACCGAATTAAAAATTACGGATGCAGAATCAGTACTGGATGGGGAATTAGATGAGTTAATTAAAGCCTATCTGATGCAATACGGTAGTAAGTAAACGCACCATCCCTTTTTAATAACGTACCAAAAAAATATAGTTACAGTCTGTAACATTTTATTTTGCTTAGC
Organism: Bacteroidia bacterium; assembly: GCA_016787445.1. Lineage (GTDB taxonomy): Bacteria > Bacteroidota > Bacteroidia > B-17B0 > Aurantibacillaceae > JAHEYG01. Next base: position 63,155 of record JAEUTQ010000016.1, read on the forward strand.
CATTATATAGGGCATAACCCCTAAATTTTATTACCATGGCCGGCGCAAAAGAATCCCCACGTCAGAAAATGATTGGCATGATGTATTTAGTGTTAACCTGTTTGTTAGCGCTAAATGTTTCCAAAGACATTTTAAAAGGTTTTGTTACAGTAAACGAAAGTCTGGAAAAAACAAACCAATCCATGCAGCTTAGCAATGAACAAATGTTGAGTGCATTTGAAGAAGCGGCAAAACAAAATAAATCAGCAAAGGCTTATTATGAAAAAGCTATTGAAAGTCAAAAGAAAACCGCTGCAGTTATCGCTTATATCGAGCAAATGAAGAAAAAACTGATTGAAGTAACAGAAAAAGTAGATAAGAATATTGCTGATACCATGCGATTGCGCTTTGTTGAGAAAATGGATGATTACGACATTCCAACGTATCAATTGATTGGTTCGGATGAAACAAAGCCAAGTGAGGGTGCGTTTTCCGCAAAAGAACTCAGAGGGAAACTAAGCCATTTGCATTCAGAATTATTGGCGTTAATAGAAGGAATGAATAAAAATAAATCTACACTTCTACCAAAAAAAGATTACGAAGCGCTTAAAACAAAAATCGGAATTATTAAGCCGGTTGACACCAATGAAATGGAGGACGATATTAAAGTAACCTGGGAGATTCAAAATTTTTACCATTTGCCTTTAGCGGCGGTTGTTACAAATCTTAGTAAAATTCAATCTGATATTAAGAATGTAGAAACGGAAATGATTAATCAACTGGCTGCGGCTTCCGGTAAACTAGTCGTGAAGTTTGATAAGTTTGCCGCTAAAGTCGTGGCACCATCGAAGTACATCAGAAGTGGTGAAAATTTTACTGCAGATATTATTTTGTCTGCTTCTTCCAGCGATTTCAAAGATGACAATATGCAAATATTAATGGGTGCAAAGTATGATCCTGTAACAAAAAGTTTGATTGAGCCGGGTACACCATTGCCTTTAGTTGGAGGCATGGGAAAAGTGGATTTAAAAACAAGCGGACAAGGACAACAAAATTTATCCGGAGTAATAAAATTTAAAAATGGAAAAGGTGAAATTGAATATTTTCCATTCGAAGAAAATTATATGGTAGCCGCTCCTGCAGCTGCTGTTTCCGCCGACAATATGAATGTGTTATATGCAGGTTTATCGAATCCTATTACTATCAGCGCGGCCGGAGTGGCGCCCACCAATTTAGTTGCAAAAGTAAACGGGAATACAGCGCCATTAATTCCTGCAGGAAACGGCAAGTACACAATTACACCTGTTACAACGGGCACATGTGAAGTTGCAGTATATTCAAGGGAAGCCGATGGTTCTCTTAAATCACAAGGCGCGCCTTCGAAATTCCGAATCAAATCTTTGCCTGTACCATTTGTAAAAATAAACGGTAAATATGTGTTTGGAACATTTGATATGAAAAAATTAGAAGCAAGTTCGCTGGGTGCAATTGCAGCCGATATTCCGGGTTTTGATTTAAATGCCAAATTTAAAGTGAAGTCGTTTGTAGTAAGTGTATTGAATAACGGTACTATTAATGATTACAAATGCACCGGAAACAATTTATCTGAAGACGCTAAAAGAGCCATTAGCAAGTTAAAATCGGGGAGTAAAATATTTATTGAGGACATTATCGCTATGGATCCCACTCAAAAGGAAGTACCATTGTCAAACGTAACTATCAGGTTAAAAGGCTAGAAGATCTTTTAAAAGTTTATATCACAAATTTCTACCGGGGATGTGCTAAATTTATGTTGTGAAAACAGTTTACGCCATTCCCGGTTTAGCTACAACAGAAGAGTTGTTTCAGTTTACGCATTTAAGTAATGCGCGTTTAAAAGTGTTGAGTTGGCCTGAGATTACAAGTCAGGATACACTGCAGTCATACGCTAAGAAATTTCTCGATCAAATTGACACGTCACATCCTTTTTATTTATTGGGTGTTTCATTCGGGGGCATGCTTTGTTCCGAAATCTCATTATTGATTAAGCCCGAGAAAACTATTTTAATATCGAGTTGTAAGTGTAGTAAAGAACTAGCACCTATGCTTAAATTGTTTCGTCAGCTTCCTTTATACAGTTTAATGAATGATAAAATGTTGAAGCGTATGACAAAAAATTCGCGATGGATTTTAGGTTTCGAGAAAAAATTCATGCCGGAATTTTTAAGTATGGTAAATTCGATGAGGCCCGGATATATCAAGAACAGCATACATTGTATTGTTAATTGGAAACAACATAATTGTCATCGTCCCGATATAATTCATATTCATGGTGAGGCCGACAGGTTATTGACATTTGGAAGCGTGAAAGCAAATTTTACTATTAAGGGCGGTAATCACGCCATGATTATAAACAGATCCCATGAAATTAATCACCTTTTAAATCAAATTATTGTATGATCATATATCATAATACACGTTGTTCGAAGAGCAGAGAAGTTTTGGAATTGTTGAATAAAAACAAATGTGAAGTTGAGATTCGTGAATACTTGAAGCAACCTCCGACTAAAAAGGAATTAAAGGAACTTCTTGCTAAATTGGGATGTAAGCCCATTGATATTATCCGCAAGAAGGAGGAAATATTTATTAAGAAATTCGCGAATAAGAAGTTTACCGATGCGGAGTGGATACAAATTCTGACGGAGCATCCGGTTTTAATAGAGCGTCCGATTGTGATAGATGGTTACAAAGCGGTAATAGGTCGCCCTACCGAATTAGTATTAGAGTTAATTAAGAGAAAAAAAGCTTAACGGACTTTTAGCGTTTGTCCGATAGCCAGCTTTGAATTTTTATTCAATTTATTTAATTGCATTAATTCATCTACACTTACACCGTATTTTTTAGAGATACTGTATAAGCTTTCCCCGCTTTTCACTTTATGTGTTGTTGCGTTTTTCGACGCTGTGTTTTTAACAGCGGTTTTGGCAGGAGAAGAATTAACGGCTAATTTTTTATTGTCAGTGGTATCAGAAGCTGATTCGGATTTAGTTACTGCCAGATTATCTACTTTGCCGTCATCTTTTTTAGGCACATAAATAACTAATTTCTTTCCGGGACGAATTCCTTTTTTTCCGATGTAATTCCAGGTTTTAATATCCGCCACTGTCACGCCGTACTTGCGCGCAATATCACTTAAGCGCTGCCCTGATTTAACCACATGTGTAAGTTGAACTTCTTTTACAGTTGTTTCTACTTCTGTCTCGTGTTGAGCTTTAATCGCTGCATAAATTTCCTGTTCGTTGGTTAAGAAAAATCCGATTTTACTTTTCGGTAAACAAAGCGCGTTTCCGCCTGCAGGAATGATATCTTTTCGGTACTGCGGATTAAAATATTTTATTTCGTCATATGGAATATCCAGTGACAAACTGATTTGTGAGAAAGTCATTTGTTCTTTAAGAACAACCGTGTCTACTTCAAAATAAGTTTTTTTAGGAACTGCAGGATAAATGTTGTGCTCGGCATAATAAGTCATGGCATAATTAGCTGCAATAAAAGCAGGCACGTATCCTTGAGTTTCCCTTGGTAAAAACGGACGGATCTCCCAATAGGTTTTCTTTCCACCGGAGCGACGAATGGCTTTACTGATTGTACCCGGACCGGCATTGTAAGCTGCCAAAACCATTTGCCAATCGTTAAACAAATCATACAATGCCTTTAAATACTCAGCAGCAGCAACGGTTGCTTTGTATGGATCACTGCGTTGATCAACATAGGAAGTAACATTTAAGCCGTACATTTTTCCTGTAGGATACATAAATTGCCATAAGCCTTGGGCACCGGCATGTGAGCGGGCATTGGGGTTTAAAGCAGATTCAATAACGGCTAAATGTTTTAATTCGAGTGGAATATTATAACGGTCGAGTACTTGCTCAAACATTGGATAATAAAGTTGCGAAATACCGAGCATACGGCTCATGAGTTCACGTTTGCGATTAAGGTATAAATCGATAAAACCACGAACGTGAGAATTGTACACTAAATCAAATGGAGAAGCGGCATCCAATTTTGCGAGACGCGCTTCATAAATGAAATCATCAAACTTAGGAATGCTGTCGTAAGCGTAATTGAATTTATTTTTAGGATGTACCGGCTTGGTAAAAGCCATTTCCAGCACTTTTTTGTTTTCTAAACTATCCAACATAGCAGCAATAGGATCGTCGGGCGTTAATATTTGGGATTTGGTAATTCCAAATAGTGCCGTAAAAACGAAGATGGCTATGTGTTTTAAATTCTTCATCAGTTTAGTAGGTTCTCCGTATTTAGTATTACGCTAAAAACAAGAACAAGTTACATAGTTATTAAATAAAAAGCGGTTTTCCAATTAACAAGTATAAAAAAAGAAGGAAGAAAGTCCTCGTTAAAGAATATTAATTTTTAACTTTGAGATGTGAAAAAGCAAAAAGAAGATATTCCTGTGCATTATTTTGAGCGTAATCTGCTTGTTGTAGCGGTATTTATGGCAATTACTGCCACTTTTTCCTATTTCACATATTCCTACTTCATAATTGTGCATCCTTTGTCATTTGTATTGGCGGTGCCTGCGGTAATTTTTGCATTTCAAACATTGTGGTTAATGTTGAATCCGTATGCAGTTATTTATGAAGATAAGTTTGAAATCAAGCGTTCTATTTTCAGTAATAAGTTTTGGTATTTTATCGATATTAAAAGCGTAGGGGAGGTAAATAAGAAAGGGTTTAATATCACCTACAATGATGATGAAGTAGAGCCGATTTCTACATTCGGAATTCGCTCTTCAAACAAGCAGGCTTTTCGCGATGCCGTAAATAAATTTGTGTGTAAGAGCCTGGTTGTTGATCGAGCGGATTAAATCAATTCAATCATTTTTTCTTTACGGGAGATTATTTCTCCAATAGCAACAGCATCAAAATTATTTTTTGATTTCCACGACTCAAATTCTTTTTGATGTTCTTTCTGAATGGTAAACAATAAACCGCCCGATGTTTGAGGATCACAAAATGTAAGGAAATCCAAATCTACCATGCCATTGATTTGTTTTTCATAGGCGTTGAAGTTACGTGTAGTGTTATCCGGATAGATAAATTGTGAAGTGTAATGTGAAATATTTTTAAATGTTCTGATTTTGTTTTTTGTGATTTGGGCTGTCATTTTTTTTGATCCCATCATTTCACTGAGATGACCAAGTAATCCAAATCCGGTTACATCCGTAAGTGCTGTTACATAGGGAAGTTTCCCTAACTCATAACCGAAATTATTTAATTCGGTCATCGATTCAAGTAGTTCTTTATAGTCCTGCTCCTCTAGTTTTCCGCGTTTGAGAGCCGTGCTGTAAATGCCGGTACCTAATTTTTTGCTTAGATAAATTATGTTTCCCTCTTCAATTGTATGATTTTGCTTTAAATTTTTTTTATCAACGAGTCCGTTAACCGCCAGTCCGAAAATGGGTTCCAAACTTTCAACGCTGTGCCCGCCTGCTAATGGAATACCTGCCTGCTTACATATAGCGCGTGCGCCATTCAAAACTTCACGCGCTGATTCAGTTCCTAATTTTTCAGTTGGCCAGGCTAAAATTGCCACTGCTAATAATGGTTTTCCTCCCATTGCATAAACATCACTAATGGCATTGGCTGCTGAAACTCGACCGAAATCAAAGGCCGAATCTACAATGGGCATGAAAAAATCAGTGGTGCTTATTAAACATGAATTGTTTCCTAAATCATATACTGCTGCATCATCATTGGTATGGTTTCCTACCAGTAATTCTTTACATTCAAAATCATCACTGTTTTTCAAAATTTCCTGCAATACAGCAGGTGCAATTTTGCAACCGCATCCTGACGCTTTACTAAATTGTGTGAGTTTATAGGTTTCCATAATTTTCAAATACCTCTTTTACCTTTAATGCATTTATTGCGGCATCATCTGTGTCGGTTTCTACAAGAATGATCTTTTTTATTTCACGTTTAACGTGATTGTATTCATAAGCTTTATCGTAGTAACGCAGAGTAATGGTTGCCACATCGGCTAAATTTCCTTCTTCTAAGTACTGCATGCAATCTTTTACATTGTTAGGACCTAATTGCTGCGAAATATTCCGGATACACTTTGCTAAAAGATTTTTGTCTGCCATACCATAATCTTTCACTAAGCGATTTACCCTTAATTCAAACGGCACCATTACTTTTATGATGGGTGCTTCTTTCATCTGGAGCCAAAACGTATAAGGAATTTTATTATAGCCGATAGACATGGATTCATCTTCTACCAAAATCGGTTTTTCATACGATAAGTTAACTAAAGCGTCATATAAATTATTCTCGAAAAGCTGTTGAGGATTTTGAGGCAACTCGTTAATACTTCCGAATGCAGAACCTTTGTGATGAGCAATTTTTTCAAGGTCTAAAATCTGAATATTATCTTTCAAATGGTGCAAGATTTCTGTTTTGCCTGAACCTGTAGCCCCACCCAATAAAACCAGGTTATAACGATTTTTAAAGTGATTTAGCACGTGGTTACGGTAAGCTTTATAGCCACCCTCCATAATCCTGGATTCTAATCCAGCCGTGTTCAACAGCCATCCAAACGAATTACTTCTCATCCCACCTCTAAAGCAATAAATAAATACTTTGTTGTTGCCACTCTTATTTTTTGCCTCTTTAATAAAATCAGTCAGTTTTGGCGATACAATTTCAAGTCCGCGCATAACGGCATTTTCTCTTCCTTTCGCCTTGTATAAGGTGCCAATTTCAGCTCTTTCCAAGTCATCAAAAAGCGGAATATTAATAGCGCCCGGCAGATGTCCTTTCTTAAACTCAATAGGCGCTCTCACGTCGATGAGAGCATGGCCTTTTGACTGGCTTAGAAATTCTGTGACTGTGAGCGACTCGGCTTTCATTGGATGGGAAGGTAAATTTACTATTTAAAAATCAGTAAAAATCTAAATATTTAGCTCTCCCAAAAAGGGGTCTCACTCATTTGCTGAATGGCAAATTACTGAGTGCCTGAATGGGCACGACTTATTAGAGCATATTTGTTAAAATCTCCCTTATAACAATTTGCTATTCATCTAAAAATACTGGAAATTGTAACAATTTTTAATTAATATTGTAATTACAACTTTTTGAAAAGGGTACTTGTCATATTTATTCTGCTTTTCGCATTTGGGATTACTACGCCTCTTTTAGCGCAGCGTCGTCGTGAGCACAAGAATCAACGTCGTGGCGGAAGTTCCAGAGCACACATAAAAAAGACTAATTCATTTGCATACGGCGGTTCAACAAAGAAGAAGGGCAAGGGCGCAAAGGTTGTTGGAGGCTGGGTATATAAACCAACTCGTCCGGGTAAAAAACAAAACCGCGAGCAGCCACATTTATTTTCACGTACGCGCACAAATAATCGTAAGTACAAAGATGGTTTACAGGCGCGAATTAACCGAGAAAGAGTTAAACGCCGTGTAAGAGGTAACGCCACTTTCCATAAGAGTAAATACTTTTAATATTTAAATCCCGCAATCAGGCGGGATTTTTTAATTTTGCACAAATCAATTTTATGAACGTATTAATTCTTGGATCAGGAGGGAGAGAGCATGCATTTGCGTGGAAAATTGCACAAAGCAAACAGCTCGAAAATTTGTACATCGCGCCGGGTAATGCCGGCACCGCGCATTGTGGTACCAATGTAAACATCAGCGCTACCGATTTCGAAGCCGTTAAGAAACTGGTTTGGGAAAAAGGAATTGATATGGTGTTGGTTGGACCCGAAGATCCTTTGGTAAAAGGAATTCATGATTATTTTTTGCAAGATGATGTGTTGAAAGATATTCCTGTAATTGGTCCAAAAAAAGATGGCGCGCAATTAGAAGGCAGTAAAGATTTCAGCAAACAATTTATGATGCGTCACGGCGTTCCTACGGCGCGTTATCAAAGTTTTACAAAAGACACATGTGAAGAAGGAAAAAAGTTTCTGGAAACACTGGAGCCGCCGTTTGTTTTAAAAGCAAGCGGACTCGCAGCAGGGAAAGGAGTATTAATTATAGATAACATTAAGGAAGCAAAAGCTGAATTAGAAAACATGTTGTTGAATGCAAAATTCGGTGATGCATCGGCAACAGTTGTTATCGAGGAATTTTTGCACGGAATAGAGTTATCTGTTTTTGTTTTAACGGATGGCAAGTCGTATAAAATTTTGCCGGCGGCTAAGGATTATAAACGAATCGGTGAAGGCGATACTGGTTTAAATACGGGTGGGATGGGAGCAGTTAGTCCTGTACCATTTGCTGACGAAGCTTTCATTAAGAAGGTAGAGGAAAAAGTCGTGAAGCCAACCATCAATGGTTTGGTTAAAGATGGTATTGATTACCGTGGATTTATTTTTATCGGATTAATGAATAACAAGGGAGAGCCTAGCGTCATTGAATATAATTGCCGAATGGGAGATCCGGAAACGGAAGTAGTAATTCCGCGCATTGAATCAGATTTATTGGATTTGTTAGATGGAGTTGCCACACAAACTTTAGATAAAAAGAGCTTTGCGGTGACATCGCAAACAGCTACCACCGTAGTATTAGTATCCGGAGGATATCCTGAAGACTATGAAAAAGGCAAAGTGGTATCAGGATTGGAAAAAGTGGAGGGTTCTCAAGTTTTTCATGCCGGTACAAAACAAGATGGTGACAAAGTCGTTACATCCGGTGGCCGTGTATTTGCAGTTACTTCATTTGGAAATTCAATTAAAGAAGCAGTTGCAACAAGTTTTTCTAACGCCGAAAAAATCACTTACGATAAAAAATATTACCGTCGCGATATTGGAAAAGATTTGATGGAGTGGAAGGGGTATTAGTTTTCTTTAGGAGAAAACGTCCAAAGATGTTTGCCGCTTTCTAAATCAAAGCATACGCTTTTGCGATTGGCGCCGTTGATATTAATCACAAGCGTTTTTCCGTATGTGCTGTAATCACAATTAAGTGTTTGAAACGGACTCTCAATTAATATTTGTAAATCGGGATGGATAAGTTGCCAATTGCTTTTACCTTCTGAATTATAACTTTCTAAAATGACTCTTGCTTTCTTTGACAAGTTTTCCGCGTACACCAGTATATAATTGTTCTTGAATCTGGTTAAGCCTTGTGCTTTAAAGAATTTTTTATCACTGATTTGTTTTGCAGATTTAATCGGCCCTCTACTGTTTTTTCCATTAGCGATTTCCTCTAAGCCATAACCATAAACATCCATTTCATTACGGCTTGCATCAATGATTTGTTTTACCAGCCATAACTGTTTGTGATTTTCTTTTTCACGTAAATAAATTTGATGAACTGTTGAAGTATCCGTTCGATAACTCATTTCATCTTCTTTTTGTTTTCTCAAAATATTTCGTGCAGGATAGTAAACAAATTCGTCACCATCGTTGGTTGTCAGTTTAAAAGCGTTTTTATAACGAATGAGTTCTGTTTTAGAAATACCGGATGACAATTCCGGAAATTTTTTCTTGATAGTTTCAGCGTCTTCTTTTTTCTCAAATGTGTAAATATCAAATGCGCATATTAAATTTTCCTCAGAGGAATTGTAGGCTAAGTCATTTATTAAAACGAATTCATTATCTATTTTTTTGCTAACGTTAAACGATTCTTTCCAGGTCATTTGTGGTAGATAATCTTTTTCGGCAAGCACTTTCTCTGAAGATGGATCTATAATGTTGATTTTATACTTAACACTGTCCAATCGGTTACGGGTTTGTTGCATAACCAACCAGGCAACCGGTCCTTTACTGCCAACAAAACATTCGTAATGATGAATGTAAGGTTTCTGCCATTCTGAGAAAACATCTTGCACAGATGTGGCATTTACATTTGTTTTAGTAATAAGAAAAACAGAAATGCCAATTCCGAAAAGTACGACGAAGAAACCTACAATCGCAATTCCCAATACTTTTCCTGCTTTCGGACTTAAAGGTGTTGAATGGGGAAAGGCCTGTTGTACAGGATTCGTTTTTTGAGTAGCGCTTGTTACTTCAAAAGTACTCTGACAGTAATTGCACATGTAATTTCCATGTACCGTTTTATAAGTGCTGTTTGCACCACAAGCCGGACATTGTATTTGCTTTACACTTGCCAAATTATTTACCGAATTTACCTTTTAACGCAGCTAAAGCAGATTTCATATCGTTTGGATCGTAAGACGCTTCTTCTTTTTTAGGAGAAGATTTTTTGGATGAAACCATTCCTTCACCTTTCATGCTTAATGCAATGCGTTTTCGCTTTACATCAACTTCTGTCACATTCACCCACACTTTTTGTCCAACTTTTACAATAGTATTCGGATCATCTACAAAGGTATCGCTCAATTGAGAGATGTGTACTAATCCATCTTGATGTACACCCACGTCCACAAATGCGCCAAAGTTAGTAACGTTGGTAACAATGCCCGGTAAGCGCATGCCTTCTCTTAAATCAGAAATTTCATGTACGTTCTCATCAAAACTAAATACTTCAAATGATTTACGTGGGTCACGTCCGGGTTTTTCTAACTCTGCCATAATATCTTTTAGAGTCGGTAAACCAATTGTATCGGTCACGTAATTATTTAAATTAATCTTCTTACGCAATTCTTTATCGTTCATTAACTCATCAATCCCGCAGTTCAAATCTTTTGCCATTTTTTCTACGATGTGATAACTTTCAGGATGCACCGCACTTTTATCTAAAGGATGAACACCATCACGAATACGAAGGAAACCCGAACATTGCTCAAATACTTTTTCACCCATGCGCGGCACTTTCAATAAATCTTTACGCGCACGGAACGGTCCGTTTTCATTTCTGTATTCAACGATATTTTTCGCTAATGTTTCGCCAATACCGGAAACATAGGAGAGTAATTGTTTGGAAGCTGTGTTTAGTTCAACACCAACACCATTTACACAACTCATTACCACATCATCTAATTTATTCTTTAGTGCACTCTGATCAACATCGTGTTGGTACTGTCCAACTCCAATGGACTTAGGATCTATTTTTACCAATTCAGCTAAAGGATCCGCTAATCGGCGACCAATTGAAACAGCGCCACGTACAGTAAGATCTTTATCAGGAAACTCTTCACGCGCCACTTCACTCGCCGAATAAACAGAAGCGCCGGCTTCACTCACTACTATAATCGGAATGTTTTTTGGAAGCACATCGATGTTTCGGATAAATTGTTCTGTTTCGCGAGAAGCAGTTCCGTTACCTATAGCAATCGCTTCAATATCATGTTTAGCGCAAAACGCCAGAATAACATTTTCTGCTTCTGTAGTTCTGCGTTGAGGTTCGTGAGGATAAATAACGGTTTCTTCCAGTAATTTTCCCTGTGCATTTAAAGCCACCACTTTGCATCCTGTTCTAAATCCGGGGTCAACACCTAAAATTCGTTTTTGTCCGAGTGGAGAAGCTAATAATAACTCACGTAAGTTATCGGCAAAAACCTGAATCGCTTTTTCGTCGGCTAATTGTTTAGTGAATAATCGAATTTCAGCTTCAATGCTTGGTGCCAATAGTCGTTTGTATCCGTCTTCAATTGCTAATTGAATTTGTTGCGCGCATTCACCACGACTTATTACAAATTGTTTTTTTAATAAATCGTGAGCCGCTTCTTCATCAATTGTAATGTCCAGAATTAGAAAATCTTCTTTCTCACCACGACGCATCGCCAACATTCGGTGCGAAGGACAATTCGATAATTTTTCTTCCCACTCAAAATAGTCTTCAAATTTTTCACCTTCTTCTTCTTTGCCTTTTATCACGCGGCTTTTAATGATGGCTGTTTCTTTAAACATCTTACGTAAACCTTCACGCACAATGGCATCTTCGCTGATGATTTCGGAAATGATATCACGGGCACCTTGTAAAGCTTCTTCAGGATTTTCAACTTCTTTTTCTTTGTTTACATATTCGAGAGCCGCCGCAAATACATCATTATTCTTTTGTTCAAGAATTAGCTGAGCTAATGGCTCTAATCTTTTTTCGCGCGCAATAGTCGCTTTGGTTCGGCGTTTAGGTTTATATGGCAGATATAAATCTTCCAGCTTGGATAAAGTATCGGCCGCCAGAATTTTTTCTTTTAAGTCATCTGTGAGTTTTCCTTGTCCTTCAATGGATTTTAAAATACTCTCACGGCGCTGTTCTAATTGACGCAAACGTTCGATTTCGGTTTTGATGGCTAATACCTGTACTTCATCCAAACTACCGGTTACTTCTTTACGGTAACGTGAAATGAACGGAACAGTAGCGCCTTCATCCAATAAATCAACAGTTGCCTTAACCTGTTTGGAATCAATTTTTAAATCGTCGGCAATTTTAAAATACAATTTTACTTCGCTCATAGTTTCAAATTCAATACAAGCAAATTTAGAATTATATATAGGAGAAAGCAGGCTATTTTATCAACAGAAAAAACAGCATCTATGGATAAAAAAGTAAAAAATGTAACCTTATTCTAACACCTGCCGTATAATTAAGAAACTAAGGAAAATGACCTACAAGAAAGTCATATTTTTTATTGTGTTATTAGCGGCATTTTTAGGCATAATGTGAGGATAAATGCAATTGTATCTGACATTATTTTTAAATCGCCGCCTTTAAAGAGAGCCCCTGGCTTTAAAGTCGCGTGAACCGCGTGAAAAACAAAAATCCCGCCTTTTGAGCGGGATTTTTCATTGGGGGGATATTCTTTTATTTCATTTGTGATAAAGCATAATCTAAACGCTTCATAATCTCTTCTTTGCCTAATAAAGCCAGCATATCAAATAGCTGAGGTCCGCCTGCAACGCCACTCACCAAAACACGAACCAGTTGCATATCAATTTTGCCTAATTCAGCTGAGGCAGCTTCAAATACATGATGTAAATTATCGGCAGTCCAGTTGTTCTCTCCGTTTAATTTATCACGTAATTTAGAGTAAGTTGCTTTCGAATTTTCATTCCATTTTTTCGCCAATACTTTTTCATCAAAACTGGCAGGTGCGGTAAAAAAGTAAACACCTAAGTCGTAAAATTCATTAATGAAATGCGCTTTTTCCTTAATCAGTCGACAGAATTCCGTCACGAATTTTAAGTCTGCTTTAACGCCTTTACTCTCTAAGATTGGCATTAATTCGGCTGCCAGTTCATTGTCATTACGCTGACGTAAATATTGTTGATTGAACCATTTCGTTTTTTCCGGATCAAATTTTGCGCCCGATTTATTGACACGCTCAAAGGTGAATGCTTCAATGATTTCAGCCTTCGTCATGATCTCGCGGTTATCGCCGGGGTTCCAGCCAAGCAGGGCCAGCATATTAATAAACGCTTCCGGATAAAATCCTGACTCTCTATAGCCAACATAACTTTCGCCGGTACGCTCGTCAAACCAATTTAAAGGAAACATTGGTAATCCGGATTTATCACGTTTCGATAATTTACCTTGTCCATCCGGACGTAATATCAATGGTAAATGCGCCAACTTAGGCATATCATTTTCCAAACCTAAATAGCGGTAAATTAAAATATGTGCAGGAGCGCTTGGTAGCCACTCTTCACCACGCACCGCATGCGAAATTTGCATTTCAATATCATCCACAATGTGTGCTAAATGATAAGTAGGCATTCCATCACTTTTCAATAATACTTTATCATCTACTTGCGATGAATTCACTACTACCCATCCGCGAATGATATCATGAAAACGGATTTCTTCGTTACGTGGCACTTTCAACCTAACTACGTGTGGTGTTCCGGCATCCAAAAGTTTTTTCACTTCATCTTCGCTTAATGTAAGCGAATTGCGCATGGTTTGTCGGCTTACGGAATTATATTGCGGGGCCACTACTTTAGCAGCTTCCAAACGTTTGCGCATTGCATCTAATTCTTCTTCCGTATCAAATGCATAATAGGCATGTCCGCCGGCAATTAATTGGTCGGCGTATTTTTTATAAATACCAAGTGCTTTGCGTTCACTTTGACGGTAAGGTTTGTGCGGACCATCACCAAATCCCACACCTTCATTAGGCTCAATACCGCACCATTTAAGAGCGTTAACAATATATTCCTCAGCACCGTTTACATAGCGGGTTTGATCGGTATCTTCGATACGTAAAATAAAATCGCCGCCATGTTTTTTGGCAAATAAATAATTAAATAATGCTGTACGCACACCGCCCATGTGTAATCCACCGGTTGGGCTTGGGGCAAAGCGTACTCTTACACGTTTTTCCATAGGGGGCAAAGATAGTTATTTATCGTAGATTTTTTAAAGTTAAAAGGCTTAAAAAGCTGAAACATTAGCTAAAAAATAGTTAGTTTTAATGTCGGTGAAAAAATGGTGTTCTCTAATATTGCTGTTTCTTTTTGTTCAAACGCACGGGCAGTTTGATAGTTTGGGCTATTATATGAGTTCAACCATCAATGATACACTCAAATACAGACAAATTGAGCGACTGATTCCCGGAGAAAGTAATTTTGAATTAAGAATAAAATGCTGCGATACATTATTGGCCATTGCTAAAAGAGCGGGCAGGAGAGATTTAATTGCCTGGACTCATTTTGAAACCGGTACTACTTATTACGATTATTCTAAGTATAATAAGGCAATGTCCTTGTTTTATCTGGCATTACCCATAGCTGAAGAGATGAATCTTCAGCGTTTGCAATCTAAGCTTTATAATTACATGGGCATTATTGCGTCTGATCAAGGAAACAGTAAGAAAGCTGTTTATTATTTTAGAAAGACATATGATATAGCCGTTAAACTTAACGATGTTAATCAGCAGTTTGTTTCGGCTAATAATCTTGGGGTAGATTATAATAACATGGAGAGTCCGGTGATGGCATTACATTATCTATCCATTGCTGAAAAAATCACACGTAAGTATAAAGCATATCATTTGTTACCCTCTATTTCAGGAAATAAAATGGAGTGCTATTTGAATTTAAATGATTTAAAAAGTGCCAAAGCGCAATTAGATTCATTATATAAGTTTGCGGCCATGGATAGCTCAGGAACCAATCATGATATCTCGGCTAATTATTTTTCCGGACAGTATTATTCGAAAATGGGCGAATTCGCAAAGGCTGCTAAGTTTCATGAAAGCAACTTGAAAATAATTCCAAAAGAGGATGCGCAAGAGTTCAGAAAAAATTACAAGGAATTGAATTTTTGCTATTTCCAAATGAAAGACTATAAAAGTGCGTATGAGGCTTTACAAATGTATCATGCGTATTCTGATAGTATTGCTAATGCTGAAAATGTCAGAATGACAAGTGAAAAGGAAAATGAATATAAATCATTTAAAACCGAAAAGGAATTAGAGATACAGAAGCTTAGTAATGTAAATCAGTCATTAAAATTAAAACGAAATCGAATAGCCGTTATTCTGACTAGTGTAATCTTAGTTTTGGCGGTTGTTGGATTTGCGTTTGTATTTAAATTATTTAACGATAAGCGCAAAGCAAATACTGTATTGGAAAAGCAAAATGTAGAAATCAATCAGCAGAAGAAAGAAATCCTTGACAGTATAAATTACAGTAAACGTATTCAAGACGGAATTCTTCCGAGTCACGAAGAATTAGTTGAAAAGGCCGGCGAACATTTTGTTTATTATCAATCCAAAGATATTGTGAGTGGAGATTTTTATTGGGCCACCAAAAGGGAAAACGGAAAATTTATCATGGCTTGCTGTGATTCAACCGGACATGGCGTTCCCGGAGCGTTCATGAGTTTATTGGGTTATTCTTTACTTACAAAATCGGAAGAAGGGGATAATACCAGAACGCCTGCTGATATCTTGAATTACGTTAATGAAGAAATGCCTAAGGTGTTTAAAAACGAAACACGCGGCGAGCAAATTAAAGATGGCATGGATGTGAGTATTTGTGAAATTGACCGTGCTAACTTGAATTTAAAGGTGAGTGGTGCCAATAATTCTATTTATCATATCACAGATGATGTTTTACATGTAATAAAAGCACAGAAACATGCGGTAAGCGCCATGGTAGATAACGACGGATTTATGTTTGCTAATAAAGAGGTAAAGTTGAAGAAGGGCGACATGATCGTGATGTTTACAGATGGATTTGCCGATCAGTTCGGCGGACCAAAAGGCAAAAAGTTTAAGTATAAACAACTCGAAGATATATTACTTGCTAATTGGCAAAAGCCTCTAGGTGAGCAAAGACAAATTTTATCTGATGCTTTCAATAACTGGAAAGGTCAGCTCGAACAAATTGATGATGTTTGTATCATCGGCATTCGTATTTAAAAATCAACTTTCACGTAGAATAAAGGCAAAAATCCTAATTGATAGTTTTTTATCAATGGGTCGGCATTAAAATTAGCCGGATCCGGTGCGTAACTTAAAGCTAATACATTTTTAGTGCCCATTACGTTTACTAAGTCGAATGCAATTTCCCAGCTTGATTTCTTTGCATTGATTTTATATGCAATTCTAAAATCGAGACGATTGTACGGATCGAATTGTTTAGAGTTGATAGCACTTTCATCCGGAACAACATCCATAATGGCATTACTTGCCGCTAAGTTAACAGGTGAATAGCGTTTACCACCACCGTAAGTGAATTTAGTAGAAACATTGATGCTGTTTTTCTTGCTCTTGCCCAATCCGTATTCAACACCTGCCAATAAATTCATCATATAATTACCGTTGAAATCACTATCGTAAGTTTTTCCGTTGCTCGCCGTGTATTTACTGTCATAAATACTTGCGCTATACATCACGAAATAATGTTTGTGAAATAATTTTTCAAGGGTTAATTCTAAACCGTAATTATAACCCGTTCCTTTATTTTCCATAGTATAAAGCGGGAAGAAACGGGTAAAGGTTGCGCCACGATTAATTAATGAAATACCGGAAGGTTTTGCGTAAACCGGAATATTCCACAAATATTGATAATAAGCTTCTGTTTTTACGCGGAAGTATTTGCTCACCTGCAAATCATATCCTAATACAACGTGATGCGATTTACTAAAATCAAGATTTTTATTATCCATCACGCGTTCCGTGTTCGCAGTTATCACACCGTCACGAATTAAACTATCGGGAATGGCATAATAAATATAGCCGGGTTGCATCTGACTATGCATGCCATAAGCCAAACTTAGGGTTTGGTTATCTTTGAATTGATAACGCAGATTAGCGCGCGGTTCAATAGCCCATTTATTGTTTAAGGTAAGATATTGGCCGTGTAAGCCAATATTCGCACTCCATTTTTCGTTGAAGCGATGCGAAAAATTAATATAAGGTTGAATCAGGAAGTAATCATTAATGTTTCCTAATCGTTGCTTCCATGGTTTGGCAATAATGTCGCCAGGTAATGTATCATACAGAGAATTGATTTTAGCTCTGTCAAAATACTTCACATTAAATTCATTCACAAAGAATCCGGTTTTAAAACTATTCGCCGCGTTGACTTTGCGTTTAACAAACCAACTTAAAGTGGTTTTATTTTCGCGTTGATTGTAGTTTAGAATATGTGGTGTAATAGAATCAGGAACATAGTTAGCATCACGAAGAATTAAATAATGATCGGAGAAAATTTGTTGAGAGCTAAATGCTAATGTTGTTTTCATCAGCGTGCGTGTATTAAATGAATAAGTATGATTCAACATACATACACCCATGTTACTTCTGAAATATTGATCACGTGTTTGATCGCCATATAATTCTTTTGGTTTTTCCCTTACTTTACTTAACTCTATATCAATACTGCTTAAGCCTCCAATTCCGCTAAAACTAAACACGCCGGCATTTTTCGTTGGAAAATTAAATCTGAATCCTCCATCCTGATATTCAGGAATGGCGCTCGTTCCAAAACTAATCGGAATTTTAAATGCAGAAAATAATGCAAGCGTAGAGTAACGATACGTAATTAAATAACTCGCGCCACTTTTTTTACTGAGCGGACCTTCAATAGCTGCTTCAGTTCCAAGAATACCAAGCTGAATGGTGCGTTCGTGTTTTTCGTTATTACCATTACGCATTTTTAAATCAAACACACCGCCTAAAGCATTACCATAATTAGAAGGAAAGGCTCCTGTGAAAAATTCGGAGTTCGCTAAATATTTGTTATTAATGATAGATTGAGGTCCGCCGGCGCTTCCTGCAATAGCAAAGTGATTCGGATTCGGAATATCTACTTCTTCCATTCGCCACAACAAGCCTGCCGGTGAATTACCGCGCACCACAATATCGTTTCTGCTGTCGTTAGTCCCTTGTACACCCGCAAAATTTTGTGCCATACGTGCAGGATCTTGTCGCGAACCCGGATAGCGTTCAATTTCTTCGAGTGTAAATGCTTTCATGTTTACGGCTTGCATATCGGCAATAACATCTTTACTGTTTTCTGCACTTACTTCCACTTCGGCCATTTCAACTAATGATTCTTCCAGTTCAACATCCAGTATGTATTCTTTACCACTTGTGATAATTATATCATTAGCCGGAACGGTTTTGTAGCCCATTAGAGCAAAAACAAAATCGCGGCGACCAATCGGAACTTTGGTAAGTTTATAAAAACCGTTACCATCTGTAATGGCATTAATTTTTTTGGAGGTATCGTTTAACATTTTAACGACTACTCCGGGTAAGCCTATGCCGGTAGCTTTATCGGTTACTTTACCTTTTACGTTTTGGAAATAATTTTGCGAATGTAAAAAAGCGCTGCAGAAAAGCAGGTTTAAAATCACTAAACATTTTTTCATATACAAGTATACTTAAATTTTTATAATTGGCATTTACTTAATTGTACAATCGATATTATGCCATATATCACCACCTGACATATCACTGCACTCTTGTGCCGCTTTTCGTTTTGTATCCTGAATCGAAAGGGTGGTGGTGTTTACACATTCGCCTCCAAACATACCAATGGAGCGATGGGTGCAATGGCAAGTGTGTTTTTTGGTTTTTTCACAGGACGCTAAAGTGAGAATTAGTAAGGTTAAAAGAAAAATATTTTTCATGGCTAAAAGCTTAATTCATGATTAATGAAAACTCATTATTGTCGGGCTGGAAATTGAGACTGCCTTTAATTACACCTGCATGTTCGGTTCTTTTATGAACCGGCCAGAGCATTTCCTTTTGCGTTGTATCAAATGGCATTTCGTTTACTTCTTCATAGTTACCTGCATTGCTCACTGCAACGGCTACACAGATAAGAGCGATTGTAATAAGGCTTAATTTTTTCATCGTTTTTGTTTTCTAATGTTCTGAGACAAAAGTAGACGACGATGCGCCGCCACTTAAATTGAAAAGCACGGCGATTTTTAGGGGACTTATATTAAACGCGGAGGATTGGGATTAAAATAAAAGGGTAGAGCCCCTTATTATTGTTTTTTGCAAAAAAAATGTGTCTTTTACGGAATTTCGCAAAACAAAATGGATTAAAAGTGGAAAAAAGAAGGAAAAATTTAGAAAGTTAATGGTTTGCCCATATAAAAATCGAGCACCTTTAATTTGAAAAGATAATCAAATTTAGCTTGAAGTAAATTGCTCTGCGCATTAGCTAAACGAGATTTGGCAGAGTTAAAATCAAAGGCGCTGATGGCCCCCAAATTAAATTTTTGTTGCGCGTAATTAAATGATTCTTGTGATGCTTCAACCGAGGCTTTCGAAGCAACATATTTATTAAGCGCGGCTCTGGCATTGGCAAATGCTTGCGCAATGTTTTTGTAAAGTGTTTGTTCTGCTAAATCCTGACTGTATTTAGCATTTAAAGCATTTATTTTCGCATTCTTAACAGCGGTGTGTGTTTGCAGGCCATTAAATATGGGAACACTTAAAGTCAAACCAATACTTCTATTTACGTTATCTTTATACTGATCAGCAAAAGGTATATCACGAGTAGTAGGGATGTAAGTCGGACTCAATACGAAATCACCGCCGGTTGTTACAGCAGTTGTATCATAGCCGGTTACATTAATTCCTGTAACTTCTTTTGCTAGTCCGGAGTAACCGGTACCGATGGAGCCGTTTAAACTAATCGTTGGACTTATTCTTCCTTTGGCTGCTGCTAAAGATTTTTCAGCCATTTTCAAATTATACTCAGCACTTTTAATGGAGGGTTGATTTTTTAATGCTGTTTCGTAAATATTCTGTACGCTATTTGTCAGCAGATTTTCCCCCTGGACTTCCACATCCGGCTTACTGATTTTAAAATTATTTAAACTATCGAGATTCATGAATTGCATCAATGTTAACATAGCGAGTTGATAGTTGTTGTCGGCTGTAGTAACATTTACTTCTTCATTCGCTAATTGAGCTTTAATATCAAACACCATGCTTTTGGCCACAGTACCGGCCTCCGCTAATTTTAAAGTACGTTCGTATTGTTGCTTAGTAATGTCGAATTGGTTTTTAGCAATGCCAAGTAATTCATCTGAGTAAATTACATTGATATAAGCAGTAGCAACATTCAGGGATAAATCGTATTGCTGTTGTTTGATGTTTTCTGCACCGGCTTTATAGGCAAATTCATTCGCTTTGATATTATTCAATTGTGATAGTCCTGACCATAGTACTAAATTGCTCGATAGAAATAAGTTTTGAGATAAAACTTGCGTATTTGCAAAAGTGTTCGTGAATCGGTCGATAGTTCTACCAAAGTTATATGTATGGGCAGCTCCACCATTAATCGTGGGAAGTACATTTGCTTTCGACTGCAACGTATTGTTTTTTTGTATTTGATTATTTAATTCAGCTTGCTTTAAAAGAATATTATGTTTTAAGGCATAATCAACACATTGCTGTAAGTTCCATTCATTTTGAGAAAACACAGAATTTGCCAGTAATATAAAAGCAAAATATAGGCTCTTTTTAATCATCAGGACTCAAAATTACCTAATTTTTTGATTCTTAAGGCGGATTTATGGCAATGGATATAGGTTGTTATGAACGGTTAATGAGAGGGATAATTCAATCAACTTTTTAATGTTTACAAGTACTGTAACCCAATAGGCCGCTTTGCGTTATGCTTTATTAAATTTGGCTATGCGTTTTTTATATCTTCTCATCTTATTTATTCCGGCAATTGCAATTTCTCAACTAAAAAAAGAATATTATGATGCCGAACAAACCCAGTTAAAAAGCGAAACCGATTATTACAAGGGAATGCCTCACGGCCCTTATTTTGAGTATTATAAGAGCGGAAAGTTTTTACGCAAGGGCTTTTATCATTATGGAAAAGAAGACAGTGTTTGGACGTTTTATTTTGATGATGGCAATGTAAAGGCTGTTGAGCGTTTTTTCAGAGGAAAGAAATACGGAACCAATAAATATTATTTCAAGAGCGGAAAGTTGGCGCAAATCACCAAATTCACAAATGATTTAGCTGATAGTGTATGGACTTCCTACCATGAAAACGGAAAAGTAAAAAGTACTGAAAGTTTTGTAAACGGTAAAAAAGAAGGGGAATGGATTTATTATCACGAGAACGGACAAGTAGAGAGCAAAGGACAATTTGTAAAGGATAAAAAGGATGGCGAAGTAAATAGCTATTATAAGTCGGGAAAAACATCGGTTGTAGGACAGTATTGCAATGGAAAACCTTGCGGAAAGTGGCAGGAGTATTACGAAAACGGAACGAATAAGTTTGAGAAAGAATACAAAGACAGCACGCTCTATTTGTATAGCATGTGGGACGCAAAAGGTAAACAAGTAGTTACCAATGGTAATGGTTTTATTTATGTGTATTACGATAATGGATTTTTAAGAGCAACAGGTCGTTATAAAGGCGGATTGCAAGATAGTACCTGGCGTTTTTTTCATCCTAACGGTGAGTTAGATTATGAGGCGAATTATCGGGAGGGAATATTAAACGGATACTATTCTTCTTACTACGTTAATCACAATATCAAAAGTGAAGGCGCTTTTATTAACGGTAAGAAAAACGGGATGTGGAAGTTTTATACCGAAGATGGTAAACCCGAAATGCATGGCCCTTTAAAAGATGGAATACGTGATGGTGTTTGGACGTATTACTATTCCAATGGAAAGAAGGAATCGGAAGGAACTTTTGTAAATGATAAACAAAACGGTACCTGGGAATATTTTTACCGTACAGGCGAAAAATGGAAGCAAGGTAATTATGATAATGGAATTAAAACAGGAATTTGGACAACCTGGTTTGAAAACGGAAAAAAATTGCAGGAAGGTCCCTATGTAAAGGGGAAAGAAAATGGCTTATGGCAAAGTTGGTGGGATAATGGCAAATTAAAAGATGAAGGAACCTTTACGGACGGATTACTAACCGGAAAGTGGCAAGGTTGGTTTCCAAACGGCAAGGCAAACTATAGCGGAAATTATAATTCGAAAGGCAAAAAATCGGGCACATGGGATTACTGGTATGATAAAGGAAATCCTCGCGAACAATGCACTTATGTAAACGGAATTAAGCACGGTAAATATGTGTTGTACCACGAAAGAGGAAGTTTTATTGATACTCAGGGCAAATATCGTAAAGGTCATCAGGAAGGAACCTGGAAGTATTATTTTGAAACGGGAGGGCTTTTAAAGGAACAAAATTTCAGTAAAGGACGATTAACAGGCAAGGCTTACTCATATTACAGTAATTCTAAATTACAGAGTGTGAGCAGCTATAAAATAGTGAAAGAACGCCGGAAGGGGAAAGTACAAAGCGTTGCTGATGGCGAATGGATTTTTTACGACAAAAACGGAAAGGAATTAAGCCGTATTAACTATGTAAACGGAGTTAAAAAATAATTTGTATATTTACTACGTTATGAACCGTATTGCCTCATTTTCTTTTGTACTTGTTTCTTCCCTGGTGTTGTTTTTTTCTGCTTGTAAAAACACTGAAAAGGCAGAAGATAGCGAGGAAGACTTTACCTCAGGAATTACATCGGTAACTGATAACGAACAAATAAGCGCGCAAAATGTGTTTAATTCTATTCCGGCACGCGCTGATATCATCAACTTAATTAGTCAGGATAAACTGGAGTACAACCCTGATTTCTTAAACAATCCTGATGTGGCAGCTAAATATGCACTGGAAAATTCACGTGCATTAAATTTGGGAATATTCGGGGCGGATTTAAGTGTAACAGGCGCATTCGATCAGACTCAAGAAAGCATGTTGTTTTTAAAGTGTGTAAATATTCTTGCGAAGAATCTTGGTGTTAGCACGGCATTTGATCAGCGCATGATGGACAGAATGGAAGCGCATAAAGAAAACCGTGATTCCACTCTGGAAATTATTGCTTCATCTTTCCGTAAGGCCGATGATTACTTAAAACAAAATGGTCGTCCGGGTACTTCAGCTTTGATTTTATGCGGTGCATGGATTGAAGGCATGTATGTTTCCTGCAGAATCGCCGACCAAATTAAATCGGAGAACACGATTAAAACAATTTTAAAGCAACAGGAATCTCTTAAGCATTTAATTATTATGACGAATGCTTCCGGCTTAAATGAAGAAGCAAAATATGTTATTGATGGATTAAAGAAAATTCAGGATGAGTTGGAAGTTGCTAATGTGAAAAACGAATTAACGCTCGAAAACATTAAACTTGTCTCCGAAAGCATCTCTGCCCTGCGTAAGAAAGTGGTTGAAACGTATTAAGCTTTATAGCTCTTAATAAACTCAACAAAAAACTTTACTTTTTCCTTATCTAAATCAGGGTATAAACCATGACCTAAATTGGCGATGTAACTTTGTTTGCCAAATGCATCCAGCATTTTACTTGCTTCCGCTACTATGGTTTTTTCATCAGCATACAACAAACAAGGATCAGCGTTTCCTTGTAAAGTTTTACCACCTGCCGCTTTTCTCGCTTCAGCCGGATTAATAGTCCAGTCTAAACCAATCGTGTTGCAATTAATTTGAGAAATACGATTCACAGCATAATGCGCGTCTTTTGCAAAAACAGTAACGGGCACTAAAGGCTTAATAGCATCACAAATTTTAGAAATGTATTTTAAAGAAAATTCATAGAAATGATCCGGACTTAATACGCCTGCCCACGAATCAAACAATTGAATCATATCCGCTCCGCTCGCTACTTGTCCTTTTAAATAATTAATAGTGCTTTGCGTTATTTTATCCAATAACAAATGCGACAACTCCGGTTGCGTATATAAAAATTGTTTAGCCTTGCTGAAAGTTTTGCTTCCGCTGCCTTCAATCATGTAGGCGAAAATGGTCCAAGGTGCGCCTGCAAAACCAATGAGCGGTACACGATTATTTAAATTTTGTTTAGTCAATTTTAATGCCTGCATCACATAATCTAAATCTCCCGCATTAGCAATGTGTAAAGCATCAACATCAGCTTTTGTTTTAATTGTTTTTTCAAACCACGGACCTTTGGCTTCAATCATTTGATAAGGCAAGCCCATTGCCTCAGGAATGACAAGAATATCAGAAAAAATAATGGCTGCATCTACACCTAATATATCAACCGGCTGGATGGTAACTTCACAGGCGAGCTCAGGATTTTTTACAAACTCCACAAAATTTTTTGCACGGCTACGAGTTGCTCGGTATTCCGGTAAAACGCGACCTGCCTGACGCATTAACCAAACAGGAACTCTTTCGGTTTTTTCACCGCGAGCTGCTTTTAAAATAAGATCGTTTTTTAACATATTCGGGAGCAAATTTACTCATTAATTAGATAAATGGCAGCATAAATTGGATAAGCGGCATTTGCTTTTCATGTTCAGAATGATATCTTTATAACTCTTAAAACACACATGAAAAAGCTTTTACTTTCTTTAGCCTTATTTGCAGGCGTTTCTGCATCGGCTCAAAAAACTCATTATTGCGCCGAAGGCAAAATAAAATCACTCAATCATCAATTAGCAGTACAAAATGCACATAAAGCAAGCGCGCCTACAGCTTGGATTTCGCATGAACGCGCGTATGATGTGAAGTTTGTTCACTTGAATTTAAATTGTGAGCGAAACACAAAATACATTAGTGGAAATGTAAAAAGTGTTCAAACAGTTACGTTGGCAACACTCGATACATTCGCCTGCTTATTACACCAGGCATTTACGATTGATTCAATTTACATCAATGGCGCTAAACGATCATTTGTTCGTAAGGATAGTATTGTGAAAGTGAAAACGGCATCTACTTTAACAAGCGGACAAACATTTACAACCATTGTTTATTATAAGGGAACGGCTCCAACCGGCGGTTCGGCAATCGGAAGCGGATACAGTACCGGAACATCAGGAAGCTGGGGAAATCAAGCTACTTGGAGTTTAAGTGAGAGTTTTGTGGCCTATCACTGGTGGCCATGTAAACAGGAACTAACAGATAAGATTGATTCAAGTTGGGTTTACGTTACTACAGATTCTACGAACAAAGTTGGTTCTAATGGAATTCTGAAAAATGTAGTAACCGTTGGAAATAAAAAACGATATGAATGGAAATCGCGTTCAATGATTGACTACTATTTAATTTCTGTAGCAGTTGCACGTTATAAGGAATACAACGTGTATGCTAAGCCAACTTATCTTGCAGGCGATTCTATATTTATTCAAAATTATATTTACGATGGAGCAATTAATAATCCAACCTGGATTTCAGGACAAAAAGTTCAGCTCGATCGTATAAAGCAAACAATGGAGTTTTTATGCGACAGGTATGGTATGTACCCTTATTACAAAGAGAAGTACGGACATTGCATGGCTCCTTTTGGTGGCGGAATGGAACATCAAACCATGTCGAGTATGGGATTTTTTGATTTTGAAATTGATGCTCATGAATTAGGACATCAGTGGTGGGGTGATAACGTAACCTGTAAAAGTTGGAGTGATATATGGATCAATGAAGGCTTCGCCTCCTATACCGAGCATTTATGCAATCAATATTTAAATCCATCTGCATTCATGACAAGCCTGAATTCGGCGCACAATAATGTAATGACGCAAAACGGAGGAAGTGTTTATTTTACTAATTCAGATACAATGAATACCAATCGTATTTTCAGCGGACGATTAACTTATGATAAAGGAGGAGCTATTGTTCGCACTTTGCAGTTTGAAATTAATAACGATTCTGTGTGGTTCCCTTTACTTCGTGGCTTCCAGAACACCTATAAGAATACTGTTGCATCCACTGTTGATTTTAAGAACTACGCACAAACATTCACCGGGATGAACTTCACGCAGTTTTTTAATCAGTGGTATTACGGACAAGGTTACCCAACATTTGCTGTAACCTGGAATTCTATGCCTGGAAAAGCATTCGTAAAATCAGTGCAAACAACATCTATGCCTTCATCTGTGCCTTTATTTATTACACCAATGGAATATAAATTTGCGCGCACCGGTTATCCCGATACAACTGTTCGAGTGATGCATTCTAATGCTACCGAGAACTACACCATCTCTATGCTTGGTACAGTTACCAGTGTAACATTGGATCCAAACCAATGGGTGATTAACAAAGTGACCGGTCCATCAAAAGATATTACTTTAGGTGTGGATGAAAATTTTGTTTGGGCAAATGATGTTTTGATTACGCCAAATCCAAGTTATGGTATCTTTGAAATTAGTTCAGAAAAAAATTTAGAGGGAAGTATTGAAGTATATGATGTTAGCGGCAAATTGATTTTAAGTCAAGTCGCACAGAGCCATAATAGCATAGATATTACTAAAGAGGCGGCAGGTGTTTATTATTTAACTATTAAAGATAAATCCGGTAACTTAATTAGATCTTCTAAGTTAATTAAGGAGTAGTATAATCATCATGCAATAAAAAAAGGCATCTCAAACGAGATGCCTTTTTTTATTGAATCGAATTTTATTTAAGCTAATTTTATTCCTAATTCCTTTAATTGCTCGTCGCTAATTGTACTCGGACTCTCAATCATCATGTCTTTTCCAGCATTATTTTTTGGGAAGGCGATAAAGTCGCGGATAGAATCAACACCACCAAATAAAGAACATAAACGATCAAAGCCAAATGCAATTCCGCCATGAGGAGGCGCACCAAACTCAAACGCATTCATTAAGAATCCAAATTGATTCTGAGCTTCCTCTTTACTAAATCCAAGTACAGAAAACATTTTGGCTTGTAAATCTTTACTAAAAATACGAATACTTCCTCCGCCCACTTCAACACCATTAATTACCATGTCATAAGCATTGGCTCTAACGGCTCCCGGATTGCTGTCGAGTAAAGCAATATCTTCCGGTTTTGGTGAAGTAAACGGATGGTGTTTTGCAACCCATCGTCCGCGTAATGATTCTAATAAGTTTGTGTCATTTTCATTCCATTCCAATAATGGAAAATCAATCACCCACAAACAAGAGAATTTATTTCTATCGCGTAAACCTAAGCGGCTTCCCATTTCCAAGCGAAGTTCGCTTAATGCTTTGCGTGTTTTTTCTTCGTTTCCGGCTAAGATCAACATTAAATCACCGGGCTGTGCATTAAATGCAGTGGCCCATTTCTTTAAATCCTCTTCTGTGTAAAATTTATCTACACTTGATTTAATTGTTCCGTCATTATTGTAACGCGCATAAACTAAACCGGTAGCGCCAATTTGCGGACGTTTTACAAACTCAGTTAATTCATCTAATTGTTTACGCGTATAGTCTGCTGCTCCTTTGGCACAAATGCCAACAACCAATTCAGCATCATTAAATACTTTAAAATCTTTTCCTTTTACAACATCATTAAGTTCCACGAACTTCATTTCAAAGCGTGTATCCGGTTTATCATTGCCATAATATTTCATGGCATCAGCATAACTCATGCGAGGCATGGTTGAAATATCAACGCCTTTAACTGTTTTGAACAGATGCTTTACTAATCCTTCAAAGGTTTGTAAAATATCTTCTTGCTCCACAAAGCTCATCTCACAGTCTATCTGTGTAAACTCAGGCTGTCTGTCTGCACGCAAATCTTCATCACGGAAACATTTCACGATTTGGTAATAACGATCGAAACCACTTACCATAAGTAATTGCTTAAATGTTTGCGGACTTTGCGGCAAAGCATAAAACGATCCGTTATGCACACGACTAGGAACAACGAAATCGCGTGCTCCTTCAGGAGTCGATTTAATGAGTACAGGAGTTTCTACTTCCAGGAAATTTTGTTTGTCTAAGTAGTTACGTGTTTCAATCGCCATACGATGGCGTAACTCTAAATTTTTTCTTACGATGTTACGACGCAAATCCAGGTAACGGTATTTCATGCGTAATTCATCACCGCCATCCGTTTCATCTTCGATTGTGAATGGTGGTGTAATGGCTGCGTTTAATATATTGAGTTCAGTAACTTTAATTTCAATTTCGCCGGTAGGATTATTTTTGTTTTTACTTTCGCGCTCAATAACAGTTCCCTTTACTTGTAAAACAAATTCACGACTTACCGAACGCGCTTGCTCGCATAAAGTTTTATTCCAGTCAGAATTAAAAGTTAATTGTGTAACACCATATCGATCGCGAAGGTCAATAAAAGTCATCCCGCCCAGGTCGCGTGTTTTTTGAACCCAGCCACACAAGGTCACTTCTTTATTCACATCGGTAATTCTAAGATCGCCGCAAGTCGCAGTACGTAACATAAAATTTATTTAGTAGTATATAATTCGTTTACTTTATTCCAGTTTATCACATTCCACCAATTACTGATGTAATCGGCGCGTTTGTTTTGATATTTTAGATAATAAGCATGTTCCCAAACATCGAGAGCCAAAAGTGGTTTGCCTTTTTCAGAAACAACATCCATTAATGGATTGTCCTGATTCGGTGTTGTGGTAATTTTTAATTTACCATCTTGCTCGATCAGCCAGCACCATCCGCTTCCAAAAACTTTCGTTGCTTTTTCAGTAAACTCTTTTTGGAAATTTTCGAAAGACTGAAAGTGCGTTGTAATAGCCTCTGCAATTTTACCTTCAGCAACAATTTTTTTACCTTCCTTATTAGGTTGCATTAAAGTCCAAAAAAGAGAATGATTATAATGACCACCGCCATTGTTTCGAATAGCGGTATCTAGTTTTGAAACTTGCGCAAACAACGAGACAAGGGCAGCATCACCTTTAAATTCTTTTAAGGCAGCATTTAATTTATCGACGTAAGCTTTATGATGTTTGCTATGGTGAATTTCCATGGTTTGCGCATCAATAAACGGCTCCAAGGCATTGTAGGCATATGGTAATGCTGGCAATGTGTGAGATGTTTCGTTATTCAATGCTAAATCATCCAGTGTTTTTAATTTTTCTTCTCCAATTAAATTCCCTGCAATACTTGCTAATCCAAGTAAGGCACTTTTTTTTAAAAAATCACGACGATCATTACTCATTTTAAAACTGAATTAGTAATTGATTTTTTTCAACCGCGGTACCTTTTGTGGCTACCACTTTTTTGATAACACCGTCGGCAGGTGATTTTAGAATATTCTCCATCTTCATAGCTTCCAATACCAATAAAGAATCACCTTTTTTCACGGTTTGACCTTCACCCACCAAAATATTTAATACCATTCCCGGCATTGGAGCTTTGATATCATTTACTTTTTTGGAAGCGACATTATCCATTCCAAGGTTGTGAAGAAGCTCATCGAATTTATCCTTCACATCCACATTAAACTTTTGTCCGTTTACTTTTAAAACCAATTTTTTTTCGGAGAAATCGACTTTTACAATATTAAAGTTGTAAGACTTATTATTGAACAGAAGATGAAATTCACCGGGATTCGTTTCAATAATGGAAGCGTCAACGTTTTTATCATTCAAGGTTCCGGTTATTGTTCCGTTTTTAGCCGTAACATCAGCTTTTAAGGCGTTTTTCCCGTTAATGGATACTTTATACATAGGTGCAAATTTAGGGATTTATAGCAACAAAAAAGCCCCCGAAATCGGAGGCTTCCTTAATATTTGTTTTGTTTGGATTACTTCTTAACGAATTCACCCATTTTGTTATCAAAGTTTAAGAAATAACCGCCTTTTGGAAGGTTAGATACATCTACAATTGACCCAAAACCTTTCTTAACGATATTTCCGTATTGATCGTAAATCTCATACATTGTTTCGATAGCTTTTTCGCCAGATGTATAGAAGTTCACGTTTTTAGAAGCCTTTAAAGGTGCAAAGTTGATTTCAGGAACATCTGACATAAAATCAACCGGCTTAGAAAGACGAGGTTGACCGCTGTAATCAGTTTGACGAACGCGAACCTGATTTTTACCTGAATGTGGTTGAATTTTGAATGAATAAGAGTTTGTTGTAGGAGTACCATTACCGTCAACTTCACCAACTTTTACCCACTTGTTCCAACGGAATTGTTCAACAGCAAAAGGTAACTTTCCGGTTTCTGATTTGGTTTCCCATTTTACAGTACCGTCTTTATCAATACTCATGCTAATAACCTCAAATGTACTCTTTGGTTTTAAAACCTCAGGGTTTAACACTTTTGGTTTGCAATCTTCTTTATGTTTAATCTTAATTTCAACTTTCTCTCCAATAGTTAATTTGTGAGGCTTGAAATCGATCTCGAAAGCGCTGGAGTTAGTCTCGTCGGTTGTAATGTTACCATTCACCAATACCTCTGATACGCAAAAACCAACACCACCACTACCGTAAGGGTTCTGTACGTAAAGGTTCTTACCTTGATAGTTACCTTCTAAGATAATAACGCCACCTTGTGAAAAGGCGTTATAGGAGAACGACCCAAGCGCAAAAACGTATAGAAATATTTTTTTCATCGACTAAATCTAAAAATGCCCGCATTAACGGCGTTGCAATATTAAAACGATATTTTAAAATAACAAAATAAATTTCAAAAAAAATACGGATTTGTCTGATTTTGAAAATTGCTTTATCTTTAGGTAGATTTGCAAATAAATTTATTTTATGAATATCCTATTGAAATACAGCCAAATTATTGCCTTTTCAGCGGTACTTGCGGCTTGTGGTGGACAAAAAGACGGTAGTAACGGGCATAGATCAGAGGGAAGTGGCGGTTTTTTAAGGATTTCCGAGGTAACCTTACCAAAAACTATATTTCCACAGGCAACTACGAATTATATCGAAGGTTTAGTAGCGGGTCAGATTCATGAAGGCTTGGTGCGTTTAAACCCTAAAACTTTAGAGCCAATTCCGGGTTTAGCTGAAAAATGGGAGATTTCGGACGATGGTAAAACTATTACATTCCATTTAAGAAAGGGTGTTTATTTTCAAAACCCTGAAAACGAGGGAGGTAAGGGCTCTGAAGTGACTTCAAATGATGTGAAGTTTACGTTTGAATTGCTTTGTACTGACCGCCCAAGCAATATGCATTTTGCAACAGTTTGTAAGGATCGAATTTTAGGCGCAAACGAATATTTTGAAGCGACATCAAAAGGGCAAAAATCTGATCTTAAAGGGTTTAAGCTGATTGATAAATATACTTTCAGCATAACACTTAATAATGCTTCAGGCATATTCCTTCAAATTTTAGCGAATCCGGTTACTTCAATCATTAGCGAAGAGGCTTACAAAGTGAATTATGAAAACTTGAAAGTTGGAGCCGGTCCATTTGTTTACAATACAAAATATTCAAATCCGAAGCATATTGTATTAACGCGTAACGAAAACTATTATGGTAAGGATGAAAAAGGAAATTCATTACCATATTTAGATAGCGTTATCATCAATATTCTAAATTCTACAGAGGAAGGATTAACAGCATTTAAAGAAGGTAAATGTGAATACATTGGTACTATTCCTTCAAACAGCGTTCGTATGATTGTAGAGGAAAATATTAAAGATTTTGAAAATCATCCGCCTTCATTTATTCTCGAAAGAAGTTCTGAAATGGTGAGTCAGTATTATGTATTTAATATCAACAAAGCGCCATTTAACAATGTAAAAGTTCGTCAAGCATTTAATTACGCAATTGATCGCGATAAAATTATCGATAAGGTTTTACAAGGTCAGGCTTATGGTCCGGGTTCTTACGGTATAACCCCTCCTACATTCAATACTTACAAAGTTTCTCAAATTAAAGGGTATTCTTTCGATCCTGAGAAGGCACGTAAATTATTAATTGAAGCTGGGTATCCAAAAGGTGTTGGATTCCCTGAGGTTTCGTTATTGGTTAACTCAGGTAATTCAAGAAATAACACTGTAGCAGCCGAAATTCAAAAACAAATAAAAGAAGTGCTTGGTGTAAATATCACTTTCGAATCCTTACCAAACGGTGATAAATTTAATTTACAGGTTAAGGGACAAGGACATATTTTCCGCGATGGATGGATTGCTGATTACCCTAGTCCGGAATCTTTCTTGTCTGTTTTCTATGGTGAGCCTGTACCTTCAGACACAGGAAAAGTATCTTATCCAAACACGCAACGCTATGTTAATGCAGAGTTTGACAAATATTACAAAGCAGGCCGCGATGCTCGTAATCGTGATAGTTCTTATGTAAACTTCCTTCGTGCCGAACAAATTCTCATGGATGAAGCGCCACTCATTGTACTTTGGTACGAAAGTAATTACCGATTGATTAGCTCACGTTTGAAAAACTTTAACGTAAATCCAATGCGTTACATTGATCTGACTCGTGTAATGATTTCAAGCGCAGAAGAGAATAAAGAGGAAAAGAAATAATTTATCTTACTTATCTGAAAGCCCCATAACGGGGCTTTTTGTTTTTATTGCAAACACATTACGAAATATTAGGAGTTTCAACTAGCGCTTCCGACGAGCAAATTAAAGCGGCTTTCCGACGATTGGCTAAGCTTTATCATCCTGATAAAAATCCCAATGGAAAGGAGCAGTTTGAGAAAATCCTCACCGCTTACGAAATTTTAATCGATAGTTCCAGTCGCTATAAATACGATCAGCGATTGAAAGGTTTTGTGAGCAGCGATACCGTTAAAAAAAAGACACAAAGCAGCGGCCAAAAAAACTGGAGCTTTAATGAAGAGGAATTAAAACGACGACAATACTATCAGGAATATTACAAAAAGGAATATGAGAAGTATGCGAAGGCTAAAGTAGATTCAAAGTCCGGCAGCACTTATAACGAATACAAGTATATTTTATTTGCGGCACCGCTTGCAGTTGCACTTTTACTTTTTATCATTAATGCATTTAATTCAAACGATGAAACAAATTCTTCCTCTGAAATTGAGAAAGTACGTTATGAGGAAATTAAAATGAGCGCAGACCCTTACACATCGTTTTTTAAATTACCCATTTATGATACAGTTGTGAGTCGCGTGCTTGAAATAAAGAATACATCCGATTTGGATTTTATCCTCAACATTTATACCACTGAAAACAAATTCGTGAGAAGCTGTGTGATTAAATCAGGTTATGTTGTACAAATAGAACAATTGCCCAATATTTTGACGCATATTAATCTAACGGCCGGCACACAATGGAATGGAGGCAAGGAGTATAAAACATCTGATGTAATTGGCGGTTTTGAAGACTCGAAGGGTTTTTATTCACTTGATCTGTCTAAAACCAACGGATGGTCTTTTTCGCTTAGTGATACGCTTTTAAAAACTATTCCTAAACTTACGGAAGCGGAGTTTTTTAAACGAGATTAATTCGCTTTTGATTTTTTAATTTCCATTCCGAAATCCATTATCATAGGTAATGGATCTGTACGCATCGCTTGTTCAAATGTGAAACTGTATTTGCCTGTTAATGGAAAGCGCACACTTTTTTTCAGAGGGATAATGGCATCAAAAATATCGCCGGCGCCATTGCCTTGCCACTCACCTTTGCCGTTCGCTAGAACACATTCTAAGGTGTCAACTGTTGTTTTTCCGTCGGGGTAGGTAGTCGTTAAGAATAAAAATAAATTGCTGTAAGGATAAGAATCGGCATGACGTACCAGTAAACTTATGTCGTGCAAGGAACTTCCGTCGGTTACTTCCGTTTCGAAAGTGAGTTTGTTTTTTGCATACCACTCATTGTTTTCAAGATTTTGATACTTGCTGTATACAATACCGTTATTGCATGCCGACAAAAAAGTAATAATTATCGCAACAAAAACTAGTTTAATTATTTTTTGGCTTATTGTCATTGGGAGTATTGCCTTTTTGCTGGTTACCTTTATTAGGATTTGGCTTGTGCTGGTGTTTTTGTTGTGGCTTATTTGAATTAGGCTTGGCGTTTTGTTTATTGCCTTGTCCTTGTTGTTGTGTTCCTTTGTTTTGTTGCTGATTATTTGGTTTGTTTGAAGCACCCTGTTGTTTATTTCCCTGAGTTTGTTGTGGATTGTTGGGCTTCTTGTTTCCGCCTTGTTGTCCGCCTTTATTGTGTTGAGGTTTTTTATTCTTGTTTTTATTTTGATTTTTTCTCGAATCAAAACGCGTTAAGCTATCCTGACCAACTACATTTTGGAAATCAGGTTCCTTCACGGCTATTTTAGCTGAGCTGTAATCTTTTGCTTCCGCTAAATCTTCCGGTTTTTCACCTTTAGCATTGAGCTCTAATATTTCTTTAACACGCTTAATGCTTAAGGGAATAAAAACATCTGTATCGGTTGTATAAGACCACCATAGCAATCGTCTGAAAATATCAGTTTTTTGCAAAAAGGCATCACCTTTCTGGGTGTGTAATTTTTTGTTATCTATCTGAGGAAATTCTTTGAGCGCATCCTGATAAGCATCCAACTCATAATTCAAACAACACTTCAGTTTGCCGCATTGTCCGGCTAATTTAAGTGGATTTAACGATAACTGCTGGTAACGTGCCGCAGAGGTACTCACCGTTCGGAAATCTGTTAACCAAGTACTGCAACAAAGCTCGCGACCGCATGCACCAATAGCACCTAATCGCGCTGCTTCTTGTCGCGCACCAATTTGACGCATTTCAATACGTACTTTGAATTCTTCCGCTAATTTTTTAATCAGTTCACGAAAATCAACACGCTCATCTGCGGTGTAATAAAATATAGCTTTAGATTTATCGCCTTGGTACTCTACATCACTTAACTTCATTTGTAAGCCAAGCTGTAAGGCAATGGTACGGGCTTTGTACATGGTAGAAACTTCCAAGCTCTGTGCTTCACGCCATTTATCAATATCCTGTTGTTTAGCCTTACGATAAATCTTTTTAGTTTCTTCACTGTCAAAACTAACACCCTTCTTCTTCATTTGAAGGCGCACCAGTTCTCCTGTTAAGGAAACTACGCCTATGTCATGCCCCGGACTTGCTTCAACAGCTACTACATCGCCAACATTAAGAGCAAGGGTATTTACATTTTTAAAAAAGTCTTTTCGGGAATTTTTAAAACGGATTTCAACCATGTCAAACGCTTGCTGACCGGCAGGTAAACTCATGTTTCCTAACCAATCAAATACATTTAACTTATTGCAGCCACCTGTTGTGCCGCATGAACCGTTATTATTACAACCTGCGGGGATTCCGCTACCTGTATTGTGATTTCCTCTTCCTGTATTACAATTTCCGCAACCCATATTCTTTCTAATATCAAATCACTAAGGTAGCTCATTTTTACGGCTTTTCAAATGCGGAAAAATTAATTATAAAACGGCGGATGTGAATTAAATAAAGCTCTTATTTTTATGATATGAATTATTGGTTGATTAAATCAGAGCCTTCTGCTTATAGTTGGGAGCAATTTAAAAAAGATAAGAAAACAGCTTGGACCGGAGTAAGAAATTATGCTGCGAGAAATAATTTACGCGCGATGCAAAAGGGCGATTTGTGTTTGTTTTATCATAGCAATGAAGGTTTGTGTATTGTAGGAATAGCAGAGGTGGTGAAAACAGCTTATCAGGATCCTACAACAGCGGAGGATGCCTGGGTATGTGTAGATGTAAAGCCGTATAAGCAATTAAAGAACCCGCCTACTTTAGCTCAATTAAAAGCCGACCCGCTTTTAAAAGACATGCAGTTTGTGAGAATCGGACGCTTATCTGTAAGTGTTGTAAAGAAGGAAGAGTTTGATAAAGTTTGTCTCTTAGGCGGATTATAAAATAAAAAAGGCTATCGTTACGATAGCCTTTTTACTTTCATTTATTTTCTTCTTAAGAATTCACTAATAATTTGAATCCTTTTCCGTGAATGTTTATGATTTCCACTTTAGGATCGTCTTTTAAATACTTACGCAACTTAGCAATGTAAACATCCATGCTTCGTCCGTTAAAATAGTTATCGTCGTGCCAAATGGTTTTTAAAGCAAAGTTTCTGTCAAGCACATCGTTTTTATGTACACACAATAAACGAAGTAACTGACTTTCTTTCGTTGTAAGTTTTTGGTCTTGTCCGCCGTGCATTAAAACCTGTTTCTCAGAATTGAAAGTATAGTTGCCAATATTAAATGACGACTCATCACTATCTTGTGCGCGCTGTTTATTACTGCGACGTAAAACCGCGTTGATACGCACCATCAATTCTTCCATGCTAAATGGTTTTGTGATATAATCATCACCACCGGCATTAAATCCTTCGATAGTATCTTCCTTCATGCTTTTTGCAGTGAGGAAAATGATTGGAATATTTTTATCGTTTAAACGGATTTCCTTCGCTAAGGTGATGCCATCTTTGTGCGGCATCATAACGTCTAAAAGTAAAAGGTCAAAAGTACCTTTACAAAATGCATCGTATCCCTTATTTCCGTCGTCGGCTAACTTTGTTTCGAAACCTTTAGCATTCAGATATTCTTCCAATAAGGTACCTAAACTCGGGTCATCTTCTACTAAAAGTACTCTGGTTTTAACTGCGTCCATAAATCAAAATTTTAAATAAAATTAATCATAAATCGAGCCAAAATCAGTGTTTTAACATTTATTATCAAATGGTAAAAACACCTTAAATGTGCTCCCTTTTCCGAGTTCACTTTGTACACTTATCTCACCGCCATGCTTTTGCACAACCGCTTGTACATACGAAAGACCTAATCCGAAGCCTTTTACATTGTGTACGTTACCTGTAGGTACGCGGTAAAACTTATCGAATATTTTTCG
Source organism: Bacteroidia bacterium (assembly GCA_016787445.1). Lineage (GTDB taxonomy): Bacteria > Bacteroidota > Bacteroidia > B-17B0 > Aurantibacillaceae > JAHEYG01. Next base: position 100,082 of record JAEUTQ010000016.1, read on the forward strand.
CTGGTTTTCTTTACTGATGCCGATTCCGTTATCTTTTATAGAGATATTGATTCCGTTCTCAGCATCTTCCGTTTTTACACAAATTTCAGGCGCATCTTTCGAGTACTTAATTGCATTATCAATCAAATTGAAAATAATATTTGTAAGATGCACTCTGTCGGCCTGCATTTTTACTTTTGTAGCATTCAATTGAGTATTGATTTTTCCGCTGCGGTGATCAATTAATAAATGTGTATTGTTGATGGCAGTGTTTATGATTTCGTGTATATCGAGCTCGTTTAATTTTAGTTTAAACTCACCTTTATCTAAAATGGCAGTTTGTAAAATGCTTTCTACCAAAACGCTCAAACGCTTATTCTCATCTTTAATCATTTTTAAAAAGCGTGCTTGCTTTTCAGGTGTTTTCACAACAGAATCATCTCCTAACATTTCTGAAGCTAATGAAATGGTGCTAATCGGAGTTTTGAATTCATGCGTCATGTTACTGATGAAATCATTTTTAATAGCCGATAATTTTTTCTGACGCACAATGGTGGCAATAAAATAGTAGAATGAAAAAATCAGAATCACGATTACCATCCCCGACACCATTAACATGGGCCCCATCGCTTTTAAAATATATTTCTGCTGATCAGGAAAATAAACAGTTAAATACTGCGGCTGAATGTAAATATTATTAGGCGTCAGATTTACTTTAAATCCTAAACCCATCGAATCCACTTCCGATTCCGCTTCACTTAAGTTGTTTGATTTAATGCTTCCCGGATATTGTGATGAAATAGAGTAGTAATACTTCATTTGTATACCCTGATCACGCAATTCTTTTCGTAAGATTTCATCCAGTTTGTCTTTATCAATGTTTGGTTTATAATTCTTGTAAACATTAATAATTTCTAACTCATCATAAATATCATTTACAATATCAGTTTTTTGTTTAATGAGTTCGTTTCTTACGTTCTCGATGGCTTTCGCTGTATCAACGTTACGTAAATCCGCCGGAATTTCTTTGTTGTATTTTATACTCGTATCCGTGCGTAAAAATTCTTTCTGCGAATAAAGATTAGTAGATACACCGTTGGAATCGGTACTCAGAATGGAATAAATTTTTACTTTATTTCCGTCGCTAACACCTTGGGTACGTTTTACCTTTTTAGAAATTTTATCGGCATAAACATGCTTTTCCAATTTACGCGAAGTGTTGTTTAAAGCGTCATATACTTTAAGGGCAAACTGATCCACTTTTAATTCGTGGTCGTTCCTTATCCAGTATAATTGAATAACAATGAGCGCCAGGAATGCCAGAGAAACTACAACAGATATTACACTTACATTTTGCTTATTCACGAAGCAAAGATAATATAAATAACAGGCTTAAAATAAAATACCCGGACGTTGAGGTCCGGGTATTAACAAAATTAAACTTTTAAAACCTTATTTGGTGATGAAAAATCTTTCGGTATAAACCTTACCTTCTGAGCTAATTCTTACAAAGTAGGTTCCGGCCGGTAATGTGTTTAAGTCAAGCTTAGCTTTTTCATTTGGAGCTACTTCTTTGTTTTCAACTGCAACAGTTGTTCCTAACACATTCACAACTTCAATTTTAGAATAATTCAATTTTTTTGCATCAATGTATATGATTCCGTCTTGAGAAGGATTCGGGTATACTTTAAACGATGCGTTTAAATCGTGAGTAATGTCAGCAATACCCGAGCCAATCGTTGCCAGTCCGTTGAAAATTACTGTGTCTATACGGAATGTACCCGCAACGTTCTCTGCATTCCATGCATAAAAGCGGAAACTATAAGGAGTGGTTTGCCCTGAAAAATTAGGACCGCTTAAATTAATTGTGCTTCCCTTTTGCTGAATAGTGTTACTGGTGGCATCTAAATTCCAGAAAAAGATATTACTACCAACTACAGAGATAGCAGTATTGCTTCCTACTGATGCAGGTAAATTATTTGCATAGCTATCTTTACTAGAGCGAACCGACCAGTTACGAGGACCGGTACTTGAACGTAACATGTTAAAAGTAATTGAAGTTAAATCAACACCATAGTTAGTTGCTGGTGTTAAGGATACTTCATAATATTTTCCCGGGTTGATTGCGCCGGTATAAGTAGCATAGGCATCATTTCCGTTTGTGATGCTCACATCCCATCCTGAAAATGAAAATACGCCGCCTGCCGACGGTGCTGTACCTGTTCCTACTGCCACGAAAGATCCGAAGGTTAATCCGGTTGCTGTTGGCGGTGGAGTTGGATCTGTTGGTCCTGTGCTTGCTGTTCCTGACATAACGCCGGAGAATGGATACATTCCACTAAATGCTTGCGAGAAAACGCTAAGACTTAAAAATAAAAGTGATGCTGATAGTAAATTTTTAATCATGATTAAGTATTTTTGGTATTCCAAATGTAGTAAAAAAAGCCTTTGATGCGGATTAAGTTATTGTTAATAATTGTTGTGGCAGGATTAAGTGCAAGGTCGCAAAACGAGAACGGCTTGGTTAATTGGCTCACTATAAAGGAGGCACAAGAGAAAAATAAAACGGCACCCAAGCCGTTTCTGATTGATTTTTACACGGATTGGTGCGGATGGTGTAAGCATATGATGAAAACCACGTATTCCAATCCAGGTTTGGCGGGCTATATTAATCAGAACTTTTATCCTGTAAAATTTAATGCTGAGACAAAAGACACAGTAGAATACCAAGGACAAAAATATTTTTCTACATCAACTGCGCCAAAAACACCACATCAATTGGCTTTAAAGTTTTTGGGTAACAATTTAAGCTATCCTTCCACTGTATTTGTAACAAATAATTACGAATACAATTTACTCACACAAGGTTTTTTAGACGAGAAGAAAATAGAGCCTGTATTAATTTACATTCTCGAAAACGTGTATCGTAGTTGTCCGTTCGAAGATTTCTCGGCAGGATTTAATCACGCATTCTATGATACAGTTTATGCTAAAACGCCTGTGAAGTCTTATAGCGTTAAGGAAGTACTTGAATTAAACAAAAAGAAACCAAAGAAAATTTTAGTGAATCTTTACACTAATTTTTGTAATTCCTGTAAAGTGCAAAAGGCAACAACTTTCAGTGATACACTTATTGCAAATTACATCAATAAGAATTTTTACCTGGTTAATTTTGATGCAGAATCAAACGACACTATTTTGTTTAACGGCAAAAAGCATTTTAAGCAAGTAGTGAATGGTTATCCGTTTAATACGTTTGCAGTGGAGGTAACGGCCGGAAGATTTGCATTGCCTGCTGTGGCAATATTAGATGAAAAACTACAGGTAATAGACGTTCTGCAAACCTATCAGAATCCGAAAAGTTTAAAACCAATACTTTATTTTTTTGGCAGCGACCAATACAAAACTAAAAAGTGGACTGATTTTATTGCGGAATATAATAACCCAACACCAAAAAAGGCTAAATAAGAATGAATAACGACCGCATCAATTATATAAACACCGGATTGATTGTACTTTCTTGTATTGTTGCGTTTTTCATTCCGTTCGAATTATTTTTATTTTCATACGGTGTACTGGGCCCGTTGCACTATTTAACCGAAATCGGCTGGCTTCATAAAAAGAATTATTATACTAAAGGCAAATACGACTTTTTGTTTTTAGTGGTGTTGTGTGCCATTTTATTTTATATCAGTTTCATAAAACCTACACGCGACGCAACTCTTGTTCCTGATTTAATGTTGTTTGGTTTTTTAATCTCACTCATTTTCGTATTTGTTAAAGATTGGTTGTACAGAGGTGTACTCGCGCTTCTTACCATTGTGGTTATTGGTTTTCTAAACAACTCAAACAGTTATTTCATGTGGATAGGTGTGTTTTTACCTACCATTATTCACGTGTTTATTTTCACCTGGTTGTTTATGTTATATGGTGTTTTAAAAGAGAAATCAAAGTCAGGATTTATTTCTGTTATTGTTTTAATAGTTTGCGCGATTTCTTTTTTTGTGATTCAACCAAATAGTTTAAATTATACTGTGAATGCATACATTCAAGGAAGTTATAGAATGTTTGACTTATTGAATTTCTACCTCATTAATTTTCTGCATTTAGATCAATTACAGGATGTGAGTGAGATTTTTAAAACCAATGCTGGATTTGTGGTGATGCGCTTTATTGCCTTTTCTTATACGTATCACTATTTAAATTGGTTTTCTAAAACCTCTGTGATCAAGTGGCATCAGGTGCCAAAGAAAAATTTGATTTTCACATTAACGGTTTGGTTAATTTCTGTTGGGCTTTATATTTATGACTACAATGTAGGGATGCATGCCTTATTCTTTTTAAGTTTCTTGCATGTGTTCTTAGAATTCCCTTTAAACTTTGTTTCGTTTACCGGAATAGGAAAAGAAGTATCGTTGATGTTAAATCAACGTAAGAATTAATCAACTGGTATTCCTTTTTCTTTACAGAAGTCGAGTATTTCCACGTATTTCTGAAATGGATTTTCGCTTTTCCAAAGATAGCTGTTGAGTGCAGCGCCTTTGAAGCCAAGATGGTAAGCCTTCTCGATGGTTTGTTCGTTAATACCACCACGCGCAATGAAATCTTTACCGGAAGTTTTGATAGCGGCCGTTAAACCATGTTCATAGAACCCGCTGTAAAATGTATTGGTAAGCGCATTAAACACTGTTCCCAATAAATAATAATTAAACTTGATTTCTTCAGTGTTATAAACTTCAGATAGTTTATGGTAAGAACGCGAAGAAAATATTTTTTTATTCCTCACGCGTAATTTCCGTAAGAACCACCATTTTTTAAATTTTCTCTCTAAATGTACATCTGTAAAATGAACACCTTTTAAGTTATACTTAAAAATTAAATCGTGATGTGAATGGATGATAATACGGTTGTGAAAATGCGTTGGAATTTTTTCGATATAAGCTGAAAGTTGCTTGGTAGAAAAGCGAGGCTTTCTTAAATGAAGTGTGCTTAATCCTGCTTCAAAAAGTTTGGTGACAACAGCTGGTTCGTCATCGTTCTTTTTTGAGGAAGTAATTACGGTTAACTCCATTACTTAAATGCTTTTTCGATTTCTGTCAATAAATATATGTTTTTTTCTAAAGCATTCCCAACAACCACAAAATTTGCGCCTGCTTCAATAGCCTTTTTTGCTTTTGTGTAGGAGTTAATGCCTCCGCCAACAAATAACGGCAGCGATATTTGTTTTTTTACGGCTTTAATGATTTTGGTATTTACCTCTTTTTTTGCGCCGCTTCCGGCTTCTAAATAAATGGCTTTTAAACCCAGTAATTCGCCGGCAATAGCAGTGCTTACAATTTCATCTAAATTCTTTAGTGCCTCTGTTTTGGTTACTCTTTGGGTCGTTGAAATTTTAGAACCATGAATCAAAATATAACCGGTGGGCCATGTTTCAATTTTGCTGCGAACGATTGTTTTTGCGGCCTTCACGTGTTTACCTATTAAGTAATCGGGATTTCTTCCCGAAATTAAATTCAGCAAAAGCATTCCATCTGCGTTTTTAGAAATCTGAGTTTCGTTTCCCGGAAATATGATGACAGGTTTTTTGCTTATTTTTTTAATAGAAGAAATAACCTGACTCAAATTATTTTTCTTTAACTCACTTCCGCCAACCAAAAAAAAGGACACCTTACTTTTGTCACATAACTTAATTAAATCCGGATTGAATTTATCAGGGTCAATCAGTACGACTAACTTGGCGTTTTTAGTTTGGGTTATAAGTTTATCCAATTTCATCCAATGTGTAAACCAACATGTATTCGTCGGTTTTCTCGTAGTGAAGATTTAATTTTTTATTGAAGTTTCCAATTTTAATTTCGCCTATAGCTATGCCTTTGTCTTTTTCAACAATTCGGTGGACATACAAATGCTCAATGAAGTCAACTTCTTTTTTGCTGTAATATTTATACATCGCTTCTTTACAGGCCCAATACGTAATCAATATCTGCACATCGTCTTTACAGTTGTTTAATTCTGTTTCCGATAAAAATTTATGTTTAATTTTTAAAACCTTGTCGCGAATTAATTCAATATCCACCCCAACTTCCTTAATTTCATTTACAACAATTGCCAGCTTATCGTGCGAATGGGTAATGGAAATGTGACAACTTTTATTGTTTAAATAAGGCTTACCTTCATCTGTGTAGCATAATTCAACAGGGTGATTAAAAAGCTTTTCTAACAAGTAGACAGTGCCTCCTTTTTCAATATCCCGTTTTGCTTCCAATTTCATAAGTTTCGCGAAATCAGGCAAATGCAGTACTCCTAAACGGCCATGAGCGTGTATTGAACTTATGTGATGCAAATCTGTTATTTTTTTGAGTGTTACAAACTTATGGCTTATCTTTGTTATCCTTTAAAAAATTAATATAAATAATATAAAATCATGTCAACAGTAACCGCAACAAAGTACCTTCCTTATAAAGTTAAAGATATGTCTTTAGCAGAGTGGGGACGTAAAGAAATTAAATTAGCCGAAGAAGAAATGCCTGGCTTAATGGCATTACGTAAAGAATATGGCCCATCAAAGCCGTTAAAAGGTGCACGTATCGCAGGATGTTTGCACATGACTATTCAAACTGCAGTTTTAATTGAAACCTTAGTTGAATTAGGTGCTGAAGTTACCTGGAGTTCATGTAACATTTTCTCAACACAAGACCATGCTGCTGCTGCGATTGCTGCTGCAGGCATTCAGGTTTACGCTTGGAAAGGTCAAACTGCTGAAGAATTTGACTGGTGTATAGAGCAAACATTATGGTTCGGTGAAAGCCGTCAGCCATTAAATATGATTTTAGATGATGGTGGTGATTTAACTAACATGGTGTTTGATAAATACACTGAATTAGCTGCAGGCATCCGTGGTTTATCTGAAGAAACAACTACCGGTGTTCACCGTTTATATGAGCGTATGGCAAAAGGAACTTTATTGTTACCTGCTATTAACGTTAACGACTCAGTTACTAAATCTAAATTCGATAACAAATACGGTTGCCGCGAATCATTAGTGGATGCTATCCGTCGCGCTACTGATATCATGTTAGCAGGTAAAGTTGCAGTGGTTGCAGGTTACGGTGACGTAGGAAAAGGTTCTGCACAATCTTTATCTTCTCAAGGTGTACGTGTTATCGTTACTGAAATCGATCCAATCTGTGCTTTACAAGCTTGTATGGATGGTTACCAAGTAATGAAAATGGATAATGCAGCTAAAATCGCTGATATCTTAGTTACAACTACAGGTAACAAAGACATTATCGTTGACCGTCACTTCAAAATGATGAAGCATAACGCTATCGTTTGTAACATTGGTCACTTCGATACTGAAATTGATATGGCTTGGTTAAACAAGAATTACGGAAAAACTAAAGACACCATCAAACCTCAGGTTGATAAATATACCATTGACGGAAAAGACATCATTGTGTTAGCTGAAGGTCGTTTAGTAAACTTAGGTTGTGCTACCGGTCACCCAAGCTTTGTAATGAGTAATTCATTTACCAACCAAACTTTAGCTCAATTAGAATTATGGACTAACACTTCTAAATACGAGAAGAAAGTTTATACTTTACCAAAGCATTTAGATGAGAAAGTTGCTATGTTGCATTTAGGTAAACTTGGTGCTGAGTTAGATGTATTAAATCAAGAACAAGCTGATTACATCGGTGTGAAAGTTCAAGGTCCTTACAAACCTGAACACTACCGTTACTAATCAAGATTATATTTTAATAAAAAAATCCCGCTCACAAGGCGGGATTTTTTATTTATATTTTTTGTTGTAATATTAAAGAAGCTTTGAAACTAATACTTGAAAGTTATTCATAATAATATTTCGTTTTTCATTCTATTATTGATTTTGCTTATTGCAGAATTTATAATTTATCCAATAGGTGAGTTTCCCTTAAACGATGATTTTGCTTATGCCCGTTCGGTTTTTGTTTGGAATGAAACAGGTAGCTTTCAATTGGGGTCATGGCCTGCAATGACCTTGTTTTCGCACTCACTTTTAGGACTTTTTTTTGTAAAACTATTCGGTTATTCTTTTATAGTACTTCGTTTTTCAAATATGCTGCTTTGTTTGATTGTACTCTTTGTTTTATTCAATTATTTCAAAAAATATCAAAGCTCAAATATTGCTGCATTCATTTGTGGAGTAATTTTTTTTAATCCGTATTATGTAAACCTCTTTAATTCATTTATGACGGATTTAACCTTTATGAATTTTGTAATTTTAGGATTTTATTTCCTCAATGAATATTTTAAATCCGGCAAAATTTTTCAAATAATCCTTTTCTCGTTGTTTGGTCTGCTCGCTGTACTTGTTCGTCAGTTTGGAATAGTTTTATTTCTAGCATTTCTTATGGTTGAAATAATTAGATTTCTTAGAGTTAGAGAAGCCAGAAGAGTTTTTATAGCTATTATCTGTGCAATTATTTCACTGTTTACGTTATATGTTTTTGAAGGAATTCTTGTCAAACAATTAAGCAATAACGCTGCCTATAAAGGAATTTTTTTTATGAGAGCAGAGGTTCCCTTGACTGGTAATCTGGTTTGGCAAATTTTAAGTAAAGCACTACTTCTATTAAAGTTTGCCGGTAGTTTTTTTGTTTTAATCTTACCGCTTTATTGGGATTGGTTTAGAATCCGATTATTTTCGAGTAATAAATTACGCGTTGCACTTATTTTTATAATAGGCACTGTACTTTTCTTTTTCCTAAATCACCAGCCCATTACCGGCCATTTAGTTATTAATTTCGGTTTGGGTGTTGAATCAACGATTGATAGATTGTACATAGGAAATAACACCGAAGCCGGTATACATAATGGCTTGTATTATGCCTTAATGTTCTTGTTTTCTTTAGGTTATTTTTTTGGATTATTATTTATTTCAGTTATTAATTGGAAGAAAATTATTTTAATAAATAACTCTGTATTGTTTCTAACGATTGCTGTTTTGTTGTATTTCATTATTATAGGTGTGGCAGAAACATCTTTTGACAGGTATTGTTTATTTCCTGCATTATTAATGATTCTTGCCTTGATGCAGTTAAAAGTAACTCCCAATAAAATAGTTTTAAGGAATTGTATGTTTGTTGGAATTATCATAGCGTCGTATTCGGTTTTTGGCTCTAAAGATTATTTTATTAAGGCAAGAAAGAAGGATGAAATCGCAAAGGAGTTGATACTTCAAGAGAATATTACTTTCAGTCAATTAGGCGTTGATGCTGAACATCAGCTCTGGGACGGAACAATAAATGATTATAATTGGGTGAATTGGGACCATTTTACCGAAAAGCAATTCATTATTTCGCGTGGAGAAATTGATGGGTTTAAAATCTATAAAAAATACCCATTTCAAAAGTTTATGCCTTATGAAATGGATACTTTATATGTGTTAAAAAACACCTTGAAGTAAATACTACTTCTTCATTTCGGACGAAGACTTATTCACTTTCTCTTTTAACTCTTCCTTAAATGCGGCTAATTGTTTTAATACATCTTTATTATTTGAACCGATAATCTGAACAGCTAATATACCTGCGTTTTGCGCTGCATTTACTGCAACGGTAGCAACGGGCACACCGTTAGGCATCTGTACAATTGATAATAGAGAATCCCAACCATCAATGCTGTTACTGCTTTTTACAGGCACACCAATTACAGGAAGCGGTGTAAGAGATGCCACCATGCCGGGTAAATGCGCAGCTCCACCTGCACCTGCAATAATTACTTTTAATCCGCGATCAACGGCGGTTTTCGCATAATCAAACATTTTATCAGGCGTTCGATGCGCTGATACAATATCAATCTCATAGGGGATATTAAACTTTTGTAAAACTTCGGCAGCGGCATTCATGATGTTTAAATCACTTTGACTACCCATTATAATTCCTACTTGTGCTGTGCTCATGTTGTAAAGTTAAGCAATTAATTAAAATCCTTTTTTCTGTATTTTTTTATGTAGTTCAGGCGTTGCCATTAAAGATGCAGACCCATACCATTCGGTTAATTCAACCACAAAAACGCCTGCCTTAATAGCGGGGTCAGATTGAGTCAGTTTCTCCGCTTCTTCAATAGTGCTTACATTGAAAATGTAAATGCCTCTGTACTGTCTGTCGTTTTTCATAAACGGTCCCGCTATGGCTAACTTTCCTTCATCCGCCATTCTTCCAATATTACTCATGTGTCCGGCGAATAAACTGTCTTTTTTAGCTTTGTCGGTAATGTTAGCCGGACCGGTTTTTAAAATACAGAAAACATATTTCTTCATGCCTAGTTCATCCGCGCCTAGTTTTTTAGCGAGTATAGAATCGTAAATGGGCTTGTCGTTGGTTTGACCATAAGCTAAACCGCCAATCAAAACAGTAAGAATTAAAATTAGTTTTTTCATAATGTAAATTGCGTTAAGTTTTTTTCTAATATCATTTTCGAATTAAAATGTTGCTGCCAATATTCCGCCAAATATTCTTGTTCACTTTGTCCGGTTGTTGGGATTAAAATTAATTCTTTTTTGCCTAGTAAATACATATCCATTAAAGTACTGTAGCCGCTTCTGCAGATAATTTTGTCAGAAGATAAAATCAGTCTTTTTAATTCTTCTTTTTTCGGAAAATCAAAAGTATCAATTCCTTCAAATCTCAAACCTTGAGTCATTATTTTCGTACCCCTTACTAAAGCTATTTTTTTATTTGAATTTTTGGCTTTTAATAAAAGTTCATTCTCTAAGGTGGTTCTTCCCGGCTCGGGCCCCGACAATAAAATCAAATAATCATATTTGTTTTCCCGATAGCTATTGGGATCTACTTCACAAATGACATCTGTTAATCTGCTTTGCGGACCAATATATTTTACGTTTTGGTGATAGTGAGTACCGTGAGATAATTCTCCGCTCAGATTTTTAACCGACGCTGAGCTTGTTGAAGCGTCGTAAGTTTCATAATCCGGAACCCATACTTCATCAAAATTTAAAATGTATTTTTTATTTTGTTTCTGAGCAAAATTTTCAAATACCGGTGCTTTTAAAAATAATTGATGGGTGATGAAGACACAATGTGCGTTTTTGGAATGTAAACCAAAGCGGTTGTCGCTTATCACAACATCAATTTTATAATCGTTAATTATTTTTTCAAGAATTTTATTTTCGTTCAATATAATCTTTGAAATTTTAGGATAGCTAATCCCTAATTTTAACCAAAGGGGCAGATGCTTGGAGTAGGTAATGTTGTAAGCAGGAATCTCAATCATTTTAACTCCAGAAAATTCCTCCTCAAATATCGGTTTGGTAAGTGGCGTTACCCCTAAAATTACCCTGTTATGTTTTAGTAATTCCTTAATGATTGGTACACAGCGCGTCGCGTGACCTAGGCCCCAATCTAAGGGAGCGATAAATATGGTTTTATTACTGAACAAGCCTCAGAAATATATAAAATAAATTTAGCTTAATTGTGATAAATATAACTCAAATCCCATCATTAATTTAGTACATTTACACTCCTCAATTTTTTAGCACATGGAAAAAGTATTAAAAGCATTAGGCATTAAAGAAGTAAACGAAGGCTGCTCAACCGGTAAAAACTGGTTTTCAGGTGGCGATTTAATCGAATCATATAGTCCGGTTGACGGAAAGTTAATAGCTAAAGTTAAAGCGGCCACCAAAGCCGATTACGACAAAGTAATGAAAGCGGCAAACGAAGCTTTTTTACATTGGCGCACTATTCCGGCACCAAAGCGTGGTGAATATGTTCGTCAGTTCGGCGATAAATTACGCGCTAAGAAAAACGAATTAGGTCAGTTGGTTTCCTATGAAATGGGAAAATCTTTACAAGAAGGTTTAGGTGAAGTACAGGAGATGATCGACATCTGCGATTTCGCGGTTGGATTATCTCGTCAGTTATACGGTTTAACCATGCACAGCGAGCGCGCTCAGCATCGCATGTACGAACAGTACCATCCGTTAGGAGTTGTTGGTATTATCAGCGCGTTTAATTTCCCTGTTGCTGTGTGGAGCTGGAATACAGCTTTAGCATGGATTTGCGGAGATGTGTGTGTATGGAAACCATCGGAGAAAACACCTTTATGTTCGGTAGCTTGTCAGAATATCTGGAATGAAGTGGCGGCTGAAAATAATTTACCGGAAGGTATTTCATGTATCATCAATGGTAATTATACAGTTGGTGAATTTATGACAGCTGATCACCGTATGCCATTAATCAGCGCAACGGGTTCTACCCGTATGGGGAAAATTGTTGGTGCGAAAGTAGCAGAACGTTTTGGTAAATCTCTTTTGGAGTTGGGTGGTAACAATGCTATCATCGTTTCTGAAAATGCTGATCAGGAAATTGCAATTACTGCAGCGGTATTTGGTGCAGTAGGTACAGCAGGACAACGTTGTACAACTACACGCCGTTTAATTATTCACGAAAGCATTTACGATAAATTTAAAGAACGTTTAGTGAAAGCGTACGGACAATTACGTATCGGAAACCCATTGGATGAAAGTAATCATGTTGGGCCGTTAATTGATAAGGATGCCGTAAACAATTATAAAAACGCATTAGAGAAAGCAATCACAGAAGGTGGTAAAACAATCGTTCCGGGTGGCGTGTTAGAAGGTAAAGGTTATGAGAGCGGATGTTATGTGAAGCCTGCAATCATTGAGGCAAAGAATGATTTCGCAATTGTGCAGCACGAAACTTTCGCGCCAATTCTTTACATCATGAAGTATAAAACCATTGAAGAAGCAATTGCAATGCAAAATGGAGTGCCGCAAGGATTATCTTCTTCTATCATGACTTTAAACATGCGTGAAGCGGAAGAATTTTTATCAGCAGTAGGCAGCGACTGTGGTATTGCCAACGTAAACATTGGAACTTCCGGAGCCGAAATTGGTGGTGCATTTGGTGGTGAAAAAGAAACCGGTGGCGGACGTGAAAGCGGATCAGATGCATGGAAAGTTTACATGCGTCGTCAAACCAATACGATTAACTGGGGTAAAAAATTACCTTTAGCACAAGGAATAAAATTCGATATTAATTAATATAAATAACCATTTCCTCAGCGGGCACTGCGCCTCTGCGTGAAATTAAAAACAAAACAAAATGAAGATAGCAGACAACAAAGCGGTTTCGGTAAATTACCATTTAACTGCAAGCAAAAACAATGGTCCTGAGGAATTAGTTGAACAAACCAGTAACGAACATCCATTTGTATTTTTATTTGGATTCGGACAATTGTTGCCGGATTTTGAAGCAGCACTAGAAGGTAAACAAGTGGGAGATAAATTTGACTTCAGAATTACTGCAGCGAATGGTTATGGATTAGTAGAGCAAGATTATGTAGTAAAAGTAAATAAGCAAGCGTTTATTGTTGATGGAAAATTTGACGATGCGCGCGTAAAAGTGGGTGAAGATATTGCAATGCACGATCAGGATGGCAATCAGTTAATCGGAAAAGTAATGGAGATTGCAGAAGCACATGTAACCATGGATTTCAACCATCCTTTAGCAGGGCATGATTTACACTTTGTTGGCGAAGTGTTAGAAGTACGCGATGCTACAGCTGAAGAATTAGATCACGGACATGTTCATGGTCCGCATGGTCATCATCATTAATCCTGTTCTTCATTATTAATTTAGTGTTTAATGTTTTTTAATGCTTCTTAAGTAGTTTTTTAAAACAATGAAAAACACTAAACATTAATTAAAAAACGATAAAGTTTAATACAATTAAAGCCTTGCTAAGATATTAGTGAGGCTTTTTTATTTCCGATACTTCTATTTACAAAAAGAAGAAGAGCTGAAGAAATGGATGAGGTGAAATTATGGCAAATAAAAAAGCCACCAATATGTACATCCCCGCGAAACATATTGATGGCTTTTATTTTTTAAGGTTTAGTTATAAACTAAACAAAAACCCTTAGCAAAGAACGTACAGTAAAGATATACCCACAAAAGGGGCAAAAAAATACCCGCCTAACAAGTGGCGGGTTTTTCTTTATATCTGGTTATTTGCAAAGAATTAAATCCTGTTTAATCGCTCCATAAAGGCGTCTTTTTTACGGCGCGATATCTCAATTTGCGTGCCGTCGCTCATTACCGCATAGCCGCCATCTTGCTTTAAGTATCTGGTAACGTGTTGCATATTAATGAGGTGCTGATGGTGTACGCGAATAAATTCGTTCTCAGGTAATAAATCCTCATAATGTTTTAAACTCGCCGATACCATTAATTTTTTACCACCAACCAAATGAAAATGCGTATAGCTGGCATCCGCTTCGCAGCGAATAATGTCTTTTATGTTGATGATTTCGTAGGCATTACCTGTAGGTAAAGTAATTTTCTGGTAATTATCGTCGGCCTTTTTTAATTGCTGAATTAAAAATTGAAGGTTATCCATCGATGGCGCCGCGTTTTTCTTTTGCGACACTTTTTCTACCGCTTGTTTTAACTCTTCGATATCTATAGGCTTCAATAAATAATCACAAGCACTGTATTTAATGGCTTTTAAAGCGTGCTTATCGGTTGCAGTTGTAAAGATTAATTCAAATTTTTTACCGGCCACTGCTTCCAATAAATCAAACCCGGTTCCGTCGGGCATTGAGATATCCAGAAAAACTAAATCAGGCTTAGAATTATTGATTAAATCAATTCCCTCCTTTACGTTTTTACCCAATCCGATTATTTCTAATTGCGGACAATTTTTTTCAACGAGCATAGCCAACATTTCGCGGCTTTTTTGTTCGTCTTCTATAATTAATGCTTTAATCATAACTATTAATTTAAGTGTGGTATAAATAATTCAACCATGGTTCCGCATGGTTTTTCGTTATTGTCTTTTAAATCCGTAACCAAAACACTAAGGTTGGATTTGTTAATGTCGTTCAAAATCCTAACGCGTTCACTGGTAATTTTCATACCCAATGATTTGTGTTTCTGTCCGGGTTGTGTTCTTTTTATTTCACCGGCACTATCACGGCCAATTCCATCATCTTTAATTCTGCATACAATGTAATTGTCTTTTGCGAAAATATCAATAACTAAATGACCTTTCTCCGGTTTTGGGTTTAATCCGTGTAAAATAGCGTTTTCAATGTAAGGTTGCATTAACATAGGAGGAATCTCATCATAATCCCCATCTACCGAAGGATGAATGTTAATGGAATAATCAAATTTGCCGTCGAAACGCATTTGCTCTAACTCCAGGTATAAGCGTAACGATTCAACATCCTCGTTAATGGTTACCATTGGTTTTTCGGTATTGTTTAAAATCACACGCATTAATTTGGCAAATTTGTTGAGGTAACGCGCGGCCTCTTCGCTATTGCTGTTCAGAATATAATGTTGAATGGAGTTGAGAGAGTTAAATACAAAATGCGGATTCATTTGTGCACGTAAAGCTTTTAATTCCACCTTCGAAATCTCTACTTTTTTCTCGAATTCTTCTTTTTGTTTCTTGCGGATATTTTGCAATCGCACTCTAAATACAATAATGATAAGAGATGAAATGCTAATAACTAATAATGAGATGAACCACCATGTTTTATAAAACGGCAATAGAATTTCAAACGAAAACGAAGCAGGCTCTTCGCTCCAAATACCTTCGTTGTTACAACTTTTTACCTTGAAAGTATATTTACCCGCCGGTAAGTTGGCGTATTTGCTGTAATCTTCAGGGCTGGGCTCCGACCAAGATGTCTCGTAACCTTCCAGTATTTTCATGTACCGAACTTTTTCGGGATTGGTATAACAAATACCTCTGTAATAAAAAGTAATATTGTTGTAATTGTATGGAAGAATGGATCCGTTGGCAAGCAAAGTATCTTCACTTAAAAGCTTGATGTTTTGTATATAGGTATCGGGTAATTTTGAATTTGTTTTTATGGATTTTGGATTGTGTCGAACAACGCCACTCACGGTTCCGAACCAAAGTGTACCGTCTTCTTCTTCCATAACGCCGTAATTATTACACTCAACGCCCGTGAAGCCTTCTGTTTTTCCGAATGACTGAATGTGAATGTTCCCCGACTCTCTAAATTTTTTAAGATCAAATTTGTTGATGCCCTGATTGGTGCCTACCCACAAAATATTTTCATTGTCACTCAGATGCAAAGAGTAAATTAATTCTGAATTTAACCCGTCTTTATCCGTAATGTATTGTTGTGTTCCTTTGTTTAAATCATAAATCCATAATCCGTTCAGTGAAGCACCATACATCACATTGTTTTTGTCAACGAGTAATGTAAAAAATGATTCCGCTTTGATATTTAGTTTTTTGTTTTGATAAACAAATTCATTGTTTTCTAATTTAAATAAACCACCTAAAAAAGTGCCTAACCATAAATTACCATTTTTATCCTCAACGATAGATTGCACACCTGATTCTTTTAATAACTCCGGAATTTTATAAAATGAATTTTTGTAGATGCCGTTTTGTTTTTGGATAGCTTCAGCACCATTCTGTCCGCCAACCCAGAGAATACCCTTACTATCTGTATACAGTATGGTTAAAGCGCCTCTAACTTTCAGTTGCAGGTTGCTTTTTTCGAAGCGGTTGTTTCTGAATATTGATATTCCGCTATTGGTTCCAAACCATAACGAACCATCGTCCATTAAAGTGGCACTATTACATGAGTTATCTATTAATCCATCTTTAGTGGTGTAGTTTTTAAAAAAGCCTTGCGCGTATTTATAAATGCCGCTTCCATCCGTGCAAAACCAAATATTCCCATCTTTATCCTTTAAAATTTTATATACAAATGCGTTTCCGATACCGGTGCTTTTGTCAAAGCTTGAAAACGCATTATCGCGGTAACGATAAATTCCACTGTGTGTACCTGCCCAAATATTTTCTTCAGAATCTTTTAGTAAACAACGAATGTGATTCGCGTTATTGTCGTTATACAAATTGTAAAAATCAAAGGCTTTTCCATTGTATTTTAATAAGCCGCTTGCCGAACCTATCCAAATGTTTTCAGGACCTTCACACCAAATGGAACTGATGTTTTCATCAATAAGTCCGTTTTCAATGTGAAGATTAATGGGTTGCTCGCCCGGCAACAATACTTTACTGAAACCTTCAGTGGTGCCAACTAATAAATGACCGGTTTCCGGACACTCAACAATGCAATTAATATTTTCGCCGGCTAAATTTTTTTGCTTGAAGGATTTTTTTTCTACGTGGTTGTAATAGAATAATCCCACGGTTGTTCCCACACAAATAGTACCGCTTTTTGTTCGGTGTAAGGTTTTAATTTCCATGCCCCTGAAATCGGGAAGCTCAATGAATTTTTGTTGAAACAGAATGTAAACACCTTCCCTGGTACCAATATAAAGTCCGTTTTTTTCATCATAACACAGCGACGAGATATTAGTGTTTTTTAATCCGCTATTGCCATTATAATTGGTGATTATTTTATTCTTGATGATACTTAATCCTTCCGCAGTTCCGCAATATATTTCTCCGGAGTCGTTACTACAAACCGCGTTCACGTAGTGATTAATCAATCCGTTTTTGGGAGAGAAATTCAAAAACACTTTCCCGTCAAAGCGGCTTAACCCCCCATAGCCTCCAATCCACAAGTACCCCTGTTTATCCTGGATCATGCAAGATACCTGCACGAAGGGCATTCCGTTTTCGGCGGAGTAGTTTTTGAAATTATATTGCTGTGCAAGGGCTAAACGTGAAACCAATAGTAACAACAGAAATGAATATCTTAATACACGTTTGAACATATATGATAAGCTAAAAATAGGCTTTTAAAAACAAACTCAAAAGCCCGCTAAACAAATGGCAGCTTTGAACTTGTAAATGGTTAAAAAAAGCCAATTTATTGGTTATCAAACCTATTTTACCTCAGTGACGCTGGGCTTTTTTTATTACCTTTGATAGCTTATAAAATTTACACAAAACTATGTTTGGTTTCCTTAAAAAAGTATTTGGAACAAAGTCGGAAAAAGACATTCGCGATATTGAACCCATTGTTGAAGAGATTAAGAAAATTTATCCAACACTTTCATCGCTTTCTAACGATGAATTACGTAACAAAGTAACAAAGCTTAAAGAGCAAATTCAGGCACACATCGCTGAGGAGAAATCCAAAATTGCAGGTATTCAATCCAAAATGGATGCAGATGCAAACATGGATGTTAATACCAAGGAGGAATTGTATAAGGAAATTGATGAGATTGAGGAGGAGATTACAAAGAAGATTGAAGATGTGCTTAACGATATTTTACCGGAAGCATTTGCCGTGTTAAAGGAAACAGCACGTCGTTTTAAAGAAAATCAGGAATTAGAAGTTGTTGCCAACGATTTTGATACGAAAATTTCAAAAACACATTCGAATGTAGAAATCAGAGGCGGAAAGGCGTATTGGAAAAATACATGGAAAGCTGCAGGCGCAGATATCACTTGGGACATGGTACACTATGATGTGCAGTTAATCGGTGGTATTGTGTTACATCAGGGAAAAATTTCGGAGATGGCTACCGGTGAAGGTAAAACTTTGGTGTCAACTCTTCCGGTTTTCTTAAATGCATTAGCCGGTCGTGGGGTACATGTGGTAACCGTTAACAATTACCTTGCAAAGCGTGACAGTGAGTGGAATGCTCCTTTATTCCAGTTTCATGGATTGAGCGTAGATTGTATTGACAAGCACGAGCCGCACACACAAGAGCGTCGTGATGCCTACAATTGCGACATTACTTACGGTACCAATAACGAATTTGGTTTCGATTACTTGCGTGATAACATGTCGCGCGGTGTGGATGAATTGGTGCAACGCAAACATAATTTCGCAATTGTGGATGAGGTTGACTCGGTATTAATTGATGATGCACGTACACCTTTGATTATTTCAGGACCAACTCCACAAGGCGACAAACATGAATTTAATGAGTTCAAGCCGCGTGTTGAGAAATTAGTGAATGCGCAAAAGCAATATGTTCTTACCTGCTTAGCAGACGCGAAAAAATTATTTGCTGAAGGAAAGGAGAAAGAAGCGGGTATTCCGTTATTACGTGCTTATCGCGGATTACCAAAGAACAGCGCCTTAATTAAATTCTTAAGCGAGAATGGCGTAAGAGCTTTATTGCAAAAAACAGAAAATCATTATATGCAAGACCAGAACAAGGAAATGCATAAAATAGATGCCGAATTATATTTCGTTATTGATGAAAAGCACAACTCTGTTGATTTGTGTGAAAAGGGAATTGAATTAATAACTGCAAATACTGACGATCCTAAATTCTTTATCATTCCAAACGTGGGTGATGAAATTGCAGATATTGAAAAAACAGTTACAGATCCAAAGGAAAAAACAGCAAGAAAGGAAGTTGTAATGCGCGATTTCTCGGTAAAGAGTGAGCGTATTCATACAGTAAATCAATTATTGAAAGCATATACTGTTTTTGAAAAGGATGTTGAGTATGTAATTGATGGCGGACAAATTAAAATTGTTGATGAGCAAACCGGTCGTATCATGGAAGGTCGTCGTTACAGCGATGGCTTACATCAGGCGATTGAAGCGAAAGAGAACGTGAAGATTGAAGCCGCTACTCAAACCTACGCTACGATTACTTTACAGAATTATTTCCGTATGTATAACAAGCTGGCCGGTATGACCGGTACCGCTGAAACGGAAGCACAAGAGTTTTGGGACATTTACAAATTAGATGTGGTTGTTATTCCAACGAACCGCGCTATTTCCCGTAAAGACGAGCAAGATTTAGTTTACAAAACAAAACGCGAAAAATATAACGCGGTAATTGAAGAAACTGCAAAATTAGTAGCAGCAGGTCGTCCGGTTTTAGTTGGTACGACTTCAGTTGAGATTTCCGAGTTATTAAGCCGTATGTTGAAGTTACGCAACATTAAACATAATGTGTTAAACGCGAAATTACATCAGAAGGAAGCTGAAATTGTTGCGGAAGCAGGTAAGGCTGGAACTGTAACCATTGCCACCAACATGGCTGGTCGTGGTACGGATATTAAGTTAGGCCCAGGAGTAAAAGACGCCGGAGGTTTAGCGATTATTGGTACTGAACGTCACGAGAGCAGGCGTGTCGACCGTCAGTTACGCGGTCGTGCAGGTCGTCAGGGTGATCCGGGTTCATCTCAATTCTTTGTTTCTTTAGAAGATAACTTAATGCGATTATTCGGAAGCGAGAGAATTGCTTCGTTAATGGATCGCATGGGATTACAAGAAGGTGAAGTTATTCAGCATAGTATGATCACCAAATCGATTGAACGTGCACAAAAGAAGGTGGAGGAAAACCACTTTGGTACGCGTAAACGTTTAATTGAGTATGATGATGTAATGAACGCGCAACGTGATGTAATTTACAAACGTCGTCGTAATGCCTTGTATGGAGATCGTTTAAGCATCGATATTGCCAACATGTTATTTGAAGTATCGGAGAACATGGTATCCGAATTTCAACCTAGTAAGGATTTTGAAAGTTTCGAATTAGAATGTATCAAAGTATTTGGAGTTGAAAGTCCGGTTAACGAAAAAGAATTTAATTCTTTACGTGAAGCAGATGTTACCGAAAAATTATTTGATGTTGCTTTAAAGCAATATCAGGTTAAGTCGCAAAGCATTGCTGATGCAGTATTCCCGACTATTAAAGATGTTTACACCAATCCGAATAATCAGTATGAGAATATCATTACACCATTTACGGATGGAGTAAGAGGATTGCAAATCATGGCCAACCTGAAGAAGTCGTATGAGACTAAAGGACGCGAGATGGTATTGGCCTTCGAGAAAACTGTCGTTTTAGCCATGATTGATGATTCATGGAAAGAACATTTACGTGAATTAGATGATTTAAAACAAGCGGTACAAAATGCATCATTAGAACAAAAAGATCCATTGGTAATTTACAAATTGGAATCGTTTAACTTGTTCCGTGACATGATTGCGAAAACCAGTAAAGACATTATTTCTTTCTTGATGAAAGGCGGTTTACCGGTAGAAAACAATCAGCAGGAAGTAAAGCAAGCTAAGTTCACGCAAGAAGCAAAGCCTGAACCAAAGAAAGAGAAATTGGTGGAGTCGCGCAGTGAAGAAGAAGTACAACAACAGAAAGAACAGCAAAAGCCAAAACAACAACCGGTTCGCGTTGAGCAAAAAATAGGACGTAATGATCCGTGTCCTTGCGGCAGCGGCAAAAAATACAAAAACTGCCATGGGGTAGGGGTTGTGTAAATTATAAACTATGCTTAACAGTGCATCTAATTTATTTTTAGTAATAGTAAGCGGCCTCATTTTGGCCGCTTCTTGGTTTTCGCCATTTACCTTATTAATATTTGTAGGATTTGTTCCTTTATTTATCGCTACAAAAAATCTTCACGAGGCTACAACTTCCCGTCGCAGTTTAAAGGTGTGGGGATTAAGCTATCTGGCTTTCTTTTTCTGGAATTTAATTTCAACCTGGTGGATTTATAATGCTTCTCTTGAAGGCGCTATCATGGCTATAGTTTGCAATGCGCTTCTCATGAGTTGGGTGTATTTAATTTGGTACCGTATTCAACGTGTATTCGGCAGCGAATTAAAATTTTGGTTGTTGGTTCCTTTATGGTTAGCTTTTGAATATGGTCACACCCTGTGGGATTTAACCTGGCCATGGCTAAGCATCGGTAATGTTTTCGCTAACACAACATCATTCGTACAGTGGTATGAGTTAACAGGAACCAGCGGTGGTTCACTCTGGGTGTTGGCAGTAAACATTTTGCTTTTCAATGTAGCCAACAGCGAATACAAAAACATCAAATCATATGTGAAGCCAATTGCGCTCGTGATAATTCCTGTTTTAATTTCCATCTTTATTCTTTCTATACGTACGGTTAATCCGGAGAAAGAACTTAATGTAACGGTTATTCAACCCAACATTGATCCATACGGAGAAAAATTTGTTCTTGATTTTAATTCACAGTTAAATCAACTACATCAGCAATTATTACAACTTAACATTAATAAGAATACTGAATTAGTTGTATTGCCTGAAACTTTTATCATCGAGGATGTGCGTGAAAACGATTATCGATCATCTGAGGAAATCACCAATCTTATCACCTTAATGAAAATTCATTTTCCTAAAGCGGCCATCTTAACAGGCGCGAGTACCTATCATGTTTTTGAGAAGGGGGAGGAAATAACAGCTACTGCGCGCAAGTTTCATGATGCGGAGGAATATTACGACATGTATAATACAGCTCTCTATATCGACACTAACAGAAAATGTACATTCTATCATAAATCGAAATTGGTACCGGGTGTTGAGCGCATGCCATTCCCCGGAATTTTTAAATATTTCGAAAAGTATGCCATCGAATTGGGAGGAACCAGCGGAAGTTTAGCTACACAAGCGGAGCGTACTGTTTTAAACGATCAAATCTATGATGTAAATGTGGCTCCGGCTGTTTGTTACGAAAGTGTATATGGCGATTTTATGGCGGAGTATATTCGTAAAGGCGCCAACATCATTTCTATTATCACCAATGATGGCTGGTGGGGCAACACTCCCGGTCACCGTCAGCATTTAGCTTATGCCAAATTACGC
>JAEUTQ010000017.1 GCA_016787445.1 Bacteroidia bacterium
TGGTGTGCTAATGCTATCCAATGTTTTAAAGAGCAAACGTGCTATTGCTGTCAGTATTAGAATCATTGATGTTTTTGTTCAGCTAAGAGAGGCGTTTTTAGATAATACCGAATTACGTTTAGCGATAGAACAAATAAGAAAAAGGACCGATAATAACACTAAAAACATTGAAGTTGTATTTCAATATCTTGACGAATTAATCGAAAAGAAAGAAGGTCAGAAGCCACGTAAGAAAATCGGTTACAAGCTACCAAAAAAATAAAACCAAGGAAATACTAAAGAAGCACTATTAAAATCCCAAATAAGCTTCAATCTTTTTAAAAGTCGCTTCGCCAACAATTTCGATTACTTGCACTTTACTTTTAATGGCTCCGTTTTTTCTACGCCAGTTAAATATGGCTTTAGTTTCTTCGTAACTAATGTATGGATGGGCATTCAACTCTTTAAAATTTTCGGTATTCAAATTTAATTTAGAAACTAATGCTGCATCAGCTTTAACATAGTTTTTTACTGATAAGTACAAGGAGTCGGAAAATCCATATACTTCCTTTAATTGCTCGGTACTGTAAAATCCTCCCAGCAAACTTCTGTATTTTAAAATCCGTTTCGCATAGCCTCCGCCAATTCCGGGTAAAGGAAGTAAACTTACGCTGTCGGCACTGTTTAGTTCTATGACTTTAATTTCCTTTTTCGCAATCGGTTTTTCAGCTGACGCTAATTTGTTTTCATTCTTATTTTCGACTTCAATAAAAATGTAAGGTTCTATAGTAGCATATAATTCAGGACTGATACCATAAACTTTTTTTACATCTTCCTTAGTTTTAAAAATAGCGCCTTTGCTTCGGTATTTTAAAAATGTGTTGGCTGTTTTTTCTTTAAATCCTAATTGAATTAATTGCTCCTTATTTACAGTATTCGGATTAAATACAAAAAGAACTGTCTCTTGTTTCTCGGTAAGGGTACTATCCGTATTCAAATGAAGATTTTCAAGTTTTGATAAATCTGTTTTGCTGAAATCTGCTACCAAGGCCGATTTAGGTTCAATGAAAAAGTTGACTGATAATCGGATAATGAACAGTATGAGAATAATGGCACATAGTACAATCACGCCGTTGCGCTGTTGTTTGTTAAAGCCAAACCACGTACTTAAAAAACGATGAATTAAATTCATGCCGTTTTATTCTTTCTGTCAAAAATATAAAAAACCGGAATGCCTAATAAAATAATGAGTACACCCATCCCGGTGTTAAAGGTTTTAAATATCAATAAATCAATGCAGATGAATCCTGCCAGTAAAATATAGAGTAGTGGAATGATGGGATAACCAAAAGCTTTGTACGGACGTGGCGCATCGGGTTCTTTTTTACGTAAAACAAAAATACCGGCAATCGTTACAATGTAAAATATCAGTGAGGCAAAAGTACAGTAATCCAATAAATCGCCATAAGACCCGCTTAAGCATAACACGCTTGCCCAAATTGCCTGGTAAATTAATGCCTTGGCAGGAACACCGTTAGAGTTTAATTCTTTTGCCTTATCAAAAAACAATCCGTTTGCGGCCATCGACTGAAATAAACGCGAGCCGGCTAAAATCAAACCATTATTACAACCAAAAGTTGAAACCATAATAAGTGCCGCCATAATATATTGCGAGGTGCTTCCGAAAACAGTAAATAAAGCGGCGGTTCCAACTCGGTCGTTTTGTGCAAACATGATTCCTTTGCCTATTACATCTTCAGCTTCAGGATTTCCATTCACAGGTAGTAACATTAAATAGGCTACATTGGCAAGAACATAAATAATAGTAACTAATGTAGTGCCAATAAATAATCCCATAGGGATATTGCGTTGCGGTTCTTTAATTTCTCCGGCTATAAATGTTACATTGTTCCATGCGTCACTGCTAAATAATGAACCAATCATGGCCACACCCAAGGCAGCAATTAATCCGAATCCCTGTAGCGGAGAAGTTGTAATGCCTGAATCTGTTACAGTTGTTGAAAAAGCATAACCTGCATTTTCAAAATTTGTTGAAAGCATTCCGCTTTTCACACCAAAAATAATTCCCAATACAATTAAGCCGAATAAGGCAACGAGTTTAGCTGAAGTAAAAAATCGTTGAATCATTTTACCGTTTTGAATACCTCTTGTATTTAGCCAGGTTAAAAAGGCAATAGAAACAATGGCTAATAATTGGGCGCTGGTAATTTTAAAATTACCCAGTTCCATTAACACGTTTTTCTCGTCAAAGAAATCAATAAATACACCGGTGAATTTAGCGAAGGCAACGGCAACTGCTGCAATCACTCCGGTTTGTATGACCAGGAAAACAGTCCAGCCGTATACAAAGGCTGTCATTCTGCCAAATGCTCGTTTTAAGTAAACAAATTGCCCGCCTGCTTCCGGCATCATGCCTGCCAATTCTCCATAACTTAAGGCGGCGAATAATGTAATTACACCCGAAAGCACCCAGCAAAGTAATAACCACATGGGCGAGCCTAAACTCCTGCTCATGTCGGCACTCACGATGAAAATGCCGGAGCCAATCATGGATCCTGATACCAGCATAATGGTATCAAATAAATTAAGGGTTCTTTGTGGGTTATTCATTAATTGCCGTAAATTTGTCAACCTAAAGAAACAAATAATTTTTATTATATAAAACCCAATGAAATTAATTAGTGAAAGGGTAAGTGTTCAGGAAAAAGACAATGTGTTAAGCGTTGTGATGTTGCCTACTACCGACAAGAAGAAATTGAATTTAATGTTGTTGTGGTTATTGGCATGGACAGGTTGTGGTGTGATTGTATTTATGAATTATTTTAAATTGAATAATCAAGACGCAAAGTTGTTTATCATCATTTATTTGTCCTTCTGGTTTTATTTCGAATATAAAATTGCCAGAGCCTGGATTTGGAAGAAGTTTGGTCGCGAAAAGGTATGGTTAAAGAGCGGAAAGTTGTTTTTACAAAAGGAGATTAACGGAAAAGGAAAAATCAAGGAGTATGAACTTGATTTAGTAAATGAAGTGAAATTGATTGAATTAAGTCATGCCAGTTTTGCCGATACTATTAATCAAAGCTTTTGGATTAAGGGCGGAGAGCGCATTCAATTTCAATACATGGCAAAAACAATTACTTTCGGAATGCAATTGAACGATAAAGAGGCGTATGAAGTTATTCGCGAAATTAAATCTTATATAAAGAAAGGTTAAAGTACTATCGGTCAAACAACCAATCATTATTTTCTACCATTGTGCGGGTCCGCGTTTTTCCGTGATTTTTGAATTCGGAAATAAATCGTAGAACAATTGATCTGCCCAGAATAAAAATTTTAAAGCATAGGTCGGACTGCTAAATTGCTCACTGATGTTTTTATTATTCTTAAGAGTAAATCTGTAATTGACGTCCATGCCTAAGCCAAGCCATTTGAAAATTTTGAAATGTGTGGAAATCCCGGGCTCGTAAATCCATAAAAAATATTTTGGTTGACTATTTAAATTGTAGCTGTCGTTAAACTGATACCAGGATAAGCCTAAACCGGTTTGAATCGGTACGCTAACCTGCCATCTTTTTGTTTTATAAAATACTACGTCGGCGTACAAGCAAACATAACCTAATCGTAAAAATTTTCTATTTGAAATTAAATCACCATTGGAGTTTGGGATATAGATATCGTCGTACAAGTCGCTTTTCAACCAGCTAATGCCGCCGCCAAAGCGAAGTTTTCTTCTGAATGAAGCGCCAATTCTAATGCCATTAATGGCTGCCAGTTCATTATTTATAAATGAATAGCGTGATTCTAAACGCAAATCAATAGAGGCTTTGCTTTTGATAATTTGTTGAAGACTGTCAAAGAGCTGAGCTTTGCTTTTATTGATGAAAGCAGTTGTAACAGTTAAAATTATTATCCAAAAAAAGCGCTTCACAAATCAAAATTACTTGCTAAAACAATGTTTATAATTAAATAACGGATAATTGTATTAACAATACACTTGTAGTAATTTTAAGCTACTAATGGCAAGTGCGTTTTTAGATACTCCCATCGAATACCTGAAAGGAATTGGTCCGCAGCGAGCTGATGTGTTAAAAACCGAATTGGGTGTGTTTACATTCCGCGATTTAATTACGCATTACCCGTTTCGTTATGTCGATCGGACCAAATTTCAAAGCGTAAAGGATTTAAGTGAAGATTTGCCATATGTTCAATTGCGAGGAGTTATTGAGAGTTTAACCACGGTGGGTGTAAAGCGCGCTCAGCGTTTAGTGGCCGTTTTCAGAGATAATACAGGTATCATAGAATTAGTTTGGTTTCAAGGTCACAAATGGATGGCCGATAAATTAAAAACCCAAACCGAGTACATTATTTTTGGAAAGCCAACACGATTCGGAGGTCGTTTCAATATCGCACATCCTGAAATTGAATTGGCCAATCAGGAAAACATGGCACTTAAGTCTGCTTTTCAAGCGGTATATTCTTCGACTGAAAAATTAAAAACAAAAGGTTTCGATAGCGAAGGTATTCGTAAACTAATGAAGCAACTAATGGCGCAAATTCCGGGCGATGCCATTGAAGAATCTCTTTCGGCGGAAGTAATGAATGATTACAAGCTGTTGTCGAAAAACGAGGCGGTCAGACAAATTCATTTTCCGGATAATAATTTACAATTGCAAAAAGCGCAATACCGATTAAAATTCGAAGAGTTGTTTTATGTGCAGTTAAAATTATTGCGATTGCATCATCAAACAGTCAAAACTGTACCCGGTGCAGTTTTTTCGAAGGTTGGCGATTATTTCAATGGTTTTTACAACAAGCATCTTCCTTTTCAACTCACAAATGCGCAGAAACGTGTGGTGAAAGAAATTCGGACCGATATGGGAAGCGGCCATCAGATGAATCGTTTATTGCAAGGGGATGTTGGTAGTGGAAAAACTTTAGTAGCACTCTTAAGTATGTTGCTTGCGATCGATAATAATTATCAGGCGTGTTTAATGGCACCTACCGAAATTTTAGCTAATCAGCATTTTGTTACTATTAGCGAATTGGTTTTTCCATTAGGAATTAAAGTTGCTCTGCTTACCGGTTCTTCAACTCAAAAGGAAAGAAGAGAATTATTGGCTCAATTGCAAAGTGGCGATTTGCAAATTTTAATAGGGACGCATGCGCTCATAGAAGATGTTGTGCAGTTTAAAAATTTGGGATTGGTAGTAATTGATGAGCAACATCGTTTTGGTGTAGCACAACGCGCTAAATTAAGAGAGAAGGGGAAAGTACCTCCTCATATTCTGATTATGACGGCAACTCCAATTCCCCGCACTTTGGCAATGACGTTTTACGGTGATTTGGATACCTCGGTAATTGATGAAATGCCGCCGGGTAGAAAGCCAATTAAAACTATGCATTTTATGGAGCCTCAACGTTTGCGTATGATTGGTTTTATGCGGGAACAAATCGCTTTGGGCCGACAAGTATACGTTGTTTATCCTTTAATTAAAGAAAGCGAAAAGCTGGATTTACAAAATTTACAAAAGGGATATGATGATATCGTAAAGGAGTTTCCACCGCCGCAATTTCAAGTCAGTATTGTGCATGGAAAATTAAAATCGGAGCAAAAGGATTTTGAGATGCAACGGTTTGTAAAAGGCGAAACACAAATCATGGTAGCTACAACAGTTATTGAAGTAGGTGTGAACGTACCGAATGCTTCTGTTATGGTTATTGAAAGTGCTGAACGCTTCGGTTTATCTCAATTACATCAATTACGCGGTCGAGTAGGTCGAGGTGCCGAGCAATCTTTCTGTATTTTAATGACCTCTTATAAATTAGGAGCCGATAGTCGTACGCGTATGGAAACAATGGTGCGAACAAATGATGGTTTTGAAATCAGCGAAGTGGATTTAAAATTGCGTGGTCCCGGCGATATTGAAGGCACACAACAAAGCGGCGTGTTGGATTTGAAAATTGCGGATTTAGTTCACGACGGACAAATACTCCAAATGGCCAGAGCCGCAGCGCAAACAGTATTAAATGAAGATGCTGATTTGAAATTGGAGAAGAATAAAGTATTAGAAAAGAATTTGATACTTAACGCAAAGAATCGTCCGAGTTGGGCAAAGGTGGGTTAGCGCATAATTAATATATGCCCCATATACTCATGTTCTTTAGCATAAATATCTTTAACAAAAACGCGCCAGGTGTAAATGTCATCCGTAACCGGAGTGCCTCCCATTTTTCCATCCCATGCAGCATTCACATCATTTGTTTTAAAAACACTCATTCCCCAACGACTGATGATTTCAAAAGTGTAACCATCCGTTACCCATCCGGTTCCTTGAGGTAATAAAAAATCATTTATCCCGTCTTCATCAGGTGAAAATGCCTTGGGCATCCAGAAATTAAATCCACTTGTTACACAAACTAATCGTGTTGTTGTATCTCTGCAAGCGTTTCCATTGCCTGCTATTAATTGAATTTGATAGCATCCTTCTTGTGTAAATGTGTGCTGTAAATCTTTTTGTGAACTAATAAATACACTATCTATACTCCAAATAAATCCTGTTGCATTTAAGGAAGCATTTTCAAAAAGCGCATCGTTGTTGTTAAGTGTAATTTCTTCAGGCTTCTGAACAAAATCTGCCAATGGTCTGTCATAAACGGTTATGTAATTATTTTTGATAACAGAACTTTTGCAACCAAATTGATTGGTTACGGTTAACATCACACTATACACTCCACCTTTTTGATAACAATGCGTCACGGCAGGTCCTTGCACCGGCGGAGAAAAATCACCGAATGTCCATAATGCCGTAGTGGTGCCGGTCGTTAGATTATTAAATTGCACGCAGTAGGGTTCGCAGCCACTTGTATTATTTACCGTGAAATTCGGATTGGCAATCGGAAATACATTTACACTTACTGTGCTGCTTACAGGAGTAGAGCCACAACCATCTTTAATGGTTATGGTATAAACATTACTTCCCGATAGATTAACGCTTAATGTATTTGTGGTAATATTTCCAGGTAACCATAAGTATTGATAGTTTCCATCTCCTCCATTAGCATTTACGGTGATCGAGGTATTTACATTCGGGCAAACAGTAAGTGAGGTGGCGCCGGTGTTTAAAGTTAATGGAGCGCTTACGATAACTGAAAAGGTTTTGGGAGTTCCGCTACATCCCTTTGAATCACTTACGGTTAAGGTATAAGCGGTTGTAACAATCGGGTTTACTGTTACACTAACTGTGTTTAAATTTCCGGGTTGCCAGTTGTAAGTATATCCAGGGCTACCACCGGTAACACTGGCACTCAAAACGGTGTTGCTACCGGAGCAAATACTATTGATGCCACTAACCGAGTAACTCAACGCATTAGGTTCGGTAATGTTTACTGTACCGGTTGTATAACATCCACCGGAGTCGGAGATCTTAACACTGTAAGTTCCGCTGCATAATCCGCTCACAGCTTGCGTTGTTCCATTGCTTACGCCGGTCCAGCTGTAAGTATAAGGGCCTGTTCCGCCTGTAATTGCCGCGGTAACCGAACCGTTACATATTCCATTACATGTTACATTAGAAATATTTGTAAAGGAAGCGGTCATGTTACTGATATTTCCGATTGTTACAAAACCTTGTCCGGTACAACCTTTAGCATCCTTAACTAAAACAGTATAATTTCCTGTAGATAAATTGGCAGCAACCGATGAAGATTGAACGGGACTTGTTGTCCAAGTATAGGAATAGGGTGCTGTGCCGCCATTTACAGTAACGGTTGCACTACCATCGGTATTAATACAAAACTCATCGGTATGAGAAATACTTAAAGAGATGGGAGGAGGTTGAGTAATTGCAAAGGTTTGGGTAATGCTGCAGTTTTTAACGTCTTTTACAATGAGGGTATAGTTGCCGGCCGTTAGTCCTGATGTACTGGAAGCATTTGTATTCATTGGGAGCCAGGTATAGGAATATGCCGGACTTCCACCGGTAACATTAGACACCGCTACGCCGTTAGAAAATGAACTGCATGAAACATGGCCAAGCGTAAAACTATTCTGTAAAGGTGCGGGAGGATTAATACTTGTGGTGAGGCTATTTAAACACCCGTTAGCATCTTTTGATGTAACCGTATAGTTACCTGCCGGAATGTTGTTGTAAACGGAGTTGGTTACTGAAGATGGCATCCATGTGTAAGTAAAAGGTGGAGTTCCACCGGATGCGCTTACTGTAGCATTTGTGCTTATAAGTGTACAACCCGATGCAGCACTATTTATGCTAAGCGTTGTTGGCGGTGGTTCGGCAATGGTAGTAGCAGCAGTGTGTTTGCATCCTATACCATCTGTAACAGTTACACTGTACACTCCGGCACTAAGATTAGTTATCGTTGCAGAGTTAGGAGCAGCCGGTGTCCACGAGTAGGAAAGTGGTGGTGTTGCATTTATAACATTAGCGATTATCTGCGCATTCGAATCACCATTACAATTCAACATAAACGGTATAGGATTCATCTGAACTGTAATGCCGGTACTATTAATGATGATGAGTTGAGTGGAGCCAGTACAGCCAGTCACATCCTTTCCGAGAATAGTATATGTTCCGGGGCTTAAGTTTACAGCAACAGAAGCATTTCCTCCGGTTGGTAACCAGGTATAGGTGTAAGGAGGAGTACCGTTATTAATAATGGCAGTGGCGCTGGTTAAACTCGTAAGGCAATTTAACGGTTGGTTAGTAGCCTGCATGGATAAGCCTAAACATTGTGCATGGATAGGTTTAAAGCTAAAAAAACATCCAATTAAAAGAAGAAGTACCTGTAGGGTATTAAGTTGCTTTTGTAAATATGAAATACTTGCGATTTTCACTCTATCAAAGATAAGCTTTTATGAATGAAAAAGGCAGTGTTTTAATAGGCGGTAGCCCCTGTTCAATAAGTGGTAATCTAAAATACCTAAAACTCACTTTTTACGTGGAATTGTATGTCCGGGAACTTTTCTTGCGCCATTTGCAATAACCAAGCTGATTCAGCCAAAAAAACCGGTCTTTCTTCTTT
This sequence comes from Bacteroidia bacterium, assembly GCA_016787445.1. Taxonomy (GTDB): domain Bacteria; phylum Bacteroidota; class Bacteroidia; order B-17B0; family Aurantibacillaceae; genus JAHEYG01. The sequence continues at coordinate 9,040 of JAEUTQ010000017.1, forward strand.
ATCTATACCAATGTGGGCAGCTCTGTCTTGAATAAAAGCTTCCAGTTTTTTCTTATCAGGGCAACTAATCCAAAGGGCCTTGTATAGATTAATTTGATCGAAGCTGGCCGTTGCATTGTATTCGGCTTTTAATCGATGTTGGATAACTTCAAATTGTAATGCACCAACCGTACCAACGATTTTTCTTCCGTCTACTTTACGTGTGAATAACTGGGCCACTCCTTCATCGGTTAATTGCTCTAATCCCTTTTGAAGTTGTTTGGTTTTCATCGGGTCTAGATTGGTAACGTAACGGAATAATTCAGGAGAAAAACTAGGAATACCTTTAAAATTAAATTCGGCGCCTTCCGTTAAAGTATCTCCGATTTTAAAATTTCCGGCGTCATATAAACCAATCACATCACCCGGAAAAGCCTCATCAATAATTGATTTTTGCTGCGCCATGAAAGCGGTAGGATTACTGAAACGAAGTTCTTTTTTACCTCTAACAAGTGTGTAATATTTATTCCTTTCGAACTTACCTGAACAAATTCTTAAGAAGGCAATACGATCGCGGTGCTTTGGGTCAAGATTCGCGTGAATTTTAAAAATGAATCCGCTAAACTTAGGATCTTCCGGTTTTACTATTCCCTTATCTGTTTCTCTTTCTTTGGGCGATGGCGCTACTTCAACAAAACAATCTAATAATTCTTTGATACCAAAGTTATTTACCGCGCTGCCAAAAAACACTGGACTAATCTGTCCTTTCAGATATTTCTCTTTGTCTAACTTATCGTAAACACCATCGAGTAATTCTACATCAGCTCGTAATTGTTCCGAAAAATCTTGTCCTATATGTTTCTCAATTTCTCCGGAGTGTAAATCTTTAATTTCAATGGTGTCTTCAACTTTTGTTTTGCTCTCACCTTGAAATAAATTCAATGATTTGTTATAAAGATCGTAAACACCTTTAAACGATTTTCCAATACCGATTGGCCAGGTAAGCGGACAAACCTTAATTTTTAATTCCTTCTCAATCTCATCCAACAAATCGAATGGATTTTGTCCTTCGCGGTCTAACTTGTTAATGAAAACAATCACCGGTGTATTGCGCATACGACAAACTTCCAAAAGTTTACGGGTTTGTGGCTCAACACCCTTTACGCAATCAATAACCATGATAACACTGTCAACTGCCGACAAAGTACGGTAAGTGTCTTCAGCAAAATCTTCGTGCCCCGGTGTATCTAAAATATTTACTTTATAGTTTTTATAATCAAAAGCCATTACGGAAGTGGATACCGAAATACCTCTTTGTTTCTCGATTTCCATGAAATCGGAAGTCGTTGACTTTTTAATCTTATTTGACTTAACAGCTCCGGCCGACTGAATAGCTCCTCCAAACAATAATAATTTCTCGGTTAAAGTTGTTTTACCGGCATCGGGGTGCGCGATGATGGCAAAGGTACGTCGGCGGTTTATTTCGTCTTGTGTGGTCATTTTTAGAAGGGGCAAAGATAAATAATAAAACGGGATTTCAGAGAGTAATTAAAAAATTACTAAATTTACTTTGCATGAAAAATTTAGCCTTTATAGCACTGATTTTGTTAACAGGATTTGCCTGTAAAAAGAAAGAAACAAAAGAGGATGAAACGCCTGTTGCACCTCCTACAACAAATCCGGCTGCTCCCGTTTTTTTCATCAATATTCCTTCTGATGCAGATGGTGTTTTGATGGCTTCCGTAACTGATCACGAATTCACTAATTTTTACGTAACGCAATTAGGGAAAGCTTCTGCTTTTTTTTACACAGCTCCAGGAAATTATAATTATGTGGATGCAGGCGTGGTTAAATGCAACGATTCTGTATTGGTTAAACAAAGTTCCGGTTCATATTTGTATAATGGGAAGCCGATAAATGGTCAGCCAGTCTCCGGAATTCAATACGGAAGTGGATTTGTTTGGAATGTTTCAGGAAATACGAATGTACCGGCCTTTACCTATACAAGCACTACTTTCCCATCAATTGCAGCATTAACGAGTAATACGATGATTCCAAAAAACAATCCGTATAACGTCACTTTTAGCGGGGCATCTAATGCTGATTCGGTAGTTGTTATGTTAAGTGGTGATTCAACGGCAATTCAAAAGAAGACAGTAGGTGCTACAAGTGGTGTATGTAATTTTACTGCAGCAGAAATTAACGCAGTTAGAAAGAAAGTATCGTCTTATTTTCCATATATTAATTTTATAACTTATAAAATTCAGGCGAATGCTGTAGCAAGCAGAAAATATTATTTGGTCGGAAGTATAAGCTCTTCTTATAGAGTGAATATTCAATAAAAGATTTTGAAAGATTAATACTTAATCTCTTTCCACTCTACAATATCACGTATAACCACTGAAGCGCAGGTAAACCCGAATACGGCCGGCAAATATGAAATAGTTCCGTATGCCGATTTTTTAAAGTTACTGCCATCTGTGCGCATAATAGAATATTTTGCCGGTAATTCTTTTGAATACACGCATTTTACACCTTTGTAAATCCCCATGTATTTCAAACGTTTTCTTACGTATTGCGCAAGCGGACAAATATCGGTTTTTGAAATATCGTCGACTAACAATTTTGTAGGATCCATTTTACCGCCGGCACCCATGGAAGAAATAATACGGCGACCATTGTAATAAGCGTGTTGAATCAGATGAAGTTTTGGAGAAATACTATCGATGGCATCAATAATGTAAGTGTATTTCTTTTTTAAAATTTCCTTCATCATTTCAGGTGTTTGAAATTCTTTAATCGCTGTTAAATTAATTTCAGGATTAATAGCCTTAATGCGTTGTTCCATTAATTCGGCCTTGCTCATTCCGTGTGTTGTAGAGAGTGCCTGTAGTTGGCGGTTACGGTTAGTTGGATCAACCATATCTCCATCAATAATAGTCATACTGCCAACTCCGGCACGTGCAATCGCTTCAGCAGCATAAGAGCCAACGCCACCCAAGCCAACTACTAGAACATCGGCGTTCAATAATTTTTCGATTCCTTTTTTACCCACTAAAAGTTGGGTACGTTCCATCCAGGCAGTTTCCATGTTACATTATTTCCTCCTTAAACACACTTTGATAATTGTTTCTTAATTGCTCTTGTAGTATGGCTTCATCAATACCTAATAATTCGGAAGCCTTTTTATAAATATATTTAATAGAAACTTTAGCGTCATCCGTTTCCAAAAATAATCTTTTACGGCCAACATGTTTAATCACTTCCGATGCATTCGATTGTTCTGTTAATAATGCTTTTCCGAACGACAGATAATAATCTTCTTTAAGTAAAGTCTCAGCAATATTCAAATTATTGTTGAAACCGTGTATGATGACAGGAACATTGTTTTTTTCCTTTTTCAGTATCGCGATTAACTCATTAAATGCTTTTACACAATGAATAATTAAAGGCTTTTCAATTTCATTGGCTAATCTCACTTGTTCAATGAATATCTTTTCCTGCAAATCAAAATCTACATCAATGGTTTTGTCTAAGCCACATTCACCCACGGCCATGCATCGCCTGTTTCTGCTCACTCTTTCCAGTTCATCAAATAAAAAGTCAGATTGCGAATTTACTTTCCAAGGGTGGATGCCATAAGAGTATAAACTGGGTTTTGAAGTAGCTTCAACATCTAGGCTCACTAATTCAACCTTGGCATCAAAAATTTCCGAATGCGTATGTATGTTAATAAACACGTTTAAATTTAGCTTTAAGTCCAAAATTACGGCGGTACAATATTAGTAACTTTGATTAAGTGTATAAAATATGACTGAACTTTCTTATAACAGTGTTACGTCAATAACCCTGGCCGAACTGGAAGAAATGCTGGGTTCGGATGCTGTAACAGTAGATAAAGAGCAACTCGATAAATACGGACAAGACGAAACAGAGGATTTGTGTTATCATCCCGAAGTGGTTGTTAAACCTTATAATGTGGAGCAAGTTTCTGAGTTGATGAAATATTGCCATCACCATCGCATTCCGGTTACAACACGCGGTGCAGGAACCGGTTTAAGTGGCGGTGCACTTCCAATAAAAGGCGGTGTGTTATTGAGTATGGAAAAGTTTAATCGCATACTTGATATCGATACAAGAAATCTTCAAGGTACCGTTGAGCCGGGCGTAATTAATTATATTTTTCAGGAAGAAGTTAAGAAACACGGATTGTTTTATCCGCCCGATCCTGCAAGCTGGGGAAGTTGTAGTTTAGGTGGAAATATCGCGCATAGCAGTGGTGGACCAAAAGCAGTGAAGTACGGAACCACCCGTGATTATGTTTTGAATTTGGAAGTGGTATTGGCGAATGGTGAAATTATTTGGACAGGAGCTGATACATTAAAATATTCCACCGGATACAATTTAACGCATTTGTTTGTGGGAAGTGAAGGAACATTAGGCGTGGTGACCAAAATTGTTTTCAAGTTAATTCCTTTACCAAAGCACGACTTGTTAATGCTGGTTCCTTTTCATAGTGCAGAAAAAGCCTGCGAAGCTGTTGGGGCCGTGTTTAAAGCGGGCATTACACCAAGCGCGATGGAGTTTATGGAACGTGATGCCATTGCCTGGAGTATCAAGTATGCCGGCGAAGTTAATTTTACCATTAAACCTGAATGGGAAGCTTTGTTGTTAGTGGAAGTGGATGGTAATAATATGGATGTGTTGTATGCCGATTGTGAGGTTATCAGTAATGTAATGCAACAACACGAGTGCGACGAAATATTATTTGCCGATACAGCTGATCAAAAAGCGGCGCTTTGGAAAATAAGACGCAAAGTAGGAGAAGCAGTAAAAAGTAATTCGGTTTATAAGGAAGAAGATACTGTTGTGAAACGCGCTGAACTTCCGAAATTATTGCGTGGCGTAAAAGAAATTGGAAAAAAGTATGGATTTAATTCGGTGTGTTACGGACATGCCGGTGATGGAAATTTGCATGTGAATATTATTAAAGGAAATATGAGTGATAATGATTGGAACATGAAATTACCAAAAGGTATCACGGAAATATTTCAGTTGTGTAAAGAATTAGGCGGAACAATCAGTGGTGAGCATGGAATTGGATTGGTGCAGAAAAAATACATGCCGATAGTGTTTCCGAAACATCAGTTAGACTTGATGAAAAACATCAAGAAAGTTTTCGATCCGCACATGATATTAAATCCCGGTAAAATTTTCGAATAAAAAAAAGCCCTCTTATGAGGGCTTTTTATTAATTCATGTATTTCTGTTTGACTTCACTGTAACTTGGGAAGTTGTTATGATGCCAGTTCATGATGACGGTTCCGTCTTTAATTAAAATTAAACCCGGATTACTACGAACCATGGTTTTTAAAACAATTGCATCTACACTCGCGAAATCATACAAGGCTTGATGCGCATGTTTGTAGGCATTGATTTCTTCGGCACTCGATGCTGTTAAGCCAATGATTTTCTTGTTTTCTTTCGTTGCTAAAGTATAGAAGTCGTTGATTTTTGCGTGTAAACTTTCATCTTCTTCCGTTTTCTTTAAATCATAACAAACCAATAAAAAGCTATAGTCTTTATTGTTTAACAACGAATCTGTAATAGGATTTCCATTCGCATCGTTAACGGTAAAGTCTGTAATTTTTGGTGGATTAACAGCTTCTTTGGTTAAAACGTTATCAGTCGCAACCCATTTCCATGTTAAGGTATCTTCCCAAGGATAATTTTTTAAATCAAATTCTTTTACCTCATGTGTTTTCAAATTCTCATATTTAAAGCGTGTTTCGTAAACAGGCGGTTGGTAATCGGCCCCGGGCTTCATATTTTCTTTAATGTTCATTCCGATGGCATAAGCACGGAAATCTAGAGGAGGTAAATTACGGTACGCGTAAATCGGGAAGGCAAAAGAAGCTATGGCTCCAATGATAAAGATGGTTACTTGTAAGGAAGGGAAAGTTAAATCATTGATGTGCTCTTTACCCGCAAATAAAAGAGTAATTAAAATCATGAGCGCAATATCCTTCCAAAAGCTTTCCCACGGTTTTAATTTTAAGAAATCGCCAAAACAACCGCAGTGTGTTACTTTGTTGTAGCAAGCCGAGTAGAATGTCAAGAATGTGAAAAAGGCGATTTGTGCGAACAATAACCATAATGTTAAATCACGTTTGTAGCCAATCAAAAGCATTACACCTAATAACATTTCACTCACACAAATGATAATCGCTAATGGAAGAGCAATGTGCGCGAACCATTCAAACATACCTAAGCCTGTATCAGCTTTAAATACTACAAAGTATTCTTCTAATTTGTAAGAGAAACCAAGAGGGTCGTTGGCTTTTATAAACCCTGAAAAAATAAATAAACATCCTACTAAGATGCGCGCGATGTGCGTTAACCAGGGCCATTTACTGATAATAGGAGTACCATTCACCAATAAAACTAAAATGCCTAAAATAATTGCCAAGGTTGTTTTGCTAAAACAAGGCGGACAAATAAAATAAAATAAGGCAGCCAGGCCTATCGACCAAATGGCGCGAAATAATTTAGAGGATAAAAAGTTTTTCATAGTATGTGTTTTGTGGCAATCGTAAATCTAAAATTAGACCAATTACTAAAATCAAGAAAGTCTTTAATTTTTTTTAACGAACATATTTGTTAATTGTCGAGTTTAATCAAAGCAAACACCGAATAATTTAACATATCCATATAATTTGCATCAACTCCTTCGGAAATAATGGTTTTCCCTTTGTTATCCTCTATTTGTTTAACACGGAAAATTTTCATCAAAATCAGATCGGTTAAAGAGCTGATTCGCATATCGCGCCAAGCCTCACCGTAATCGTGATTTTTATCTTCCATTAATTTCTTGGTTTGCGCTACATATTTATCATATAGCTTTTCCACTTCATCGTAAGGTAAATCTACCCGCGAATCATTTTCAAGTTCCAACTGAATTAAAGAAATAACACAATAATTAATGATGCCAATGTATTCGCCTTTAATATCATCACCCACTTTTTGGGTGCCTTTATTCTCGATGCTTTTAATGCGTTGCGCTTTAATAAATATCTGATCGGTTAACGAAGTTGGTCTTAAATTGCGCCAAGCGGTGCCATAATCTTTCATTTTCTTTAAAAAGATATCTTTGCATAGCTTTATGGCCTTGTCATATTGTGTTCCTGTAGTTTGCATATGAGCTCTAAAATTAAAGAAAATAACCCAATTGTATACCAAATAAATGGTAAAAGCCTGAGTTTTGAAAAGCCTATGGTAATGGCAATTATTAACTTAACGCCTGATAGCTTTTACGATGGCGGTAAGTATGGCGAAATAAATGATGTTTTAAGGGACGCGGAGGAAAAGGTAAAGCAGGGTGCCCTGATTTTAGATATTGGCGCGGCATCTTCTCGTTCCGGATCCAAAGAAATTAGTGAAGACGAAGAGTGGAAGCGTTTGCAGCAACCCTTACTGGAATTACGTAAAAAATTTAATGAGATTTTTATTTCGGTGGATACTTACCGGGCAGAAATTGCACGGCGTGCCGCTGAATGTGGTGCTGATATTATTAATGATATTTCAGGCGGCAACATGGATGCTTCTATGTTTGACACAATTTCAAAACTGGAAGTTGCTTATGTGATGATGCATATGTTGGGCACCCCTCAAACTATGCAACAAAATCCTGAATACGGAGATGTAGTATACGAAGTGAAATCTGAATTTGAAAAGAAAGTAGCGCAACTTCAGGAGAAGAATTTTTCAAAATTGATTATCGATCCGGGATTTGGTTTTGGTAAAACCACCGAGCATAATTATCAGCTTTTGAAACAACTTTCGCAATTTGTGGAACTGGGTTTTCCGGTTTTGGCCGGTTTATCCAGAAAAAGTATGATTAATAAAGTTATTGGCAGCAGTCCGGTTACAGCTTTAAACGGTACAACTGTATTAAATACAATAGCACTTTTAAATGGTGCAAAAATCTTGAGAGTTCATGATGTGAACGAAGCCATCCAGGCAATAAAATTATTAGAGGTTTATACAAAAGCTTAACACCCTCATATAGTAACATATTACTATTGTGATTTTAGTACCGATGCTTTTATTTCGGTATATAATTCAAACCATAAATCACATGAAAAGTCTATTTTTAAGCTTATCAATTATTTTGTCGTGTTATGCGATTGCTCAGCAAAATAATTCTGTCAGTTTTTCAACTCGCTTAAAGAGCGATCAGGAAAAGATTATTGAGAACCCGGTTAAAATAAAAGCGGATGAAGTTTACATGATTAGTTTTGGTGTTAGTCTTGATCCAAAGAGTATCGAAGGTCTTGATAATTTGGAAATTATTATGATACGCGATGGAGGCGAGAAGCTGGTGTTTACAATGACTACGTCTTATTTTTTAACGAACGCCGGCGATGATCCTTTAAAGAAAGGAAATAAAATAATTTATCCGAAGGTTGTGAATTATCGGGATTTTCCTGAAACAGGGGAAAGTAATTTTTTCTCTGTGGATTTTAATAAGAAAATGGGAGCGGATTTTTTTCTTTCAAAAAAAGGAACCGATTATTCAAATTCTGTAAGTAAAGACGAGTATATTTTAACAGGATATGTGAATGGCTACAAGTTTGTAGGGTATGTTCGTGAAAAGGATTTAAATGGTGAATACCAAAATGTTGCTAAGTATGGCCCTGCTGTCACCTTATCAAAGTTAGCTTCTGTTAAAATAGTAACTTCAGATAAAATTGCGCCAATGCCTAAAACGGATAGTGTGGGAGACGTTCAGGATTTGATGAAAATTGGAGAATAAAATGCGTATTTGTAGATTAGTTAAATGAAGAAGAAACGAATAGAGACTGTTACGCAAGATGAATTTGATTCTATTTACAAGAAGAAAATTAGAGACGGAAAAAAGAATTGGAGGGAGATTTTCAAAAGCGAGATAGATGGTTTCAATTCGTTTATTACAAGTGAAGCTTTTGGTATATAGGAGATTTTGCGACGTCCAAAATTGTTATGGCCGGCGGCGAGCTTGAGGTTGCTACACCTCTTCATAAAAATGAATGGGTTGGGATTTCGCCAATGGAAATTGGAAAAATGTTCCATCCTTTGGACGTAGCAAAAATGCAAGCCTTTACAGTGTTCATTTCAGATTATTTTGCACGACGAACGCAAAAAGAAATTAATAATGTGAAAGTCAGTATGCTCTTTAGAATGCTGAATTCCAAAAATGAATATACCTGGCGTATTTTATCTTATCCGAAAATTAAATATGAGAATAATTTACCTCGATATATTTTTTGTTTAATAAGTGATTGCACTCATTTAGTTAATGAACCTGAAAGCACAATGTTTGTGTTTGATAATAATGATAAGGAGAGTGTTTTATACTTCTGTAATGAAGAAACGGTTGAACTGAAGCGTTTTCATGAAAAAAAACCACTTACGCAACGCGAAACTGAAGTGGTGAAATTGTTGGCAAAAGGATTAATAAGCAAGGAAATAGCCCATCTATTAGGGATATCTAAAAATACAGTTGAAAATCATAAGCAAAATATTTTCGAGAAAACAAAAACAAAAAACATCGCAGAGTTAATCACGTACGCGATAAAAAACAAACTAGTTGATTAAAACTACAACTCCCACCATTTCGCTTTAATGCCAACAAATACACCATTTTCCTCAAACTTGATAGGATAAGTTAAAACATTCATGGTTAAACCGGAAGTTGTTCGTCCGGTTTTTAAATCAAAGGGATATCGGTGCATCGGACAAACTATTTCTCCTTTTTCTGTGCATTGTCCGTGTGAAAGCGAAGCTCCATTGTGCGGACAGCGATCTGCAACAGCATAAACACCTTCATTGGTGCGGGCAACGCAAATTTTATTTCCTTTTATCACTATAGATTGAGGTTTGCCCAACATTAAATTGTTGTGCATTGCATCTTCATTCTCAAAAATTTTAATCCAGTGATAACTCATGCTTAGAAGTAAATTTACTCTTTTTTGTTTTCATCTTCCTTATTCTCTTCATGTTTCGGAATGAAATAATACGTGATGGTTGGCGTTTCATTTATTTCTGAAATTTCTTCTTCAGGAATAATTTCATTTTCGTCATCGTCTTCATTTTCCCATTCGTATTCTTTACGTTGCGGACCTTCTTTACGGTAATTATAAGCAACCATTAATCCGGATATGGCACCAAACAAATGCGCCTCCCAGGAAATTTCCTGTTTAATTGGAAAAATTCCCCACATCATACCGCCATATAAAAACAAAACAAGAGCGGATATTACCATAAGAGGTTTGTGTTTTCTAAATACACCACTAAAAAATAAAAAAACAGCAGCGCCATAAATTAATCCGCTGGCGCCAATGTGATACATATCGCCGATAGGAGTGTTTCTTCCGCCAACCCACAACCAAACGCCCGACATGATATAAATCCAGATGAACGAAGGCCATGCAATTGGTTTGTAAAAGTAAAACGTGAGCATTCCTAATACCAGCATCGGTAAACTGTTCGATGCTAAATGTTCTAAGTCGGAATGTAAAAAAGGCGAAAAGATAATGCCGCTTAAACCCTTTATCGTTCTTGGAGCAGTGCCTAATTGTATAAGGTGTAAATTAAAAGCGTGATCAATAAAGAAAACAGCCCACATCAACACGACAAATAAGAGCGGAAAAGCTCCAACCTTCAATAAAGATTTTGAAATGAAATTTTTCATCGGAATGTTATATAAAGTTCCGATGGAAAAAGGGAAATAAAAAATTAAATTTTAAAATTTAGTTTATTTAACAGGAATGTAAATTTTGCTTAACCACTTATTAGGGTCTTTTTCGACTGTAGCATCACTAATGTAAAACTCACGTGCAGCACCTGATTGTTCCAATTTGTTTTTTTCGAGGTAAGTTTTTAGTTCGGTGTAAGCATTAAACATTTTATCGTACGGTCCGTAATAATTGTAAACTACGGCGCGTGTAGCTTCTAAAATAACAATCGTAGAATTTTTTGGTTGTTCCTTTGGCGTTTTATTGATTGGAACAACACATTCGAAAACAAAATTTTCAGGATTATTATTGTAATAAATCGCACCAGGGGGTAAGCCTTCTGTACTTAAGCCCAGATTATTGATGTCAGCTTCAATAGCGCTGTAAGCTTTTCCAATTTTAAAACCAATATCTTCTTGTTTTGCCGAATCGAGAATGGCAAGGGTTAAAATTTCAGGAATATCAAACACGCCAATAATGCCCGGAGTTTCTTCTAAAACCGGTGCAGTAGGAGTTGTGATTGTATTTGCAACAGATGTTGTATCGTTGGATAAAACACCTTTTTCATTGGCATCGTTTTTACACGATGCTAATAGACCTGAAATAGCTAATGCAAAAAGAATTTTTTTCATCTTAATTGGTTTTACCCGGATATTTTGCCAACGCTTCTTTTAAACAAATCATAGCGTTATTTAAATCATTAAGGTTTAAAACGTACGCTAAACGCACTTCGTTAATTCCTGAACCTGGTGTTGAGTAAAATCCGGTAGCAGGAGCTAACATTACAGTTTGTTGGTTGAAATTAAAATCTTCCAGCAACCACTGACAAAATTTATCGGCATTGTCAATCGGTAATCGTGCAATGCAATAAAAAGCACCGCTTGGTTTAGGACAAAATACACCCGGAATCTTATTCAAAGCATCAATTATAAAATCGCGTCGTGCAATGTATTCTTTTTTTACTTCAGCGAAATACGAAGCCGGTGTGTCTAAAGCTGCTTCTGCTCCGATTTGTCCGTATGAAGGCGGACTTAACCTTGCCTGCGCAAATTTTAATGCGGCACTCATCACCTCTTTGTTTTTGCTTATCATAGCGCCAATACGTGCGCCACAGGCACTGTAACGTTTAGAGATAGAGTCTAATAAAATAACATTGTTTTCGATGCCACTTAAATGCATAACAGAAACGTATTCCTTTCCGTCGTAGCAAAATTCGCGATACACCTCGTCACTTAATAAAAACAAATCGTATTTTTTTACTAAGTCTTTCAAGGCTTCTAATTCAGCTTTTGTATATAAGTATCCGGTTGGATTTCCCGGATTACAAATCATGATGCCTTTTGTTTTAGGCGTGATTAGTTTTTCGAAATCAGAAATAGGAGGTAATGCAAACCCACTTTCAATGCTGCTCTTAATTGGTTTAACCGTAACATTAGCTGCTACTGAAAATCCATTATAATTCGCATAGAAAGGTTCAGGGATAATAATTTCATCACCGGGATTAAAGCAAGTCATCATAGCAATTGAAATGGCTTCAGAGCCGCCATTGGTGATGATTACTTCACTTGGTTCAATATTGATGTTATAGCCTTTGTAATAGTTACAAAGTTTTTTACGGTAACTTTCGTTACCTGCACTGTGACTATACTCTAAAACTTTTATATCGGCACTTTTAATAGCCTTTAAAAAAGTATCCGGCGTAACGATATCCGGTTGTCCGATATTTAAATGATAAATTTTAATACCTTTTTTCTTCGCCGCTTCGGCATAAGGAACTAACTTACGAATGGGCGATGCCGGCATTTCGTTTGCTTTATTGGATATTACTGGCATGTAATTATGAATTAAAAAACCTCAAATATAAGCATAATAAATGGCTGCCCACAGCTTATAATTTTAGTTAATTGTTGAAATAATTTGCCTTAGGCCCTCAATAAAACCGTATATTTGACGGTTGATTTTTTATGACTGAAGCACCAATCGCAGCCGAACCAAGGCAATTATATCCATACCAGGCAGAAGCCGTTGAAAATATTTTTTCCCGACTTCAAGATTTACCGCCGAATGCTAATTTATTGTTTCAATTACCAACAGGCGGAGGAAAGACCATTATCTTTTCCGAAATAGCGCGTCGTTTTATTGAAAAATATAAGCGTAAGGTTTTAATCTTAACGCATCGCATTGAGTTAAGCCGACAAACCGCTGACGTGTTAAGTGATTTAGGAATTTCCAACAAAATCATCAATTCAGAAGTTAAGGATTTGCCACGCCAAAGCGATTACCAATGTTTTACCGCATTAGTTGAAACCTTGAATAATCGCCTACAGGAAAACGATCAGTTTTTGGAGGATATCGGATTAGTGATAGTGGATGAAGCGCATAACAATTCATTCCGGAAAATATTCCATTACTTTAATGATATTAATATTCTGGGTGTTACAGCAACACCTTTAAGCAGCAATAAAAAATTACCACTTTATCAAACGTACAGCGACTTAATCATCGGACAAAGTATTCCGAATTTAATTGAGCAAGGTTATTTATGTGAAGGTGTAACTTATTCTTATGATGTAAACTTAAGCTCTTTGCGTATTGGGAATAATGGTGAGTTTACCGTAGGTTCTCATGAATTGCTTTATACGCAAGCCATCATGCAAAGTAAATTGTTAGAGGCTTATGAGGAATTTGCGAAGGGCACTAAAACACTCATTTTTAATGCAGGTATTTTAACGAGTCGCGCTGTTTACGAAACGTTTAAAAAGAAGGGATATCCGGTTCGTCATTTAGACAGTACCTTTAGCGACCGTGAGAGAGCCGAAACTTTGGAGTGGTTCAGAAATACACCCGATGGAGTACTTAGTTCCGTTAGTATTTTAACAACCGGTTTTGATGAGCCTGCTGTTGAAACCATCATGCTAAACCGCGCTACTAAATCCTTAACACTTTATCACCAAATGATTGGTCGCGGTAGTCGTGTGTTACCTACTAAAAAGCAATTTAAAATTCTCGATTTAGGTAATAATTCGCGACGTTTTAATTTGTGGCAATATCCAATTGATTGGAAGCATGTTTTTGTTGCTCCGCATTTATATCTGGAACATCGTTATAAAGATGAATGGGATTATGAATTGGAGAATGATTATGATATGCCTCCTGAAATCAAGGAACGTTTTCTTAACTCATCACAAGAGTCTTTTATTGTTCGCGACCGCTATTTGAATTGTTTGCGCAAGGGCTTAAAGCCGCAGGTGGTGATTGACGAATCCATTGAAGATCATTTTGCACGCATTAAGGATAATGCTTCAGAGTTTGATGAAGCTTTTGAATTGTATAATTTGCTTACCGAGGAAATGAAGTACCGTGTGAAACAATTCGGTAAGTGTATTAATGCAACAAATAATTATACCGACTGGCAATATCAATCTTATTCGAGTAAGTTGCGCCGTCGTATCATGAATTTTTACGCTGAGTAAATGAATCCTTTCAAATTGTATAAAATAGCCGGCATGTTAAGTATTGTGTTCGGTGTATTGGGTGCTGTATGTTTGGTAAACATCCGTACAGTGCCGGCCGCATTGTTATTGGCTGTTACGGGATTTATTTTTGCAGGCATTAATATTTTTATTGATGCTAAATATGAAATCCATGATCGGAAATTTCCCTTGGGTTATATAGGAATGATATTAAGTTCGCTGCCTGTTTTATTTTTACTTGCGTTTATTTTTCTGCGCCGCTGAAAACCGTCAATAAATATTTATCACTCATAAAATTTAGCCATACGGTTTTTGCATTACCCTTTGCTATCATTGGTTTTTGCCTTGCAATTTATTCCGGTAAAGCCGAGTTCAGTTGGGGGAAATTAGGATTAGTCTTGTTGTGTATGGTTACAGCACGAAGTGCCGCTATGGCATTTAACCGTTATATCGACAGGCATTTTGATTCTAAAAATCCGCGCACTGCTATTCGTGAAATACCGGCAGGACAAATTAAAGCGAGTTCAGCACTAATTTTTACCATTATAAGTTCGGTGCTTTTTATGGTGAGTGCATATTTTATCAATCCTCTTTGTTTTTATTTATCGCCGGTGGCATTGTTCGTTGTTCTGGGTTACAGCTACACTAAACGGTTCACACCTTTGTGTCATTTAATTTTAGGCTTAGGTTTAAGTTTAGCGCCCATTGGAGCCTATTTGGCCTTAACGGAGCAATTTGATGTATTACCAATACTTTTTTCGGTATTAGTGTTCTTTTGGGTAGGTGGATTTGATATCATTTTTGCGTTGCAGGACGAGGAGTTTGATCGTAGTCAGGGTTTAAAATCAATCCCTGTTTTAATGGGTAAGGCAAAGGCTTTGCGTTTATCGGAAGCTATGCATGTTGTTTCGGCGGTTTTGGTGATTTTAGCCTATAATTTCGGTGGTTTTTCCTGGCTTTATATCTGTGGTGCATTGGTGTTTATCGGCTTATTAATCTATCAGCATTTAATTGTTAAGCCTAATGATTTAAGCCGTGTGAATTTGGCATTTGGCACCAGTAATGGCATTGCCAGTGTTATTTTCGGGGTCTTCGTTTGTCTCGATATTTTCCTTCTGTAAATATTCGATTAAATCGCCTTTTTTCGCCCTCAATTATTTTTCCTCACATTAAAAATAACCCTAAATTTGTTGCTCAATCTTCATTTATGGAAGTAAAAGATATCAAAGAAACCAATCTGGTTCAAAACCCCGTAATTGCTCAAATGATGTTAAACAATCATGAGCAAATTGTTTTTTGTAATGATAATGCAACAGGTCTTAAAGCCATTATTGCCATTCATAATACTGTATTAGGTCCGTCATTAGGCGGTACCCGTATGTGGAATTACAATAACGAAATGGAGGCGTTGAATGATGTACTTCGTTTATCGCGTGGGATGACGTATAAGTCTTCAGTGGCGGGATTAAATTTAGGCGGTGGAAAAGCTGTTATTATTGGTGATGCAAAAAAAGTAAAGAACGAAGCTTTATTGCGTCGTTTCGGTAAGTTTGTGGATAGTCTTGGCGGGAAATACATAACCGCAGAGGATGTTGCCATGAGTAGCCGCGATATGGAAATTATTCACATGGAAACAGAATTTGTAAGTGGTTTGCCTGAGAATATGGGAGGTAGTGGTGATCCTTCACCTGTAACAGCCTATGGTGTTTATGTGAGTATGAAGGCTAGCGCGAAAGAAACTTGGGGAAGTGATAGTTTATCAGGAAAAAAAGTATTGGTACAAGGTATCGGACATGTTGGAGAAAGTTTAGTGAGTCATTTAACGAAAGAAGGTGCAAAAGTTTATATTAACGATATCAGCGAAGAGCGCGTGAAGGATGCTGTAAAAAAATACAAAGCGGAAGCTGTTAGTGCCGATACAATGTTTGATTTGGATATTGATATTTATGCTCCTTGTGCTTTAGGTGCTACTGTGAATGATGATACTTTAAATCGTTTAAAGTGTAAGGTGATTTGCGGTGCTGCAAATAACCAATTGGCTGATGAGAAAAAACACGGCGAGGCTGTTGGCAAAAAGGGAATTTTGTACGCGCCTGACTATGTTGTAAACGCCGGTGGAATCATCAATGTGTATTATGAATTGGAAGGATATAACCGTGAGAGAGCAATGGCACATGCCGAAAAAATTTATGAAAATACATGGAATGTTATTCAGACAGCAAAGGCTGAAGGAATTCCAACTTACATGGCTGCAAATGTTTTAGCTGAGAAGAGAATCGAAGCTATTGCACGAATTAATGCTGTACTCTAATTGAAATAACCGAACTTAATTTTATTTAAACCGTTCTTTATGCTAAACCGTCGTTTCCTCCGTATTAAAGTAATGCAAATGCTGTATTCTTATTATCAGCATGAAAATGCCGATATGGCTGCATTTGAAAAGGAATTATTTAAAAGTTTAGATAAAGTATATAGTTTGTACCTCACTATTCTGGCTTTATTTACCGACTTGCATCACACTGCTTATTTAGTGATCGATGAGAATAAGAATAAACGTTTGCCTTCACAGGAAGATTTAAATCCTAATCTCAAGTTTGTAAATAATACTTTGCTTGTGGCTCTTTCAGAAAGCGCAACACTTAAAAAGGAATTAGAAAGACAAAAAATTTCATGGCAAACAGATTTTGATTTGGTAAGAAAGCTTTTTACCGAAATTCGTAATTCGGAAGATTATAAATCTTACATGGCGGGAGGTGAGAATACAGTTAAAGAAGACCGCGATTTTTTAGTGAATCTAATTTTAAATCATTTGGGTGAGCATGATTTACTGAATCATTTGTTTGAAGATAAAAATATTCATTGGGCCGACGATACCTTTTTAGCTTTTAATTCTGTAATAAGAACTTTTGAAACTTTTGAAGGTAAGTTTGTGTTGATGCCTTTATTGAAAGACGAAGAAGACGATACGAAATTTGTTTCATCGCTTTTCCGTAAAACAATTCAGTATAACAGCTCTTACGAAGAGTTAATTAAAAATCACACCAAGAATTGGGAAATGGATCGTATCGCCAGCATGGATATGTTATTGATGAAAATGGCAATTGCTGAAATTTTACATATCCCAAGTGTTCCTGTAAAAGTTTCTCTGAACGAATACATCGATATCTCAAAAGAATACAGCACGCCTAACAGCAAAACGTTTGTGAATGGTGTACTTGATAAAATTATTGCCGAATTAAAACGCGACAATAAAATTGAGAAGGCCGGAAGGGGTCTGCAAGAATAAATTTACATAAAGTGTTGATACATTGTTAACACTAAAATTCCGCTTAAAATTTATTTTTTCTAATATTATCCTTGACTAAACAGCAAGTGTTTTGCTTTAGTTATTTATAATTATGAAGAAATTTTTAATCATTCTGTTTTTTGCTTTTGCATGTAATTTGGTTATTGCTCAAAAAAATAAGCAGCCGATTACAGATGCAATGTTCGAAGACTTACCGAAGGTTTTACTCACAGAAATAAACCGTTTCCGTAAAGAAAAAGGATTAGATACGCTTGAATACAGTCAGATGTTATCAGAAGCAGCTGCTTCCAGCGTCGAATCATTTGAGGGAGGCGGACAACCAAAAGTAGATCCAAAGAAAACAAAGAAAAATCTAAAAAGTGTTGGTGCAACAAACAAAGGCGAAGAGTTATTAATGAATGCCCCTGTAAGTAAGGGTCGTGATAATTATTCTACAGCCGACGTGGCTAAGGTGATTTATACACGATGGGAAAATAACAAGAAGGATTTACCAGTTGTACTGAATCCAAAGTATGTATACGCGGGAATCAGTTACCTTATTAGTGATGATGGTAAAAAGGTTTATGCCAGTGCCATATTAGGCGGCTACGATATTGTCAATACCGGTGTAGAGCATAAGAAAGAGTTGAAGGTGCCTTATAATACGAAGTCAAAAAAGATGAAGGCGCCCGATCAAAAGGCATGTAAGAATTGCGATAAATGGAAAAATTACGATTTACTTCAGCGCGGTGTTTATGAGAATAACGGAAAAATTTACGTGAAATATCATAGCATTAAGGAATTAAAGCGCCTGCTCAAAAAACCTAAAGATGGAATTGCCGTTGACATCGTACAGCGTGCTCAGTATGAAAAGCCTGAATATAATATTGTAGATAACAATCTTTACAACAAAGGTGTAATGACTAAAGTTGTATACAAGGATAAGTTCTTCAAGAAAAATTTAGTGAAGCCTGATCCAACCAATAAGAAGAAAAAGCGTGTAACCAGTATCGAAGTGGAACTTGGTAAATTTAACAAGGATATTAAAGGTCCGTTTGAGTTTAATTTAATTATTGTTCAGGATGGAAAAATTTGCCGAACGGTAACGCGTGCTTATTTAGAAGATGGAGATCCTGAGAGTAACACGCCAATCGGAATTTTACCTGCGCCTGATACGAAAGGATTGAAACCACCTTTTGTACCTCGCTCCGAAAGTTCTATTATCAATTTCACAATTCCGTTCGCAAAAAATAAATATGAATTTAAACCGGAAGATATCCAGCCATTAATCAACGCTTTAAACGAACCTGATTTTATTATTGAAGGTTTATACATTTATGCGTATTCTTCAATCGAAGGTGATTCCGTTTCTAATGCAAAATTACAACGTAAGAGAGCAGAGAGTGTGTCTGGTGTATTGCAGCAACGTCAGAGTTTAAAAATCACGCCGGTGATTGAAACGCGTGACAGCTGGAATTTATTTATGCTGGAAAATGAAGATGGCAAGTATGCGGATTTAGTGGCGATGGGAAAGAAAAAGTGCATCGACAAAATTAATGGCGATAAAAAATTAATGGACGAGTTAGAGCCGATTTTAGCGCGTGAACGTTTCGCTCAAATTATCATGGATGTAACGTATGACGTGAGTGGCAATAAAGAACAAAAATACAGTTCGGTTACTTTTAACCGCTCCTTAAAAAGCAATGATCAAAACAAAGCTTACAAAATCATGGAGTATATCCATAAACAAGTCAATGATAAAATATATTCAGCGGGAGCTATGGATAGTTTAGAGATTCCGAATGAAGCTAAGTATGTGAACATGATGAATAATAAGGTTCATTATCGCTTCTTGTTGAACGGAAAGAATGTGGAGGATGAAGATTGCGACGAGATTAATCGTTTGCTGGCAATGGCTCCGGATAATGAAATTTTAAAATACAATAAAATGTATTGCTCTATTAAGTTGGATAGCGCTATTGTTAAACCGGAAGATCAAGCCAAAATGCAGCAGAATATTGATGAACTCTACAAAACAAAAATTGATAAAAAATACATCGACGGATTAAACATCGAATGGCAATTTAAACTCATGGATGTGTTGGATACGTCGGAGTCGCCGGTTGCAGAGGCCGCCATTGCAGCTTGTATCGAACGGATTAAAGCATTCTATGATATTAAATCTGCCAGCTGGCAAAACGCGCTTAAGTTAGGTTATGTTTTTGCCAGAGCTAAAGATTATAAATACGCATCTAATATCTTAGAACCATATGTAAACGAACGTGCCGATGAAAATTTAATTTTTGCATATATCAGCATCGCTTCGCATTTACCTGAGAAATTTTACTCTCGTAGTTTTGCGAATGCTTTGAGTTATGCAAAGAGTCGTAACCCGGATCGTTATTGTAAATTATTCGGAGAGCCTTACATGAGTTTTCAGGTATTAGATAACCCGGTGATTAAAAAAGAGTATATGGAATCGGGTTGTAAACCTAATCAGTAATTTCTTTGTACTCCAATAAATTGACAGGTTCCAAATTCATCAACTTTCTTCGGTCGTTTAAATCGGATAATTTTTTAACAGGGTAATAAATGGGTTTATAATCCTTCCCTGTTTTATATTGGGTGCCGTATAGTTGATAGCCGTATTTAGCTACCAAATATTTATCTTCAAAAAAGGCAAAGTCACGTAAAGTAATTTCTCCTTTTAAAGCCGCGCTTCTAAAAAGTTCAATGTATTTTTCTTTAACGTGAGCAGGCGCAAAACTGATGATAAAAAAGATAACACCATTATTTTCACCTACCAGTTTTTTTTCAGGATAACCAAAGCGCGTGGTGATACCTTCTATACGAGCGTAAATAAGCGAATCATTTTCTTTTTGGAGTCTCCAAACACTTTTGTATTCCTCTGATTTTACACCGTATTTGTTATAAGTCGTTTGTAAAGTATCTCTATACTTATGAAAATCACGATCCAGTTTAATTAGTTCGGCGGCTAAAGAATCATAAACTTCGGTTCCGGATTTTAGTTTGATATCCTCTCGCATTAATGTTCCGTTTTCAAAGTAACTTATCTTTTGTAATTGTCCGGCTTCATTGTAAAAATACCAGTGACCATAATAATAGAAATGAAGTTTTATGCTGTCATTGACGATACGCGCGCGTCCTTTAACGGCTTGCTTTCCATTTGGGTGAAAATAATTAATTCTGATTTTGTCCTTTTTGTAATATTCAATCCGTTCTTTTTCACCTTTCATGGTATTGTATACCCATTTCCCTTTTTGTACTCCGTTTTTAAATCGGCCCTTCGTCAGAACTATTTTTTTATCCGCATCGGCATAAGTAACCCAATAACCATGCTGCTGACCATTTTTGAAACGGTTATGTTTCAATAAACTACAGGAGTTAAAAACAAGTAAGGTAAAAAGTACAAATCCCGCGAATAAGCGTCTGAATAGAGTCATATTATGTTGGTGTTTTTGCGGGAAGGCTCTGCAATTTAAGCATATTGCACTTTAAATAAAAGGAGGTATTTTTTAACCATTTATTTACAGAAAGGTGGGGCTTTTTCATATTTCCCTATCTTTGCGCATCTTAAAAATCAAACTATGTCATATATCCATTCAATTACAGCCCGTCAAATATTAGATTCGAGGGGAAATCCAACAGTTGAAGTTGATGTTATTACCGAAAATGGAGTTGTGGGTCGTGCAGCGGTTCCATCAGGAGCCTCTACAGGAACACATGAAGCCGTTGAATTACGTGATAACGATAAAACTCAATACATGGGCAAAAGCGTTAATCGCGCCGTGAATAATGTAAACACGGTTATCAATGAAAGCTTAAAAGGAGCTTATGTATTGGATCAATCGGATATAGATGCTCGTTTAATTGAATTAGACGGTAGTGAGAACAAAGCGAATTTAGGAGCCAACGCCATTTTAGGTGTTTCATTGGCAGCGGCAAAAGCGGCGGCTCAGGAAACCGGTATGCCATTGTATCGTTATGTGGGTGGTGTTAATGCCAACTTATTACCGATTCCGATGATGAACATATTAAATGGTGGTGCGCATGCCGATAATGGTATCGATTTTCAGGAATTTATGATTATGCCGGTTGGTGCTGAGTCATTTAGTGAGGGATTACGTATGGGAACCGAAATCTTCCATCATTTAAAAGCGGTACTTAAGTCACAAAAATTGGCAACCAATGTGGGTGATGAAGGTGGATTTGCTCCTGATTTTAAGAGTAATGAAGATGCGATTAAGGCGGTAATGCAAGCTATTGAAAAGGCAGGATATAAGCCCGGTGAAGATATTTACATTGCAATGGATGCGGCTTCTTCAGAATTTTACGATGCCAAAGAAAAAGTATATCATTTTAAAAAATCAACCGGCGATAAATTAACCAGTGAGCAAATGGTGGGTTATTGGGCTGAATGGTGTAAAAAATACCCTATCATTTCAATTGAGGATGGATTTGCTGAAGATGATTGGGCCGGATGGTCTAAAATGACTCAAGCGATGGGTGATAAAATCCAATTGGTGGGTGATGATTTGTTTGTAACTAACTCTCAACGTCTTGCGAAGGGAATCAACGAAGGTGTGGCTAATTCAATCCTTGTAAAAGTGAACCAAATTGGTACTTTAACCGAAACTATTCAGGCAGTTACCATGGCTCATATGCATTCTTATACCTCAGTTATGAGTCACAGAAGCGGTGAAACTGAAGATACTACCATTGCTGATTTAGCGGTGGCATTGGGTTGCGGACAAATTAAAACCGGTTCGGCTTCTCGCAGTGATAGGATCGCAAAATACAATCAATTATTAAGAATTGAAGAACAATTAGGCGATTCGGCACGTTATTTAGGAAGTGCCTTTAGATTTGCAAAATAATTCATTTAAAACCCCTTCAAAACGAAGGGGTTTTTTGTTTATGGAAGCTTAAAAATCACTTCACTCAAAAAAAGGATTATTTAAGATAAATTTATTTGTTTATTCTTTCTCAGTAGCTAAATTTACGTAGTTAAAACTTCAAAAAATGGACAGATTAAAGGAAAAATTCCGTGATAAGGCCACAGTGCTTTCAGCAGACATAAAAGATATTATTAAAAATCACGGAGACCTTAAATTAGGAGAGATTACCGTTGCACAAGTTTACCAAGGTATGCGCGGTATGTTAGGTATGGTTACCGAAACTTCTAAATTGGATCCGGAAGAAGGTATCCGTTTCAGAGGATATTCTATTCCTGAATTACGTAAACAATTACCAAAAGCTCCGGGTGGAACAGAACCATTACCGGAAGGAATATTTTATTTAATGTTAGTTGGTGAATTACCAACTCAGGAAGATGTAAGTTTCATCACTAACGAATGGATGAAACGCAGCCATGTTCCGAAGCATGTATTTGACGTAATTGAAAAATTACCTGTGGATACTCATCCAATGACACAGTTTGTAGTAGGTGTAATGGCTATGCAAACGGAAAGTGTATTCGCAAAAGCATATGCAAAAGGAATTAATAAAAAAGATTATTGGGATTATGTGTATGAAGATTCAATGAATTTGATTGCACGTTTACCTCGTATTGCAGCTTATATCTATCGTCGTAAATATAAAGGCGGTGTACATATTGAACCGGATCCGAAATTAGATTGGGCAGCAAACTTTGCTCACATGTTAGGATACGAAGCATTTGATATGAAGCGTTTAATGCGTTTGTATTTAACTATTCACGTTGACCATGAAGGAGGAAACGTTTCTGCGCACACTACGCACTTAGTAGGTTCTGCATTAAGCGATCCTTATTTAGCTTTTGCTGCGGGTATGAATGGTTTAGCGGGTCCGTTACATGGATTAGCAAATCAGGAAGTATTAGCTTGGATCATGGAATTAAAAGAAACTTTAGGTGGTGGATTGCCAACTAAAGAACAAATTGCAGATTACATTAAGAAAACATTAGCAGAAGGAAAGGTTGTACCTGGTTACGGACACGCTGTTTTACGTAAAACAGATCCTCGTTTCACTGCGCAACAAGATTTCTATCGTACTTATATCAAACACGATGATATTTGCGAAATCGTACAAATGATTTACGAAGTAGCTCCTCCGATTTTAGAAGCAACCGGTAAAATCAAAAATCCATGGCCAAACGTAGATGCGCATTCAGGTGCGTTATTAGTTCACTATGGTATGTATGAATATGATTTCTACACAGTGTTGTTTGGTGTGAGTCGCGCTTTAGGTGTGTTAGCGAGTTTGATTTGGGATCGCGCAACCGGTTCTCCAATTGAGCGTCCGGGTTCTACAACTACTGAAGCAATTAAAGCAAAAATAAAAGCAGCTCAAGAAGCAAAAAAAGCATAAAGCAAAACCCAGACTTTTAAGTCTGGGTTTTTTGATTGAAGAAATACTTAATCAAATGAAAATTATTTTGAACGATACCATAACGGCCCTCGCCACTCCGCATGGAAGTGGTGCTATCGCTGTTATTCGTTTAAGCGGAAAAAAATCGTTTGAAATAATTGATAAGGTTTTTTTCGATAAAGAATTTAAATCGAAAAAAATTGCAGAGCAAAAAGGGTATACCATTCATTTTGGAATTATTGCCGAAAGCGATATTGTAATTGATGAGGTATTGGTAAGTGTGTTCAGGAATCCGCATTCTTACTCAGGGGAAGATAGTGTCGAAATTTCTTGTCACGGCTCTGTGTACATTCAACAACAGATTTTGCAATTGTTATTAAAGCATGGCGCAAGAATGGCCAATCCGGGTGAGTTTACTTTGCGTGCTTTTCTCAATGGGAAATTTGATTTGTCGCAGGCGGAAGCAGTTGCGGATTTGATAGCAAGTAATTCAGGATTATCCCATCAGGTAGCCATGCAACAAATGCGTGGAGGTTTTTCAAATAAGATAAAAATACTGCGCGATCATTTGGTGAATTTTGCTTCACTAGTAGAGTTAGAATTAGATTTTAGTGAAGAGGATGTTGAGTTTGCTGATAGAACAGATTTAAAAAAATTAGTCCACAGCATTATTGGAATTATTGAGAAGTTGGTGATGAGTTTTGAAGTGGGGAATGTAATTAAGAATGGAATTCCGGTAGCTATAGTTGGAAAACCCAATGCAGGTAAGTCCACTTTGCTTAATGTTTTATTGGAAGATGACAGAGCAATTGTGAGCGATATTCCGGGGACAACCAGAGACACCATCGAAGATGAGATGATCATTGATGGCGTTTTGTTCAGATTCATTGACACTGCAGGCATCAGAACCACGACAGATGTGATTGAGCAAATAGGAGTAAATAAAGCCTTTGACGCCATTAAAAAATCCGCCATCGTAATTTATCTTTTTGATGCGCATGAAATCAGCAGTGGCGATTTAAAATTAGAAATCGATTTAATTAAAGAACATATCGGTAATTCTCAATTGGTAATTGTTGCCAATAAAATTGATGTAGAGAATCTCGAGGATTTAAAAAAAGAGTTTGCTTCGTATGATGTTATTTATATTTCTGCCAAAGAGCACAAAAACATCAATGAATTAAAACAAAAACTGGTAGGGCTTTTTGATGCCAGAACAGTGAATACTACTGAAACTATTGTAACCAACGCGCGCCATGTCGACTCTTTAAAGCGCGCCAATGAGGCCCTAAAAAAAGCAATAGCCGGTTTAGATTCCGGAATTGCAGGCGATTTGCTGGCTGTTGAGATAAGGTATGCACTTGATGAATTGGGAAGCATTACGGGTGAGGTGACAAATGAAGATTTATTGGATTCGATATTCACCAGATTCTGTATCGGGAAATAGGAATTCTTTATTGACACTTTTAGTAAAATTAAACGATATTCAGGTTAGATTTTTTTTAAATATTTGCTGTGAATTTCAATATTAAACTATATTCAATAAAATCAGAACGACGGTTTTTATGGTTTATAGTTTTATTGATTCAAGTAGGATGCCTGTTTTCTCAAAAACTAAATACAATTGAAGAGGTAACTGCTAAACTTCAAAATTGTAAAGCCGACACTACACGTGTAAACCTTCTGATAGAGCTTTCTTTAATATGGGATTTAACCGATCATGGCAAAAGTTTTAATGCTGCTGCCGAGGCATTATCGATTGCCCAAAAAATAAATTATAAGAAGGGTATGGCTGAAGCACTCAATAATATGGGGAGTTCGGCACAAGGATTGGCGGAATATTCGCAAGCTTTGAATTATTACAAGCAATTGGAAGATAGCGCCGTTAAATGGAATATTCCATTTTTCAAAATGACAGCAAAGTTAAACACAGCAAATCTTTATAGAAACAAAGGTGATTTTTCAAATGCCAGTCAACTTTATTTTGAAGCTTTGAAGTGGTCGGAAGCAGAGAATAATATTTTATTCAGGGCAATAACTGAAAATAATTTGGGGATGTTGTACGAAAGGCAGGGAAAGTTTGATGAGGCGCTCGAATATTATAATAAATCGATGGAATCACATCGTTTAAATGGTGACACCACAGAATTCTCAAAGCCATTAATAGATATTGGAAATGTTTATGCGCTAACCGGAAGGTTTAAGGAGGCTTTAAATTATTATTTACGAGGTTATGAATTGAATTTATTACTCAAGAAAAAGGACGGCGTATCATCTGCTTTGAATAATATGGCAATTGTCTATTTTGAATTAGGGGATAAGAACAAATCATTAGAATACTTTAGACGATCGCTACAATATGATGTTGAAATGAAAGAAATGGATGGTGTATGCAATGCATATTCCAATCTATCGAATTATTATTTACAGATTAACGATCTTAACAGGGCATTTATAATGGCGGATAGTTCATTAAAAATTGCTTTGAATTACCGAATCCTTCCTTCTATAAAGTCTGCTTACTCGATGCTGGCGGATATCTGTTATACGCAGAAAAAATTTGAAGAGGCATATGATTACAGTCAGCTTTTTTCGAGTTACAAAGATTCGGTATTAAATGAAACCTCGGTTAAGCAATTAAGTCAGTTGCAATCATTTTATCAAACTGAAAAAAAGGAGAAAGAACTTTTGATAAAAGAGAAAGAGCACGAAAAAGATGTTGCAGAAATTAAATCTCAAAATGCATGGAAGATTACATTTGCTACCGGTTTTATACTGATGCTTCTTAGTGCTTTTCTCATTTTCCGGGGTTATAAGCAAAAACAAAGGGCAAATAATGAATTAACAGAAAAAAATAAAATCATTGAGGAGCAAAAAGGTCAGGTTGAAAAACAAAGAGATTTAATCGAAGAAAAGCAAAAAGAAATTCTCGATTCAATCAACTATGCAAAGCGGATTCAATATACTTTACTTGCACACGATCAGTTTCTGAAGGATAATCTAAAGGAACATTTTACCTATTTCAAACCTAAAGACATTGTTTCGGGCGATTTTTACTGGGCCACCAGGCAAGATGATAAATTTTATCTGGCAGTATGCGATAGTACCGGACATGGTGTGCCGGGTGCGTTTATGTCTTTACTTAATATAGGATTTCTCTCAGAAGCAATCAATGAGAAAGGAATTGAAAAACCGAATGAGGTGTTTGATTACGTGCGGATGAAACTAACCAACACTATTTCAAAAGAGGGACAGAAGGATGGTTTTGATGGTATTTTGGTTTGCTTTGATCAGAAGACGAACTCCATTACCTATGCTGCTGGCAACAATGCACCGATATTCATTCAGCAAGGACAATTGATGGAGTTGGACGCTAACCGCATGCCGGTTGGAGTAGGCGAACGTAAAGAGAATTTTACCCTTTATACCATTGATGCTAAACCAGGCGATGTGTTATATCTTTATACAGATGGATATGCTGACCAATTCGGCGGACCAAAAGGCAAGAAATTTAAGTATAAACAATTAAATGAACTGTTACTTGCCATCCATGGTAAAACAGTAACGGAACAGCACTCAGAGTTAAAAAATGCTTTTGAAAATTGGAAGGGTGATCTGGAACAAGTGGATGATGTTTGCGTGATTGGGATTAAGATTTAATTAATTTTCCGTATGAAAAGTAATTGAGTTGTAATTCTAACCAAACGCAATTCTAGGTCTTAAACTAACTAAATATGGTCATGGCGCCTAAATCTAAATTTTAGGTAGTACTTCGGTAAAATGGCCTATTTTTCGACGAATTCTTATGTAAGCATCTTGACTTTAAGAAGCTGATTTTGTATTATTACTATAAATTTAAAACCCTTTAGTAATGAAAAAATCAATACTAACATTAATTAGCGGATTAGTTATTACATCATCAATAGCACAGCAAGACTGGCGCGAAATGATGCAAGATCCTAATGCGAATTTTTATGATATCAAAAAAGCAGCCGATGCTTATTGGAGTACACACGATAAGGATGAAAAAGGTTGTGGTTATAAACCATACAAACGTTGGGAAGCATTTATGGAGCCTCGCGTTTATCCTACGGGTAATATGTATTTAGCGAGTCAAACCTGGGCTAACTACGAATCATTTTTAAATCAAAACATGTCTACTGCAAAGCAAGGCAACAACATGATTGCCTCTTCTACATGGACCGCTATGGGACCATTTGGAGCCATGACAGGTTCGGCTTGCGGCTTACCTCGTAAAGCAGGTCGTGATAATTTTATCACTTTCGATCCTACTAACTCCAACACTTATTGGGTTGGCGCTCCTGCGGGAGGATTATGGAAGACTACTAACGATGGAACTTCTTGGACAACAAATACAGATAATCTAAGTGTAATTGGATGTTCTGATTTGGCAATTGATCCTACAAATACAAACATTATGTATTTAGCTACCGGTGATGGTGATGCTGGCGACACTTATGCTATTGGTGTATTAAAATCAACCGATGGCGGAACTACTTGGGGAGCCACCGGATTAAATTGGACAGTTAATCAACAACGTGTTATCCGTCGATTAATTATTCATCCAACTAGTACACAAACTTTATTAGTTGCATCAAGTGTAGGTATATGGAGAACAACAAATGGCGGTACTACCTGGACTCAAATTACAACAGCAAGTACCTATGATTTGGAATTTAAACCTACCGATCCTAATACAGTTTACGCAACAACTGCCTCAGGTTTTTATTTGTCAACTAACGGTGGTACTT
Organism: Bacteroidia bacterium; assembly: GCA_016787445.1. Lineage (GTDB taxonomy): Bacteria > Bacteroidota > Bacteroidia > B-17B0 > Aurantibacillaceae > JAHEYG01. Next base: position 37,694 of record JAEUTQ010000017.1, read on the forward strand.
CTTTTACATTAATTTCCAGTGGTATTCCTACTACTGGTGCAAACCGTATGACAGTTGCAGTAACTCCTAACGATCCTAATTATGTGTACGTTTTACGCTCATTGAATACAACAAGTGGTTATGGCGGATTATACCGTTCTACAAACAGTGGAACTACATTCACTGTTATGTCAACTACCCCTGATATTTTAGCTAACTCTTGTGCGGGTACTGCAGGTAACGGACAAGGTTGGTATGATTTAGCATTAGCAGTATCGCCTTTAAACAAGGATGAAGTTGTAGTTGGAGGTATTAACCACTGGAGAAGTACCAATGGCGGAACATCATGGACGAATATTGGTTGTTGGAATAGCACTGCTGCAAACCCTCCATACGTACATGCTGATGTACACGAATTAGAATATACACCTGCCGGCGTATTATACTCTGCCAATGATGGAGGTATCTATCGTTATACTGGTACAGCTTGGACTGATAAATCAAATCCAAGAAATATTGCACAGCAGTACAGAATCGGATTGTCTGCTCTGACTGCCAACTATTTTATCACCGGACATCAGGATAACGGAACTAACTTGTTTAATGGTACAACCTATGCGGCAAGATATTGTGGTGATGGTATGGATTGTTTTATTGATAGAACAAATAACAATAATTTATTTGGTGCGACTCCGCAAGGAGGTTTCTTACGGTCAACAGATGGTGGCAATACATGGGGAAGTGCACAAACCGGTATGAGTGGAACTGCAGGTTGGGTTGCTCCATGGCATCAGGATCCTGTTACCGCTGCAACATTATATGCAGGAAGAAGCCAAATGTTCAGATCAACGAATTCAGGTGCTAACTGGACACAGTTAACTGCAACCGGTGGTTCAGGAACGATTATTGAATTTGCAATTGCTCCATCAAACAATCAGGTAATATATGTCATTCACGGAACTACATTATTTAAAACAACTGACGGAGGTGCAACTTGGGCTAATGTAAACACAGGTTTACCAGGTAACAAAACGTATATAGCAATTGATCCAACTGATGCGAACAATGCATGGGTTACTGTGAGTGGTTATACAGCAGGTAGCAAAGTATTTATGACTACAAACGGAGGAACCAGCTGGACCAACGTTTCAAGTAATTTACCAAACTTACCGGCTAATTGTATTGTTTACGAACCGGGCACTAGCGATAGAATTTATGTAGGAATGGATGTAGGTGTTTATTATAAAGATAATTCTACAACCAACTGGACTTTATATAATACAGGTTTGCCAAACACACCAATCAGTGATTTAGAAATGTCTCCGGCTAATCCGGGTAAATTATTCGCTGCAACTTATGGTCGCGGTGCATGGAAGGTGGATGTTGTAACTGCAGCTCCTCCAACCTCAAGTTTCTCTGTAGCTGCTGCATCATTGTGTACAGGAACTAACTTACAATTCAACGATAACTCAACTAATGCGCCAACTAGTTGGAGTTGGAGTGTAACTCCGGCTGCGGGCGTAACTATTAATACTTCAACATCACAAAACCCAACTATTAACTTTACAACAGGAGGTTCTTACGTAGTTTCTTTACAGTCTAGTAATCTTATTGGTCCGGGTACAGTTTCTTCTCAGACTATTACAGTTGTGGCAACACCTACAATTACAGTAGCTAACAACTCACAAACTGTTTGCGCGGGTTCACCAGTTACTTATACGGCTTCCGGTGCTACAACGTATGCATGGAGTGGAGGAGGAACTGCAGCGGTTAATACTTATACGCCTGCATCTTCAACTGTTTATACTGTTACAGGAACAACAAGCGGATGTTCTTCTCAGCGTACAGCAAGTGTTACAGTTAACAACTTGCCTACTGTAAGTATTACCGGCGGAAGTTCAATTTGTCCGGGTGGTTCTGCTGCTTTAACAGCTGCAGGAGCTAATACATATACCTGGAGTACATCAGCTACTACAACTTCAATTAGCGTGAGTCCGACAGTTACTACAACGTATACCGTAACAGGAACAGCAACAACTGGTTGTACAAATACAGCTGTTAGAACAGTAACTGTTAATCCGCTTCCAACTATTAACGTTTCTACAAGTTCATCTGTTGTTTGTATTGGACAATCAGCGAATCTTAATGCTTCCGGCGCTTCAACATATACTTGGATGCCGGGTTCATTAGTAGGTGCAGCTGTTGTGGCTAGTCCTACAACAAATACAACTTATACTGTAACAGGAACCAGCGCTGCAGGATGTACTAATACTGCTGTTCGTTCTGTAACCGTGAATCCTCTTCCAACAGTTAATACGAGTGTAACAAACAGCGTAATTTGTGCGGGACAATCAACTACATTAACAGCTTCCGGTGCTTCTACTTATACATGGAATCCGGGTGGTATTACAGGAAGTCCTATTGTTGTCAATCCAACTTCCACTACTGTTTATACCGTAACAGGAAGAAATGCAAACGGATGTAGTAATACTGCAATTCGCTCTGTGACTGTTAATCCTCTTCCAACAATTAATGCAAGCTCAAGTTCTTCATTAATTTGTACCGGACAAACAGCTACCTTAAACGCAACAGGTGCAGTTACCTATACATGGAATCCTGGTGGAGCAACCGGTGCAAGCACTGCTGTTTCGCCTACAGTGAATACGACGTATAGTGTTTCCGGTACCGGATCTAACGGTTGTAACAATACGGCCATGTATACGCTTTCTGTTTCAGCATGTACAGGTATAGAACAAATTGTAAATGCAGGTGGATATACTATTTTCCCTAATCCTACAACAGGTAAGTTAAACATTCAGTTTAATGTTAATAGCCAAACAGTCATTAATGCTGAGGTTGTTGATGCATTAGGAAAAGTAGTGCTGAAACAAACGCTTAATTTCAATGCAGGTGAAAACACTCAAAGCATTAATATGGCTTCTTTAGCTAATGGTTTATACTTCATAAATCTTAAGAATACTGAAAACAAATCTCAAACAATCAGAATTGTAAAGGAATAAAAACATACAGTTAGATTCAATAAAAAATCCCGGTATATCCGGGATTTTTTATTTATACAAGTTCTTCAACTTTATTCTCGTCGATGTAAACAATTATTTTTTTAACGGAACTATAACCCATTTTTGATAAGGCGTCGCTATACTTTAGCATTTGAGCTGCGTATTTTTTTGTATTGGGTTGTCCGGTTTTGTAGTCAATAACGGTGGCAGTTGTGTCATCTAAGATTACACGGTCGGGTCTTAAAATTTCACCGGATTCAGTGATAATTTCTGATTCGTTCTTTGCCTGAACTCCTTTCTTAAAGTAATCACGTATTATAGGGTGATGAAGAATGTTGTGAATTTTGCTTTCTAATTCAGGTTTTTCGTTTTGAGTAATAACTCCAGATACCAATAAAAAATCAAGCGCAGAATTCAAATCTTCCGGTGAGTGAATAGTGGATAAAACGTAATGGGTTTTTATGCCGTTTTCAATTGCTGTTTCTGAAGCATCTTTAAGTTTTAATAGATGACTTCCTTTAATTCTAACAAGGTTATTATTGTCGTTAAAATGAAGAGTAGGCAAATTGAAGTTTGGTATTTTATTTTTCTCTTCTTGTGAATCAAGTTTACGGGCAAGACAACCAATTTCCAGAAATCCTGAGGTATGTTGCGGAAATTCTGTCTCAATTAATATTTTTACCCACGAAGAAATATTTTCTTTTTTCTGCGTATCAGATTTGAATGAAATAATATGAAGGCGTTCAACAGCACGAGTAAACGCTACATATAATAAATTTATATTATCGAGATATTGTTCGTTTTTTTCTTTTTCAAAAACAGCTTTTAAACCGGCATCAGCGATGGCATTGCTAATTTTAAATACAGCTACAGGCAATTCGGTATTCTCATTTTCAAGATTCACCCAAGCATTGTCAGATTTGAAAACCTCCCAATTCAAATAAGGCAGAATTACTACCGGAAATTCAAGTCCTTTTGATTTATGGATAGTCATAACTTTTACCGCATTTGTTCCTTCCGGAATAATGAGGGAAGCTTGAGTCTCTCTTTTCTCCCACCAGATTAAAAAATCATTGATTGAACCGGTTTTATTAACGAGGTATTCATTCACCTCATCCAAAAAGAAACGAATGTATTGTCCGTTTTTTTTATTGAGCTGTAAGGCTGAAATAATCTCGATACAACTGTCAAAAATATTTTTCTTGGCAAAGATCTCGCTGGTTAGCTTAATTCCTAACTCATTTAATACTTGATAAAGATTCTTTGTCAAATGAAGTCTATGAAGATGAAGTTCCGTATTGGCGAGATTTGAGGTACAATACGAAATAACTGCAGCAGCGCTGATTATATCGTTGTTGTTATTTAAATGCTTTAAAAAATTTATTATACAGTTAATTTCCTGATTGTTTTTTAATAGTAAGGAATCTGAGGAGATGACAGGAATGTTACTTTTTATCAGATGATTTGCGATAGCGTTTCCGTGATAGTTGTTTCTTACTATAATACAGATATCGTTATAGTTAAATCCATCTTTTAAGGCAAGAGTTATTTTATCTAAAATGCATGTGAAGTTTATTGTGTCTACTTCTTCCTTCGCGCTTTCACCGTAGTTAATGCTTACATAACCGCCATTTTCTTTTTTGATTTTTTGTGATTGATGATCATATATTTTCTGAAATTCCTCTGACAACAAAAGTTTTGGTAAATATTCGAAGGCTGTATTGTTGAAAGCAACAATTTTTTCGCAGCTTCTGTAATTTGTATCAAGAAATTTTCCTTCAAACTGACTGATTAAAGTAGATTCACGTTCACTTAAATTCGGATTTGATTCCGGATTTTCAATAAAAGGGAGTTGCTGAAATTGCTTTACGTTCGCGTTTCTCCAGCGATAAATGCTTTGTTTTCCATCACCAACTATCATATTAAAATTGTTGGAGGCTAAAGAATTATCAATTAAGGGTAACAAATTATGCCACTGAAGAGTAGAGGTGTCTTGAAATTCATCCAGTAAATAATGATTATAGCGTTCGCCCAGACGTTCATAAATAAAAGGAGTGGGCTCATCAGCTACGATTTTCGCAATTTTATTATTAAAATCTGAAATGAAAACAATCTGCTCTTCGTCTCTTAAATCATTGCTTAGTTTTTGAATCTCGTTGAGCAGAATTAATGCGTAAATGTTTTTTTGAATAAGCAGGAAGAGACTATACTTTTCTTTATTGGCTTCAATATAATTTAAAGTTTCTGAAGCTAAATGATTGAGTTGTGATGTAATGCTTATAATTGTGTCAATCGAATGAGTATCTGATTTATCATTATGCCATTTGTTTTTTTCAACGGCATCCAACGTGCGTTTACTTACTATATCTTCAATTTTCCCTTTTTTAAAGGCAGACCATTTATAGAAAATCTTTTGCGGTCCGGTATTTCCATAATTAAAATTTGAAGTTTGCAGTTTGTTTGTTTTGATTAAATGAACACCTGCATTTCCGGCCTCGTTGATTTTTTTAGTGAATTCAGAAAGATAGGAGGATACTTTTACCTGCACTTTATTGAGTTCGTCGGAGGAAAAACCTTTAAGCTTTTCAATATTAATTCCGGCATCTTCCTTTTGTATCAAATTTGTAAATTCAAGGAGTCGCGCTTGTGGATCCCAGGAGGAATTATCGGCAGCATTTTCTGACGAATATCTAATTAATAGTTTAGTTAATTCATCGTTTTCTCCAATCTTAGAGAGCAAGGAAGTAACGACCTTCTCATAGAACTCGGATGTGTTTGTTTCGATATTAAAATTGACAGGCAATTTAAGATCATAAGCAAATGTCTTTACAATTTTGTGTGTAAAGCTATCTATCGTGCCAATAGCAAAATCTGTATAATTATGTAAGATTTCACTGAGCAATAATTTTGATCGTTGTTGTAGTTCCTCAGGGCTTGTTTTTAATGAATCGGAGATGGAAGAACTAAGATCTTTGGTTTTATTGCTGTGTGTAGAAATGTTTTTAAGGGCTTCCAGGATACGGTGTTTCATTTCTGCCGCCGCTTTATTCGTAAAAGTGAGGGCCAGTATTTTTTTATAATGAAATGGTTTGGTGGATGGATCTGAAAGGGCGAGTAAGAGATACTCCTTAACCAGAGTGTAAGTTTTGCCACTTCCCGCCGATGATTTATAAATTAAAAACTTTTTATCCACTTAGTAAAAATAAAAAACCCCCGAATCATAATTCGGGGGTTTTATTAGAAAATATCATTCTTATTCTTCTTCCTCTTCGTCACCTGTTTTAGGCTTATTAGGATTGTTTGGAGTAGCTGTTTTAGGAGCATTTGGATCAACATAATCCCAGCTTACAATTCCGAATACCGTACGACGGTTTTTCTGATGTAAAGCTTCTTTCTCTTCTTTTGTTTTAGCTTTATTGATTACATCATCTGTAACTAATAAACGAGTTTCACCAAAACCTTTTGCTTGTAAACGAGCTAAAGGAATTTTCTTTTCATTTGCTAAGTAATCAACACAAGATTGAGCACGAGCTTGAGATAATACCTGGTTTTTAGCATCCGAACCGCGGCTATCAGTATGTGCGCTTAATTGGATGATAATAGTTGGGTTATCAACTAAAGTTTGGTATAAGAAGTTTAATGAGTCTTTTGATTCAGGTTTTAAATCTGCTTTACCCAATTCGTATAATACAGCAGGGAAGCGAATCTCACGTTCAACCGGAGTTAATTCAAAATCCTTCACGAAATCTTTTGAAACTGATTCTCCGGCAGTAGTTAATGCGCCCATATCTTTACTTGCTAAGTAACCATCTTTGTAAGTAGCCGATACAGTTTGTTTACTTGTTTCAATAGTTACTGTGTAAGAAACATTTTCTTTTAATTTGAATGAATAAGAACCATCGTTAGTTGTTACTGCATCATTTAAAGCTCCATCGCTACCTGCTAATTTAATTTTAGCATTCGCAACAGGTTCACCTTTATTAATTCCTTTATTTCCACCGCTAGAAACAACTTTACCTTTTAAGTTAAAGTTTAATGGTGGTAAGAAGAATGACCAAATATCATCACTTCCTTTACCGCCTTCACGGTTAGAAGAGAAGTAACCACGTTGTTTGTTTCCTTCAAATACGATTCCGAAATCATCAGCACCTGAGTTAATAGGAGCTTTTAAGTTTTCAGGTGATTTAGAGAATTTACCATCAGCACCAATCTCAGCCTTGAAGATATCTAAACCTCCCATTCCAGGATGAAAATTAGAAGAGAAGAATAAGGTTTTGTTATCATTTGATACATATGGATACATTTCATCACCTGCAGTGTTGATTTGTGGACCAAGATTTAAAGGAGCAGTCCAGGTATTACCTTTTGCATCGTAAACACTTTTCCAAATATCAGCACCACCGTAACCACCTTTCATACGTGAAACGAAATAAACAGTTTTTCCGTCAGGAGAAATGCTTGGGTGACCGAAGTTTACAGAGTCAATATTGAATGGTAATTTTTCAGGAGCAGCCCAACCTGAACCTTGTTTCTTAGCAATAAAAATTTGACAACCTGCTACTGCTGATTTTACTTCAGGGCAACGAGTCATTAACATGAAATCACCTTTTTTAGAAACACAAGCAGCACCATCGTTGAAAGGAGAAATAACAGTTGGAGCTAATGTTACAGGTGTAGACCATTTACCGTTTTTATCTAAACGAGTCTCATATAAATCAGAATGATTTTGTCCTGTTGTGATATCTTGCTTATTGTTAGCGCCTTCGCGAGTAGAAGTGAAGATTAAGGTTTTGTATTTTTTATCAGAAAATGTAGGGCTGAAATCAGACTCTTTAGAGTTGATTAATGCCATATTCTCAACTTTGTAACGAGCTGGTTGATCTTTCCATTGCTGAGCTAATTCACAAGACTTAACACCTTTATCACCACGTGGGTCAGATGGGTTAAGTTTCTTATAATTATTATATTCTGTGATAGCTTCAGGGTATTTACCTTGAGCCTTTAAGCAATCAGCCAAACGTAAAACAGCAACCGGATCAGGGTATTTTGCTGTGATTGCTTTTTGATAATAAGTTTCAGCACTTTTCATATCATTAATTTCATGATATGCGTAGCCTGTACGATACAATACTTTTGCCTTCATTTCAGGTTTCTTAACTGAAGTGTAAGCGCTTTTGTAATCTTCGATTGCTTTAAAGTACTGGCGATTTTCAAAAGCTAAATCAGCTTGTTGCAGCTTTTTTTGAGCTAATGAACTCATTGCCAAGCAAAAAAATGCGCCGGCGAGTAATGTAATTTTAGTAAATTGTTTCATATTTATACTTATTACCTTATTTATATAGTTTGCTAAAATACTAATTTATTTATTTGTGCAAAAATTTTTATAAAAAACAGGCTGTTCAGCGACAGTTTTTCAATATTAATGGTGTTCAGCACCGTGTTCCGCCGAATTTTCATGGCCTCCACCGTGATGAGCTCCTGATCTCAAGTCTTCCTGCTGTTTTACCAAAATTGGATCTAATTTAGTACGGTTTTCAGGGCGACTAGAGTAGGTTCCTTCGTTTAAACAAATAAAGATAGTATAAGCCATAAAAATGGTATAAGGAACCAAAATGGCGTATTTAAAGAACTTTACTTCATGACCTAAGTGCATGAACTGTATTACGATATAACCGGCTTTAGCAATTGTTAAAGTGATGAAAAGAACTTTTAACCAAGTAGTCCCTGACCAACCTTGACCAGGCGCCAAAAAACCTATAATTAATTCGAAAATTGTGATTACTAACATAATCCAAAACACATTCCAAAGCTTACGACGGGCTTTTTTGCCTTCTTCTTCGCTATGGTGAGCCATTAGCTCATATTGAGGATAATCATCGTGAAATTCCATGTTTAATCAATTTTTAAGTTAAGCAATTGTTTTTTGAGTGATTATAATAAATAAAAGAATGTAAATACGAATACCCACACTAAATCTACAAAGTGCCAGTATAAACCTACCTTCTCAACCATTTCATAATGACCGCGACGTTCGTAGGTACCTTTTAATACATTCATAAAGATCACAAAATTGATGACTACCCCGGAAAATACGTGGGTACCATGGAAACCTGTAATAAAAAAGAAGAAATTGGCAAATTGAGGCACGCCATATTCATTCACAGTCATGTTTGCGCCATAAATGCGCTCTAATACATATTTACCTTGTTCTTGGTCCCACACATTACGCATAGCACCTTCACTAGTTCCTACAATAAAGTGATACCACTCCCAAGCCTGAGAGCCTACGAATGCTAAACCACCAATAATAGTCCATAACATCCAAATAATAACGCCTTTTTTATCGTTTCTGTGACCGGCTTCTACAGCTAATACCATAGTAACCGAAGACATAATTAAGATAAAGGTCATTAAACCTACATAGGCTAATGGTAAGTGTTGTTCAACAAATGGAAAGTGAGTAAATACGTTTTCAGCTTTAGGCCATACTTCAGCGTATTTATGTCTGATAAAGCCGTAAGCGCAAAGTAATCCACCAAAAGTTAAAGCATCGGAGATGAGGAAGAACCACATAAAGATTTTTCCGTAACTGATTCTGAAAGGCGACTGACCGCCGCTCCAGGCTTCTTTTTGATCGATTTCTACAGAGTGAGCCATAGTTTTAACAAAATTTAGAGTTTATTACGACTGCAATTTTAACGAATAAAATATAAAAACAAAAATAAATATACCCATAAAACGCTCAAAAAGTGCCAATAAATGGCGCAGAGCTCAACTCCCAAGGCGTTTTCAGAGCTATATTTCTTCCGTAAAGAATTTATCAACACGAACATAAGGGAAATTAAACCACCCGCTAAATGCGCCCAATGTGCCCAAATAAAGAAGATAAAAAAGGAGCCCGATGGATTACTATATTTACCTCCGAACACGATTTTATTATCAAACAATTCTTTCCAGCCCATGTATTGCAATCCTGAAAATATCAGTGCTAAAATAAATGTGAGGAGAGCCCCGGTGAACACCCCTTTATTATCTCCTTTTTTAACGGCCTTTTGAGCATAAATGAATGTTATACTGCTTGTTACGATAAATGCGGTACTAATAATAAACATGGATGGTACTTCAAATTGTAGCCAATTTCCTGCCCCTTGTCTAACAATATAAGCGCTTGTTAAACCGGCCCAAAACATAAGCATGCTAATAATGGCTATCCAAAGTAATGCTTTTGCTGTTTTTTTGTGAGCTGCTTTTAAGTCGATTTGTAAATCCGGACTTGGTTCAAATTTAATTTCTTCTGCCATGGTGTTATGCTTTTGTCATTAATGCTAATTGTACTACCGGTAAATAAATTATTGCTACCACAAACAATTTCTTAGCCGATTCAATTGTAGTTATTCTGTAAAAGTTATAAGCTTGTATTACTAATGTAATTCCACATACAAACACCACTAAGGCTGTTAACCAACCAACGTAATTAAACGCATAAGGCAGCAAGCTTATTGGAGTGAGAAATATAGAATACACTAAAATCTGGTTTTTTGAAACATTATCTCTTCCTCCGGACGAAGGCAACATTAAAAAGCCGGCTTTTTGATAATCATCGTGATTAAACCAGGCTAATGACCAAAAATGAGGAAATTGCCAGAAAAACTGAATTATAAATAATAGAAAAGCGAAAAACGAAATGTTTCCAAAACCTTCAGTTGCTGCAACAGCCCCAATCAATGTTGGTAAGGCTCCGGGAAAAGCACCAACAAATACGGAGAAAGGTGTAATCCTTTTTAAAGGGGTATAGGCCAAAGCGTATAATACAATGGAAATAAATCCTAAAATTCCGCTTAAAGGGTTCGTATAAACCCATAGCATAACAGTTCCGCCAATTCCAAAAATAGAACAAAACAAAAGAGATTCGACATTGCTAAGTTTATTGGTTGGCATCGGACGGTTTTTTGTACGATCCATTAGTTTGTCGAGGTCTTTTTCGATAACCTGATTAAAACCGTTTGCTGCCGCTGTTACCATAAAGCCACCTACAGACAAGGCAATGATTTGTTTAGCGCTAATGTTTTCAGCCACGGTAAAATAAGTCACAACGGCTGAGAAAACTACAAGTGCTGCTAAGCGGTATTTTGTAAGCTTAACAAAAGCCTGAAATTTTGAATAATCGGCAAGTTCTGTTTTAATATCTTTTTCGGCTGTGTTCAAGGGCGCCACAAAGGTAATGAAATATGCCAATTTAAATATTAGAATCTAATAAATAGTTAAGTTGCTTTTACTGTTAATATTAAACCATCTTACACCTTCATGAACAATGTCGATTTCCAACAGATACTCACCTTTTTTAATATTTTCAAGATTTATTGATAAACCATTTTTTATAGAAGAGTTAGCAGGAATATCCAACTCAATAATGCTTCGAGCGCCATCGTGAACCAATAATTTCCCATCTTTTGTATATAAGTGATACGATAGCCATAGTCGTTTCTCATTGCTTATAGAAGACGGAAAGTTGCTGTCTGTTTTATTAACTAAGCTAATTTCAATCTGTCGTTGTTTATTGCTAAGTAATTTGTATTCTTTTTCTGAAATTATTAAAATGTTATCAGAATTAAAATTACGTTCATTTAATTGCCAATCTTGAACTGTATTTGGTTTTTGGTAATATTCATCTTCAAAATTGAAATAGTTTTTGTTAAAACTGTCTGTGTTTAAATTAAACCAATATGGTAAAAATTGAATTCCAATGAAACATTTAGGTTGAGTTTTAATAATAGAATCAAACTGAGAAGTGTTAATTACTGAAAAAAAGGTCATTGAATTCTTTGGGTTTTCAAGTGATGAAAGTAGTAAGCTTTCGAAGGACAAATCCCAGTCTACCCACACGGTTTTCCAATCAAAGTTCCAAGCACATACAACAAACTTCTTTCCTTCTCTATTTCGTAAGTTTTCTATGGTTCGTTCAATGTATTTAGTTCTGTCATATATACTGAGTCCGGATTTTGTGAGTTTGTAGAAATTAAAACTTAACACGATAAGCACTAAACCAAAAATATATTTGTACTTAAAATGGAAAAGAAAATTCTGACTAATAGAAACTCCAATAATCACACCAAACAAGCAATAGTAATTTTGATAATTTAGTGGAGAGTCATGGTTAGTGTTATAAGCAATTACAAGTATAATGAGACCAATAAAACCAGTAACAAGTATTAAAGATTGTAACCAAAATCTTCTTAAAAGCAGAAAAAGAATTACGACAACAAAAATCAGAATGTTAACTAAAAAGTGATTTACAAAAAACTCCTTAAAAAACTGAAAGGATTCAATATTATTTAGATCAGTTAATACTTTTTTAAACTCATTTATTCCAATCATCTTTGAAGCATCGTATGAGTCTTTTGGTATTAGTAAAATTTTTAATGCTAAAATAATAATAGGTAAAAAGGATACTAAAACAATGGACGGTTTGAATTCCCTATTTTCAATAAGCATTGCTAATTTATAAAAGAACCAAAACAAAATCGGAACGATAGCCAAAACGTGGGTGTATGCAATTAATAAACTACAGGCTAATACAAAGAAAATTATTGCTACATATCCTTTTTTCGTAATTATATTCTCATTTAAATATTCAATTAAAGCAAATAGGATAAACATTAATCCAAAAGTTGAGTGAATTTCCGAGACAGGGTAGTAAAAACTGTATCTATAGAAAAGAATAATAGACAATAAATAACTGAATGCTAGCTTGTAGTTTTTTAATGCTTTAAGGATTATTGTAAAAAAAATAAAATTCCAAATAGCAAACGAAATCGAATAAAGAAAAAGGAAACCTTTTAAATTTATTCCGCATTTAATTCCTAAAAGCGGAAGCAATTGAGTATAAAATGCCCCCCATCTATCGTTTTCAATATTGAAGTTTTCTCTATGAAGTATTTTAAATGAATAGTAAGCTGCATCAAAAGAAACTGTCCGTTCTAGGTAAAAAAAAGCACAATAGATGAAGTAAATCGTAAAGAATAAAATGCCTGTCCAAAAAACAATACGTTTAGCGTTATACTGGGTAGGATATGAATTAATTTCAAATGGCATACTAGTTCTTCTGTAACTCAAATAAGTCGTAGTATTTTCCTTTTAAATTTAACAGATCCTGATGGGTTCCGCTTTCCGCAATCCGTCCATCACTCAAATAAAGAATCTTATTAGCACCTTTAATGCTTGAAATGCGAGGGCTTATAATTATACATGTTTTGCCATGCATAATTTGTTTAAGGTTGTTTAATATTTGAGCTTCCGTTTCGGTATCAACGGCCGATAAACAGTCGTCAAAAATTAAAATTTCCGGATTCTTGATAATTGCTCTGGCAATGGAAACACGTTGCTTTTGCCCCCCCGATAAGGTAATTCCCCGCTCTCCAACCATGGTCTCAAATTTTTCAGGAAATGACATGATATTGTCGTAAACCGAAGCTTTTTTGGCAGCTTCTTCAATATCTGTTTTGGTGAAATTATTGTTGCCTGAAAATGAAATATTATTGGCAATTGTATCACTGAACAAAAAAACTTCCTGCGGTACAATCCCCATATTATTTCTTAAATGATATAAATGATGTTGTTTAATGTTTTTATGGTTCACAGAAATTTCTCCGCTGTCACAATCATAAATCCGACTTAATAATTGAGCAATGGTAGATTTTCCGGAGCCTACCGGACCTGTAATTCCTAACACTTCTCCTTTTTTAAGTTCAAAGGAGACATTATCGAGTGCCTTGATTCCTGTTTCAGGGTAAGTAAATGACACATTTTTAAACTCAATATCTCCTGCAACATCCGTTTTTTCATTCGATGGATTTACTATAGTTGGCTTTACACTTAAGAACTCATTAATTCTTTCTTGCGAAGCGGCGGCACGTTGCACCAACGATGTTACCCAGCCTAAGGATGCAAACGGCCAAGTGAGTCGGAATACATTCATGATAAATTCCGGAATATTTCCAGCCTCAATTTTTTTCTGCGTAACCAGATACCCGCCATACCACACCGTTATCAATACACTCATGCCAATCATTAAAACCATGGTTGGTTGAAAGTAGGATTCGATGGTTGCGAGTTTCAGATTCTCTTTTTTGTAGTTTTCGCCTTTTTCATTGATAGTTTCACTAAAAAACTTTTCGCGGGCATACGCTTTTACAACGCGAATAGAGGCAAAGCTCTCTTGCGCATGAGACGTTAAATTCGATAATTCTTGTTGTACCTTGTTACTTCTTTGATTAATTAAATTGGAAACTTTATAAATGATAAACGACAAAATAGGCAATGGTATAAATACCATCAGAGTTAATTGAACATTTACACTTAACATAAACGCAACAACTGTTATAATGGTTACAACGGTATTTACCATGTACATCACAGCGGGCCCGGTATACATACGCACTTTACCAACATCTTCCGTAATCCTATTCATTAAATCGCCGGTACTGTTTTGTTTGTAAAAGGAAATGTCGAGTTTTTGGTAGTGATCGTAAATTTCGTTTTTCTGATCGTATTCGATATGCCTACTCATCACAATGATGGTTTGTCGCATTAAAAACATAAACAAACCACTTATAAGTGCAAGTCCGATAATGGTTAATCCATAATAGATAAATACCGAATTATCACCAAAATTCTTATCGTTTATTAATTTAAGTAAGGTATTAGTGCCTTTACGTACGATAACAGCCTGATAGGTGCCAAAAATGGTAGATAGGGATACAAACAAAATTCCCAAAAGAAGAAGCCACTTATATTTTACAAAATAGTGATTAAGGCTGAGTAATGATTTCACGCTGCAAATTTACGCTTTAATTTAAACTGGTTATGCTGGAATAGTTTGTATTTTTACAGTAATGATTTTAATGTTCCTGAGAATAATCATGAGTTTAAGCCTTAACAGTTTTTACAAACGCATTAAGGTGAAGAATAAGCGTGTGCTTGAAGCTGATGCGCCTATGATTTTAGCATTAAATCATCCGAATGCCTTCATGGATCCGGTTGTTTTCTCTTTAGTAGTTTACCCTCCAAAGTTTAAATATCTGGCCAGAGGCGATGCTTTTAAACCCGGCATAGCAGCTTATTTGTTGGAATCCCTAGGACTAGCACCTATTTATCGCATACAAGATGGTGGTAAAGAGGGTCTTCAAAAGAATAGTGAAACCTATGACCGCGTTAATTATTTTTTACGTAAACGCTCAAAAATTATCGTGTTTGCGGAAGGTCTTTGCATTCAGGAACGTCGTTTGCGTCCAATTAAGAAGGGCGTGCCACGAATGGTTTTCGGAGCTATGGATGCGATCCAGAATCCGGATTTTGTAGTGGTACCGGTTGGAATTAATTATAGTGAGGCGAGTAAGGTCGGAAGCTCAATGTTTTATAATATAGGAGAGCCTATTCGGGTGGCTGACTTCTATGAAGAATATAAAGAGCATCCATCCAAGACCTATAATAAGTTTATTAAGGTTTTGGAACCCCGGATGAAGGACTTAATTACGCATATCGACAATCCTGAAAACGACAAGTTGGTTCCATGGCTCGAAAAAATATTCATGCGCGATTTATGTAAACAACAAAAATTAAAATTCAGAGATCCCGAACATGAATTTATCATCACAAAAGAAATAACTGAAAAAGTAAATACAGCTGATCAGGAACAAAAAGAAACGATTGTAGAACTTAACGCCAGATGCGAAAAGTATTTTAAGCATTTAAATTTAATGGGGGTAAAGGATTGGGTGGTGAATCCTTCCAACAAATGGCAATTAAGTTGGATGCATGTGATTTTAAGATTGCTTTTAATCATAGCTGTTTTACCAATTATTATTCGCGGAATGTTAGGGAACTATCTGCCGTATAAAATATCTGAAACAATCGTAAAGAAAAAAGTAAAGCACATTGAATTTAATTCTTCATTTAATTTAGGCATTGGTACTTTTCTGACTTTATTCTTCTATATTTTTCAATTTATCATTGCCTACGTTGTTGCGCCGCATATTGGATGGCCGCTTTTGGTGGTTTTGGTGTCTTTCCTAACCGGTAAATTCACCTTGAATTTTTACCCTTTTATTTTAAAAACTAAAGGGATAATGAAAGCGTTAACTAATAAAATCGGATTACGTAATCTAAGAGAGGAACGCGCTCAAATCGTTGAGTTATTTGCCTTAATTAACAAAAATTAGTAATTTAGTTTGGCACGTAAATTGAAGTGTTTACGTTATACTATTACCACACATTATTATGAAAGTCATTAAACATACTATCATCGCAGCAAGTGCAGTTGGTGGCGTTTTGTTAATGTCATCAGCCGGTTTTTTTACTTCAAAAAAAGCAGAATTAAGTCAGATTATAATTGAAAACAATACCGCGAAGGATGCTTTACCCGTTCAGCCGAATACCGCTTTTAAAGAGGGAGAGGTATTAACTTATCGTTTGCATTATGGTGTGATGGATGCAGGTGTAGCGGTTTTGGAAGTAAAACCTTCGATTATGGAAGTGGCCGGACGAAAGGTTTATCATATCGTAGGGAATGGATATTCAAAAGGTACTTTCGATTGGTTTTTTAAAGTTCGTGATCGTTACGAAACATTTATTGATAAAGATGCCATGGTTCCATGGATGTTTGTAAGAAGAGTAGATGAGGGGGGCTATAAGTTTAGTCAGGATTATACATTTAATCATTATACGAAAAAAGTAGATGTTGGCGGCGGCGAAAAAATAGACGTTCCACAAGGCGTTCAAGACATGCTTTCTTCGTTTTATGCCGCGCGGAATCTGGATTTTACAAATGCAAAAGAAGGGGATGTGTATACAATAAAAAGTTTCGTTGATAAGGAATTATGGCCAATGAATATCCGCTACGTAGGAAAAGAAACAATAGAGTGTGAATTAGGAACTTTTAAATGCTTAAAGTTTCGTCCCATTGTGCAAAAAGGACGCATCTTTAAAAACGAAGAAGACTTAAACGTTTGGATTACGGATGATAAAAACCATGTTCCATTACGCGCACAAGCTAAAATCTTAATTGGTTCAATTAAACTCGATATTATTGGCGCAAGCAATTTGGCTAACGCAACATCAAAAGTGAATTAATTTATTCTTTAACGGTGCATACAACAGTGGTGTCTTTACTGTTTTTAGCGCAAGCATTTTCCTTATTATTTTTTGTGGAATACACTAAAACGTGAGATTTCTGTTTCGTATATGGATGATCGCACTCACAGGCGTAAGGTTTTAAACACGAATGCATAAAAATCGCTACCAGCGATAAAACAAAAATTGTTTTGAGTTTATTTAAGGTTACAAACTTCATTGCTGTCGGCTAAATTAGTACACGCTTTTTTTGAATCTTTTTTATTGCCATTTATATAAAATTTTTCAGGCATGGTATCTGTTACACCGGCTGTGTTTTCATAGCATTCGCACAAACGCGATTTCACACAGGCGCCTAACAGAAGAACAGAAACAAGTATCAGGATAATTTTTTTCATTTTATTGAACGATACAGCTAACGTTTGAACCGGGTGTATAGGTGTTTTGCAAGGCCTGACAGTAAGTGTTAGCCTCACTTCTCTTAACACGGGTGTAAGTTGTTTTGTAAATTTCTTTACCATCTTGCGAACAAACACAACTTCTGTCTTTTCGGCAAGAACAGAATAAGCTGATTAACGCAACTCCTGTTAGTATGGTTTTTTTATTCATCGGAATTAACTGTTACTACAAAAGTAATTTTTAAATTTATATTTCAAAATAAGACTAAATATTTAGTTGTAAGGATAAAATGAACTATTTGGCGCATTCTCTTTTGTCGTTTAATGATGAGGAAATACTTATCGGCAATTTTATTGCGGATCATGTGCGCCTTAATCAATCGAAACATTTGCCGGAAAGAATTCAAAAGGGCATTACCATTCATCGAAAAATCGATATGTTTACCGATAGTCATCCCTTGTTCATTAAAAGTAAGCGGCATTTTTACGATGGATTTGAAAGGTACAGCGGCGTATTGATGGATATTTATTTCGATTACCTTTTGGCTAAAAATTTCCATCGCTTTTCAGATGTTACTTTACCTGAATATACCCAAAATCTTTACACTACTTTAAATAACAACCGAATTCACTTACCCGATTCTTCTCAACGGTTTTTAGATTATGTTCTTCAGAACAATACTTTTTTCGAATATTCTAAAATTGAAGGAATTGAACTGGTGCTCAAACATCTTTCCTACCGAATCAATCATGGTGTTTTTTTAAATGAATCACTTCCGTTGTTTATTGAAAATGAATCCAAAATCGAGCCCGACTTTTTTGAATTTATGAATGATTTAATTGAAGACGTAAAAAAGCAATCAGCCTAAGAAGTTGCCGTCTTTCATTACTAATTTTCTATCGGCCATATCTGCCAATTCGTTATTATGCGTTACAATCACAAAAGTTTGATTGTATGTTTTTCTTAAATTAAAGAAAAGCTGATGTAGTTCTTTAGCTGAATTACTGTCTAGATTTCCGGAGGGTTCATCGGCAAAAACAACTTTTGGCGAATTAATCAATGCACGCGCAACAGCTACGCGTTGTTGTTCGCCACCTGATAATTCAGATGGCTTATGATTTTTGCGCGCGCTTAATCCTAAATACTCGAGCAATTCTTCCGCTTTTTTTTCCGCTTCTTTTTTAGCGGTTTTAGCAATAAAAGCGGGCATGCAAATATTTTCGATGGCTGTAAATTCAGGTAACAAATGATGAAATTGAAAAACAAAACCAATGTGTTTATTTCTGAATGCAGCAAGCTTGCTGTCGTTTAAACTGTAAACATCAATGCCCCCAATATTTAATGTGCCTGAAGTTGGACGATCAAGAGTTCCTAAGATAGTAAGCAATGTTGTTTTACCTGCACCCGACGAACCTACAATGGAAACAACTTCACCTTCATTAATGTCAACATTCACACCTTTTAATATCTCCAGTTGTCCGTATGTTTTATGTATGTCGCGTGCTTTTATCATCTCTACAAAAGTAAGTAACAAAACAATGTAATCAATATAATTCCTAAAACATCCAGCACTATTCCTACTTTAAACATATCTTTTATTTCTATGCGTTTCGTTCCAAATACAATTGTATTGGCTGCGGTGGCAACAGGTAACATAAATCCTAAAGAGGCAGCAAAAGTGGCCGGAATCATTAGCATTAAGGGAGGTAAATCCAGATTTTTTTGTAATGCAATCATCACCGGTATGGCTAACTGAATACTGGCAATGTTAGAAGCAAATTCACTGATTAACGTAACAATGCCGCATATTCCCAGAATAACTAAAACAGGATTAACACCTTTTAATACAGCCAAAGAACCGGCGAGCCATTCGCTTAATCCGGATACTTCAAATCCGTAGGCCAAAGCAAATCCACTGCCAAACATCAGAATGATATCGTAACGGATTTTTTTAGCGTCATTCCAGGTTAATAAGGCTTCATTCTGACTTTTCTTAGAAGGAATTAAGAATAATAATAAGGCGGCAACGACAGCAACCAATGAATCATCAATAAATTTCGGAACTTGAAATAAATTAGCCCATCCTTTATATTTAAATGTACCAAAATCTACATCCGCACGGGTAAACCATAAAACAGCGCAAGTAATGAAAATGATAAATACCCAGCGCTCTTCATAACTTGTTTTTCCGAGGTTGGTGTAATTAGTTTTAAAAAAACTCTTACTTAAATTTATTTCAAGTCCTTTCCTGAAATAATATTTCGACAGTACAAAGAAAGTAACGATTAAGAACGTAAAGGATAGAGGAAAGCCGATTGAAGCCCACTTTAAAAAATTAAGTTGCGTATCTGCAGGATAAGCTTCTTTAAAGGCTTTAAAGAAATACATATTCGGTGGAGTTCCAACCGGTGTTGCCAATCCGCCAATTGTTGTAGAGAAGGCAAGTCCTAATAATAATGCAGCAGCAAATTTATTTCTGTTTTTAGTTCCTTCAATAAATTGCTCGGTTTCCAATATCAATGCCAGAACTGCACTAAATAACATCATACAAGTAGCGGTATTGCTAATCCAATTACTGATAAGATATGAGCTTATCATGATACCAAATAAAATGTTCGTAGGCTTTGTGCCAACTACAGATAATATTTTAATGGCAATGCGTTTATGTAAATCCCATTTCTCTATGGCAAAAGCGAGCATAAATCCACCTAAGAATAAAAATATAATACTGTCGGTATATTGTTGAGCTACACTTTTTGCATCACCCAATCCGAAAACCGGAAGAAGTATCATTGGTAAGAGAGCAGTAACAGCTAAATCAACAGCTTCGGTAAACCACCAGGTGGCCATCCAAACTGCAATTCCTGCCATGAATGTTACTTTAGGGGAGCCGGGTTGTAAATCAAAAAACAGCCAAATAATAGAGGCAAGCATTGGCCCGGCTAATATTGGTATATATTTTTTGAAAAGATTTGGCATTAATACAAATGTAACATTTTACATTTGTACTATGCGTATAGTATTTATGGGTACCCCCGAATTCGCGGTACCTTGTTTGGATATATTAATTAAAAACAATTACAATGTGGTGGCTGTGGTTACGGTGCCGGATAAACCTGCGGGGCGCGGACAACAACTAAGCGAGGGCGCGGTAAAGGTATACGCTAAAGAAAAAGGAATTAAAGTTTTACAACCGGTTAAACTAAAAGACCCGGCTTTTATTGCAGAACTAAAGGAACTAAAGCCCGATCTACAAATTGTAGTGGCTTTTAGAATGTTGCCGGAAGAGGTTTGGAATATGCCACCTTTGGGAACGTATAATTTACACGCATCTTTATTGCCAAAGTACAGAGGTGCTGCTCCAATAAATTGGGCTGTTATTAATGGAGAGAGCGAGAGCGGAGTCACAACATTTAAATTAAAGCATGAAATTGATACCGGAAATGTTTTGTTTCAGGAGAAGGTGCCTTTATCGGACACTACAACAGCCGGTGAATTGCACGATACGTTAATGAAAGTGGGGAGCGAGTTGATTTTAAAAAGTGTAAAGGCGATTGAGAGTGGAAACTATGAATTAAAACCACAAAATGATGCTGTTGCCATACATGCGCCAAAAATTTTTAAAGACACTTGCAAAATCGACTGGACAAAGGAAGTGAAATCGGTTTACAATTTAATTCGGGGTTTATCACCATATCCTGCAGCATACACGGAATTTACAGATAGTAAAGGCACACTTACTTCTTTTAAATTATTTAAAACAACTGTAGAGGAGGGGGCAGTAAAGGAAACTAACGGTTCACTGCTAACCGACAATAAAACATTTATTAAAATTGCCGCTAAAGGAGGTTACATAAATGTGAAGGAATTACAATTGCAAGGAAAAAAACGCATGAGCACCGATGAATTTTTGCGTGGGTATAAATTTCCTGAAAACACATTATGTAAGTAAGCCCCTGCTTTCTTGCACTACAAATTTTAATTCTTGATTTGTTAAAAACAGAATCTTCTGTATCCCGCGCTATCAGAGCGTTTCAGGCGCTTGAATTATGAACAAAGACTTGATTTTTCAACAAAAACCCTTGTTTCTAATCATTGTCACTTGACAAAAAGACTTCATCTTATAAATTTGTTAGAGTAAAAACATTTATTGTTAAACCCATTAAAAAATTTAAAATGAACAAAGCAGAATTAATTGATGCAATTGCAGCCAGCGCAAAATTATCAAAGGCAGATGCAGGTCGCGCATTAGATGCAACTATCGATTCAATCAACAAAGCCTTAAAAAAAGGTGATCGTATTGGTTTAGTTGGTTTCGGATCTTTCTCAGTAGCAAAACGTGCTGCACGCACAGGTCGTAATCCTCAAACCGGAAAAGAAATTAAGATTGCCGCTAAGAAGGTGGTAAAATTTAAAGCCGGCGCTGAATTAGCAGGTAACGTAAACAAAAAATAATTTTAGTTTACAGGAAATAAAAAACCGAGATGTTAGTCTCGGTTTTTTTTATTTACTTATATTCATAATAATATACAGAACCCGAGGAAAAACTCTCTTTAGACCCTGAAGAATTTACTTTTTCAAACCTTGTTCCAATAAAAATTGAACTATTTTTTAGCTCGGTTGAAAACCCATATTTTATCCATTCATATTTTTCTAATGGGAACATTTTCGTTTTTTCTTCCCAAACCCCTGACTCGTTTTTTGTAAATAAATAAGTTGATCCACAATATGTGAGTTTCTTTCCGCACGGATGCCCAAATGCTCCAATAATCATCTTATTGTCATCCATAGAAATGCTTATTCCGAAATGCATATCATTTGTTGCGTCTGTAGGTCTAATTGTTTGAGATAGTTCCCATTTATTATTATTTAAACTATATAAATGTACTATACCGCAACCCTTTAGGTATTTGTTTCTAAGAGTAAGACTAACTACTTGTGCATTGTCGACAAATTCTTTTCTATTAATTTTTAATGAGTCTAGTATTTTTTTGTTATTGATTATATATTTTGTTTTGAACTCCTTCTTTTTATTAAAATAATGATACAGGTATATTGAGTCTGCATTTGGTCTAGTTTTACGGCCTTCAAAATAATCATAATTCCCTACAGAGCCAATTGCAAGAGTGTTATCGTACAAAGCCACTGATGATGCAAAATTATCTTCAAAATCTTTTGGCGGGTGTATTTCTTCAATAAAATACCATTTTTCGCCCTGTTTTTGAAAGTAGAAAACGCAATTATTTTTTGATGTTACAATAAGGTTGTTTTTAGTAATAGCTATTTCTTGACCAAAGCCAAGAATATTATCTTTTGGAGCAATAATAGAATCTGTAATTTGCCATTTCATCGATTCATTAAATTTATATTGGTAAATAAGGCCTTCTCTCTTTTCTCCTATCAGGGTTGCTCTGCCCGGGATAGATATTAATAGTTCATTATCTGCAATTACGCAAGAATATCCATAGTTGTCAGTTTTTTTTCTGGTTGGTGCCTTTAAAATTTGAAACAAAATCCACTTTCCATCTGTAGACAGTTTATATACATAAACAGAACCTTGGCGGATATCAGAATACCTATCGGTATTTGAATCATCCTCACCAAAGGCGCCAATAATTAAGAATTCGGCATTAACTGCTATAGGTGCTCCGTAAAAGTCATAGCTTGAAGCACTATCTATTGTTAATATTTGTTTTTGTTGGTATCTGCCTAAGCTGTTTTTTTTAAATACATGTACTGCTCCGGCTTCGTTATAAAACTTGCCTTTTGATTTTATTGTTTGTATTGGAGAACCAACAAATAAAAAGTCGTTAAAAGCTACAATTTTCCACCCAAAATTATCACCATTCATTTTATCTGGAGCTGTTAATCTTTCAATGAATTTGATTCCCTGTCCAAAGCAAGATATGTTAAACATAAAACAGAACAATAGAAACCTTAAGTTTTTGTAACTTTTATTTGCCATAATCATTCTGATATCTTGTTGAAATATGATCCACTTTCGTAACAAAAAACCCCGTTTCAGATTATGTCTTTGTACGGGGTTTTTAAATGTATTGACAGATTTAGAGTTTATCTGTCATCCTCATCCATGTTATCAGAGAAGCCATAATCGTCATCCCCACCTTCCTCACTAAACTCATCTTCTCCTTCTTCATCTTCAGTTTTTTCTTCGCCTTCTTCGCCTTCCAAACTTTCTAAATCGTCTTCTTCAATACCTTCCGTATTTAAAGCTTTGTAAATTTCATTTTCTTCCACATCATCCTCTTCTTCTTTGGCTTTCTTTTTACCGCCGCCTAAAATCGCTGCTAATAATGCGTCTTCTCCGGTAGGCTCTTCTTTAATAAGAGTTTGTTTGTATTGTTTAGGTTCTTTTCCAACCGATTTCACGCAAACAGGATATTTTGTTTTTGGATTTTCAACATCAATTTTCATCAACTCAATCAAAAAACTCCATTGTACTTCCGGGTCAAAAATGTAAACAAATCGTTGGTGTGGTTGCTCAATGAATTTTGCAATTTTAGTTTCCGACATTAATTTTTTAGGATCCACTTTTTTGCGAATCTCTTCCGCATCAAGTTTTAAATCTTCTTTACGTAAAGTGATTTCTTGGCCTTTTCGCCAGAAATCATCACTCACGAAAAATGAGGCCGCGTGCTTTTTATCAAACTTTATGGCATCTTGAATAGCATTGTGAAAATCCTCAAATGTTTGTCCCGATTTAATTTCAATATCGCGGTAAACATCGTCGTTATCTTCGTATACAACTTTGAATTTATAAACAGCCATGTAGAAAATTATTTGTTGGGTTTGTAAATCTCCGATTTCATAATACCAAGTCGGTTAAAGAAATGAACGAAAGATGTTCCTAACACTCCCATTCCGTATTTCATACTACGACTGAAATTAATGGAGCTGGCTTCCGGAAAATACTTAGTAGGACAGGTCACTTCTGCAATGTCAAATCCGGCATAAAAAATCTGAGAAATCATTTGATTATCGAATACAAAATCATCTGAATTGGCATGGTAGTTAATGGTAACCAATACTTCTTTAGAAAAGGCGCGGTAACCTGTGTGGTATTCTGATAATTTCTGATTAATTAATACGTTTTGGCTAAAGGTAAGGAAACGGTTGAAGATGTATTTATACATTGGCATCCCGCCTTTTAATGCGCCTTTGCCTAAAATACGAGAACCAAACGCAACAGGGTATAAATCGTTTGCAATCAGATACGTTAAACTCTGAATCAATTTCGGCGTATATTGGTAATCGGGGTGTAACATTACCACAATGTCAGCTCCTAAACTCAAAGCTTTATCATAGCAGGTTTTTTGATTACCGCCATAACCTTTGTTTTTCTCATGGGAAATAACGTGTTTAATACCGATTTGACGCGCTACTTCTACAGTGTTGTCTTTACTGCAATCATCTACCAACACCACATCGTCAACAATGTCAAATGGTATTTCGTTATAAGTACGTTCAAGGGTTAAAGCTGCGTTATACGCAGGCAATACCACCACTAATTTTTTGTTATTAATCATAATATTTAAACAAAAATAACAATTTTGATTGATAAAAAGGGTATGTAAATTTTTAATTATCCTGTATCTTTAAGGCTTATAAGTGCCCCTTAAGAAATTACATACCCTGCTCATAAAGTCGTTTTTACCGCCTTTTGTAATTACCCTGTTTGTCAGTGTGTTTTTATTTTTCCTTGTACAGATTGTAATAACCTATCTCGACGATTTAATAGGTAAAGGCCTTTCTTTCTGGACCCTCACTCAGCTTTTTACCTATGCATGGATTGCTATCATTCCGCAATGTATTCCACTTGCTGTTTTATTAGCGTCCATTATGACATTTGGAAGTTTAGCTGAAAATTATGAATTGGCAGCCTTGAAATCGGCCGGATTGTCTTTATTCAAAATCATCAAACCGGTTTTTTATACTGTGGTTATTTTAGCGACACTCACTTTCGTCTTTAATAACTACATTTTACCCGTCGTTACCTGGAAATCGCAATCGCTTTTATGGGATATTCGTCAGGCAAAGCCTGCCATGAACATAAAGGAAGGAATTTTTTATAACAAGATCGAGGATTATAGTTTGCGTGTAGGGAAAAAGGGAAAAGACGGGAATAGTATTAAGGATGTTTTGATTTACGATCACACAGCAGGTATTGGAAATAATGTTCAATTGTATGCGGATAGCGGTTACATGAATATGAGTGCCGATACAAACTATTTAATCATAAAATTATTTAAAGGAAACCGCTACGAAGAAATTGAGAACACCCAAGTGAATAAGAAGGCTAAACAATTTTCGCAGTTAAACTTTAAAGAGCTTGAAGTAAATATCGAGCTCACCGATTTTAAATTAAAACGCACCGATGAAAATTTATTTAAGCATCATTATGAAATGATGAACATATGTCAAATTGATAATGAATTGGACACGATTCGAACTCAATTGGAGAGAAAGCGCACAAATTTAAATACGCAGGCAAAAAACTCTTTCTACTATCGCACATCTAATTTTATTAAGAAGCCTATAGAAAAACCGGTAAACATACGCAAGTTTTATGGCAGTTTGAGCGCGCCTGATTATAATCGCGCTATAGAGAATGCTTTAAATCTTGCACGTAATTCAAGCGGATTTATAGATTCAGTTAATGATGGAAGCAGAGATGAATTGTACCGTGAAGCGCATTTCGAAATGGGTTGGCACGAAAAAATTAATGTATGTTTTGCTTGTATCGTTTTGTTTTTTGTGGGCGCACCGTTAGGAGCCATTATTCGTAAAGGTGGAATGGGACTGCCGGTTGTGATGGCAGTAATTTTCTTTCTAGCCTATTTTATTTTAACCGAAGCTTTCAAAGGATTAACCACTGAAGGTATTGTGCATGCGTGGTTTGGTATGTGGTTACCACTATTAATCTTCCTGCCATTAGGAGTCTTTTTAACCTATAAGGCTGCTACTGATTCGGCATTGTTTGATATTGATGTGTATTTACAACCAATTAAAAAATTGTTTAAACGTAAAAGTTCCTGATGCGCGTACTTCAAATCTGTAATAAAGCTCCTTATCCGCCAAATGACGGAAGTTCCATTGCTATTTACAATATGGGAGAGGGATTTATTGCCAATAATGTTGAATTACATGTATTAACCATTAATACAAAAAAGCATTTTAAACCCGACGATCAAATTCCAAGTGATTATAAGGAGAAATCGAATTATCAATCTGTTTATCGCGACGCCAGCGTGACGCCATGGGGTGCGTTTGCTAATTTGTTTTCTTCTCAATCGTATTTTGTATCGCGGTTTTATTTCAGCGAGTTTGAAAACTCTTTAATAGAAATTTTAAAGAAAAATGTTTTTGATATTATTCAATTAGAAGGTCTCTTTGTTGCTACTTATATTTCGGTTATTAAAAAATACTCTAAGGCAAAAATTGTTTTACGTGCGCATAATGTGGAGTTTCTAATTTGGGAAAGACATTTGCTGCATGAAAAATCGGCACTAAAAAAGTGGTATTTGTCATTACAAACCTCACGTTTGAAAAAGTTTGAACTCGAAGTGTTGCCGAAATTGGATGCTATTGTAACAATTACGGATATCGATAAAGATTTTTTTCTTGAACTTGGATTTAAGAAACCTATTTATACCTGCATTACAGGTGTAAACGTAAACTCATACAAGGAGAAAAAGTCAAATAACAAAAAACCAAAGACTATTTTTCATTTTGCTTCTATGGATTGGATGCCAAATATGGAAGCGGTGGAATGGTTTCTTGAGAACTGCTGGGAGAAGGTACATAAAACTGTACCCGAGGCTAAATTAGTTTTGGCAGGAAGAGATATGCCGGAAAAATTCAGAAAATTGAATTTGCCCAATGTGATGGTGATTGAAAAGGTTGCAGACTCAAAAACATTTTACAATGAGCATGAAATCATGTTAGTGCCATTGTTATCGGGTAGCGGATTAAGAATAAAAATAATTGAAGGTATGGCCTACGGAAAGCCAATTGTTTCCACTGCTATTGGTGCCGAAGGAATAAAGTATACTCACGGAAAAAATATTCTCATTGCAAATTCACCTTCCGAATTTTCAGAGGCTGTTATTGGGTTATTACAAAACGATGAGAAAAGAAAGCTTCTTGAAAATGAAGCACAATTGCTGGCCGAGCAACAATTCGATAATAAGAAAGTAGTGGAGGGCTTGGTTCAGTTTTATAATTCGGAATTAAATGCATAGTGTTTGGCTCGTCATATTTGTTCTCTCTGTGTATTTAATTTTACACACTTATGCTATTTATCCATTATGGCTATTGATTTTTTCTAAAAGAGAGAGTAACGAGAAACAGTTGTTTAAGTTGGATGAAGAGTTGCCTGAGGTGGCTATTTTAATGGCAGCTTATAACGAAGAGAAAGTGATAGGAGATAAAATTGCATCTGTTTTTAAAACAAGTTATCCCTTACAAAAAATTCATTTTTATATCGGTTCTGATGCGTCTACTGATAAAACAGATGAAATTATCCAGGAATGGCAAAAGAAATTTCCTCAAATTAATTTAATACGTTTTGGCGGACGAACAGGAAAGTCCGGTATTATCAACGATTTATCAGATAAAGCGACGCAGGAAATTTTTATCCTAACGGATGCGAATGTTATTTTTAAAGAGGATACTATTTTCAATTTGATTCGTCATTTTAAAAATGAAAATGTGGCGCAGGTGGCGGCTAATATTATTAAAGTGTCGCCCAATAATAAAGGAATCGCGTCACAAGAGAAATCGTACATAGCCATCGAGAATAAAATAAAGCATCAGGAAAGTTTGCGTTGGAATGTGGTGATGGGAGCGGAGGGCGGATGTTATGCGATTCGTAAAGTAAGTTTTTCAAAAGTGCCACCTAAATTTTTCATGGATGATTTTTACATCACTATGAATGTAATTGAGCAAGGCAAACAAATTGTTTTTGATAAGGAAGCTGTTTGTAATGAAGATGTACCAACTAAATCAGCGGAAGAATTTAAACGAAAAGTAAGAATCTCAATAGGCAATTTCCAAAACCTAATGCGGTATAAATCTTTACTGTTTAGTTTTAACGGCATTTCTTTCGCGTTTTGGTCGCATAAAGTATTGCGCTGGTTAACACCATTTTTACTCATCACAGCTTTTATTAGTACTTATTTCCTCATGTTTCACGATGCTTATTTTAAAATTTTATTCCTCTTACAATTATTCGGATTCGTAACACCGGTTCTGGATTGGTTGTTGCGTATCAATATTCCTCTCATGCGATTTGTCAGCCATTTTTATCTTATGAATCTTGCCCTGTTACGTGGCTTTATCATTTATATGAAGGGTGTTGAAAGTAATGTTTGGCAACCTACTAAACGTGAAGTGAATTGAGAAAACCATTTTATATAGTATTATTAAGTATTTTGTTTTTTTTAGAGGGATCGTATGCTCAATCAAAGCTAAAGATTCAAGAGAATGGCAAAGTTAAGCAAATTGAAATTCGCCACGCAGGCGTTTTTCGGTACGATAAAGGAATTAGCGCGAAGCGATTAATCGGGAATGTTATTTGTGCACATGAGGGTGCCGTGATGAATTGCGATAGCGCTTACTTATACGATTCTAACAAACTCGAAGCATTTGGTCATATCTCCATTATAAAGGGCGACAGTATTTTTGTGTATGGTGATAAGTTGTATTATGATGGCGCTAGTAAATTGGCAACACTGGAGGGAAATGTGCGTTGCATTGAAAAAGACATGACGCTTACAACACCGATTCTCACTTTTGATGTAAAGAATTCTATCGCGAACTATTATAACGGAGGTACTTTAGTGAATAAGGATAATACTTTGGTAAGTAAAAACGGACATTATTATTCATCTTCAAAAACCGTGGCTTTTAAGTACGATGTAGAACTTACAAATCCCGAGTACAAAATGAAGGGAGATACTCTGCTTTATAATACATCGAATAAGACTTCTTATTTTTTAGGTCCGAGTATTATAATTAGCAAGGATGATTATATCTATTGTGAGAACGGTTGGTATGATACGGAAAATGAAAAATCACAATTCAGTAAAAACGCGTTGTTGGTTACCAAGGAACAAAAGCTAACCGGTGACAGTTTAACGTACGACCGTAAATTGGGAATCGGTCGCGCGTTTAAAAACATTAAACTCATTGATACAACAAACAAATCTGTGCTTTATGGCGATTACGCCGAATATCATGAAAAGGCTTCAAAAGCTTTAGTGACTAAGCGCGCTATGTACGTACGTATGTTTGATAAAGATTCTTTGTATTTAACGGCTGATACTTTATTTCATCAGGATATTGATTCGGTTAACAATTTGATTAAAGCTTACCATAAGGTGAAGTTTTACAAAAATGATTTGCAAGGTGTTTGCGACTCTTTGGCATACAGCACGGTAGATTCATTGATGCATATGTTTTATATGCCAATTGTGTGGGCGCAAAAAGGACAAGCCACGGCGAAGTTTATTGATGTCTGTGTAGGCAAGAACGGTATTCATAGTTTCTCTCTTACAACGAATGGTTTTGTGGTGCAGCAAGCTGATTCTTTAATTAATAATGCATATAATCAAATAACAGGAAAGAATATTGTCGGGTATTTTAAAGACGATAGTATCCGGAAAATTACAGTGAAGGGTAATGCGCAGATTTTATATTATCCTAAAAATAAAACCAAACTGGTAGGTTTAAATAAATCACTATGCAGTGATATTATTGTTTGGTTTAAGGAAGGCGATTTTGATAAAGTATCATTGATAAAAAAGCCGGAAAGTGTGACTACTCCAATGAAAGATGTGAATATCGATGAAGCGCGTTTAAAAGGCTTCAACTGGTTCGAATCAAGAAGGCCGCTCTCAAAATTAAGTCTGGTTCCCGATTTTAAGAATTAATGCAATGAATAGAATAGCTTTAGCATTAATCACCTTTTTGCTTTTTTCTGTATTTTGTTTTTCCCAGGTTATTAATATTGAATCCAAACGTTTTCATAACGATTCTTCACGATGGGTTGGAAAGATTGATGGTAATTTCAGTGCAGTAAAAAATATTCAGGAGGTTATTACTTTCGGTTTGAACATTCATACCCAATATCAGAAAGGAAAGTCAAGAGTTTTAGCGATAGGGGATTTAGCTTTTATTAAAGCGGGTAATACCGACTTCATGAACTCAGGCTATCAGCATTTGCGTTACAATTACAAGCTTAATAAATGGCTTACCTGGGAGGCATTTGTTCAAGCGCAATATAACAGAGTGTTGTTACTTGACAGAAGATATCTCGCCGGAACAGGTCCGCGTTTTAAATTAGTGAAACGAGAGCATTTGAGGATATATACCGCCGCACTCTACATGTACGAATATCAGGCACAGAACAATGATAGTTTGGAAAGATACACTAACCGATTAAGCGCCTATCTAAGTTTTAATGTTTCGTTTGGAAAGTTTGAATTTACGAGTACTACCTTTTATCAGCCGAACTTTACCGACTTCAATGATTATCGCATTGCTAATAATTCGATGCTGGAATTAATTCTTACCAAGCATCTCAATTTAAAATCTGAATTGGTTTTATTGTACGACACGCGACAACCTTTGCGTGTTCCGGATTTGGTTTACACGATCCGGAGCGGAATAAGTTATAAGTTTTAAAACTGACCTGATTCTACCAGTTTAACCGCACGTTCAATCATGATGTCTTCTGTGCTGGCATCATATTCTGTTTTCATATTGTTGCCAAATATGCGTGCCACCGCTTGCCACATGACTGCTTCAAATCCACCGCGCATTTCTTTTACAATCTGATAAGTTGTTTTGCCTGTTTCACGGTCGATGAGTTTCATTAAAATTCTGCCCTGATTGATGGATAAATCTTTTAATTCATCTTCAAATTCATTTTTTAAATCTTTCTCGCAAATACGGATGTAAGCTTTCTTCATTCGCTCGTTTGGCATCTTCTCCAAAATCACATCATACTCTTTTAATTTAGCGGCTGCGATAATAGCATAAGGATAAACTTTTTTTACGTTATACTTGATGCGAGTCCACTGCTCGTATTGCTTTTTGTTTTTATAAATATAATCGGTATAAACATAAACAGGGTAGAGGTCAACCACAGGAATAGTATCATTGTCTACCACTTCCGCTCTTAGTATGTAAGATGTTTTGGCTTGTGGCACACTTATATCTTGTGCAGGGCTAAAGCTAAATACGAAAATGAAAGCGGTAAGGAGTGCTGTTGCAGGTGTTTTAAACCTGTAAAATACTTTGGGTAAACGGATATTTAAGTAAGCACTCATTCTATCCTTTTATTACATAATACGCAAAAAGTAACCTAAAGTTACAGTCCGTTTTTTAACGGTTTTGACGCCATTTACTTTTTTTAACAGTGCCGCTTTCAACCGACTGACTTTGTGTTTTTTTGGTGTCAAAAATATAGGAAGAAGCTAAAGCAATAGCCTCATCAAATTCATCAGTATTGTTAACTAAGCACTCCGGCGTGAAATATTTTTTAATAAAGCCGGTATCGAATTTTCCGGACACAAAAGCTTCATGCTTTAATACATAAGTACAAAAATCCAACGTGGTCTCAACACCGATAATTTTATAATCATTAATGGCGCGTAACATTTTGTCAATTGCATCTTTTCTGTCTTTTCCGTGAACCACCAATTTAGCAATCATCGGATCGTAATAAATCGGAATATCCATGCCTTCTTCAAATCCATCATCAACACGCACACCGGGTCCGCTTGGCGTACGGTACATGATTAATTTACCGATATCCGGAAGGAAATTGTTTGCAGGATCTTCGGCACAAACACGTACCTCTAAAGAATGGCCGTTTATTTTTAAATCTTCTTGCTTAAAGGCTAATTTTTCTCCACGTGCCACTTTTATTTGTTCCTTCACTAAATCAAGTCCGGTTATCATTTCTGTAACAGGATGCTCAACTTGTAAACGCGTGTTCATTTCAAGGAAGTAGAAATTTAATTTATCATCCACTAAAAATTCAACTGTACCGGCACCACTATAACCGCAAGCTTTTGCTACTGCAACCGCGCATTCCCCCATCGCTTTTCTTAATTCAGGAGTAAGTACGGAAGAAGGTGCTTCTTCAATTACCTTTTGGTGACGGCGCTGAATACTGCATTCGCGCTCGAATAAATAAACACAATTACCGTGATTGTCTGCCAACACCTGAATTTCGATATGGCGCGGACCACTGGCATATTTTTCAATAAATACAGCGCCATTTCCAAAAGCTGAGATAGCTTCTGAAATGGCCATTTTCATTTGTTCTTCGACTTCACTTTCTTTCTCCACCAAACGCATACCTTTTCCACCACCGCCGGCTGATGCCTTAATTAATAATGGGAAACCGATTTCTTTAGCTAGTTTTATCGCTTCGTGGATATCGCTTATAGCTCCATCGGAGCCGGGAATCATTGGTACTTTTTGTTTTTTGGCTGTTGCTTTTGCGCTGAGTTTATCACCCATCATGTCCATTGCTTCAGGGCTCGGACCAATAAATGTAATTCCGGCTTCGCGCACTTTACGGGCGAACTCGGCATTTTCACTTAAGAATCCGTAACCTGGATGAATTCCGTCAACCTTGTTTTCTTTACAAATCTGAATTATTTTATCTCCCAATAAATAGGATTGAGAACTTGGAGGCGGACCTAATAAAAAAGCTTCATCGGCATAACGCACAAAAGGCGCATTGCGATCGGCTTCCGAATAAACGGCAACGGTTTTAATACCCATTTCTTTAGCGCTACGCATTACGCGTAACGCAATTTCTCCTCGGTTGGCAATTAAAATCTTTTTCATAGTAAAATACGCTCAAATATAACTATTACAAGGCTTTAAAACCACGGGTTTTATATCTTTTTAAATTATGTAACTTATTGTCGATATTTGCGTTATTACAGCCAATGCGTAAAACAATTCATTTCTTAATAGGCTTTTTAGTTTTTAGTACTGCATTTTCGCAGAAGAAGGATACTGTAAGCGGGGCTAACATTTATCGATTAGAATATGAGTTAAAGGATTTGGAGACTGTTGTTTTTAAATCTAAGAAAGAGGAAGAGCGGTTTGATGCCAATAAAAAATTCATCAAATTATGGGAGCAGGCACTTCGTCAAAAAGAATCCATGGATTTTGGTTTCGATAGCATTAAAGGAGTTTCCAAGTTGAAATCGGATGATGGCAAGTTCAGAATAATTACTTGGAATGTGTTTAAAAATGACGGAACACACGCTTATTTTGGATTTATTCAGGTCAATAATACGAAGGTTCATAAGCAAGGTTTATTTAAGAAATCGATCACCAATGAATATGATTTGTTTCAACTCATTGATGTTTCCGGTACAGTTAAATCTCCTGAAACGTATGTAGGTTCAGCGGCTAAATGGTTTGGCATGTTGTATTACGATAAAATTATTTCATGCGATGGTTACTATACTTTAGTTGGTTGGGATGGAAACGACAATTTAATTCAGAAAAAATTCATTGACATTTTATATTTCAAATCGGATGGCACACCAATTTTTGGTAAGGATGTTTTTAAAGTTCCAAAGAAAAGTCCGAAGCGAATTATGTTTCAATATTCATCCGAAGTGGCGATGTCATTGAAGTGGAATGATAAAAGAAATCAGATTGTATTGAGTCATTTAGCGCCTAAAGATGAAGGAAGTGTTTTGGAGGGACAATTTCAGTATTATGGTCCGGATGGAAGTTTCGATGCTTATGAACAACACAAAGACAGATGGGTATTGAAAGAAGATGTTGATATAAGAAACGACAAAAGCAAGAATGATAATGTGAAGAAGCCTGATCCTCGAAAACAGAAAGAGATTTACAAACCGAAAAAGTAATAATTAAAAAAGGCTGCTAAAATTAGCAGCCTTTTTTGTTGGGGATGTGAAGTATATTATTCGCAAATTAATTTCTGTACGGCAATTACTTTTCCGTTTTCAATAACGTTTACAAAGTAAATACCTGAAGATAAATTTGTAGTTAAATTATTTTTCTCGGTAGTTAAATCCTGGCTGTATACTAATTTACCGATACTGTTATAGATTTCAATAGATGATGTGCCGTTAAATCCGTTTAATTCTATAACGAAATTACCATTGTTTGGATTTGGATATACAATAAACTGTGCTTTGGTTTGCTCTACGTTAGCAATGCCTGTACATGCAGAAACCACAACACTTACTGTAGCTGTATTTTTACAGTTGTTAGCGTCAAAACCTGTCACAGTATAAATTGCTGTAGTAGTTGGGCTAAAAGGCACGTTGTTGTTTACGCCGCTGCTCCAAACATAAACATTAGCACCACCACCATTTAAAGTTACAGTGTTACCTGTACAAATTAAAGTTGAAGTAGTATTAGCTGTTACACTTGGATTAGAATTAACGATAACATTTGAAACTGCAGTAGCTGAACAACCAACAGTGTTTGTTCCTGTAACGGTATAAATTGTTGTTGCGCTTGGAGTAAATGCTGTGTTATTAGTTACACCGCCGGTCCAGGCATAAGTAGAAGCGCCGTTTCCATTTAATATAACTGTATCACCCTGACAAATGCTGGTAGAAGAAGGTGTTGCACTTACAGTTGGAGTAGGATTAACCGTTACTGATACTACAGCAGTATTTGTACAACTGTTAGCTGCAGTTCCTGTAACTGTATAAGATGATGTTGAGCTAGGTGCAAACGCAACGTTATTAGTAACACCACCAGTCCAAGCATATGTAGATGCACCACCACCGGTTAAAGTAACATTGTTACCGCTACATACGGAAGTAGTAGATGTATTTGCTGTAACTGTAGGAGTCGTATTTACAACAACAGATGCAACGGCAGAATTTGTACAACCATTAGCAGCAGTTCCTGTTACAGTATAATTTCCGCTTGATGCAGGAACGAATGCAACGTTATTGGTTACACCGCCTGTCCATGCATAAGTAGAAGCACCATTTCCATTTAAGGTAACTGATTTTCCGCTACAAACTGTAGTAGAAGATGGAGTGGCACTAACCGTTGGTGAAGGAATTACAGAAATAGTTTTTTGTCTAACGCCTAACGATCCGCAAGCATCCTCCATAATCATAGTAGTGGTATATGTACCCGGAACACTGTAAGAAGTTGTGGCTGTTACACCGGTTGCGTTTGGCGTAGCTGTAATAGCCGCATAATACCACTCGTAAGTACCAGGACTAGTTGAACCTGCTGAATTATAAGTAACGCTTTGTCCTGTACAAACTGTATTACTTGGAGTAGTAAATGTTGCTGTGATTGGAGCCTGAGTTAAGAATGGATGAATTAATAAAGAAATATCTAAAGTCCATGAGCTGGTGCTTCCCATATTGTACCAAGTATTGGTGTTCCATTTTTCCCAGGCAGCAGAAGGAATAGTTTGATTATCGGTATTACTGATAATGCTCAAAGAATCTTTAACAGTTGAGGTCCATTGTAAACCGGAAATGTCAACACTGGCAAAGAAACGCTTCGAAGCAGGTAATAAAATTGGAGTTGGGAAAATAATTAAGGAGTATTGATTATTACTTACGTCAGTCATAATGGTTCCCATACTCAAAGTTCCTGAGCCTAAAGCAGCGCCCGGACTTAAAGTCGTTCCATCATAAAAGCGAACAGCAACTGTTTTTGTTGGCGTTGCAGAGAAGGCGTGATCGAAACCAACATATACTTGTGTGATCATGGTGTTGGCAGTTGCAGAAACGTCGAAGTACATAGCTTTTTCGCGGTCGCCGTAAATATTCGGACCGTTAACGAATCCATCTGCGAAAATTGGGGTACCTGTACCGTAATTTACTAACGACCAAGTTGCTGGTGCCGGTAAATTAATGGACATACAAGTACTGGTTGTTGTGGTAATAACGGCTTGTGTTCCTTTTTTAGGAGTAGCACCATTTTTTGACAATGCTTTTGCAGGTGCAGGACTAACAGAAGTTCTGTTTTGTTGTGCGAAGCTGAAATTTGCCAGCATTAGCGCGATAAATGTGAAAGAATAAAGTAGTTGTTTTTTCATGAAATAGGTTTTTAGTGGCGCAAAGGTAGTGAATTGTTGCCCGACAATCCTTGTTTTACAGATTAGAAAATGATTCGAAATGTTAATTTAAATCGTTTAAGTAATCTAAAATCATGTGATTAATTTTAGATAATAAAAACAAAGCCCCCGAATCTGTCTTTCGAGGGCTTGCTGTTTAAATAAAAATAAATCACACACACTTTACTTTTATTTTTACTAGTACACCCAACAAACATGAAAGTTCAGGTGTTTAGTTTTTATTATATAACGCTTAGATACGTTTAAAAGTTACACTGGCTTGTTATTTTCCACCTTTCTCACCCTTCTCACCTTTTTCACCTTTGGTATCGATGTTTATTCCTTTATCGTTGATATGAACATTAGCTTCTTTAGAGTTAATTTTTATACCGTCTTTCCCGATATTTACGTTTGCTTCAGAAGCTTCTACATTGATGGGAGGAGCAGGTGGTGCAGGAGGTTTTGGGAGATCATGTTCATCATCAAACATTATACCTTCGCAATCCACACACTCCAACCCGTTTATATTCATTATCCAGCGGCGACCAACCATGTCACCGTCGTAAGTATTGGTAACATTTTCCACATCATAGATAAAGCCATCTAAACTTTTATCGAGGTGTACAACTTTACCGCGCGGCACTTTTAAAATAACCTGAATGTCTTGCATTCTGAATTTTTCATTTGATGCATCAACAGTAAAAATCTCATCGAAGGAAATTATGCTATCGTTTTGTGAAATGCTATAGCGTATGCTTTTCGCTCTTGCAACGGCCGCACGTTTATCTTCACCACGTGCTTTTTTAATAACATACAGCTCAAAGTTATCTCCACTGGCCGGTAAAATATTTAAAGAAGCATAACCAACAATCAATTTGTTTTTATCACTGTTTGCAACAACGTAGTCGCTATGACGTTTGTGAATTCTTACATGATTTCCTTCATGATCGTAATCGTCGTATTCTTCTTCATTTAAATTCAGACGAGAGTATAATTCTTTACTTTTTGTAAGTGTTAAGAATAAAGTATCGCGCTCAGTTTCAATTTTAATAGGTTCTTTTACTTTTCCAGCCTCTCCGAAATCTTTTCCTGTTTTAATTCCAACAAACAATACAATAATGAAACCAACGAACCAAACTAATCC
Organism: Bacteroidia bacterium; assembly: GCA_016787445.1. Lineage (GTDB taxonomy): Bacteria > Bacteroidota > Bacteroidia > B-17B0 > Aurantibacillaceae > JAHEYG01. The sequence continues at coordinate 75,492 of JAEUTQ010000017.1, forward strand.
TGCCGAGATATTTAACCAACGGTTACTGTAATGTATTTTAAATAATAATTTAATACCACCGTAGATCATCATAATAAATGGAATACCGAAGAACAAAGAAACACCTATTAAGCCCATGGTATAATGACTTCTATCCATGAAGAAAATGTTTACCCAGTCGTTAAATTCAGTGTTGGTTCCTGCAATTGAAAACCCGAACACACTCGACATTAATCCCAACATAAAAACAACACCGAAAATTAAAAGAACCAATCCTATGATGCGCGCAAAAAACTTCGAAAAGATGATGAGAAAGTCTTTAATGAAATCACCCAGCTTGTCAAAAAAGTTACGTGAATCGTTGCGAAAATCCTGACTATTATTTTTTAAATCGTTACCATATTTTTTGGCACGTTGTTTTAATTGTTCTGCTTCTTCCTTTACGGTTTTACTGATATTATTAATATCAATTTTTTCTCCGCGCATGGCTAATTTTTCAGCGGTAGTTTTTGCTTCAGGAATAACAATCCAAAGGATGATGTAAACCCATAAAGAAAGTCCTCCGAAGAAAATTAGAAGAAACATTGCTAAACGGATCCAAACAATATCCACATCAAAGTAAGCAGCAATACCGGAGCATACACCACCCACTGCTTTGTTATCCGGATCACGGAACAAACGTTTTTTAATTGGTTCGGATGACTGGAAAGATTCATCTTCTTGCTCTTCCTTTTCAGTATGACCTTCAGCAAATTCTTCTGGTTTTCCCATAGCTTCAATCACTGAATCTACATCGGCCATTAAAACTACTTGTTTAACTGCGCTTGTTTTGCTTTGAAGCATTTCTGCAATACGGGCTTCAATGTCGGACATAATTTCATTTCCGCCATCCGTTTTACTGAAGTATCCTTTTATTGTACTCAGGTATTTACTGAGTTTATCATAAGCGTCTTCTTCAATATGAAAAATGATGCCGCTTATATTGATGGTTACTGTCTTATTCATTGTGATGATGATTTAATATTTTATTATTTAATTTTTTTGTTGATCAATTGTTTTATTTACTATGTCTACCAGTTCAAACCACGATTGCTGAACTTCTTTTAAATACTGTTCTCCGATTTCGGTGAGTTTGTAGTATTTGCGTGGTGGTCCGGAGGTGCTTTCTTCCCATCGGTAAGCAAGCAGTCCTGTATTTTTTAATCGCGTGAGCAGCGGGTAGAGGGTGCCTTCAACTACAACTAACTTTGTTTCCTTTAGTTTATCGATGATTTCGGTTGGATACGCATCACCTTTAGAAAGGATAGAAAGTATGCATAGTTCAAGAACACCTTTTCGCATCTGCGCTCTTGTGTTCTCTGAATTTACTGACATCTTAAAGAGTTTTGAAATTAAACACTATACTATAAGCAACGTTTGCTTTTAATTTATTAAAGGTTAAATCCTGAAATTGTTTTTCTAATTCAGTTTTTAAAACCTTGTTGTCGGTTTTTGCTAAAACGAAATTCACTTTTCCGTTTTCAGCAGTTGTAAAAACCACTTCAACTTTTTCATTTTGTTGAACCGGTAAAATCAGTTTAGGGAATTTTACATGTTCCTTTACGGTTTTCTCAGCCTCTTCGCCGGCATTGTTTATGTTGCGGGCTTGAGTAAATAGAGTGCCTAAGCTAAATGCCACAATTCCTGTGAATTTTATTAGGCCTACGGGGTTTTGAATTAATTTTCTCATTTTTTATTTTTTTAATGTTAGTATGCTATATCAGTTATTTGGTGATACAAAGATAAGTGCAAATAAAGGTATTATGCAAAACATAGTACTGTAAATTTATGTAAAGTATTGTAAATCAATAAGAATAATTTTTTATGAAAGTCTTAAAATACCCTTAACTTTGTAAAGTCAAACTGAAAAATGCACGATTACTCACAGGATTTAAATGCCTTATTAAGCCTTAAAGGCCTTATTTCATTACTTACTTTATCGGTTCTAGAAATTGTACTCGGTATAGATAATATCATTTTCATATCCATTACTGCCGACCGACTTCCGAAGATTCATCAGCAAAAAGCCCGCCGCATAGGTTTAGCACTTGCGCTTATTGTGAGATGTATATTGTTATTTTCTATAGGATGGATTGCTTCATTAAAGGATCCATTATTTCATTTAGGAATTTATGGTGTATCGGGTAGGGGATTGATTTTATTTTTAGGAGGTTTATTCCTACTCTATAAAACCTGGATGGAAATAAATGAGAAGGTAGAAGGCGAGGATCATGAAATAACTTCTAAAAAAGGAAGTGCTACGTTTAAATCAGTGGTATTTCAAATAGTATTAATTGATATTGTTTTTTCTTTCGATTCGATTTTAACGGCTGTTGGATTATCAGGGAATATTTTGATCATGATTACTGCTGTTATTATCGCGATGATTTTAATGATGTTGTTTTCAGGTGTAGTAGCTGAGTTCATCAATCGAAATCCGGGTATCAAAACTATCGCCTTGTCTTTCTTATTGGTGATTGGGGGAATTCTTATTGCAGAAGCAGTAGCGGATGCTTATAATTTTACGGTAACACACGATCACCATGTTGAAATTAATAAAAATTACGCCTACGTAGCTCTTGGTTTTGCTTTAATGGTAGAGTTATTTAATATGCGTGAGAAACGTATTAAACGTGAGAAGGATTTTGATCCTGATAAGGTAAGTGAAGAAAAACAGGATTAATTAATCCCATTCAGTTTTTTCTTAACCTCGTCAACAACTTTTTTCTGAGCTTCTACTTCCGATTTCTTTTTTGTTTGATTGCCTTCGTTGGTCTTTATGTCTTCTTCTGCTTTGGCAATTTTCTTCTTATAGTCTTCTATATCTTCTTGTAATTTTTTCTTCTCTTTTTCAAGATCTTTCTGTTGTTCCTCCAGTTTATCAAGTGCCTTTGCTGTAACTACCAGTTCATCTTCCACCGCATTCTTCGAAATCTTTTTAGCAAATTCTTTCATCAGCTTATCCATATAATCATACTTTGCTTTATCTGATGATGTTAAATAAGCGCCTCCTAAATCAACGGCAACAGAAATGTTCACCGTTTTTTTGTCTTTATCTTCTTCAAATACACTGTAAATATCAACCGGATTATTGCCCCAGTCTTTAATTAATATGTTGTCGCCAAAAATTTCATTACCACTCCTGCTTACTTTTTCATCTTTAAAATCATTTAATTTACTTTTCCATTCGCTCATCACTTTGTCTTTATCCACATAATAAATAGTAGTTTTTAAACATTCGTGGCTGCCCGAAGAAAATTTTTCGTTACCGCTTTTTACTTTAATTTCTTGCGCGTTTAAACTTAAAGCCACTACGCCCAAACTGATGGTGATGATTTTTTTCATGATACTTGTTTAAAATTCCAAATCCCACACGCTTCTTCTCTTGTTGCGTGTATATAACGGCTTAAAATAATTTTTGTGCTCCAGTATAAATGCCATTATAAAATAAATTATAACCGGACTCCCAAACGTAAAAAACGAAAGGTAGATAAAATACATTCTGATTTTTGTGGTTTTAATGCCAAGTTTTTTCCCCCACCATTCACACACACCAAACGCTTGTTCTTCAAACCAAGAAACAATTCCTTTTATCATACTTACAAATTTAAAAAAATCTAGGGTTTAATCAAGAGCTGTGAGGCAATTCCGCACTTTAAACACTGCTTATTTTTACAATAATTATCAAATAAGTTAATTAAAGCCTGACTTTCTCCTGAGTTACTGAACTTTAATCCTTCTTTAGTGAAATAACGTGTTTTAACATTCGATTCAAAATCAGTGCCTTCAAAACTTTCTAACGCAGCTTGTTTTAAATGTTCATTTGCGCTTTGTTTGCCGTAGAAGAAAAGAAACGGCGCAATGGTATTGATTAAAATGTTTTCTATTGATTGAATGCCCATCGCTCCGATTTTTTGTTGCGGTTTTCCTCCCGGATTGTAATGCGTTTGCCAATAGCCGTCTGGTTCATGTTGCAATACTTCGCTTAATTTTTTAATTGAATTGAATTGTTGTGGTTCGGAAAATAAATTTGGAGAATGATGAATCAGTTTTGCCAGTTGCCACATTCGCACACTTGGAAAATTGGCCGGTCGCATGCGCATGAATTTCCAAACTCCGGCATTTAACGGCACTAAACCATATTTGTTTTTTAAAAACTCAAATTCGTTTTGTAATCGTTGCAGGTATTTATCCTTGTAACTCTTGTCGAGTAGTCCGGCCGTACCAAATAATAAGGCTTCTATCTGAAATAGATTATCGGAATGTTTAAGAAGTAAACTTAGGGGTAAATGACGAGCTAAATTCTCGAATGGTTCAGCATTAGTTTTAAAACCAAAGTTTTTAGCAAGCGTTAAGTAAAAGGTTTGTGAGTAATCGTTTTTACATTGCTCAAATTGCTGTTGAATGTATTCGGTTTTTTTCTCGAGCCTCTCGATGAGCATACGGTTTAACCAGCTTTGAATTTTTAGAGAGTCTAGTTTTCCGATTTGCCCCGTACATGCTAAAGCTTTTTTGGAATTTACCAGTGATTCATATTTTTTAATCAAGTTATGGCTAATGTGATTTTTTAATTCAAGCACTTCGCAGTTTTCTATGGCATGAGTATTGGAATCATTTTGATAAACTACATGTAGGATGATGTTTTTATAAGCGGCATCATTCTGATGACCATGTTTAATCCAATCTCCGGCCTGCACGTGAATTTCTACATTACCGGCTAAAATAATGTCACCGATTTTTATTTTGGAATTAAAAAAATCAGGTCCCGAATCCTTATTTAATTCACCGGGATTCAGAATGTGAATAGGTTGTTTGTTAACCGTTAGCAGGTTCGAGTGATCAAATAATTTATATTGCCAGATAAATTGCAATAAATCCTCTTTCATTATGCATAGCCTTTTAGTTTATAAACTAAGTAACCAATCCATTCATGGATTAAATAATTTAGAGTTTGTAAGGCTTCGGGATTCGGAATTAAACAATGGTCCCAATCAAAACGCCTTGGCCCGCTAATGCGATTCGTGATATAGGGTGTAATATTGGTAAAGCCGGCTTTCTCAAACGTTGCTAATGATCGCGGCATGTGATATCCTGAGGTCACTAATAAAATAGTTCCATTAAATTTTAAGCTATCCAGTATCTTTTTGCTGAAGTTGGCATTCTCATAGGTGTTTTTTGATTGCGATTCGATAATAAGTGCAGAATCGGGAATATGAATGGTGTTTAAATATTTTTTTACATATAAGGCTTCTTTGTGTTCAGGAAAGCGAATGCTGCCACTGCCTCCTGAGAATAGAATTTGTTTAACTCTTCCTCTATGGTACAATTCCAATGTTTGAAACAGTCTGTCGCCCGAATAACCAAAATCAAAGCGCTGCTGACGCTCATCAATGCGGCCTATTCCTCCCAACACAATGGCTACATCATACTTTTCATCAGTCATGTAATAATCAGGAGTAACGGGTTCCCAGGCACGTGCCAGTTCATCGATTATAAACGAATTAGAACAAATGTAGAGTATGGATAAACTTGTAATAAATAGCTTTTTGCGACGGCCTTCCACTTTAGTTTTAAAAGCCCATATAATCAGGAAAAAAAACCAAACCAGCGGTGAAAACAGGAATGTTAATACTTTGGATAAAAAGAAAAACATAATACCCCGAAATTAGTGATTTTATATATGTCTTTTAAAGCCATTTTGAAAATATCCATACACCTATTGCTTTGGCTCATGATGTTTTTAGCATCCTTATTTCATTCAACCGGTGTTTATTTGGCAAATCAAGCCATCGGTCAATTAAAGATTCTTAATGGAAAGGAAAGTTTTGAGGATTATATTAAAGATGCAAATCCGGATAAAATGGAACTCGATAATTTAAATTTAATCACGGAGCTTAAGCGATACTCCGAAGATTCATTGGGATTTAAACCAACCAAAAATTTTACGAAAATTTACAATCACGGCAATGAACCCTTGTTATGGGTTGTTTCAGCCTCCGAAAAGTATGCTATCAAAGCTTTTTACTGGTCTTTTCCGATTGTTGGCGAAGTTTCATACAAAGGTTTTTTTACAAAGGAAAAAGCATTGATTGAGAAAAACAGACTTATTTGTCTTGGATATGATGTAGATGTTCGTCCGGTTTCAGCTTGGTCAACACTCGGTTGGTTTAGTGATCCGGTTTTAAGCGGCATGTTAAGCAGAAGTAAAGGTTGGTTGTGCAATTTAATTTTTCATGAATTATTTCACGCCACTTATTACGCACCAAGCTCTGTAGATTACGATGAGAATTTAGCTTCGTTTATTGCGCATAAAGCCACCTTGCAATTTTTAATTACTGATACTGCAGCCTTAAATGCCTACCAAAAGTCATACTCCGACAACAAAATCATTGATGATTATACAACTCATGTTATTACTTCTCTCAATCGGTTTTATGATAGTATTTCGAATGTATCAAATAGCAGCAGATTAATTCTAAAACAGCAAAGGATATTTCATTTACTCAATGGATACCGTGATTTACCAATTGAAGGAAAGGATAAGGTTAACAGGATATGTGAGCAGATTAAAACCTCGGGTAATGCTTGGTTCGTTGATTTTGAACAGTATAATGCTTTGCAGGATTCTCTAGAGAGGGATTTTAACAAAATTTATAAATCAAACCTCCGGGAAATGGTACAATCTTTGAAATAAAAAATACGCATCTTTATAACTTTAACTCCATGAAATACCCCTGTTTCCAAAACGCCAAAGCCAACAAAATAACAGAGGTATACCATATGGCCTTTTAAGAACAAATTTTTATATATGAAAAAAGCTCTTACAATTTTATCCTTTTTTACTTTGACAAATGTTTTTTCGCAAGGCGGATATGAAATCAAAGTGTCCATAAAAAATTTCACGGATTCCGTGGCTTACCTGGCGAAGTATAATTTCGGAAAGCAATACTTAGTTGACACCTGCAAAAAAGTACAAAAGGGAACGATTGTTTTTAAAGGGAAAATGGATCTCGACAAAGGCGTTTACTTCCTGGTGAACCAGCAAAAGGGACATATGTTTGATTTTCTCTTAAATGAGAATACCAAGCTTAATTTCACTTCTGATATGGCCGATTTACAATATAATTTGAAATCTGTTGGCTCTAAGGAAAATGAAGATTTCTTTGCGTATACACGTTTTTACATGGATAAAAACAAAGCTTTCTCTGAATTAAGAGAGAAAACGAAGGGTATGAGTAAGGAAGATTCAACGAAATTTATCAGTGAAAAGGTAAAAGTGTTTTCCGATGAAGTGGCCAAATTTGAGAAGGATGTAACAGCCGCGCAAAAAGGAAAGTTTTTTGGCGACTGGTTAAATTTGAAAGCCGAAAAGGAAGTCAAAGATGCTGATATGCCACGTTTAAAAAACGCTACCGACTCAGCTTTTTATCGTTTTAATTATTACAAGAATCATTATTGGGATGGGATTAATTTTTCGGATGATCGTTTGTTACGTACTCAGTTTTTGGAAACCCGCGTAAATAAATATTTTGATCAGCTCATTCAGCAGTTAGGTCCGGATTCGGTGATTGTTGAGATGGACAAAGTCTTAAAAATGTGCCCGCCTCAGAGCGAAATGTTTAAGTACATGTTCGTTTATTTTATGGTGAATTACGAAAACCATAAACTGATGGGATTCGATAAAGTGTTTGTTCATTTGGTAGACAATTACATCAGAACTAAAAAGGCCGGAGGCATTTACGATGAAAAAACAATTGAGAAGATCATTGAGAAATCAGATAAAATAAAGCCTTTATTGATTGGCTCCATTGCGCCAGAGTTAATGTTGATTGATACCATTAATGGTAAAATTGTAAATAAAATGGGATTCGATACAGCGCAGACTTCTGAGTCGGTAACTAAGTTGTATTATGCCAACATGCAAAAGATTACGCCTATGTATAAACCGCTTTCTTCCATAAAGGCAAAATATACAGTGCTTATTTTCTGGGATGTGGAGTGCGGTCATTGCCAGACGGAGATGCCGAAATTGGTGGAGGTTTATCATGAGTTAAAGAAAAAGACCGATGTACAAGTTGTAGCGGTGTATACCTTGCAGGAATTTGAAAAATGGCGCAAATATCTGATTTCTAAAAAACTTGATTTCATCAATCTTTATGATCCGGTTTACATAAATAACATGAAAAACAAATACGACATTTTCTCTACACCAAAAGTGTTTATTCTGGATGAAAAGAAAACGATAATCGCTAAGCATATGCCGGTTGATAAAATCCCGGAATTGATAGAAATTCACGAAAAGAAATTTAAAACCAATTAATGACGTCAAAGTTTAATGTTTTGTTAAATTTGTAATGCAAATCCGAATTATGAAAAAACTATTAATAGCATTCTCCGCCCTTTTATCATCACAACTTGTTGCGCAAGGTGGTTACGATATTAAAATTTCTATTAAGGGAAATACAGATACCGTAGCTTATCTGGCAAAATACACTTTCGATAAACAGTATATAGTAGATACTTGCAAAAAGGTAAGCAAAGGGAATATTGTATTTAAAGGTAAAAAGGACCTTGACAAAGGTGTTTATTTTTTAGTGAGTCAGGAAAAGGTGAGATACTTCGACTTTTTTATAAATGAATCTTCTAAACTCAGCATTACAACGGATGCGGCTGATTTTGTAAAAAATTTAAAGGCGCCGGGCTCTAAGGAGAATGAAGAATTTTTTAAATACATTAATTATATCACAGAACGTAATCAGGAGTTTGGAAAATTAAGAGAGCAAACTAAAGGTAAATCGAAAGAAGACTCAACAAACTTTATGAAAGAAAAATCAGCTGAATTGAATAAAGCTGTTGTGAAGTTTGATCAGGAATTCATGAACGCTCATGCCGGAACATTTTTGTATGATGTATTGAATCTTAAAACTGAAAAAGAATTAAAGGATGTTCCCAAAGCGAGTAATGGTCGTCCGGATAGCATCGCCGTTTATAAATATTATAAAGCCCATTTTTGGGATGGTGTGAATTTTAAAGATGATCGTGTTTTACGTACACCGTTTTTTGCCGACCGCTTAAAACGTTATTTCAACAGTGTAATTATCCAAATGCCTGACACCATTACTTCCGAAATTAATAAGGTAATGAAGCAATGTAATCCGGAGAGTGACATGTTTAAATTTTTGTTGGCTTACTTTATGCCAACGTATGAGCAAAGTAAAATCATGGGTTTTGATAAAGTGTTTTGTGATTTAGTTGATACATATATAAGAACCGGAATGGCAAAGGGTGTTTATGACGAAACAACCAGTAAAAAAATCGCGGAGCGTGTAGACATTCTGCGACCACTTTTATTGGGTTCTCAGGCTCCTGATTTATTGATGATTGATACGGTGAATGCAAAAATCACCAGCAAAATGGGATTTGATACTGCCAAAACAAGTTCTAGTGTTACTAAGTTGTATTACGATAACGCGCAAAAACTCACTGCATTATTTACAACACTTTATTCAGTTAAAGCTAAATGGACCTTATTAGTATTCTGGGATGTAGATTGCGGTCATTGTAAAACCGAAATGCCAAAGTTAAGAGATGCGTATGCTGAAATGAAGAGTAAGTATGATTTAAAAATCTTCGCCGTTTATACGCAACACGAATACGATAAATGGAGAAAGTATTTGATTGAAAACAAACTCGATTTCATGAACGTGTATGATCCGGTACATATTAATAACATCAAAACTAAATATGATATTTTCTCGACCCCGGTCATTTATTTATTAGATAAAGACAAGAAAATTAAAGCGAAGCGTCTTTCAGTAGATCAAGCCGTTGAAATGATAAAAGTGTTTGATAAACAAGAGAAATAGGACTTAATCATAAACTCAATTAAACCCGGACTTGTCCGGGTTTTTTTATGCAATTAAGTTTTTTTAACTTTTTGGCACGATAATTGAAATGTGTCTTAAAAAATCACGTATGAAACGGCAATACCTATTATTTTTGACTTTATGGATGGCATTTTTTGTTAATGCACAAGATGCTCAGTTTACCAAAGATTTTATTAATAAAACCAATTTGGCAATTAACAAAGTTCAAAAGGAAATAATCCGATCGGGCAATACCAGTTACGAATCTAAGTTTAAGGAAGCTTTAGGTTATCAGTCAGCAGCCGTTCAATCATATCAAACGGATTTAACGCATAGTTATAATTTATCTCATCAATCACTATCAGTATGTGTTACTATTTTAGATGCACTAAATCCAACATCCGCAGTATACTTTAAACCAAGCCAAACCGAGAATGAAATCATAACAAATAATTTAAATCATACCGGAAATTTGCTTGATAAGTATTTGTCAAAGCAAAAAAAGGAGGAAATCTCTCTGATAAATATTTCTACTCCGGGTTCCTTAAAGATTTTAAACTTAAATATTGATTAAAATGATGAAAAAAGTATTTATAGTTTTAGCATTATTCGCCATTATACTTAAAGTGAATGGCCAGGGAATGCCTTTCTGTCCAAACATAACGGCATTATCATCTACAGTTCCGCTTTGCGGAGGAAGCTGCACCACTTTAAGTGCAAATGTAGTTGCAGTTAATCAAACCAATACCTATTCGATACAATCCATTCCTTATGTGCCTTATTCGTTTACAGGAGGTACTGCAGTATCAGTGGGTGTAGATGATGTTTGGAGTCAGGTTATTAATTTAGGTTTTGATTTTTGTTACTTTGGTAACACATATCAAACTTGTATACTTGGTTCTAATGGTCAACTATCATTTAGTGTTACTCCACCTTTACCTGGAGGTTTTAATAATTGGGTGATATCAACTGCCATTCCTAATACGGTTGATTTACCAGGAAATACAATATGCGCTGCATTTCGAGATATCGATCCTTCTTTTGGCGGTAACATGCGCTATTATTTTACCGGAACCGCACCATGCAGGGCTTTGGTAATTTACTGGAGTAATATCCCAATGTTTTCAAATCCTGGTTCCTGTAGTGGAATACCTAATTCTACTTTTCAATTAGTATTATATGAAAACACAAATTTCATTGATGTTTATATTCAAAATAGTACCACATGTCCGGGATGGAATGGAGGAAGAGGAATTATTGGTATTCAGAATATGAATGGAACGGTTGCTTATTCTCCGCCAAACAGAAATTTCCCAAACACTTGGACAGCATTAAATGAGGCCTGGCGATTTGTTCCAACCGGACCGCAATCTTATACAGTATCATGGGCAGGACCGAGTGGTCCGATTGGAACCGGGATTACACAAACAGTTTGTCCTTCCTCAACCACTACTTATACAGCCACAATGAACGTGACTAGCTGCACAGGTGTAAATAGTACTTATACAAGTGCTGTTACTGTAACTGTTTCGCCAAATCCTCCGCCGGTGGTGACTGCCAATGTATCTTCACAGTTATCTTGTACTTCCGCTACTAACGCTGCGAATGCAGTTATCACCTCCGGTACACCTGGCTATACGGTAAATTGGGCGCCGCCTGCAACAATGACGGGTTCAACTGCTACTACGTATTCGGTAAGTGGAATGAGCGCAGGGGTGAACACCGTTACTGTAAAAGACGCGAATGGATGTACGGGAACAACAACATTAAGTGTAAATCCTTTACCGGCAGTACCTAGCTTTTCCATCAGCGCACCATCAGGAACTGTTTTAGGATGTTCGCCATCTACATTAAATTTAATAGCAGTCAATACTTCTACACTCGCTAACATGTCATATACATGGACAAGTGCATCTACAGGAACATTTGTTGGTAATCCTTGGGTGGGCGGAGCGCCACTCGGAACAAACATCTTAACAGTAACAGGTATGGATGCCACAGCAGGATCATGTGCAGTAACCCAAACCATAGCCATTTCACAGGTGCTTACTCCTGTGCCGGTAACAGTAACACCAATTTCACGTACACTAACTTGCAACGGAGCATGTGCCTCATTTACGGCTTTAACAACGACAACAACTAACATTACGGGTCAGTGGATTGCGCCGGGAAATGTTCCAATTGGAAGTTCATCCAGTACGCCATTGCTGGGCTGTTTTAATTCTCCAGGTACATATACTGTTGTGTTTATCGATGGGGTTACAGGTTGTACAGGAACACAAACTGTTTCAGTTTTCGCTAATAACACTGTTCCTACAATTTCAGTTACGGCTAATTTAGGTTATAGTATAACTTGTTCTGTGCCGTGTGTAAGTTTAGCCATCTCTGCAAGTTCAAATATCGCTCCTGTTTCTTATTCTTGGACGAATGTCACCTCAAGTGTCGTAAGTACACCATCTAATGGAGGCTACTCTGTTTGTGTGCCAGGAAATTATATAGCCTCTTTTAAGGACGGTAATAACTGCACAGTTTCGCAAACGGTAACTGTATTTATTGATACGTTGAGGATAATTCCAACAGCTACAACCAATTTATCAAGTAACAGCTTTACGCTGAATTGTAAATATGATACTTTGTTAGCAACAGCAATTTCCAACCCTATGTTATCGGCCAATAATTACAGCTGGACTGTACCACCGAATTTAACCACCTTCACCAATCAGGTTTCAGTGAATTTATCAAATATTACATCAACGACTTCACCAACAAATTATACTGTGTTATGTACTAATCCTGTGAATGGTTGCGTAGGAAGAAGCAGAGTTAGTTTCTATAAAGATGTTTTTGTACCGAAGTATAATGCGGTATTTACACCGAGTGCAATTACTTGTTCTAATTTATGTATACAGTTCTCGCCTCAATTAGCGAGTGGTACTTCAACCATTCCAATTACGTTTACATTTACATCACCGGCGCCAACAACAACTAATAATATTCCTGGCTCCACGTTTTGCTCAGCCGGTACTTATACAATGAATTATACTAATTCACAAAATGGCTGTTCTTCCGTCACAACTGCAATTGTACCATTAAATACAGTTCCGCCATCTACTGTTCCTTTATCACCCGTACAAATACCATGCGGACAAACCACAACTGTTGTTACGGCAGGTACCACCACCACATCCACCACGTACACCTATGTATGGAAGGGTCCAATGAATTCGGGCTTTAGTTGTTCAAACTGTTATAGCACAACCGTAAATATGCCTGGAGTTTATTTTGTGACAATAACTAACACAGTGAATGGTTGCGCTACCACTAATTCAATTCTTGTTACAACCGGTTCGTTAGATGTAAGCATGACAGCCAATCCTTCAAGTGGATTCTCACCGCTGGGAGTAAGTTTCGAAAACACAACGCCATTTACAAGTTCATCTGGAACCATGACAACTATTTGGAATTATGGTACAGGTTCAAGCGTCTCAACAACCAGTTTAGCCAATACCTATACAGGATCTGCAACTCCATATCCGGATGGTGCGGCAAACTATCTTTCTGCAGGAACCTATACAGTGCTCTTAACGATGACGCAGCAGGTTGGAACTGTAACTTGTGTTGGAACCGCAACAGCTTTGGTAACGGTTGACTTGCCTTCAGCATTAACGGTACCTAATGTATTTACTCCTAATGGTGATGGCGTTAATGATACGTTTTTTCTTCAAACAACCGGTTTGTCAAGTATAACGTTTACCGTGTTTGATCGTTGGGGTGTAAAAATGTACGATGTCAAGTCTGAATCCGGTAATGTTTCCTGGGATGGCAAGAATTTATTTGGAAAAGAGGTTCCGGCTGGAACGTATTTCTATCTTTTGAAAGCAACAGGACGCGATCAAAAAGAGTATGAACAAAAAGGAAGCATGAGTTTATTCCGTTAGTATAAAGCCCCTCCAACCGAGGGGCTTTGTTTTTAACATTAAATAGTACACAATACCTGTAAAATCTTCCCTAAAGGCGTAACCTTTAGCTTAAATTTGCTTATAATAAACCGGAGTATGAAGAAAATTTTATTCGCTTTATGGATGTTCATGTCCTTTGCGGTACTTTCTCAGGAAGAAGGAGAAAAAACCTATTGTAAGGAAATTGATAAAAAGCTTGAGAAACTATATTTAAAAGGAACGGATAGAAAAACGCCCAAACCCGAACGTTTGAAATATCTGAGAGAATGTTTGCAGGAAGATCCTGATTTTGCCGAAGCTAATTTGTCAATGGGACTCGAAATCATCGTGCATTGTAAATTGGAAGGAAAAGCATTTACACCGGCGGTTCCATTCTTTTTAAAAGCGATTGCGAATTGTCCGCAAATCCATTCAGAACCTTATTACTACATCGGATTTGATTATTATGAGCAATTAAAAAATGATTCGGCTATAAAGTACCTCGATAAATTTATCAAGTTTAAAGATGATAATGAGAAGAAATTCGGTAAGGATTATGAAGCAGAACTCTCTCAGGCGAAAGAAATGATTAAATCGGCTAAAAAGGAGAATGAATTGAATAAAAAAGTTGTGCCTTTCGATCCTAAGGTTGTATTGGGAGTTTCTACACCACGTGATGAATATCTTGCGTACATATCTCCTGATGATAAAATTTGTTTTTACGTTAGAAGATTACCAATCAATAATAAAAATGTAGTCTATCAAACCGATAAAGAACGCGAAGCATTTATGTTTGCCGTGCGCGATAAAACCGGTGTGTTTAACGCCGGCGATGAAATGCCGTATCCGTTTAATGAAACCTCAGATAATCAGGGCGGTTGTACCATCAGTATCGATAATAAATATTTATACTTTGCCATGATGCGTCATGAAGGAGGCGCTCAAGCCAATTGCGATATTTACATGAGCCGCAATGTGGATGATGAATGGAAGCCCTTTCAAAAATTAGGTCCGCAAATTAATCATCCGGTTTATTGGGATTCACAGCCTACCATTTCTGCTGATGGAAATACTTTAATTTTTGCGAGTGATCGTCCCGGAGGTTTTGGTGGAATAGATTTATATGTGAGCAAGCGTGATCCTGTAACACATGTGTGGGGCCCTGCGGTTAACATGGGTAATAAAATTAATACCAGTGGCAATGAGAAAACACCGTTTTTGCATAGTGATAGTCAGACTTTATATTTCAGCAGCGACGGGCATTTTGGTTTTGGAGGATTAGATATATTTTACATTCGTAAGAATGAAAAAGGAGAGTGGGGCGATGCTGAAAATATTGGAAAGCCAATTAATTCGGGTGGTGACGACACCGGCTTTTTTGTAAGTACGGATGCGAAGAGCGGTTATTTCTTTTCGGATGAAGGCGGTAAAGTAAATGGTAAAGGCGTCGGCCGTTATGATTTATATTCGTTTCCATTATATGAAGCGGCAAGACCGAAGGAAACAACCTTTATGGAGGCTAACATTAAAACTAAAGAAGGAGATCCGGTTTGGGGTGCTGTTGCAGAATTACAAAATGTGCGAACTAAGGAAAAAACATATGCTTTGGTAGATTCTACTACAGGAAAAGCTATGGCAGCCGTTGTGGTAGATAAGAAGGATGATTACATTTTGACTATTAAGAATAAAGAACTCGCATTTTCCTCTGCTTTAATCAGTACTAAAGAAGCAAGTTTTAGCATGCCACCAAAACCGGTTGAATTAATCACAGACTCTGTGAAAGTGGGAAGTTCATTTGTGATTAATAATATTTACTATAACACCAACAGCGCCGATTTAAAGGAGGAATCAAAAGTGGTATTACAAGCGTTCGCAGATTATCTCAAAGAGCATCCTAAAGTAAAAATCGAAATACAGGGTCATACCGATAATGTTGGTAATGCTAGTGCTAATCAGGCCTTATCTGCCAATCGTGCATTTACTGTAAAAGCCTTAATTGAATCTTATGGCATTGATGGAAATCGAATAACGGCAAAAGGATTTGGTTCTTCAAAACCACTCATTGATAATTCATCCGAAGCAGGGCGTGCGAAAAATCGTCGCACCGAATTTTTAATTACGGAAGATTAATCAGGCAATAGCTTCATTGATGGAAGGCAATCCTAGTTTTTTTAACGCCCTTACATGCGCATTCAGCGCGTCTGTCAACGATTTATTTTCCAAATAAGGAATGTTATATTCTTCAGCGGTTGTCTTAACAATTTCTGAGATGGCGGGATAATGTACGTGACAAATACGGGGAAACAAGTGATGTTCCACCTGAAAGTTTAATCCGCCAACATACCAGGAAATGAATTTATTTTTTCGGGAAAAGTTAACGGTGGTATTCATTTGGTGAATAGCCCAGTTGTTTTCAATGGTGCCGCCCTCATTCGGTAACGGGTAAGTAGTGCCTTCTACAGTATGTGCTAATTGAAATACGGTGGTTAAAATGATTCCTGCAATAAATTGCATCCACAAGAAACCGTATAAATGCGGCAGGAAAGCAACGTTAAAAACCAGACAAGGAATTACAAAAAAGTAACTAAAGTAAATTACCTTATGTCCGATAATTTTCAGTAATACGATTCGGTTTTGTTTATCGGTGTTTTTGTTTACACCGTTTCTTTTGTATTGTACAAATTGAACAAAATCTTTAATTAAAGCCCAATACAAAGTAAGTATACCATAAAAGAAAAATGCATAAACCCATTGAAATTTATGATACCATCTCAACTCGGTGTGTGGAGAGAAACGCATGATTAATTTATCTTCTATGTCTTCGTCCATATCTACAATGTTGGTGTAGGTATGGTGTAAAACATTATGCTGAAGTTTCCAGTTAAAAACCGCTCCTCCGAGCACATTTAGTGTATATCCCATTATATCATTAATGGTTTTGTTAGACGAGTAAGAGCCGTGATTTGCATCATGCATTACACTCATGCCAACACCGGCTAATGCAAAACCCATTACCGACCACATGGTAGCCAATAGCCAAAAAGGGAGTGGAACAAACACAACGAAAAAATAAGGAACAATGTAAGCTGATAGCAACACGATACTTTTAATTATCATTTGTGCATTGGCGTGCGGAGAAATTTTGTTGTCTCTGAAATAGGTATCAACTCTTTTACGAAGGGTAGAGAAAAATTCGGCTTGTTCGTTATTTGTAAACCGGATGGAAGCTTTTAATTGCATGTATGTTATTTTAGTTAAGTAAAGTATTACTCAACTATAAAACGAATTAAAAGAGGAATAATAGAGTAAATATAAGCATAAAAATCACTTTTTACCCAATTTATAGATGATCGCCTCTGTATACCTGTTGGTCTTAATTGTTTTATAGACTAAAAAACCTTTCTCTTCCCAAAGTTTTTTAAAGGTGGGATTTAAATATGCTACATATACAGAAGTGTTATTGTTTACTGAGTGTTTTATGATGTTATCGGCTACTTTTTCCATAATCAAATCAGAAAAGGGATTAAAGAAATAAAAAGTGCCTGTGTCTGCAGGAATAGTATAATCAAGGGCATTTTGATGAACAAATTCGAAGGTGCTCTCCGGTCTTTTTTTCCGGTAATTCAGCGCGTTTTTGCGGACATCGGAACATAAATTGGCGTCGAGCTCTACACCAATGAGCCTGTTAAATCCGCAAAATTCAGCGCAAAAAAGAGCCCGGCCTTTCCCACTGCCGTAATCAATGAGTGTTTTGTTTTTAAGTTCTGATGGTAATTCATTAAACACACGGAGAAGCGCCAAATAACCCGCCCCTTGATAGTGAAAATTATCTTTATCGTCGGATTTTACAATCCCGGATGTTGATATGCCAAATTCAATTTCATATTGGCTTTCACTTTTACCAATAGCCAAAGTATTGAACAATCCGCGGTAATAAACTGAGCGAAAAAAATAGAAAATATGTATAAACAGTGTTTTCAGTTTTGTATTTTTATAATTGATTGTAAATTTAGTAAATCAAATACGTACCCGCACTATGCAAATTGATCTTGTTACCGAACGAAAAGAAATTCTGAACCGCTACAAAGCACTCATCAAAGCCTGTAAACACCGTTTAGAAAAGGGTGATAAGGAAATGATTCGTAAGGCTTTTGAAGTGGCTGTTGAATCGCATAAGGAAATGCGCCGTAAATCGGGCGAGCCTTATATCTATCATCCTATTGCTGTTGCGCATATTTGTGCTGAAGAAATCGGATTAGGCGCCACGGCTATCGTTTGTGCTTTGTTACACGATACTGTTGAAGATACCGATTTAACGCTTGAAGATGTTCGTGGCTTATTCGGAAATAAAATTGCACAAATCATTGATGGCTTAACAAAAATTTCAGGCGTAATTGATAATACATCTTCTATTCAGGCAGAGAACTTCCGTAAGGTGTTGCTCACCATGGCGGAGGATGTAAGGGTTATCTTGATTAAAATTGCCGACCGACTTCATAACATGCGCACGTTAGAGCATATGAAGCGCGATAAGCAAATGAAGATTGCCAGCGAAACTTTGTATTTATACGCTCCTTTGGCGCATCGTCTCGGATTAAATGCAATTAAATCGGAGTTGGAAGATTTATCGTTAAAGTATACCGATGATGAAGCCTATAATGATATAGCCGGAAAGTTAGCGGAAACAGAACCACAGCGTAAAAAATTCATTCAGAAATTTATCGAACCACTCAAAGAGATTTTACAAGAGCAAGGTTTTAAATTTAAAATGTTCGGTCGACCGAAATCTATTTATTCTATATTTAATAAGATTAAAACAAAAGGGGTAAAGTTCGAGGAGATTTACGATTTATTCGCCATTCGAATTGTAATTGATACACCATTTGAACAA
Organism: Bacteroidia bacterium; assembly: GCA_016787445.1. GTDB lineage: Bacteria > Bacteroidota > Bacteroidia > B-17B0 > Aurantibacillaceae > JAHEYG01. The sequence continues at coordinate 94,205 of JAEUTQ010000017.1, forward strand.
GAAAAATCTGATTGCTGGAAAGTATATTCAATTATCACTGATTTCTATCATCCATCTCCAGAACGTTTGCGCGATTGGATTTCTACTCCTAAAAGTAATGGTTACGAAAGTTTGCACACGACTGTAATGGGACCGGAAGGAAAATGGGTAGAAGTACAAATCCGTACGGTTCGTATGGATGAATTAGCTGAAAAGGGTTATGCTGCCCATTGGAAATATAAAGAGTCGGCACAGGAAAAGGAAAATAATCTGGAGGGATGGCTTAAACGTATCCGTGAGTTATTAGAAAATCCTGATGCCAATGCATTGGAGTTTATGGATGACTTTAAACTCAACCTTTTCTCGGATGAAATATTTGTGTTTACGCCAAAGGGTGATATGAAAACTTTACCGAGTGGTGCAACGGCTCTCGATTTTGCTTTTGATATTCATACTAAAATTGGAGAGCAGTGTATAGGTGCTAAGGTAAATCATAAGTTGGTACCGCTGAGTTATGAAATTAAAAGTGGCGATCAAATTGAAATTTTAACTTCCGGAAAGCAAACTCCGAAAGAAGACTGGATTGGGTATGTTATCACGGCTCGTGCGAAATCAAAAATAAAAAATGCTTTAAAGGAACAGCGCAAGAAAATTGCAGAAGGCGGTCGCGAAATACTGGAGAAGAAGTTTTACAAAAACAAACTTGATTTCACTCTACAAAACGTGAATGATTTCGCCAATTATTTACGCTTACCCAACTCTCAGGAATTATTTTATCGCGTGGCTTTGGGTAACGTGGATAATAATGAGATTAAAGACTATTTAAAGTTCAAAGAAAAACCGGAGAAAGGCGCGCATCGTAAAGGCTCCGGACAAAAAATTGAGCAGTTGGTGACCAGTGCGCGCGGTAGCAGCGATATGTTGGTGATTGGCGACGATATGCAAAAGCTGGATTATAAATTATCGGCTTGTTGCAATCCAATTCCCGGCGACGATGTGTTTGGTTTTATTACTGTAGGTGAAGGTATCAAAATTCATCGCGTGAATTGTCCGAATGCAGTTAAAATGCTTTCCAACTATTCATATCGTGTAGTAAAAGCGAAGTGGATGAATGAACATTTAATTTCATTCTTAGCCGGTATTAAAATCATTGGAACCGATGAACTCGGTATTGTAAATAATATCACAAAGGTTATTTCGAATGAAAATAATATCAATATGCGTTCCATTAGCTTTGATACCGATGATGGAATTTTTGAAGGAACCATTATGGTCTACGTTCATGATACAAAGCACTTAAATCACTTAATGGAAAATCTTAAAAAGGTGAAGGGTGTTACCAATGTGCTTCGTATTGATGAAAAGCAGGAGAAATAATTCAAACAAATAAGCAATTTCTTTGTTATTTTCGCATTGATTCTAATGACTGACAAAGAAATAACAAAATCCAAATTCAAAGCTTTAAGAGCTTGTGTTCTTATTCCCACCTATAATAACGCTAAGACTTTAGAAGCCGTTATTTCAACAACACTGGAATATTGTGATGATGTTATTGTTGTGAACGACGGTGCTACCGATTCAACCCCGGATATCATTTCAAAATTCAAGAACATTGCTGTATTTAAACATGAAGTAAACAAAGGCAAAGGCATGGCTTTGCGTAACGGATTTAAAAAGGCATTAGAGCTAGGATTTGATTATGTAATTACAATCGACAGCGACGGGCAGCATTATCCGGAAGATTTTATCACTTTCTTAAATAAGGTGGAGGAAGTTCCGAACAGTTTGATAATTGGTGCCCGAAATATGGCGGTGGATAATGTGCCGGGCAAAAGCACCTTCGGTAACAAGTTCAGTAATTTTTGGTTTTGGGTAGAAACCGGAATTAAATTACCGGATACACAAAGCGGATATCGTTTGTATCCTGTAAAGCGCATGCGCAACATTTGGTTATTTACTACCAAGTTTGAATTGGAGATTGAGGTTATTGTGAAAGCGGCTTGGAGAGGAATTCCAGTGATTTCTGTTCCTGTAAAAGTGTATTATGCACCGCAAGGAGAACGCGTCACACATTTTCGTCCTGGTAAGGATTTCACCCGCATCAGTTTTTTGAATACGTATCTGTGCATTTTGGCCGCGTTATTTTGGAGGCCTGTCATGTTGCTTAGGAAATTTACGCTAAGCAACCTGAAAAAAGTATGGCGTGAAGAAATTGTGGCGCGTCATGAAAGTCCGATGAAGAAAGCGAGTTCAGTAGCACTCGGATTGTTTTTTGGAATTGTTCCAATTTGGGGATTTCAATTTGCAACAGCGCTTCTGCTCGCACATTTTTTGAAACTTAACAAAGTGGTTGTTGGTTTAGTGGCGCAGATAAGCGTTCCGCCCATGATACCATTTATATTATATGCCAGCGTAAAAACCGGCGAATTGGTTCTTTCTGAAAAAGTAAATCTTGATTTAAATAAAATCCTCACCGTTGATGCACTTAAGAATGTTTACGTTTATACTGTGGGTGCAACAGTGTTATCTGTTGTAGTAGCTGTGGCCGGATTTTTGATTACCCTTATCTCTTTAAAGGCTTTCAGATACAAGCCAAATCAAGCTTAATGCATAGCTATTTTATAATTTACAAACCTTATAAAATGGTATCACAATTTGTGAGTCCGCATAAATTACGATTGTTGTGCGATTTAGAATACGATTTTCCTGAGGGGACCAATGCTGTGGGACGATTAGATAATGACAGCGAAGGCTTATTGATTTTAACGAATGATAAAAGTTTGGTAGGAAGGTTGATGCATCCCGACAGGAAAGTAGCAAAACGATATGTTGTACAAGTTGAAAAAGTAGTGACACCTGAAAAATTGCAAATCCTCAGAACAGGCGTAGATATTTTAGTGAAGGGAAAGGGAGAGTATCATACAAAAGAATGTGAAGTAAATATTATTGACAAGCCTGGTTATTTGCCACCGCGCGGTCATGAATTCAGGGCTGATTTACCGCAGACTTGGTTAGAGTTTGTTTTAAAAGAGGGAAAGAACCGTCAGATACGAAAAATGTGCAGTGCAGTAAGGCACGATTGTAAGCGATTAATCAGAACACACATTGAAGATGTAAATATAATCGGTATGCAACCCGGTGAGGTAAAAGAAATCAGCAGAGAAGAGTTGTTTACAAAGTTGAAGCTTTCAATAGAAGATTAGTATTCTTTTACTTTTTTCCTTGATGAAAAAAAGTAAACAAATTTATTTTATGTTACTTTTTGGTTCGCCAAAAAGTAACCCCGCCCGAACGATACTCAGTCGGGCAGGCAAAAAACTCTTGATGCCGAAAGGCGCCCCGATAGCTATCGGGGTTGCGCAAGAGGCAGGCGCAAACCACGGTTAAAATTGCCGTCGGCTTAGGCCTCGGAGAAGGCAATTTTCCCGCTATCGCTGCCCGGCATCAACCCTCCGATTACCATTACACTCGATTGTATCTAAACGTTCTCAATAATCTACCGTACTTCATTCGGAGACACCCTCGAAGACGATACAACCGTAATCCGGCCTCATTTTATACGGTTTTTTATGCGCAACAAATTGCGTTAAGCCAAATGGGAAGCTCCGCAGGTGGACCAAGGAGATCACCCATTTGGTAGCAATTTGTAAGCATAAAAAATTACGACCGTAGGGAGTAAAGGA
>JAEUTQ010000001.1 GCA_016787445.1 Bacteroidia bacterium
AATAACTTATTCGGAAATTGATTTTGAAATTTTAAAAGAATCCAAATATTGGGCCAAAAGCACATATGGCGATGTAAAAAATTATCCTAGTGAAGATGCTTCTGCGAATAATGATATAACTATTTGTTGTACTAATTGGGACATGGCCTGTCATGAACCTAAAAATTATATTATTGGCGCAAAAGAAGCAGAGGTAGAGGGTAAAAAACATGTTTACTGCAGATGGGATTATTACAATAAACTCATAACTTCCAAAGTTGCTGCGCCACATAAAGAAGTCTTCAATGATGAGTATTACTATTTTGAAATCGATTGGCAACCTCAGCGAATCATTTGGCGCATTGGTAAGGACAAGAATAATTTACGTGAAATTTGTAGAATGGACGGAAACATAACAAGTATTCCGAATAACCAAATGGTAATGGTTATGTCACAGGAATTTCACTATCAGGAGTGGTGGCCAACGGCTCCCTTCCTTCAAAATTTCATACCTTTCCCAAAAAATAATTTAGTTGGTCAACTTTTAGAGGTAGAAATCAGATAATGGTATTCAGCAGCGTCATATTCCTTACTCTCTTCTTTCCGTTGGTGTTTACCATCTATTTTCTTCTACATAACAAGATAAAAAATGCTTTTTTGCTTTTGGCAAGCATTGTGTTTTATATGTGGGGGGCGCCAAAATTTATTTTTGCCATTCTTGCCACAACTACACTGGACTTCTTTCTTGTAAAAATGCTGGATGGTTCTAAAGCTGAAAGAACGCGTAAGATTTTTCTGGTCCTTTCCCTCAGCTTAAATGTTGGTATGCTGTTTTATTTCAAGTATTGTAATTTTTTTATCGATAATTTTAATTCAATACTCTCCAACTTTACAGACAAGCAAATTGAATGGACAAAAATTGTTTTACCGATTGGTATTTCGTTCTATACGTTTGAAAGCCTGACCTACGTAATGGATGTGTACAGAAAAGTACATAAGCCCTTGAATAATTTCTGGCAGTATCAGATGTATATTCTCATGTTCCCTAAATTAATTGCCGGACCAATTATCCGATATCATGAAATTTCAGATCAGATTGAAGGCCGACTTGGAAAGGAAAATGTAAGCGATGTACTTGCCGGATTTTATCGCTTTGTTATTGGATTAAGTAAAAAGGTATTAATAGCGAATACAATGGCTTTGATGGCCGATAAGGTATTTAATTCTCCCATCAGCGATATAAGCAGTCCGTATGCTTGGCTTGGGATGTTTGCCTATACTTTTCAAATTTATTTTGATTTTAGCGGTTACAGCGATATGGCCATCGGCATGGGCCGCATGCTCGGTTTTAAGTTTCCGGAAAACTTCGACAATCCATATACCTCTGCAAGCATCACCGAGTTTTGGCGTAAGTGGCACATGACACTTGGAAGCTGGATGAAAAACTATTTATACATTCCGTTAGGAGGAAACAAAGTAAGCAGCAAAACGCGCTTATATTTCAACTTGTGGCTAGTGTTTCTGCTTTCCGGATTTTGGCATGGCGCCAGTTGGAATTTTATTTTCTGGGGAGTATTTCATGGCGCTCTATTGGTATTAGAGCGCGTTTTCCTTTTAAATTTTTATTCAAAAGCAGGAAAGTTTTTCTCAATTACCTCAACTTTTATTTTAGTATCTGTTGGATGGGTGTTTTTCCGTCTAGAACATTTTACAGATGCAATGGCATTTATCAAAAAATTAGTTTCGTTTGATTTTAAAACAACTTACATTTTTATTACCAACGATTTTATTTTCTACTTAAGTCTAGCTATTCTCTTTTCGTTTTTCGCACTTTCCAAAAAAGGATTATCCCTTCAAGACAAAGTTTATAGTGCCAAGTTTAGCACAACCGGTTATTTTGTTGGCGCTTTAGCCTCTGTTATATTGTTTTTCATCTGTCTCAGTTCAATTACTTCCAGTACGTTTAATCCATTTATATATTTCAGATTTTAATGGCGGAGCGTTTTAAATACATATTGGCAGTTTGTATTGCGGTTTTACTTTTTATACCGGCATTTCAATTTAAAACGGAGCTGTTTAAGTGCGAACCGCTTTCAGGAGGTATAACGGTGTCAGAAAAACCTGAACTGACAAAAGAATCTTATTGGGATTTGAGCTGGCAGGAAAATTATAATAAATACATTAATGACAATTTTGGATTTCGCCCATGGTTTGTACGATTAATCAACCAGATTAATTTCTCTTTATTTAACACTACAAATGCGCCCGGCGTTGTAATAGGCAAAAACGGGGAATTGTTTATTGAATCGTATATTGATGATTACATCGGAAGAAATTACATCGGCGGTGGCAAAGTCAACGAGAATGTAACAAAAATTAAACGTGTTCAGGATTCGCTCAAAGCAAGAGGGATTGATCTCATTGTTGTTTTTGCACCCGGTAAAGCTTCATTTCATTCCGATTTAATTCCCGACCGTTATCTGCGAAAGCAAAAAGACAGCACAAACTATAAAATCTACACTGAGTTTTTTAAACAAAAACAGGTCAACTTTATTGATTTAAATTATTGGTTCTTTCAGCAGAAAAGCAGCCTTAAACATCCTGTTTATCCAAAATACGGCACACACTGGAATCATTATGGTATGTGCCTTGCTGTGGATACGCTTAACCGTTATATCGAATTTAAACGGAATATTAAATTGCCAAAATTGGATTATTCCCTTATTAATTATGACACACATCTAAAAGGAAACGATTACGACATAGGTGTGTTAATGAACTTAATGTATCCTATAGAAATGGATGCGAACCCTTATCCCGTATATAAATTTAAAAACAGTTCCGAGTACACAAAGCCGGATGTTTTGGTGGTTGGCGACAGTTACTGGTGGTGCATAGTAGGCGATCATTTGCCTAAGCAATTTTATCGAGAAGATGAGTATTGGTTTTATAATAAAGACCAGCTTATCAGCAATGAAAAAAGAAATCCGGTAGCTGTACTGAATCTTAGCGCTTCACTTGCGCAAAGAAATGTTGTTGTGTTAATGGCTACGGAAGCTACCTTCCATTTGTTTCCATATGGTTTCATTGATAATTGCCACAAGTTATATTGTGAAGATAACAGCAAACGTCTTGGAGAAATTATGGATGATATCCGTAAGAACACCGAGTGGTATAATAAATTAGTAGTTAAGGCGCAAGAAAATAAAATCACCACTGAGCAACAACTCAAGCTTGATGCAGAATATATTTTAAGTGATGAATTATTGAAGGTAGTAGAGCCTTTACCTGATATCATTCACCGCATCAAAGGCGACCCGGAATGGATGAAAGCGATTAAAAAGAAAGCGGAAGAAAATAAATTGAGTGTTGACGAACAAGTGCAAAAAGACGCAGAATGGTTATTTGAACAAAATAAAATTAATTACGGCAAATAATCTCCATCAGATTCTTCAATAATATCAGGCCTCATTAAACAAATCCCCTTCCCGTTTGTTTAACATATATTATCAACCGCTACATGCTAAATTCTTCTATAATAACGTTTTAAGCATTAGTATTTTAGTAGTATATTTGTAATAATGGAATTTGTTAAAGGATCAGGAGTACTTCCGGGGCCACTTTTAGGCTCAATAAATAGTCCGGATGATCTTAAAAAATTAAGAGAAGACCAGCTCGAACAGTTTTGTAACGAGCTCCGCCAATTTATTATCGATATTGTATCGGTTAAAGGCGGGCATTTCGGCGCTTCCCTTGGCGTGGTTGAACTAACCGCTGCTATCCATTATATCTTCAACACACCTTACGATCAATTGGTTTGGGATGTTGGCCATCAGGCTTACGGACATAAAATTATTACCGGCCGCCGCGATATTTTTCACACCAACCGAATTTATAAAGGCATCAGTGGTTTCCCTAAACGCAGCGAAAGTGAATACGATACTTTTGGCGTAGGGCACTCCTCTACTTCCATCAGCGCCGCTCTGGGAATGGCTGTTGCTTCTAAGTACCAGGGCTTACACGACAAACACCATATTGCCGTAATCGGTGATGGTGCTATGACGGGCGGGATGGCTTTCGAAGCCTTGAATCATGCCGGTGTTGAACACGCTAATTTATTAGTGGTTCTTAATGATAATTGCATGAGCATCGACCCAAATGTTGGTGCTTTAAAAGAATACTTAACCGATATCACCACCTCTCATACTTACAATCACGTGAAGGATGAAGTGTGGAATATGCTTGGGAAACTCAGTAATTTTGGAAAGAGCGCTCAGGAAATTGTTTCTAAAGTGCAATCCTCCATTAAAACATCTCTATTAAAACAAAGTAATTTATTTGAGTCGTTGCAGTTCCGTTATTTCGGTCCGGTTGACGGACACGATGTTGTGCGTTTAACGAAAGTTCTGAATGATTTAAAAGATATTCCCGGTCCTAAAATTTTACATGTACTTACCAAAAAAGGGAAAGGTTACAAGTTTTCTGAAGAAGGAAACGAAACAGTTTGGCATGCTCCAGGTTTGTTTAACAAAGAAACCGGAGAGATAATTAAAGTTGTTCCGAAAGAACCTCAACCGCCGAAATATCAAGATGTATTTGGTCATACCATTGTTGAATTAGCAGAGAAAAATCCTAAAGTAATGGGTATTACTCCTGCTATGCCATCTGGTTGTTCGTTAAACATCATGATGAAAGCAATGCCCGACAGAGCTTTCGACGTAGGTATTGCCGAACAACATGCGGTTACTTTCAGCGCCGGATTAGCTACACAAGGTTTAATTCCTTTCTGTAATATTTATTCGTCTTTCATGCAACGCGCCTACGATCAGGTGGTGCATGATGTGGCTTTACAAAAACTGAAAGTGGTGTTTTGTCTCGACCGCGGAGGAATTGCCGGTGCAGACGGACCAACCCATCACGGGGCTTTTGATATTGCTTATTTCCGTTGTATTCCGAATATGATTGTGAGTGCGCCAATGAACGAAGAGGAACTTCGTAATTTGATGTACACCGCTCAATTGGATGAAACACCGGGAAGCTTCAGCATCCGTTATCCGAGAGGAAACGGTGTGATGATTGACTGGAAAACACCATTCAAGAAATTAGAAATTGGAAAAGGAAGAAAAATAAAAGATGGTAAAGATGTTGCTATTCTTTCATTCGGCCATCCGGGTAACTTAGTAACAAAAGCGATTACGGAATTAGAAAAAGAAAATATTTCTCCGGCGCATTATGACTTGCGTTTTGCAAAGCCTATCGATGAAGCCATGCTGCATGAAGTTTTTAGTCGCTACAAAAAAATAATTACGGTAGAAGACGGAACGATTGTTGGCGGAATTGGTTCTGCAGTTCTGGAATTCATGGCAGATAACGGTTATCAGGCACAGGTTAAACGCTTAGGAATTCCTGATAATTTTATCGAGCACGGTGAGCAAAATGAATTGTACGAAGAGTGCGGTTTTTCGCCAAAGCAAATTGCTAAAACGGTTATTGAACTAATCTCCGAAAAAGCTAAATCTTTGGTTTCTTAAACCAAAAACGGATTATTTTCCCTCTCAAATCCTATCGTTGTAGCAGGTCCGTGACCGTTATAAACTTTCACATCATCTCCTAACGGAAATAATTTTTGTTTAATAGAACGAATTAATGTGTCGTAGTTTCCTCCCGGTAAATCAGTACGTCCTATACTTCCATAAAACAACACATCCCCGCAAATAATGAAGTTGTTTTCTTTATTGTAAAAAGTAATGCTTCCAGGTGAATGCCCGGGTGTAAACAACATTTCAAACACCGTATTGCCAAATTTAATTTGTTCGCCTTCATTCAAAAATTTCTCCGGTAAGGGAGATTCTTCACAAGGTAATCCATACATCATGGCAATAGAAACATGCTTTTGCACAAGTGGAACATCATGCTCATTCACTTCAGGCAACAACTTATAAGTGTCGTAAATAAATCGATTTCCCGCAATATGGTCGATATGACCATGCGTTAAGAGCAATCGTTTTAACTTCAAATTTTTATCGGCAAGGAAATTTTTTACTTGTTGATGCTCGGTGCTTGACGTGTTTCCCGGATCTATTATCACAGCTTCATCCGTCTCATCCCACAATATATAAGTGTTCTCCTGAAAAGGACCGAATGTAAAAGTTTTAATGTTCAACATAACAGCACAAAGATGCTGATTTTTCCACGGGTCGGGAAGCTTGATGTTTAGGCGCGTTTAGCCAAATAGCACTTCCCTGTATTAAACAATTGTTTTTCAATGGTTTAGGTTTGCGTTTTAGCGTCTTTTTATACAATAAATTAGCGATATTTACGTTCCTTAATAATAAATGAAAAAAGCCGTTTTTATACTCTTATTTCTGGTGCTGGGCATGAGTCTTTTCGCACAACGAAGCCGCAGAAATTTCAGACAGCATGAAATCGGTATTTTTTTAGGAGGTTCTTACTATACAGGTGATTTAAATCCGAAGCGTCATTTCTTTTTAATGAAGCCTGCCGTTGGATTATTTTATCGTTTTACGCCAAATTATCGTTACGCTTTCAGAGCAGGTTTTAATACCGGAACCATTATGGGTGATGATTCTCAGAGTGAAGATTCGGATCAGCGTCGTCGTAATCTTAATTTTAAATCACGGATAAATGAATTCTACGCGCAAGCAGAATTTAATTTTCTCGAATACAGAATCAGCAACGATAAATACAAATTTTCGATTTTTTTATTCGCGGGTATAGATGTTTTTAATTTCAATCCCCAAGGAAACTTAGGCGGCGGACAATGGGAAAATCTTCGTCCATTACGCACCGAAGGACAAACCAAGAAATACAAATTATGGCAAGTGGGTGTTCCTTTTGGTATTGGGGTAAAGGTGAATGTATCGAAATGGATTGGCTTGGGATTAGAATGGGGGCCGCGTAAAACCTTCACGGATTATCTCGATGATGTGAGCAAAACTTACCCAAATCCCAACATAAATCCGCCAAATGGCGCACTGGGATTAGCCTTTTCGAATCGCTCACTTGATGGAGGAGATTTAACGAATTCTCAGAGGGGCAACCCCCGCACTAAGGATTGGTTTTACTTCTTTGGTTTAACCTTAAACATCAAAATTCAGTTTAAGCCTGAGCCTTGTTATCAGTCGGGAATGTAATTATCATAAAATATATTAAAAACCTCTTTTATCTCTATATATTACCTCTTAAAATAAGCTTTTTACGCGTTTTTTGTTAAATTTGCCTCCTTCTGAAACTCACTCATGAGCCTTGATAAAGATAAAGTACCTCAACACATTGCCATCATTATGGATGGTAACGGACGTTGGGCTAAACAACAAGGTGAAGACCGTATCTTCGGACATCATGAAGGTGTAAATTCTGTAAGAGAGATTGTTGAAGCAGCGGCGGAAGTTGGCGTAAAATATTTAACGCTCTATGCGTTCAGTACTGAAAACTGGAATCGCCCGAAAGAAGAAGTAGATGCTTTGATGGAACTTTTAGTTGCTACCATAAGCATGGAAACTCCGCAATTAAACAAGAACGGTGTGAAGCTCGAAGCTATTGGTAATTTAAAAAGTTTGCCTCAAGGTTGCTATGATGAGTTGCAACAATCCATTGAAATAACAAAAAACAATACACGCTTAACTTTAGTGCTTGCTTTAAGTTATTCTTCCAAATGGGAAATTATTGAAGCGGTTAAACAATTGGCAACCGAAGTAAAAGAGGGTAAAACAGCGATTGATGCGATTGACGAAAATTCAATTGCGCAACATTTGTGTACCAAAAAATATCCTGACCCTGAGTTAATGATTCGCACCAGTGGTGAACATCGCATCAGTAATTTTTTATTGTGGCAACTCGCTTACGCGGAATTTTATTTTACCGACACTTTGTGGCCTGACTTCAGAAAAAAAGAATTTTTTGATGCCATTAAAAGTTATCAATCGCGTGAAAGAAGATTTGGTAAAACCAGCGAACAAATTAAAAACGAAATTAAATGAAGCAAGGCATAATTTTCTTTACACTCCTATGCCTATGCATTTTCAATTCAGGCGCACAAACCGATTCGGTTCGTGTTGCTGATTATACAGCACCTCAAAAATACACCATTGGAGGTATTGAAGTTAGTGGCGCTAATTTTACTGATAAAAATGTAGTTCGCTTACTTTCCGGCTTAATTGTTGGAGAAACTATTCAAATTCCCGGCGATAAAATTACCGACGCCATAAAAGCATTATGGAAACAAAGTTTGTTTGAAGATATTGAGATTTACCAAGAGAAAGTTATTGGCAACGATGTTTTTCTTCGTATACATGTAACTGAGCGTCCACGTTTATCAAAATTTGCATTTCGCGGTAAGGTGAAGAAAAATGAAGCCGATGAGATTCGCGGAAAAATTCGCCTCGTAAAAGAGAAAGTAATTACAGATTACTCCTTAGGCTTTGTCAAAAATACTGTTCGCGATTATTATGTAAACAAAGGTTTTTATAATGTAAAAGTGAATGTAAGTCAGGAGGCGGATAAATTAACCAAAACACCTCACACTATTCTCTACATTAACGTTGATAAAGGGAAAAAAGTAAGAATTAAAAATTTAAAATTCCATGGCAACGAAGTTCTGGCAGATTGGAAACTTCGTCGTAAAATGGAAGACAGCAAACCTTTCCGTATTTATAATCCTTTTAACTCCGGAAAATACCACGAAGACAACCTACAAAAAGATTTGCCGGCCGTTCTTGCAAAATATAACAGCAAAGGTTATCGTGATGCGCGTATTGTGAAAGACACAACTTACTTTGTAAGTAAAAAACGTGTCAATATTGATGTTTACATTGAAGAAGGGCACAAATTTTATTTCGGTACATTCAAGTGGTTTGGCAATACAAAATACCGTAGCGGACAACTTGATACGATCTTAAATATCAAGAAAGGCGATGTGTTTGATCAAAGTCAGTTAGACGCGAAGTTAAACATGAATCCTAACGGTTACGACATCTCCTCCTTATACATGGATGATGGTTATTTGTTTTTCCAGGTGAATGCACAAGAAGCAAACATCCACAACGACACCATCGACTTTAACATTCAGATGTATGAAGGTAAGCAAGCCATCATTAACAAAGTTACTGTAAGTGGAAATGACAAAACCAATGATCACGTAATTTACAGAGAGATTCGTTCAAGGCCGGGACAATTATTCCGTCGTTCCGACATTATGCGTACTGTGCGTGAATTATCGCAATTAGGTTATTTTGATCCGGAGAAAATGAATCCGGTTCCGAAGCCTAATCCTGCTGATGGTACCGTTGATATTGATTACGCAGTTGAAGAAAAACCAAACGATCAAATCACTCTCTCCGGTGGCTGGGGTGGCGGACGCGTGATTGGAACTTTAGGTGTAACCTTCAATAATTTTTCAATGAGAAATTTCTTGAAGAAAGAATCCTGGAGACCATTGCCAACAGGCGACGGACAACGTTTAAGTGTACAGGCGCAAACAAACGGATTATTCTACCAGTCGTATAACATTTCATTTACTGAGCCTTGGCTAGGTGGTAAAAAACCAAACTCTTTAACTGTTTCCGCTTTCCACTCATCATTCTCAGATGGGACAAAAAGAAAAATTGAAGTAGATGGCAAAAAGATTCCTAACGAGAACAGAAGCTATATGAATATTTTTGGCGGATCCGTTGGTTTCGGCCGCAGATTAAAATGGCCGGACGATTATTTTCAAATGTATTCAAGTCTAAGCTATAACTATTATGATCTCAATAAATACAATTTCTTTATTTTAAGCACCGGCTACGCGAACGATGTTAACCTAAGTTTAAACATTTCAAGAAGCTCTGTTGACGCTCCTATCTATCCTAAAAACGGCTCTAACTTCGTGATACATGGGCAATGGACGCCTCCATACTCAGCATTTAATGGTAAAAATTACAGCGACCTTTCGTTGCAAGAACGTTTCAAATTTATTGAGTACCAAAAATACAAATTCACTGCAGAGTGGTTTACACAGTTAACCAATAAGCGTGCGGCTGAAGGAAAAGAAGCCAGGAATCTTGTCTTAAGAACAAAAATTGGATTTGGATTCTTAACTTATTACAACAAGGATGTAGGCTTTTCTCCTTTTGAAAGATTTTATTTAGGTGGTAGTGGTTTGAGTGGTTTCCAGAACTTTGTGGCACGCGAAATTATTGCGTTGCGCGGTTATACTGATAACTCATTATCATCAGCAGCGGGCGATCCAATTGCTTCGCGTTATACTATGGAATTACGTTTCCCGGTTACATTAAATCCTCAAGCAACTATTTTCGTTTTAGGTTTTGCTGAGGCAGGAAATTCATGGCAGAGCTTTAAACAATACAATCCGTTTAATGTGAAACGCAGCGCCGGATTTGGATTAAGAGTGTTCTTACCAATGTTTGGATTATTAGGAGTGGATTATGGTTGGGGCTTTGATAACGTGCCGGGTAATCCTGGAATTGGAAACGGCAAAGGACAGTTCCACTTTACCATTGGAGGGCAATTAGGAGAAATGTAATGTAAAAAATGTTAATTTAGGGATATTACGTATCTTGGCACGAGTTATGATTGAATACAATAAAAACAGAAATACGATGAAAAAAATTATTTCAATTTTAGCGATTATTCTTTTTTGCGGATTTAAAGTTAATGCGCAGAAAATAGGCTATGTTGACACAGATTATATTTTGAACAGCATTCCTGAATATAAAGCCGCACAAACCGAATTAGATAAATTATCCGTTGATTGGCAAAAAGAAATTGAAGCAAAATATAATGAGATTGACAAATTATATAAAGCCTATCAGGCGGACGCTATTTTATTGACAGATGACATGAAAAAGAAACGTGAAAACGAAATCATCAATAAAGAGAAAGAAGTGAAGGAGTTGCAAAAACAACGTTTTGGTGTAGACGGTGAATTGTTTAAGAAGCGTCAGGAATTAGTAAAACCTTTACAGGATAAAATTTACAGTGCGGTTAAAGCAGTGGCTGAACGCAGTGGTTTAGCGATCATCATTGATAAAGCAGGGCAAGTAGCTATTTTATACGCTAACACTAAATATGATAAAAGCGACGATGTATTAACTTACTTAGGATATAACAAAAAATAATAATCACACAAAACAATAACTATGAAAAACATGATTAAAAAGGCAGCATTGACTTTATTAGTAGTTGGAGCCTTCACCTTTGCAAATGCACAAAAAATTGCGCACATCAGTCTCGACTCTTTAGTTAGCATGATGCCGGAAACTAAAACCGCTAAAGATGTAGCACAAAAATATTTAAAGGATTTGGAAACAACTGTTGGCCAAATGGAAGAAGAATTACAAAAGAAATACAACGATTATCTTGCAGGAGAAGCCGGCATGAGTGATTTAGTAAAGAAAACCAAGCAAGATGAACTTAATTCATTACAACGTCGTATTGAAGATTTCAGAATGCAGGCGCAACAAGATTATCAAAGAAAATATGGAGAATTAACTGCTCCAATTATGGATAAAGCGAAGAAAGGTATTGAAGCGGTTGCAAAAGAAGGCGGATACAAATACGTATTGGATACAAGCGTTGGAAACGTGTTGTATTCTGAGCCAGCTGAAGACATTTTAATGCCCGTTAAAAAGAAATTAGACGCTATGCCATTAGCGAATATCCCGGGTGCAAATACCAACACAGATAAGCCAAAAACAACTCCTGCTCCAAATAAAACAGGTGGAAAATAAATAAAACTTAATTTATAAAAAGGCGGCCTTGTGGTCGCCTTTTTTATTTCATAAAATTCCTTAAGCTATAACACCAGGCTCGTTTCTATTTTAATATTTAATACCTTTACGCTATGCAACACAGGGGCATTATATTTTTATCATTATTACTGGGAGGTATTTCCTGTAAGGAAGATGAAAATACCATTCCTGCATATGTATTGGACAGAGAAAAATTTAGTGACGTTATTGTAGATTTTACTTTAGCCGAATCTGCAGCAGGTATAAATGTGCTGAATGTACAAGGACAAAAAATAGACACGGTTTATTCATTTAATCCGTTACTCGACAACAATATTACCAAAGCACAGTTTGACACTTCACTTTACTTTTACAGTCATCATCCTAAAATATTCAGAGAGGTTTACGAAATTGCCTTGGAGAAGCTAAATCGTATGCAGGCTTCGCGAAAATAATTATTTAACTCCGGATAACCATCCGGAAGGATCCATGGTTTTTTGTCCTTTCCAGATTTGAAGATTAATAGAAGATTTTCCTTCGTCTTCGTTATGTAATATGGTTCCTAACGGTTGCTTAACCGCTACTTTGTCGCCAGTTTTTACCGAAACATCACCAAGGTTTGAATAAACACTTAAATACTCCCCATGACGGATAATTACCAATTTTCCACCTGTTGGAGACACCGCAATTCCGGTTACTTCACCCGCAAAAACGGCACGCGCCTGAGCGCCCATTGAAGAACAAATTTCAACACCATTATTAAACATCATGAATCCTTTAATGGCTGGATGTTCATGCTCACCGTATTGTTCGCAAATATATCCTTTGGTTACCGGCCAAGGTAATTTACCGCGGTTGTTCGCAAAATCATTACTTAACTCAACAGCCTCATCACTTAATTCAGGCATGGTCGCGTCTTTCTTCACCTCTTTTACCTCCTTCACTTCAACCTTTTCTTCTTTCACATTCTTAGGTTTCACTGCCTTTTTCTCGGCAGCCTTTTTGGCGGCGGCAGCAGCGGCGGCCTCTTTTGCCGCTTCTTCAGCCTTACGCTTAATCTCTGCTTCTATCAAACGTTTAATGGCGAGTTGCAAATTCTCCGCATCACGTTTCTTCTTTTGTAATTCTTCCTTTAACTGTCTTTCTTTTTTCTGTAACTCTGTTAACACAACCTCCTGCCCTTCTCTCTCTTTTGTTAAGTTAACCTTCTCCTCCTCTTCATTACCTAATAATAAATCTTTCTCGTGCTTTTTCGATTTCAGCTCTTCGATTTTTTCATTTAATATTTTTTGAGCCGCCACAATTTCATTCGCTTGTTTTTTTCTGAATTGTGAATACTGCTGAAAGTACTTTAACCGCAAATAAGCTTGATTGAAATCTCCGGAAGCAAAAATAAAAACCAATCGACTATACGAATCTCTGTTACGTTGTGCAAAATAAATCATTCGCGCATACTCATCCTTAAGACGCTTTAGGTTCTCCTGCAACTTTGAAATTTCTCTCTCGTTTTGCTTAATCTCTTTGTTTAATTGCTGTATTTCGGCAACTATTGTGCTGATCAATTCCTCACGAATACTGATTTTTTTATTGATAGCAACCAATTGATTTAACGAGGTTTTTTTACTCGCCTTGGTTTCGCTTAACAAAGAATTAATCTCATTGATTTCCTCGTTAAGTTTTTTCTTTTTGTTTTCTAACGACTGTTTGTTTTGTGTAGTAGCCTTCTGCGAATAAACTGATGTGCTCGCCATTAAACATAAAAAAACCAATATCGCATAAATGCAATTACTCGGCTTTTTTAATCGGCATAGGCTCATACTTTGCAGGAATATTTAATGTGAGCCTTTGAGGCTCATTTTTCTCGATACGAACATAATCAATTTTAAGGTTGACTTTCTTCTCTGCAACTATCTCAATATTAACATGACGTGGTGCATAAACTGAATCGGTTGCCAACGGATATTTCTCGTAGTTCGCGGTAAAAATCCGGTTCGTTTCTACGTCTACAAATTCATTTTTGTTAATTTTAAACGTATTAGGGTCAAGTGTCATCGTTTGCAATGACTTCTTTGGTTCTTTTTGGCCCTGCTCAATCTTCTTTAGCTTAAACTTACGCTCGGTACTTAAAGCATAACGGCAGTTTTGCCGATCGGTTACAGGTTTTAATTTTAAATCATCATCGTCAAATTCAGCACTGTTTCCAAACAAAACCGCTTGTAATAAATCAAAATCCAAATCGGCATGTAAAAGTTCATTAATGTAATTATAATCACCCTTAAAATATTGTTTGCGCGGATAAATCACCATTTTAACGGAATCCTTCGTAATCAGGATTTTTGCCAC
>JAEUTQ010000007.1 GCA_016787445.1 Bacteroidia bacterium
TTGTACAATAAATTAATCGAAAACGGTGTGATTCCGGATTGGCGTGAACCAAACGTAATACGTTGTGCACCTGTGCCTTTATATAATTCTTTCGAGGATATTTTCAGGTTCGGACAAATCTTAAATTCGCTTTTATAAAAATATTTTTTTGGTGAATTGATTTTTTTAATAATTTTGATGCGTTAATGAAAAAACAATTTGTAAATAATTCTTGGTGGTGGTTCGCGACAAATGTTGTGAACAGCTAGATTATTTACCTATCTATACAGGCCATTTTGAAGCCCGCTGTTCCTCTACAGCGGGCTTTTTGTTTTAATTAATAATTGAAAAATGAAATTACATACACAAATAAAGAAAATACTCTCAGATAGATATACGCCGGTCTCGCTCTACATGAACCTGCGCGATCATTATCAAAAGCCATTGCTTCTTGAAAGCTGTGACTATAATTCACGGGTAGGTCATTATTCCTATATCTGTTTGAATCCGCTTGCGGATATTACCTTGAAGGGCGGAGTACTTAAAACCATATCAGGATTAGCAGAGAATTCTAACAAAGTATTTAATTCGGAAGAAATCATCCGGCAATTAAATGCATTTTATAAATCGTTCGAATTCGAAAAACAGCAACTTGATTTCTGCTATGGCGGATTATTTGGATTCATGGCTTATGATGCCATACCTTATTTTGAAGATATCCGATTTAATAGAGAGAAAGAACTGGATTTGCCGGAGATGTATTATGCTTGTTATTCCCTTCTGTTGGTCTTCGATCATCATTCGGATAGTCTTTATCTGATCAGTCACGCCATCGACAACAAGCAATGTCAAATTCAATTGTCGGAGCTGGAACAAAAAATAAAATCAGGAAAGGAAGTATGCTATCCGTTTTCGGTTATTGGTGCTGAAGAAGTCAACTGTACCGATGATGAATTTCAGGCTATGGTAGAAAAAGCCAAACATCATTGTCAGGCCGGCGATGTGTTTCAATTGGTGTTGTCAAAACGTTTCAGTCAGAAATTCGCGGGTGATGAGTTTAATGTTTACAGAGCACTTCGTAATTTAAATCCATCACCATACTTGTTTTATTTTGATTTAGGAAATTATAAGTTTTTCGGTTCTTCCCCTGAAGCACAACTGGTCATCAATAATCAATCGGCAGAAATTCATCCTATCGCAGGCACTTATAAACGCACCGGTGATGATGCGCAAGACACTGAAAACGCCGCTCAGTTATTCCATGATCCAAAAGAAAAATCAGAACACATGATGCTGGTGGATTTAGCAAGAAATGATTTGAGTAAGTATTGCAAACAGGTTACAGTAAAAAAACTAGCGCAGATACAATTCTATTCTCACGTAATTCATTTGGTAAGTAAAGTGGAAGGTCAATTGAAAGATGAGTTTAGTCCTTTTGAACTTTTAACCGGAACATTTCCTGCAGGTACTTTGTCAGGAGCGCCGAAATACAGAGCGATGGAATTGATTGAGGAAATGGAACAAACATCGCGGGAATTTTATGGTGGTTGCATTGGTTTTATTTCGCATTGCGGCAAAGTGAATCACGCCATCATGATCCGTACATTTTCAAGTAAAGATTATTGTTTAACCTATCAGGCCGGTGCCGGAATAGTGATAAATTCCAACCCTGAAAACGAGAACAATGAAATTTATAATAAAACGCGCGCTTTAAAAAGAGCTGTACAGCATGCCGAAAAATTTAATAATATTACAAATCAAATCAGCCATGAAATTATTAGTGTTGGATAATTACGATAGTTTTACTTACAACCTCGTGCATTTAGTAGAAAAGGTAAGTGAAATTCCCTTTGAAGTTCATCGTAACGATAAGATTACCTTGAGCGAAGTGGCTGCATTTGATAAAGTACTTTTATCGCCGGGACCGGGATTACCAAAGGACGCTGGCATCATGCCTGAACTTATTAAGCAATACGCTTCCTCCAAATCCATTTTTGGAGTCTGTTTAGGATTGCAGGCAATCGGCGAAGCTTTCGGCGCTCAACTAAAAAATCTGGATACGGTTTATCATGGCATTGCTACTCCAATTCATGTTACCGGGAATGATATCCTGTTTAAGGATTGTCCCGCTACTTTCACAGTAGGCCGCTACCATTCCTGGGTAGTGGATAGAAATGCGCTAACCTCTGATTTAATAATTACTGCTGTTGATGAGCAAAATGAAATCATGGCACTGAAACATCAGTCGTATGACGTGAGAGGTGTGCAGTTTCATCCTGAATCTATTCTTTCTGAATACGGAGAAACCCTGCTCCGCAATTGGCTTAAAGCCTAATCGTTTAAACATAGTATTGAATTAATCATGCAAGCTTCAAAAGGAGCTTGCGACGTATTTATTATTTCCATTATGAAAACATATTTCGAAAAATTATCACAGGGCTATGCCCTCACACAAGAAGAAGCCTACTCCGCGATGACAGGCTTAATGCAAAAGGAGTTAAATGCAACTCAAACCGCAGCTGTATTGGCTTTCTATCGCGCAAGACCAATTACGCTGCAGGAATTAAGTGGTATGGCAGCGGCACTGGAAGAACATTGCATCAAAATAGAATTTGAGCAAGAAACAATGGATGTATGTGGAACAGGCGGAGACGGAAGAAACACTTTTAATATTTCCACTTTAAGCGCGATTGTTTTAGCAGCTAGCGGCATTCCCGTTGCCAAACACGGTAATCATGGCTCCACATCAGTCAGCGGATCATCCGACATCTTAAAATATCTCGGGTATGAATTTACCAATGACATCAATGTGTTGCGTCGTCAGCTCGATGAAAACAATAT
This sequence comes from Bacteroidia bacterium, assembly GCA_016787445.1. Lineage (GTDB taxonomy): Bacteria > Bacteroidota > Bacteroidia > B-17B0 > Aurantibacillaceae > JAHEYG01. The sequence continues at coordinate 2,821 of JAEUTQ010000007.1, forward strand.
TTGTTTTTTGCATGCGCCATTATTCCATCCTGCTTTAAGCAGTGTAGTCTCCTTAAGAAAGGAAATTGGCTTCCGAACTTTTTTTAATCTTATCGGACCATTAACCAATCCTGCTAATATATCGGCCAAGTTTGTTGGCGTATATAATCAGGAAACCGCACGATTGTATCATTACTATCTGCAAACACAAAACATCCGCTACACGATAGTCAATTCAATTGATGGGTATGATGAAATCAGTTTAACCGGCGCGGTTAAGTCTTACTCCAATCAATCCGAAAAACTTTACACTCCCACAGAATTATATTTTGAAGCTGTAATGCCTGAGGATATTGTGGGCGGCCATAGCATGGAAGAATCGGCAAGGATATTTGTGAACATATTACTGAATAAAGAAACTCATCAACGTAAACATGTGGTGCTTGCTAATGCCGCCGCCGCATATTGTTGTTATTCGCCTCAAACTCCTTTTCATCAGGCAGTGGAAATCTGTAAAGAAGCAATTGATTCCGGAAAAGCATTTAACGTATTAAAAAATATAACTAAAAAATGAAAACACTATTTGACATTGTAGATTTCAAAAAACAGGAAGTTGAACAACGTAAGCAGCTTTATCCTGTTCGTTTATTAGAGACCTCCATTTATTTTGAAAGCGATTCCGTATCTCTCAAAAAGTATCTTTTGCGTAAGGACAAGAGTGGTATTATAGCGGAGTTCAAGAAGCAGTCGCCGTCTCTGGGCATCATTAATAAATATGCTGAAATTGAAAAAATATCCATCGGTTATATGCAGAGCGGTGCCAGTGCATTATCCGTTTTAACCGATTCGAAATATTTTGGCGGGAGCAATAACGATTTAACGCTGGCGAGGAAGTTTAACTATTGTCCTGTTTTGCGTAAAGATTTTATTATTGATGAATATCAGATTCTGGAAGCAAAATCCATTGGAGCGGATGCTGTTTTGTTGATTGCATCTATATTAACGTCTCAGGAAATAAAGAACTTTACCCGTTTAGCGCATCAGCTGAAAATGGAAGTTCTGCTCGAGTTGCATGGAGAAGAGGAAATAAATAAAGTTGACGGCGACGCGGATGTAATTGGCATCAATAACCGCGATTTAAAAACCATGTCAATCGATCTTACACATTCCGTAAGAATGAAAAAATTGCTTCCATCCAATGCAGTGTTGGTGTCGGAGAGTGGCATTAATAAACCTGAGGATGCTTTACTGTTGAAAAAGGAAGGTTATAATGGTTTTTTAATTGGCTCACATTTCATGAAACAAGCCAAACCACATGAAGCCTGCAGAGCGTTTATTGCAAAATTTAATCAGTTAATACAAAGCAATGAAAATTAAAGTATGCGGTTTAAACAATCCGCTTAACATAGTGGAATTGGCCGGCGCAGGTGTCGACTTGTTTGGATTTATATTTTACAAGAAATCGCCGCGCTATTATAACAGTTCACTGGATAATTATGTTATCAGGGATATGCATCACTCGATACAAAAGGTGGGCGTGTTTGTTAATGCCAACGAATATGAGATAATGGATGCGGCGGCTAAATACTATCTGGATTATGTGCAATTACACGGGAATGAATCCCCTCAATTGTGTACAAAGCTCAATCAACATATTAAAGTGATTAAAGTATTTTCTGTAGAGAACAAACTGAATAAAGTGCTAATGCAGAAATACAACGAAGTCTGCGATTATTTTTTATTGGATACCAAAACGAAGCTGCATGGCGGCTCCGGTAAGCAATTTGATTGGCGCGCCCTACAAGATTATGATTTCAACCAACCGTTTTTTCTGAGCGGCGGAATAGGAATAGAAGATGTGGAGACTATCAAAAGGATTAAACATCCTAAGCTTTATGGCATCGATGTCAATTCCAAATTTGAAATCGTTCCAGGTACCAAGGATACGCAATTAATAAAAGAATTTATAAAACAAATCAACTATTAGAATGAAAACAGAAATACTATACAGAAAGGGATATTACGGCGAATTTGGCGGCGCCTATATTCCTGAAATATTATACAACAATGTGCATGAATTGGAAAGTTACTTTCTCGATGTCTTGTCATCTCCCGATTTTAAGAAAGAGTACGATCATTTGCTGAAAGAATACGTGGGCCGTCCAACACCTTTATATCACGCGAAAAATTTCTCAGAAAAATATAAGGCCACCATCTTGCTGAAACGCGAAGATCTTAATCATACCGGTGCGCATAAAATTAATAACGCTGTTGGACAAGCATTGCTTGCAAAACGTTTAGGCAAGAAAAGAATCATTGCAGAAACCGGCGCGGGACAACATGGTGTTGCTACAGCCACAGTATGCGCATTAATGAATTTGGATTGCGCGGTGTACATGGGACAAACAGATATTGAACGGCAAGCCCCTAATGTGAGCCGGATGAAAATGCTGGGTGCAAAAATTATTCCGGTGCATTCGGGAAGTCGATCACTCAAGGATGCAACCAATGAAGCTATTCGTGACTGGATGAATAATACAGAGGATTCCTATTATCTAATCGGCTCAGTGGTTGGACCGCATCCTTATCCGGATTTAGTGGCACGATTACAAGCTGTAATTAGTGAAGAGATTAAGTATCAATTGACGGAAAAATTTAACCGCAGCTCTCCTGATTATGTGATAGCATGCATTGGCGGAGGCAGTAATGCCGCAGGCGCATTTTATCATTTTATTGATGACGCTAATGTGAAGCTCATTGGAGTTGAAGCTGCAGGCAAGGGCATACATTCAGGACTAACGGCTGCTACATTGGCCATTGGTAAACCGGGGATTATTCATGGCTGCAAAACGTATTTAATACAGAATGCAGACGGACAAATAACAGAGCCGCATAGTATATCAGCGGGACTTGATTATCCGGGTATCGGACCATTGCATGGAAACTTATTCAAAACACAACGCGCGCAGTATTTAAGCGCGACTGACGAAGAGGCTTTGGAAGCGGCCATGGAATTAACGCGAAAAGAAGGCATAATTCCTGCTCTGGAAAGCGCGCATGCACTGGCGGCACTTCAACAACTTCAATTCAGGAAAGAAGATATTGTGGTAGTTAGTTTATCCGGAAGAGGAGATAAAGATTTGAATACATACATCAATCATTTAAATTATTAAACATGAATAACAGAATAGAAAAATTATTTCAAAATAAAGACAGAGACATCATCTCGATATTTTTTACCGCGGGTTATCCCAATTACAATGATACTTTGGAAATTGTTGAGGCGCTGGATTCGGCAGGCACAGACTTAATGGAGATAGGGATTCCGTTTTCTGATCCATTGGCGGATGGAAAGACCATTCAGGAAAGCAGCAGTAAGGCAATCGCCAACGGCATGACGCTATCCAATTTGTTCGATCAGTTAATTACACTGCGAAAAAAAACACAGAAGCCGGTTATTTTAATGGGCTACTTAAATTCCGTTTTGCAATACGGTATAGAAGCATTCTACGCCAAATGCCACGAATGCGGCATTGACGGTGTGATTCTTCCTGATTTACCAATTGAGGAATATGAAATGGAGCATAAGCACCTTGCTGAGAAATTTAATGTGATTGTAGTTTTTCTGTTATCGCCCTTATCTCAGCATAACCGTGTAGAGCAAGTTAAAAAAGCAGCTAAAGGCTTTGTCTACCTGGTGTCTTCCAATTCAACTACAGGGAATGAAATTAAAAATTCACATCAATTAGAAGAGGTTATTCCTCGCTTCAATTTAAATCTTCCTGTGTTAATCGGATTCGGGATAAAAGACAAAGCAAGTTTTGAAACAGCCTGCAAGGCGGGCAACGGCGCCATTATTGGTTCTGAATTTATCAGAAGAATAGGACAGTCTGAAAATATTAAAAGTACAACGGAACAATTTATTAATGAATTAAAACATCAGTCATGATCATACAGCTTAAAGAAAATATTTCCTCAACAGAAAAATCCGACATTGGAAATTATTTATTAGAAAAGAAATACGCTAGCAAAGAAGTCAGAACCCAATTAGGTCATTACCTGGTTTGTATTGGAAAAACAGACTTCGATATAAGAACAGTTGGAAACATGAAAGGGGTAAAGGATATCCATGTTGTTTCCGACAGTTATAAACTCGTAAGTAAAAAGTGGAAAACCAATAACACAAAGATTCAATTAGATGATGAATTGGTAATTGGCGGTGAGCGTCCGGTTATTATGGCCGGTCCATGCTCTGTAGAAAGCGAGAAGCAAATACAAAGCATAGCGGAGCATTTGCTAAAAAATGGAGTCAGAATAATGCGTGGCGGCGTGTTTAAACCAAGAAGTTCTCCTTATGCCTTCAGGGGAATGGGTATTGAAGGTTTGAAATTAATGCATGCTATTTGCAAACCGCTCAATATAAAAATCATTACGGAGGTGATGCAAGAATCACAACTGGAGCAGATGGAACCTTATGTGGATATTTTTCAGGTGGGGGCGCGCAATTCGCAAAATTTTAATTTATTGGATGCATTAGGAGAATTAGATAAGCCGGTATTAATAAAAAGAGGCATCAGCGGAACCATTGAAGAGCTGCTTTATTCGGCTGAGTATGTATTCAGTAAAGGCAACGAAAAATTAATTTTATGTGAAAGAGGTATCCGTACTTTCGAAAATGCATACCGGAATACATTTGATATTAATGCCATTCAGGTTTTAAAAGATAAATCACACCTGCCGGTCATTGCTGATCCCTCGCATGGTGTTGGAATAAGGGATTATGTATCGAAATTAGCCTTAGCAAGTTTAATTAGTGGCGCGGATGGTGTTATTTATGAAGTACATGAAAAACCCGAAGAGGCTTTATCGGATGGGCAACAAACATTAAATTTTGAGGAATCTAAATCGTTAATTGATAAAATTCATGTTTTAAGCAATTCATTCATTTAGTATATTTAAGCATGAAAGCAATCGCCTCAATCGGATATAAAGTTCATTTCGGTAAGAACGTTTTTAAGGAGCTTAATTCTTTTCTTACAAAAAATAAATATTCAAAGTATTTTGTGATTTGTGATCAGAATTCGTTTCATAATTGCTACACCGAACTGCTAACAAACTGCAAGAAATTACAATCTGCGGAGATTATAGAAATTGATCCGGGAGAAAGTTCAAAAAACCTGGATACCTGTGCTCAGATATGGGAAACCATGCTGGAGTTAAATGCAGATAGAAACACATTGGTTATAAATTTAGGTGGCGGTGTTGTTTCCGACATGGGAGGTTTTATCGCTTCTGTATATAAACGTGGTGTAGATTTTATTAATATTCCAACTACTTTACTTTCTATGGCTGATGCGAGCGTTGGTGGAAAAACAGGAATAGATTTCGCTAATCTCAAAAATGTTATTGGCACCATTACACAACCCAAAGCAGTTTTCGTTAATATAAACTATCTGTCTTCCTTGTCGCAACGAGATACAAAAAATGGTGCGGCAGAAATTTTAAAAATGGCTTTGGTTAGTGATAAGGTGTTGTGGAAGAGAATGAAATCTGACTACGAACTTAAAAGCATTGGCGAGTATTTATACCGGAGTGTAGAGTTAAAAAATAGATTTGTCAAAAAAGATCCGTCAGAAAAAAATGTAAGGAAGGCGTTAAATTTCGGGCATACGATTGGTCATGCAGTAGAAGCTGTTTTATTGGGTACCGATGATGAATTGCTGCATGGTGAAGCGGTGATAGTAGGCATGATTGCAGAAAGTTTCATTTCATACAAGAAAAAATTGATTACAAAAAATGATCTTGATGAAATTGTCAGTTGCTTTAAAAATACGTTTACATTAAGTCCGGTTCATCCGCAACATTTCACTGCCATTGATTTACTTATTTTAAACGATAAGAAAAACAGCAACGGCAAAGTGCTATTCTCGCTGTTGGACAAAATAGGTTCTTGTAAAATAAATCAGATTGTTCCCGCAATATTGGTAAAATCCTCTCTGGAATATTATAATTCAGTTGTGCATGATAAAAATTAGCACGCCAAATAAATCTATAAATACCGAAATTCATATTTCGGGTTCTAAAAGTTTGAGCAATCGGCTATTAATGGTACGTGCAATTTCCGGATTGGATTTGCACTTCAAAAATTTATCCGACTCTGACGATACCATCACGATGGCAAAGGAACTTGGTTTGGTAAAAGGGAAAACTTCTTCCATAATTGATGTCGGACATGCAGGTACCGACATGCGTTTTTTATCAGCGTATTTAAGTTGTAAAATTGGCAACTGGACTTTAACCGGGTCGGAGCGGATGCAACAACGTCCGATTGGTGAGTTGGTTAATACATTGAGAAAGTTGGGAGCTAATATTGCTTATCTAAATAAAGAAGGTTTTCCCCCATTAAAAATAGTTGGTAGTAAATTAAATGGTGGTGCAGTTGAAATTGATGGAAGTGTAAGTAGTCAATTTATTACAGCTTTATTATTAATTGCACCAAGCCTTGAAAGTGGATTAACCCTTCAAATAAAAAACGAATCAGTTTCGAAGCCTTACATTAAAATGACCATTGAAGTGATGAATCAATTTGGTGTGGCTGTTGAACAAATCGGTAATGTGATTAAAGTTCCTTCTGCTCATTACAAAAAAGACGGACTCGATTACTATGTTGAGTCCGATTGGTCATCTGCCTCTTATTGGTACAGTTTTGTGGCATTAGCAGATGAAGCAAAAGTAACGCTCCGGAATTTCAATAAGTCCAGTTTTCAATCGGATTCTATTGTTCAATCTTTATATGAGAAATTAGGAGTAAAAACACACTGGGATGCTACCGGGATAACTTTAACTAAGCAAGCTTCATCTATATCGGAGTTGCAATATGATTTTCTTGACTGTCCTGATATTGCGCAAACTGTTGCAGCTACTTGTGTTGGATTAGGACTTAAAGCGCATTTAACCGGACTACAAACATTACGCATTAAAGAAACAGACAGAATTGCTGCCATGAAAGCCGAACTCGAAAGATTTGGTGCGGCGATTGAGATGACAGATGGTTCCATTAAGATAAATCCTAATGCATCACCATTAACACCAACCGACGAGATTAAAACTTATCATGATCATCGCATGGCCATGAGCATTGCGCCACTCGTGATGAAATGTAATTCACTTACTTTCGATGATGAAGACGTGGTGAATAAATCTTATGCGGCGTTTTGGGATGACTTACAAGAAGCCGGTATCGATGTAGAATAAAAAATCCCCAACATTTCTGAAGGGGATTCTTAATAGTGTTTTCAGTTTTTAATTCTTAATCACTTTGTTTTTGTAAACTTGTTTTTCTCCTGTCATCAAGCGGATGTGATAAATACCGGACGCGAATTCGGAAAGATTAATTTTTGAATTCAATTCTTTCACTTCTTGTTTTTTAATCAATTCACCTAAGCTGTTGTAGATTTCAATTACATTATTGAGCTGACTTGAATTTACATTTAAATAAAATTCTCCGTTGGTCGGGTTTGGATATAATGAAATCGAAGTGTTTTTAGTGTTACTCTCGATGTTCGTACAAACATTAACTGTAATCGCAACTACTGTGGAGCTGGAACATCCACCTGGTCCTGTTCCTGTAACTGTGTAGTTAGTGGATGTAGTAGGGCTCACAACCGTTGTTGGTCCGCTTGCTCCTGAACTCCAGCTATAAGTACTTACCGGGCCAATGGCAGTGGCATTCAACGTTGAGCTTTGTCCTGCACAAATACTGGTAGGAATTCCTACGGCCACTACTGTTGGTGTCAAATTTACTGAAACGGTAGCTGCGGCTGTCTGTGTACATACACCATTACTTCCTGTAACAATATACGTTGATGTAAACATCGGAGAAACGGAAATACTTTGCGTAGTTTGACTTGTACTCCATGTATAAGAAGTAGCAGTGCCAGTAGCGTATATGTTCGTTGAGCCACCACTGCAAATTACTGCAGGACTGGCAGTAACTGCAACAGTTGGTAATGTACCGGAACCTATCGTTAATGTTTTTGTTGTCTTGCAGCCATTCGCATCTGTTACTGTAACAGAAAAATTACCAGGAACAGGTGTTATAGCTACACTAGTTGTAGAGCCGGTGCTCCATGAGTAGGTAAGAGGTGATAATCCAATTGCTACAGCGACTAAAGTTGAAGGAATAGTTGGATTACAGATATTAGCAGGATTAGCAAGTGTTGTTACATTTGGACCGGGGCTTACATTTGCCACTGCACTTTGTGTGCTGGTACAACCATTGCTTCCGGTAATAATACAGGAATAAATAGAAGTTGTAGTGGGACTTGCAGCAATACTGTAGGTTGTAGATCCTGTATTCCAACTATAAGTAAAAGGTGCGGGGCCTGTTGCTATAACAGAAAAGATGGCGGTAGCGCCCTGACAAACTGTAATTGAACCGGGTAAAATGGTTGTGTTAGGTCGTGCGTTAACCGTAATAGTTTTAACCACCGGAACACTTGGTCCTGATAAGTTAAGGGCAGTTAATCCAACAGTATAAACACCGGCTGTATTATAGAACACAGTTGGATTTTGAATAGTCATTACTGAAGGTGTTGCGCCTGCAAGTGTATATGACCAGGCAATTGGACTATTAGTTGACTGATCTGTAAAACTTACGGTAGAACCCGCACAAACAGGGTTGGGCGAAAAAGAGAAATTAGCAACCGGAACCTGAGCAAATATCCTTCCTGTAAGAAGAAATAAGCAGGTCATGATTAAAAAATGTAATTGTTTTTTCATAGGTTTTGTTTTATACAATACTATTAAAATTTCACTTGTCATTTGTGTTTTTTACTCGATTAATGAGGGGATTGCCTCATTTGGGGGCTTGTCCCTACGGTATGAATAAGCCAATTGCTTAAGACCGACCTAAATCGTACATTTGTCGCTCTTACAATGGCCTTATTCGGAAATACAGATAGTAACGGACAACCAAAGGAAATGTCGTTTTTGCAACACCTTGAGGAATTGCGATGGCATTTGGTAAGAAGTGCTGCTGTAATTGTTGTTTTTGCAATAGCCATTTTTTGTTTACCCGGAATTTTTATTGATGAGATTTTTTTAGGACCAATTAAGCAGGATTTCATTTCATACCGCGCCTTATGTGCCTTAGGTCATAAAATCGGAGCGGGTGACGTGATGTGTATGCAGGTGAAAGAGGTGAAGTTGCAAACACTTGGTATATCAGAACAGTTTTTTACACACATGTGGTTTGCCTTTATGGGTGGATTAATTTTAGGTTTCCCTTTCTTGTTGTGGGAGTTATGGAAGTTTGTTCGTCCGGCATTAAAAGATAAAGAGCTTGGGCCTGTGAAGATATTTGTTGTTATCGCTTCACTTTTGTTCTTATTTGGAATTTGTTTTGGGTACTTCATTATGTTCCCAATGTCTTACAATTTCCTTATCAATTATCAAATGTCGGATAGTGGTTTAATTGAAACAAATCAAACATTGGATGATTACTCATCTTTTATCACCACTATGACTTTAGTATCGGGGATAATATTTGAATTACCAATTTTAGTTTATTTTCTTTCTCGCATGACATTATTAACTCCTGGATTTATGCGTAAGTACCGTAAACATGCCGTGGTGGTTATTTTGATTGCAGCAGCAGTTATTACACCAAGTCCGGATGTTACTTCACAAATGGTTGTTGCTGTTCCAATGTATTTGCTGTATGAAGTAAGTATTTATGTTTCTAAGTACGTCGTAAAAAAATATAAACTCGAAGACTAATGAGCAATCCTGTACAAGAATTTAATGATTATCGTTCGCGTATGAACGATGTGTTAATGAGTAAAGATAATCTGGTTTTAAAACGATTATTTAATCTCGACACTAACACATATGCCGAAGGGGCATTAAATGTAAAAACAAAAGAGATGCTTGGACTTGTTGCCAGCATGGTGCTTCGCTGCGATGACTGCATAAAATATCACTTGGGAAAATGTAAAGAGCAGGGATGTACCACCGAAGAAATTTATGAAATTTTTGCCGTTGCTAATATCGTTGGGGGTACCATCGTTATTCCACATACTCGCCGCGCTGCTGAATATTGGGAAGAGTTGTGTAAGTAATTTTTTCACCATTTTTATTTTACTAAATTTAGATTATGAAACGAGTTTTAATAATCTTAGTGTCTGTTGTTTTTTTTAATCCGGCAGCTAATTCCCAGACTTTAGTAAAAGGACTTTACGTCGATAAATTCAATTTGATTTTAGGTAATATTCAAAAGGAAGACAGCTTATTGAATTATGCGCAGAGCCAAGGTTTTAATTATCTTGCTTTGTACAATTTGTGGAATGTACACACATCCGCCAGTTTAACAAATACTACAACCGCTTTGCCATTAGCGAATTTTATCAATAAGGCAAAAACAATGTATGGAATAACAAACGTTGGCGCAACCGGCGAAAGTTTTTGGTTTTTCAGTAATGTAATTCATGTTTATAATCAACAACACGCTAATCCTAATCATAAGTTTAATGTATACAATCTTGAATTTGAATTCTGGATTAATTCATCTGTGAATACGGGTGGTATTTATTGTACAACATATCTTCAGCCTCAAGGTTTCACTTGCGATACGTCGGGTGCTTTTAAGTTTTTTAAGCGTGAATTAAGACGAATCGACTCTTTGGGAAACACTGTTGGTGTGACTTCAGAAACCTATATAGGCTGGCCAAATGCAGGACAAGCAAAGGCAATAGTTCAAAATTGCGATAGGGTATTGGTAAGTGCCTATGTGAATAATCAATCTACTACATACACTTACACACGTCCACGGTTAATTGATTTAGCCGGAGCTAGCGTTCAGGCAAAAGTCATGCCCATATTTTCGGCAGAACCTGTATTCATGGGTCCATGGGTCCAAAGCAATACACCGCTTCAGGCATTTACTAATTACAGTGTAAATTTCACGAACGAAACTGGTTTGTGGAAGAGTAATGTTTCTTTGTTAGGGTATCAATGGTTTGCTTATAGTTTTATGCCAAAAACTTTTTCTTTGAATCTTAATGAAATATCTGATGAAAGTAAAGTTCAGGTTTATCCAAATCCGATTATCGATGGTAAATTAAAGGTTAAATGTAATGGCTGTGAAATAAGTATTTTAACCAGCATGGGTCAAATTGTAAAAACAAGGACAATACCCCATGAGGGAAAAAGTGAGATAGACGTGAGTGACCTGGAAAACGGAATTTATTTTATTTCTATTAATAACTCGTACAATAAAATAGTCATCAATAGAAATTAATTTAAAGCAGATTCATTTTCATTAAGAGCAATAAGAAACTGCTTGCGATAAGCAGAAAAAATAATGTATTCGCTACTTTTAATTGCTTTATGTTGTAGAAATAATCGCTCAGTAAAATACTTATTGGGATGATTGAGGCAATGAGTGGGAAATAATAACTGTTGTCTTTAGCGAAAAAATTAATTACCGACAAAAGCAGTAACCAATACATTAATCCGAGATTTTTTTGCGTTTTAATTCTGGAACCTAATCCTCTTGTGGCATGTTTCGAGGCCGTTAGTAGCAGTAAGATTATTAAAACAATAAACAAGGGATAGAAAAACTCGGATATCAACGGTTTTCTGAAGTTGCCTAATAAACTACCTAGATTATTCAGGTAATCATGAAAGTCATAGTTCGCTAAATATCCAACAGAGCTATAAATTAAAACAGGTGTTGATAATCCCATAAATCCGATGACCCACTCTCGCCAGTTGAACGGACGTAACACCAACAAGCAAATGATAAGCAGGAAAGCATAGAAGGCATAGTTGATATAAAAGAATGTTGCTAGTGAAATAAAAAATGCAGCTTTAAAAATCATTGGTAATACATTTTCTTCACGGTAGGTTTCAATCAAATAAATCAGTGCCAATAAAATAAATACATTGGCAATTAATGAAGGGTGAATTAATGCAGAGCCTAATTCTATACTTCCAAATAGTAAATAAAGAAATCCCGGAATGTAATTGGTTTTTTCAACCATTTCCTCGCGAATGGAAAGTATTGAAATAAGTACCGCGCCAACGGCTAAGGACAAGAGGTTGACTAAACTCACCGCGATTGTTGACGAAACATTGCTGAGTAATAAAGTATAAAAAACACTCCCGTAATTGTCAGATTGTGAGTTAGTTGTAATTAAGAAGTTGAGTGCGGTTGCAACAAGAAAATATATAATAATCAGCGGTAGTGCCCCTTTTAATCCCTTTTTTAATGTACCGACTACCACAATTTTTTAGATTTCTAATTATTTATATATTTGTACGGTAAACTTACAAAATTTATACAAATGAAACTTTTAATGATTACTTGGACAGATATCTTTGAAGGAACAGGAACTTTCTTTGAATGGTGTTTCAAAGGTATGCGTGCCTTAGGCCAAATGCCAAATGTATTAATGGGTGGATTTGTTATATTCCTGCTAGCTTTTTGGGTTTTAAGATTAATGAAATACAAAAAAGAAGCGGTTCGTAATGGAACGTACGAGTAATCTATCAAGATAGTAAAAAAAAGCCCTTAAGAAATTAAGGGCTTTTTTATTTTAGTATTTTAAAGTCATATTCTTAAGCTCTCGAAACGCGCCTTTTTCTATAGCGGAAATTTGATTGAGCATATCGGCACATTCTTCATAGTATTTTTGATCGTCTAATCTTCCTTTATAGATTCTACCCATTTGTACTGCACTGGTTCTCCATAAATCGCCGGCTTTGGTAAATTCATCCGACACTTTTAATAAGCGATCGTCGCTCAGGTATTTTGAAGCTTCTTCTAAAAATGCTGCGTAAATAAAACGGAATCCGCCGCCACCGGTTCCAATTTCTTCTTGCATACGAACAATTTGTCCTAAATATAACGCTGCCTTTTTAGCGCCCAATTTATCGCGCCATTTACGAATGTGTTTAGCTGTGTAATTAATGCCTGAAACTCCTGCGATTGGTCCCGGAATATAAAGCATATCACGGGAAGCACGTTTGATGCCTTTTACAATCGCTCGTCTGATGGTTTCATCACTCACAGCCTTTATGTTTTCAGGATAGTAAACGTGTCCGTTAGGCGCGAAAGGGCCTTTTGCAAAACGAACTTTCATCATGTTTTCTTCTGTTAATCGCGTAACGTCTTCCATCACCGGATCGCTAACTAAATATTCGTTTCCTTCTTTTGCAAATGTAATTAAGTTATGTGCGTTAAAGTGAAAGCGATATTCAGGCGGAAAGTAAGGTAAATTGAAAACACCAACCTGACAGCCAACCGGCTCACCTAATTTTATTTTGTTGTCTAAAAATTCTTTTGCGCGTTGTTCGTTGCTGAATTTTTTTCTGGTTACACTTAGTCCCAATAGTTTTGCTGCACGCGAGAAAATAAATCCCGGCATCGTACGGTAAGAAACCGCCGGCCCGCCGTTAATCATTAAGAATGGAATATGAATGTAAAAAATCCCTGAACCCATTCCGAACACTAAAGGTTCAGTTGCAAAATCTAATCCGTGATATCTTAATAAACTCGTGGCAACGCCGTTTTCGCAATGCGCGGCTTGTATGTGCTTAAATTCTTTCTTCACTATCCTTTGAAATTTTTTAATTCTTGTAATGTAATATCGAATGCTTTTGCATAGCGTGACAGTTTCTCATCACTAAGTTTGGCAAATACGGATGGTTTCATGTGACGTTTGATATTAAATTTCCAAAAACCAGTATATGCAGAAAGTAGAGTTAAGTCCATTAATTTTAATTCCATATAATAAGCGACAGGACTTTTTTCTCCGTTTTTTACCGCTAATGCAGTTTCTTTCACACGTTCATTAATATCTTCCCAGGCATTGTCTAAGGCCACTTTTTTAACTTCCCACCCTGTGCTTAGTGCGGTTGTGTATTTCCCATCCGCATTTTTCACATACAGCATATCACGCGTGTATTTTTCTAGCGCCGATTTATCTTGCGGTATTTCTTCTTTTTTCATGATTTAATAAGCGGTTAACAAAGCGTAGGCATATGTAAAGCGCGCGCTCTCCGGTACCATTAATAAAATCTTATCGCCCTTTTTTAATTTACCTGAATTCATTAATTCTTCAATCATTAAATATACCGAGCCCGCTCCAACATTTCCTAATTGAGTAAGGTTGGTAAACCATTTCTCTTGCGGGATATTGATATTGTACTTAACAATTTCTTCCGCAATTTTATTTCTGAAAAATTCTGAAGAAAGATGAGGTAAAAAATAGCTGATTGTATTTATATCCAGTTTATGTTTTTCAAGAAGGTCTTTTAAATACAAAGTTCCGGTGGGTACAATGTGTTTTCCGAGTAATTTCACATCTTGTTTTAACGCGAAAGTAGAATGAGCCATCCATTCGTCAGGTGTCATCTCTTTCCAGCCGGTGGTTGTTCCATCTGCATTTTTATCAGCGCCCGCATACATACAGGTTTCGATTTTATTTGCAAATGATTTAATTTCTAACCATTCGATTTTTAATGATACAGGACCTCTTGGTTTGTTTTCTAACAAAACTGCACCCGCGCCATCAGAAAGCATCCATCTTAAAAAATCTTTTTCGAATGAAATGAGAGGTTGTTGTTCAAGTTCAGCTAATTTTTCAGTTTCTTTTTCAAACTGTTCAGAGCGCAACCAAGAAGATGTTTTTTCTGATCCGGTACACACAGCGTTTTTTGTGTTACCTGAGGCAACCGACATGTATCCGTATTTTAAAGCTTGCATACCGGCACAGCATGCACCTGATGGAGACACGAGTTCAACAGGATTGGCTTTTAATTCGCCATGTACCATCGATGCATGGGAAGGTAATAAGTTATCAGGAGTAGTTGTTCCACAAGCTAACAATTCAATATCCGCTAATTTAAAATCTCCATTGGCTAACTTTTGAATTGCCATAGCGGTCATTTGAGCATTATTGTGAGTAGAATGCCCGTTTTTGTCAATGGAATAATACCTGGTTTTAATTCCATTATTACGCAAGGTAAGGCTTTTGCCTTTGGAAGGCTTTCCATCAATAAGTCCTAAGTAGGCATCCATCTCATCATTGGAGATGGGATCATTCGGTAAAAATCGGGAGGCTTTTGTTATATAAACTTCAAACATAAAAAAAGTAACAAGGTGTTAAATTAATTCTTTCTCTTTATAAAACCACATAACCTTAACATCTTTTGCAATTTGTTCATCATAAGGTAATGCGTCTTTGCTGGTTGTATCAGTAGTGCCATTTTCAAGGTCAACAGTGTAAGGATTTACTTTCATATCCAAATCAGTTCCTTTGGCATGATGACTCACTAATCTGAAAATTTCAGCCGCCACTTTTTCTAAAATAGCAATGTTTTCTGAAACTTTTTTCAATAAATTTTGCGAATTGCCGTGTTGCACATCAATTCCTTGCTGGAATTTTTTCAAGAAGTCTAAATCAAATGGGTCGATGTAACGGTTCTCAAACACTTCCGCATCGTAAGGTTTCCATTGAATAAAGAAATTCTGCATTTGGATGTGAAGCTTCGTGAATTTTTTTCCTAATCCGTTTTCGGAGGCAAATAACTCTTTTAATACTTTTAAATCTGTAAACGCATTATTGGTAAATAATAAAGCTAAAACCGACCAATACACGGCCCAGTCCCAGAAGATTTTTACCACCATGATTTGCGTATTTCCCCACAGTTGATATTTGTTCTGGTAAATCTGTGTCCAGGCTTCAAAAATATTCAAGTGTGTTTGTTCATACACCAATGTTCTTAGTGCAATATCTTCTCCGGCAAGATCGCGTAAAATTAAATCGCTCAACCAGGTATTATTTAAGGAAATAAAATCTGTGCCCGGAGAATAGAACGGGTCTAAGAATGGTCCCGACTCACCTGTTGTTGCCCAACGTTGTTCGGCCGAATATATTTTTTGTGTGGAGTGGCCATAATGTTTTAATATCAGAAAATCCATTAAACCATCACCTTTTCCAAGAGGCTCCAACATTTTATGG
>JAEUTQ010000027.1 GCA_016787445.1 Bacteroidia bacterium
GGAAAAAATGCGACCACTTTTACTGTATACGTTCCGGGTGAGGTATAAGATGTGGTTTGTGTACCGATAGCTCCCATTACAAAACCGCCACCTGCACCAAAATTCCATTGGTAAAAAACACCCGGTGTACTAGTATTCGTAAAGGTTAATATTGAATTCTGACATAAAGTTCCGCTTGGCGCTGAAACACCTGCTGAAGTTGCATTCAAGAGTGTTACCGAAATTACTTGCTGACTAACTCCACACGCGTTACTGTCGCGTAACATAACTGTATACGTTCCTGCAACAGGGTATGAAATAGAAATTGGTGAGGATGGTGGCCATGATCTCCAATTATAAATAGAATCAACACCTTTTCCCCAGTTATTGCCGAAATTCCAAAACTCCTTACGTGGAAAATTATTTCCCTGTGCTGAACAATTTTGTGTTGAAGTGTTATTGAATGTAAACGTATTATTTGGAATACATTTTAAGATAGAAGAAGGCGTAATTGAAGCCTGATCTTTACCAAATACATTAATGGGTGTAATGGTAGACGTTGAAGGATTTCCCATGCTACAGTAATTCTGTGCTTGCAGTGTAACTAAGGTTTGACAGTTGACGGAGCCCGTATTGTATAAATGAGAAATAGTTTGTCCGCCATTTGTGAACGTGAACACCGATGAAGAACCATCTCCGAAATTCCAAGTAAACTTGGTAGTTTTGGAAACATTCGTACTGGCATTTTGAAATTGCAGATTTCCGGGAGCACATACAGTAGAGGTTCCGCCAATGGGAATTTGCGCCAATGCATTCACAGCTTGTTCCATCACCACCACTCCAATCATCGTACAACTTAAAGATGGAATATTTAATGTTACAATAAACGTATCAACCGTTGCGGTATACGTATGCGGAATAGACGAGTTAGCAACGTAGGAAGCGGCGCTGTGTATTGGTGAACCATCGCCCCAATCGATTGTATATGCGCTCCATGCTGTTGGTGACTGAAATTGAATGGTGTAGTTATTACCCGTACAACTAATCCAATAAGGTTTAGAACTAAGATTATTCTGATAGTCGAGTACCTGCGGACACTGCGCTTTAGCTACAATGGCAAATAATACAAACAAAATTACTATAACCTTCTTATGCATTAAGCATTCTTCATTTTAAATATGCAGGTTTATAAGCCGGGTTCTGTTTCTTCTCTTCGCAAGCGAAGAGGTATATCTATCATTTATCTAAGCGACCTACCCATTTCGGTTATCGCCGAAGCGAATAGAGCGGGACACTCTAAAACCGAAACCTATTTGGCCTTTCAACATCCGAGGTTTACCATATGCTGCTATCACTAACAACACATGTGAGCTCTTACCTCACATTTTCACTATCACCGCGGGTTTCCCCGAGGCTACCTGGTCTCTGTGGCACTTTCTGTTATCCTGCATATTGTGCCGGATACCCACGTTTTCACGCGGCGGATCTCCCTGTGTTGCCCGGACTTTCCTCTATGAATTTTACTTCATAGCGATAGAACAACCTGCATTTAAATTTAGGTATTTTCCCCGAATTGGCACCTATAAAATTCGTGAAATAATAACAAGCAGAAGCTTATAAGATATTTACCTGAGTGGCTCCAAATCCGTAATCTTTATAGGAGGCATCCTGAAAGGTAACTCCCTTGGTAGATTTCAGGATTTTTTGAATTTCCATCTTTAAACGACCGTTACCAACACCGTGTATAAAAACAAGCTTTTTCATTCCGGCATTCAGGGCCTTATCCAACTCCTTCTCTACCCTTTCCAATTGTATGGAAAGCATCTCATGACTCAATAAACCGGCTACATCATCCACCAATTCCTCTATATGTAAATCAATCTCCTTTTCCAGCTTTTTCAATTGCTCCTTATGTGACTTCGATTCACGAATGTGGGACTTAAATTCCTTGATAGTTTTTAATCGTTGGATATCCTCATTGCTGAGTTCTTGCTCGATGTTTTGTGCTACAATAAATTCATCCTTCAACATAAAAGCATAAACCGGTCGTTTGAACTCGTGATGCTTGATAAGCTGATATTGATTTAGGTTGCTCGGATTAACAAACACAGTTTCCGCAATTGGAATTTGTGCGCGGTAATGTGTATTCTTAAATAAAATACATTCAATTTTTTGGTAAGGATATTCTTTAAAGAATTCAATTTTCACCTGTTTCAGTAGTATTTTTTGGTATGCTCCTACTTCGCCGTGTTTAAGAGTTTGGAAATAGGCGTCATCCTTTATGGAATAAGCATACATCAAATTATAAGAGGAAGAATTAAACAAATAAATCGAATAATCGCTTACCAAAACCGGCAACTCATGATCCGGCTCTATGACAAAATAAACAGCATCCGCTATTCCGCTCTCAGGATTTAAATCCAGGTTATCCGCCTCCGAACTAATAATCAGCTCGGTGTGAATTGGCACTAATTCCTTGATAAAGTATGGGATTTCAAATCCGTCGGGCATCTCCACAAAAGCATAGTTTTTATCTTTGAAACGCGTGATGGTTCCTTCACCGGTTTCATTCAAAAAACGCACTTTATCCCCAATTCTCAATTTCATACTACAAAGGTAATTCTAAAAATCCGTTTTCACGGGTTGCATAAAAAGAAATATTCATCTTACTACACGACTGCTTTAATTGTTTAATTGTTTTGTAGTTAGAGGAGCCATCGGCTATTAACTGACTTATCCCTGAATATTTTAGGATCCCTTCACCCGGAATAACGTTATTACGAATCAGCACATAATTTGGTTTTAATGGCGCAATCAGTTTTAAATCTTCATCCGAATTAATAATTAAAAAACGTAAGGCCTTAACAGAAACAAAATTAAATCTGCAGCTTATCTCATTTGGATAATTATAACTTGTAATATTATTCTTCACATGAAATTCATAATCAGATTTACTGCAGGTTGAATCCAAAAGCAATTTGTTGATGTTTTTAAATTCAACAACTGAAGCCTTATTGATATGGTAAACAGACACCTTCACACTTTGTTTTTTATTAATTACTTCCAGCAAACTAAATGTTTGCCAAATGATGATTAGGCTTAACGCACCTAATGCCAAATGAAAACGCCGGTGCTTTATTAATAAAGTCATTAGTAAAATGATGCTACTCAAAAACAAGACATCTGTGAAGTTGAAATCTATCCTATCCAAATAACCCCATCCCGCTTTATCGGTTAGTCCTACTAAATAATAAACCAATTTGGTAAGCCAATTAATAAGTGTAGAAACAAAACTAAATTTTAAAACCATCACTAAACCTAAAAACATAATGGCTGTACATAATGGAATCACTAATAAATTTGAAAACATAAACCATAAAGGTAATTGGTGAAAAAAGAATAAAGTGATAGGTAGAGTAGAAATTTGCGCTGCCATTGAAACACTGCACAACTGCCAAACTCTTTTTAAAATTTCATTTTCACCCGTGTAAAAAGCCGTAATTGACGGTTCAAAAATCAAAATACCCAATAAAGCGAAATAGCTTAATAGAAAACCGGTATCAAATAATATGTAAGGATTAAAAAGAAGTAAAACAAAAGCAGAGACCCCCATGATATTAATGGTGGCATTGGATAAATAATTATAGTAATACTTTCCGATCGCGATTAAACTTAACATGATGGCAGCTCTTAAAATAGGCGGCGAAAATCCGGCAATAAAAACAAAAAGCCATAAACTGATTAATAAAATCAACAGCTTAATTATTTTGAATCGATTATGTTTATCAAACCAATTTAAAATAAAAAGCAACACCGCGAATAAGACGCCGGTATGCAAGCCAGATACCGACAAAACATGCAAAGTACCGGAATGCGCGAAAGCATTAATTGTGTCGCGTGAAATTTCATTATCGTAACCCGTGATGAGTGCCGAACAAAGTTGAGCCGCTTCTACACTTAACATTCCGGAATGAAAGAACTCAACTATTCTGTGCTTCACGTGCATTCCCCAATATTTTATTCCACCCTCATAGTCATTAAGTAAGTTTACTGATCCTGTATCAACAAAAGTCTGGTAGTAGATTCCTTTATTGGCCAAATAATTTTTATAATCAAACTCATTTGGATTTAAAGCGGCTGGCACTTCACTGATTGTGGAGTTCACTTCTAGTTTTCTTCCTGCAACAAATTCACTTTTGTTAAGCGGCTTTTTAAAATAAGCTACAATTTTTCCTGTAGTTTTTTGATTATTTACTGAATTAACTACAACGATGGCCTTCAGAAAATTTTCCTTCTCATTAATTACTTCATCCAATGTACCTACCCAAGTTGTTTCTTTTGATGTATTATAATATCCATAATAAGCAGGATTGTTTTTAGGCTGAACAAAATAACAGGCGTAGCAAGCAGCAATAAAAAGAAACACATCAGAAACTACTAAAAAATACGTTTTACCTGCACCGTTTCGTGAGAGTTTAGAGTAAGTAAAAACCAACGCCAGCAATACAAAAGCGATTATCAAATACAGTGTAGGATTAAAACTCCAAGCGTTATTTAAATACAGAATGACTCCGACTACAAACGGAATCAACAAACGAATAAATGGTATTTTACTGAAATCAATCACCACCCTAAAAATAATAAAACTAAAATGCCCCGAAATTATTCGGGGCATTTTTTTTATTCATCTTTTAAGTCGGATTTATCAAACGTTCGAATCAATTCTTTGTCACCTATATTCTCTTGCGGAAGTGAAGAATCAATTGACTCATTTTTTGGCGCATCGGCTGCCTGTTTCTCTCCATTATTATTGCCTGCACTTTGTCCTTGCTTATAATACGGATTATATGGGTCGCTATAAGGATTGGGTTGATATCCGTTTCCATTATAATCATCATAATAACCCGGATTTTGAAAATACTGCAAGCTGTACCAAGCTAAATAATTAGCGCGTTCGGCATGATTATAAGCAGCACTATAATTACCCCACCAATATTGTTGCCTCGCGAAATTATAATGTCGGATCGCTTTTGCTAATAAAGGCGAATAAATATCGTGCCAGGTATTAAAAGCAACGGCCTCATTAATCATATGACCCGCGCCCCTGATAGAATACTTCGCTGCCTTTTTTGCACTATGATATGGGCTATAACTATTGTAATAAGGCATTGGCTGACCATATGGATACGATCCAAAACCTATAGTAATGTTACCATATCCATGAGGTCCCCAGTGTCCATGTATCCACTTATCATTTTCTACGTTATTAGAATTTGTTTGATTATTGGAATTGGCTTGAGCATGAGGCACCATAGTTCCGGGTTTTGGTCCGCCTTTTGGATAACCGGTTTTAACTTGAGCATTTAAAGTAGCACTTAACATTGCAAGTACTACTGAAATTTTAATGAAGGTTTTCATATTGTTCGTTTACAGAGATAGTTTCAATAGCTGTGCCAGAAAAAAGCTGAAATGGTTTAGAATATCCATAGCTTAACAAGTGGTACAAAAACGGTATTATCCGGTAGGAATTAAGCTTTATTAACAAGACGATGATTTTCCTTTAAAATGTTTATAACCTCGTTAAATATATCCTCAAAATTCACTTAATCCACTTCTTAATATAAATACCAAATTTTATATTTGATAAAACTCTAGCATATGATGAAGAAAGTATCTGCCACCGTACTGTTTTTATTTTTCATACTATTTACATTTAACATCAACGCACAAAAAGAAGGTCATTTCTCAGGTGATACCATTAAATTCCCAAAAGAATTAGGCGCCTACTTTTTCGAATTCGCTGCTGATAAAAAAGAAGCTACTCAATTTATCTTGGATTTTACACCGGCCTGGAACAGTCCTGATTTTCCTTCATCCTATAAAACCATCATGATTGAAACATGTAATCAGTTTGTAAAAAAGAAATTGAAGCCCTATCCCTATTTCGCTGCTTACATTAATTCTGTTATTAGTTTTTTAGGTTCAACGCAGCCCGCCGAGAACTTCAGCGACTGGCAAAAATGCGTGAATAAAATCATGGCCGGAAAATCCATCAGAGGTTTTGCTGAATTTTTAGAAATAAGTGGTAACATGTTTGAAGGAAATATGTTTTACAAATCTCCTACCTATACTTATAAAAGTCAACAAGGAACCTTTAAGTTTGAATATGACACAATTCCTAAAATCATTTTCAAGGATATCATTATGGTTGGACAAAATCCCCGTAAAGATTCAATGTACATCGAACAAACTTCCGGTATTTTTTATCCAACATTCGGTAAATTTTATGGTAAAGGCGGAAGAGTAAGTTGGGCACGTGCCGGATTAGGCGACGAAGTTTATGCAGATATTAAACGTTACGTTATTGATTGTAAAAGCGGAAACTACACTTCTGACTCTGCCGTTTTTATTGGAAAGCAATATTTTGACAAGCCTCAATTAGGAAAAATAACCGACCGAATCATCACTGAGAATAGTGCTGAATCGACTTATCCGCGCTTCGATTCTTACAGCAAGAGACTATTGGTAAAAAACATTTATCCGGATGTGGATTATGACGGTGGATTCGGAATGCGCGGTCCGAAATTTGTAGGAACAGGTAACTCTCAAAATCCAGCAAAAATTATTTTCAGAAGAAACAACAAACCATTTTTAGAGGTTTCGGCAAGGGCTTTCGCCATGAATAAAGAACGCGTTGTTGCTAATCCCGGAACTATAAAGTTTTTCTTGGACAAAGACTCCATTTACCATCAGGGATTAAGTTTTAACTACGATGTGGAGAAAAAACGTGTGACCATATTAAGAGGTGATGACGGACTGCAAAAAGCACCCGTTGCAAACTCATTTCACCGATTCGACATGTATTTTGAACAAATTGTATGGAATATCGAAGAACCAAAAATTAATTTTGGCTTCTTACCCAATAACCAACAAGGAGAGGCCTATTTTGAATCGATGGATTTTTACACCGGCGACAGAGCTTCAAATTTACGTGGTAAAGAAAGCTTCAACTTAACGCATAAACTTAACGAGTTTAATGAAGCAAATGGAAAGCAACCCTTCACCGTTGTTGACCTCGCCAAATATTTAAAAGTGATGGCCGTTGATTTACGTCCGATTATTTTTAAATACGCGATCTATGGTTTGGTTTACTTTGAGCCCGAAACCGATTTAATTACTGTAAGACAACGCCTATTCGATTACATGGCGCATGCTAAACACACTTTGGATTATGATATTCTAACAATTTATTCGGTTGTGCCCGGACAAGATAATGCAGTTTTAAATTTATTGAATTATGATTTAACAATACAAGGTGTTAAAAATGTTTTACTAAGCGATACTCAAAAAGTTTTCATTTTTCCTAAGAATCGTGAGATAGTATTACGTAAAAACAGAAACATTGAATTTAGCGGTGTAGTAGCTTCCGGTAAGTTTGAATTTCACGGAAAAGATTTCGTTTTTGATTACGAACAGTTCAAAATCAAAATGAAAACTATCGACTCCATAAAAATTTATGTGGAGTCCTTTGAACCGGATGTGAACGGTAACATTCCGTTTAAGAAAGTGCAAACTGTCATTGAAAACGCGAATGGTGAATTAAGAATTGATGCGCCTAAAAACAAATCAGGATGGGGCAAAGCACCAACCTTTCCACAATTCCAAAGCTTTAAAGAAAGTTATTCGTTTTATGATAGCCGAACCATTTTTAAAGGAGTATATAATCGCGATAAATTTTATTTCCGTTTAGATCCATTTACGATGGATAGTTTGGACAACTTCCGTAGTGAAGGTTTAGTATTTGATGGTGAATTTGTCTCCGCAGGTATATTCCCGAAATTCAGAGAAAAACTCACTTTACAAAAAGATTATTCCTTAGGATTCATCCGACAAACCCCGCCGGGTGGATTCCCTATATATGGAGGCGTTGGAAATTTTGATCAAGAAATCCGTTTAAGTAATAAAGGTTTGCGTGGTGGTGGAGATTTTACATTTAGTGCCAGTAAATCAAAAGTCCCTGACCTTATCTTTTTCCCCGATTCCGCGAATGGTATAGCAAGCACATTTGATATTAAAGAGCAAGAAGTGCCTGATGAATTTCCGGTTGCACATGGTGATACGGTACGACTTCATTTTATGCCTTACAAAGAACTATTACAATCGCACAATTTAAAAAAACCATTCAAAGCCTATAAAGAAGATGCGGAATTTAAAGGGCGATTTGATTTAACTAAACGTGTGCTTACGGGTAATGGTAAAGTTGATTTTGGAAAAGCTGATTTGACATCAGGTAAAATTTTATTCATACGGCGAAAGTTCTTCTCAGATACGGCCGACTTCCACTTAAAAGCTTTTGATGAAGAAGGATTCACGTTTTCGACTGTAAACGTAAATGCAAGAATTGATTTTGAAAAACGTGAAGGAGAATTTATTTCGAATGGTGAAGGATCTTATGTAAGATTCGACAAAAATCAATATATCGCGTACATGGATCGATTTAAATGGTTTATGGACAGTGAGGATATTGAGCTGGGTGATGATCAAAAGAAACTCGATGAGAATGTGGAAAACGCACTCGATTTGGAAGGTCCGCAATTTATTAGCGTGCACCCCAAACAGGATTCACTCAGTTTCTTTGCGCCGGCTGCTAAATATAATTTAAGGAAATACATTATTCAGTGTTTGAATGTTCCTTTTATCAACGTGGCCGATGCGCGTATTTTCCCGGATAGCGGTAAAGTAATTATTCGAAAGAACGCTGTGATGGATACTTTAAAACGTGCTAATATTTTAGCGAACACTGTTACGAAACATCACCGCATACGTAACGTTACAGCGAATATTTTCAGTAAGCGAAATTATTTAGGTTCGGGTGAATATCTATACATGGATGAGAACGAAAAGAAATACATGATTAAGTTTTCGGTTATTAAACCCGATACCTCGGGAACAACAACTTCTGAAGGTGTTATCAGTGAAAAAGATCAATTCATGTTTAACGATTATTTCACCTTTGCGGGTAAAGTAACACTCCGCGCCATTAATCCGTATTTATTCTTTGATGGCGGTACAAAAATTGTACATAATTGTTCCCGAATCAGAAAAGCATACTTGAAGTTTAGCGGAGACATTAATCCTAAAGAAATATTAATTCCAATTGATCCGGATACTAAAGATATGTTTGGAGCTCCTGTTGTAAATGCCATTATGTATGCGTTGGATACCAATGCGGTTTATTCCGGATTTTTATCGCCTAAATCCGGAAGAACTGATAAGAAACTAATTAGTGCTGATGGATTCCTTACGTTTGACAAAGAAAGCGGTGAGTATCAGATTTCAAATAAAGAAAAATTAGTGGAACAAAATCTACCCGGGAATTACTTAAGTCTTAATACTACTAATTGCACGATGTATGGTGAGGGTAAATTTGATTTAGGAGCAGATTTAGGACAGGTTAAGTTAAACTCTGTAGGTACTGCAACACATGTAACTACATCTGACTCGGCACAAATTAATCTATTAACTACAATTGACTTTTTCTTTGATGATAAACTTTTAAAGACGATGGCAAGAGACTTGGAAATTTTCATCAACAATCTCGATCCTGTTGATTTTGGACGTCCTGAATATTTTAAAGGTTTGATGGAGATTATGGGCAAAGAGAAAGCGGATAAGGCCTTGGCAGATTTAAACTTATTCGGAAGTATTAAAAAATTCCCGGATGAATTAGAAAAAACATTCTTCTTTAATGATGTAAGCTTTAAATATTATCCTCAAATAAAATCATTTATTAGTCAGGGTAAATTAGGCTTGGGTAACATCCTTAAAAATGAAATAAACAGATATGTAACCGGATATATAAAGATTGACAAAATGCGTTCTGGTGGCGACAAGTTATTTATTTATATAGAAGCGGATCCTACAACGTGGTACTATTTTGAATTTTATAAAGGCTTAATGAGTGTTGTATCCAGCAACAATGAGTTTAATAATACCATTAAAGAGATGAAGCCGAAGAGCCGTAAAATGGAAGCAGAAAAAGGTCCTTCTTTCCAGTTCAATTTATGTAGTCCTCAAAAGAGAACCATCTTCTTAAATAAGATGAAACAAATCCTAGGTGAAACTGATGATGAATCAGAAGAGAACAAAGAGAAGGATAAGGAATAAAAGAAATAATAAAGGCGGGTAATTCCCGCCTTTATTATTTAAAATTCGATTTTATTTTTTCTGCAATTTCCAAAAACTCCTCCTTCGATAATTGAAGTTTCGTGTTGGAAAAATTACAATCATGCATGTTTGTAATTGGGATAAGATGAACATGCGCATGGGGCACTTCCAAACCAATTACCTGCAATGAAATGCGATTACACCTCACCGACTTTTTAATCGCTTCAGCAACAGATTTAGAAAATGCCATTAAACCTAAATAAGTGGGATCGTCCAAATCGAAAATGTAATCCAACTCAACTTTAGGAATAACGAGTGTATGTCCTTTAGTTAATGGATTAATATCCAAAAAAGCCAAATAGTTTTCGTTTTCAGCTACCTTGTAAGAAGGAATTTCACCATTAATAATTCTTGTAAAAATACTAGGCATGAATTATAAAGAGATACTTACAATTTCAAAAGGAATTACTCCAGCCGGTACAGAAATATCAACCTTATCACCTACTCGCTTTCCTAATAAACCTTTACCTATAGGCGAATCAACTGAAATTTTACCCGATTTAAGATCAGCCTCGTTTTCCGCTACAAGCGTATAAGACATGGTAGCGTTGTTTTTCAGGTTTTTTATTTTCACTGTAGTTAGAATACTTACTTTAGAAATATCAATTTGACTTTCGTCAACTAATCGAGCATTTGCTATTACGTCTTTCAGTTTAGCAATTTTAACCTCCAACAAAGCTTGAGCTTCGCGAGCTGCATCATACTCAGCATTCTCGCTTAAATCACCTTTCTCACGTGCTTCCGCAACCGCAGCTGTGCATTTTTTTCTTTCAACAACTTCGAGCTGTTGCAGTTCATCCTTTAGTTTTTGTAAACCTTCTTCTGTATAATAACCAACATTTGCCATAATTGTGTACTTTCTAAAAAACAAAGAATCCCGATCGCTCGGGACTCTTTAAAACCATAAATAATTAAATACTATAAATTAATTCTGAAACCAAAGCTATGTACTCCACCGAAAGGATTAGTGAAACGATATGAGTAATCCACTCCAAAAGTAGATTTCTTTTCGCCCAATGGAATTTCAACTGTTGCACCGGCACAAGGACCTGTGAATGCTGTCATTCGTTGTGCTTTTAAGTTATCATTTCCTTTAGTGAAAATGTATTTTTCGGTAGCTAAACCTCCACGTAACATAACGATATCCTTCCATGAATATTCTAATCCAAATAAGAAGTTATCATACGTAAATGAGTTAGATGTGAAGTTAGCAGCAAAAGTTACACGGTGTGTTCTGGAACGACCTGTTGAATCTTTCAATAAATAGAAATCGTAAGCACCACCAATGTTAATTAAGGCTGGCAACTCGAATCCGGCTGAACGATGCATTACCGTTAAATCATAAGTGTTACCTTCAAAGTTCTCCTTTTGACCTTGGAAAGTTAAACCATCGCCTTTATACGACATTTTTGGCCCAACGTTTTTCAATGAAATACCAAAGTGGATATGGTCCATTTTTCCTGTGTGGTATTGAATACCGGCATCA
>JAEUTQ010000055.1 GCA_016787445.1 Bacteroidia bacterium
CCTTCGATACGGTTCACCTGATTATCCAATTCGGCAGCATATACTTTATCGATTGCAGACAGGAAGGTAAGTCCGGCTGTAGCCCCTGCACTTTTAAGAAAAAAATCGCGACGGTTCATAGGATTAATTTTAATAAAGATATATAAATAATAGGAATCCTATAGCGGCTTTTAGGGATAATTAGCTGTGATTTGAACAAAAAAGCTTTAAAAAAATATTTTTGTTTATTTTAAAAACTAACGATTATTATTTTACCTTTATTATAACTAATTTATTGTATAATTTAATTTAAAAAAACGCATGAAAAAATTATTTACTCTTATTTCTGCACTAAGTTTAACAGCGATTTCGGTAGCGCAACCGTTAGTTAACCAATCACAATTAATTAACTTCCCTGGTGGAGGTTCTGGTGGAGCGAACGCTTCAGCAACTCAAACTGTAATCGGCCATACACTTTATGGTTCAGGAAACCAAACCAGTGCTAACAACTGGATGGCAGAGAAAATTGTTGTACCTGCTTCAGGTTGGACAGTTGACTCATTAATCGTTTATGGTTACCAAACAGGTTCAACTACAGTTTCTACATTTACTGCATTAAACGCTTTCATTAGTGCTGACAGCAGTAATTTACCTGGTTATACACCGGTATTAGGAAGCAGAACTGTTAGCTCTCTTATCGGAACAAACTGGTCTGGAATTTATCGTACTCCTGGCGACGATGCTGCTTCATTAATGAATACTCAACGTCCAATTATGCGATTAAAATCAAGCATTTCAGGTAACTTAACTGCAGGCACATATTGGATTGTTTGGAATACAGCAGGTACAGGTGCTTCTGGACCATGGTGTCCTCCTGTAACTATTTTAAACCAAGCTACAACAGGAAATGCTATGCAGTTTTTAGGAACTTCTTCAACATGGACTACCATGGTGAGTGGTGGATTTAACCAAGGTGCACCTTTCATCTTACATGGAAAAATCACTACATCTGTAAAAGAAACAGTGGCAGCAGCAAACGAAATCAGCATTGCTCCTAGTCCATTTGTTAGCAGCGCAAACGTTAACATCAATTTAGCTGAAAACGCCGGTGTTACTTTAAGCGATTTAAGCTTTGAAATGTATGATGTAACAGGTAAGTTGGTTATGCAAAACAGCAACATCAACAACAGCACATTCACTATTGAACGTGGTGATTTAAGTGCAGGTACTTATACTTACAAAGTATCTAACAAATCGAATGGTACTGCTTTAAAAACAGGAAAAGTAGCTATTCAGTAATCATCTGATTAAATAAAACAAAAAAGCCTCCCGATTTTCGGGAGGCTTTTTTGTTATCTTTACAATCATGCTTATTCGTCTGAATAACGAAAACCCCGATTCAAAAACACTTTCTCAAATTGCAACGTGTTTAAAGAATGGCGGCATCATCATTTATCCAACGGATACAGTATACGCTTTAGGGTGTGACATCACACAAAACAAAGCACTTGAAAGAATTTGCAAACTCAAAAATATAAAACCCGAAAAATCAAAATTCGCATTTGTTTGCAGTGATCTAAGCCATTTATCGGAATTCAGCAAACCGATTCCTAACCACATTTTTCGAATCATGAAGAAGGCATTGCCCGGACCTTACACCTTTATTTTGGAAGCGAATAGCAATGTGCCAAAAATGATTAAACAAGAACGAAAAACCGTTGGCATTCGTGTACCTGATAATATTATCTGCCGCGAAATCATCAATACCTTAGGTAATCCGATAATTTCAACCAGCCTCGTGGATACCACAGATGATATACTCGAATATTTTTCCGACCCTGAAATGATACATCAACAATATGGCGATATGGTAGATATGGTTATTGATGGCGGACACGGAAACATCTATGCGTCGACCGTTATAGACTGCTCAAAACCCGAAATTGAAGTGATACGCGAAGGTTTGGGAAGTTTGGACGTGTTGGATTAATCTTTAATTACCTTAGCCATACCCACGCTTTCATCTTGGTGAGTGACATGGACAAAATAAACTCCTTCATATAAATCACCGAGATTAAGCTCAACACTCTTACTTGATAACACAACTGAATAAACAGTCTGCCCTAATGTATTCCTAAGTTCAAGCTTTTTTATTAGTTTTTTGGAACTTAAATACACTTTGTCTTTAACAGGATTTGGATAAACTTCTACTTCATTTGTCAAATTAACTTCTTTAATCCCGGCTAATTGCACCAGTTTATTTTTCGTTTGATTGGTTGCAATAGGCTCATTAAAATCAAAATAATTATGTGCTCTATTTTTAATTACAGTATTTACAGGCACACCTGATTTCAATTTGATTTTATACCTAACGTGACCATGACTTCCGGGTTCATTACTATTTGAGTCTGGAAGATTTATTCCTTTAAAATAAAAAAATGTTACCCCATTCGAATTATCAACCTGTGATTGCACTGGGAAACTTGAACCTAAAATCTCTAAGGTCGACCAATCAAGATTCGTATCTAAGGTATCAACGGAAATAACATTTATCGCTGATGAAGTTCCTACATTTTGAAAATTGATGGTATACTGTAATTCTTGAACACCAATAGGAATATCACCATTTGGTTGAATTCCCGGAGCGTAACATAATTTATTATTAGGATCAAAAGGTGTTCCAATAGACCAAGAGGCAACCGAGTTGTTATTCGGTAGATTGAAATCGACAGAAGGCTGAGCAATTGCGTAATTATTGTATTGTGTGCCAATGGCAACAGTATTCACAACTTGCGCTTGTAATTTAAATTCTTGAAAAAACACAGTGTTAAAATCAGGAATATTCCAAACCAATGTATCACCAGTTGGAGCACTTATAATATTATCAGGAAGTGGAGTTGGAGCAATTACACTCTGATAAATGAAATACTTATCCAAAACAGCTTTAAACTTTCCCGGATTAACTGGAACCGATGAAGGACAAACAGAAGTTAAATAATTTATAAATTGAAATCGAGGGTAACACACTTGACCAGCCGCCGTATTGCCTGCTACCAATAGAGGATTTGATGAAACATCTACGAAGAGAGGAGCTTTGTATCCTAACGACAAGCTATTTGTGGTTCCCGGCGGTAAAACAATTGTATTCGTAGAAGAAGGACAAGGTGTAAAGCTTGGTGTAACTGAGTAACTGGTGAAGGAATATGAAGATGATGCATTTAATCCGAAAAACGAAAAATTACCTACAAAATCCGGAGATGCTTGTAAACTTTGTGTTGCTGAAAATAATTTTGCCATAATACCTCCTGTGACAAATCCATCTCCTCCGCTTAAATTACAATTGTTATCACAATCATTATAAAATTTACCACTTACCTTGACGCATGGAATAGAAATTAATTGCTCCTTATGATCTATAAATGAAAGTGGGTGATTATATATAAGTGAAGATTTTAGACTTAGAGTATGCTGACCCAAAGCACTTATATTTGACGGAAGTACAGATTGAATATTTAGATAATTATTATAGTTTGTAACATATTCAAAACAAGAGCTTTTTGTTCCGTTTAAATAATTAGCTCCCACACCTCCACTTGTAGTAAAGCTGTCATAAAGAACGCCGTCTAGATATAAACTATAAGTCCTAGTGGATGCTAATGAATTACACGTATATTTATTAACGAAGTTCATATTGAAAAAAACAGAATCATTACCAATATTGAAACAAACTTTAGTAGGACTTGGGCCATCATTACCATTCAATGTTGTATTCCCAACCTGACCCAAACTCGTTAGCGGTAAATAATTTGTCACCGAATAAGATAAATTAGAATAGGCAGGGCACGTAGAGTTATAGCTAATCGTTGGATAAAAAGTATTACTAAGTATGCTTAAACTGTTATTAGCAGGCACCGATGGATTATTTACTGCCAATGTCCAGCCGCAAATTCCCATGCTGGTAGCTGTCTGGGTAGTTGCTGATATATCTTTGTATTGAAGTTCTAATTGATTAGCAATGTTATAAACCAAAGTATCACCGGCATCATAATTGCAGTTGTTATTTGCATCAATATAAAACTGAAAAGTAACTCCACTAACTTGTGATCTTACCGAAAATGAAATAATTGCCAAAAAAATAAGCAAACCTAGTCTCGATTTATTTATCATACCAAAAAGATTAAGTATAATAAATATAGTAAAAAAAATCAATATAAACTAAGTGATTTAGTAATTTGATAACAGCCTAAAAACAGTTTATAAAAGCCTATCGCTTCAAAAAATACTCAATCGCTAAATCGTAGCTTTTCAATCCGAAACCTGAAATGCTTCCTGCGCAATTTTTACCTAAATAGGAAACGTGACGGTAATCTTCACGCGCAAAAATATTACTGATGTGTACTTCCACCACGGGGGCTTTCACGGCTTTCACGGCATCCGCAATGGCTACCGAAGTATGCGTATATCCGCCGGCATTTAAAATAATACCGTCGTATAAAAATCCTTTTTCCTGAATCTCGTTTATTAATTCGCCCTCTACATTATTTTGATAATACTCCAGCTCAATCTGAGGATACTTTTCCTTCAACTCTTCAAAATAATCATCAAAGGTTTTATTACCATAAACCTCTTTCTCTCTTATCCCTAAAAGATTTAAATTTGGTCCGTTAATTATGATTAACTTCATACTGTAATTTTCGTTATAAAAATACGTAAATAAATTGAGTAACTGGTCATCTTATAAAACACGTTTTAAGCAATACCTTCAATTGGAGCGTTCCCTCTCTAAAAACTCTATTGAAGCCTATGCCGATGACTTGAATAAACTCGAACTGTTCTCTCAAACAGAATTAAATAATTTATCACCGCTTCAGCTCAATTTAAAAAACTTACAAGCCTTTGTAAAATACATTTCTGAAATGGGATTTACCCCCACTTCTCAGGCACGCATTATTTCGGGTATTAAAACCTTTTACAAGTTTCTTCTCCTCGAAAATGAATTGAAGCAAAGTCCGGCCGAATTACTGGAAGCACCCAAAACAACCCGCAAGCTTCCTGTTTTTTTAAGCATTGAAGAAATTGATAAACTCATCGCGCAAATTGATCGCAGCAGTCCCGAAGGAGAAAGAAACATCACGCTTTTAGAAACCATGTACGGGTGCGGTTTGCGGGTGAGTGAATTGGTAACTTTAAAAATTAGCGACCTACACCTCAACGAAGATTACATAAAAGTAACAGGTAAAGGAAGTAAAGAAAGACTAGTGCCCATTGGCAAAACAGCGAAAAAACTTTTACTGAATTACATCAACAATGTGCGTGTGCATTTACCGGTTAAAAAAAATGCCGGTGATTTCATTTTCCTGAATCGTCGTGGTTCCCCACTTTCACGTGTGATGGTTTTTTACATCATTAAAGACTTAGCCGATAAAGCCGGTATCAAGAAGAAGATGAGTCCGCATACCTTCCGCCATTCGTTTGCCACCCATTTAGTGGAAGGTGGCGCCGATTTAAGAGCTGTTCAGGAAATGCTGGGCCATGAAAGTATTACTACAACCGAAATTTATACGCATCTCGACAGACAATATTTGAGGGATAATATTCTGAGTTATCATCCGCGTAATAAAAAGTAAAAGTTTAAGAACAAAATCAGGTTTCCTTTGTCTCATTACCAAAATATATGAGTAAATTTAGCCTATGAAAACCTTCAATGTTCCTGAGTTTTACCGCAGTCCGATTATTTCGGCTGTAAAAACCTATCGTAAAACCCAGGACCCACGCAAGAAAGATAATTCACCCACTATTCTTGATTTTGGTCCCGTTAAATATTACATAGCGCGACATTTTGGTTTTTGTTATGGTGTAGAAAACGCCATTGAAATTGCTTTTAAAGCTTTGGATGAAAATCCGGGGAAAAGAATTTTCTTACTCAGTCAAATGATACACAATCCGGAAGTAAATAAAGACCTTACTGAGAGAGGTGTTTTATTTTTACAGGATACACATGGCGAGCAATTGATTCCATTTGATACAGTCACGGCGAATGACGTTGTAATCATTCCTGCTTTTGGAGCACCACTTAATATTTTGGAGTTGCTTGAGAAAAAAGGAATTCAAACAGAGAAGTATAATACGACTTGTCCTTTTGTGGAAAGAGTTTGGAAAAAATCCGAGCAAATCGGAAAAACCAATCACACTATAATTATTCACGGTAAATACAATCACGAAGAAACGCGCTCTACATTTTCAAGAAGCAGTGTGCACAGTAAAGCTGTTGTTGTTCGTGATTTAGAAGAAGCGAAAGTTTTAGCTTCCTTCATATTAGAAAATAAAAGTCAGGCTGATTTTGAAAAAACATTCAGTGGCAAATTTTCTGAAGGATTTGATATCAAAAAAGATTTTGAAAAAGTAGGTGTTATTAATCAAACAACCATGCTGGCTTCCGAAACTGAGGAAATTGCCAATTATTTTAAATCGGTAATGGAAGAGAAATATAGTGTGAGTGAAATTAAAAATCATTTTGCGGACACGCATGATACTTTATGTTACGCCACCAATGAAAATCAGGATGCGACTTACGGCTTAATGAAATCGGATGCGGATTTAGCGATTGTAATAGGCGGCTATAATAGCAGCAACACTTCACATTTGGTGGAGCTGCTGGAGAAAAAATTCCCAACCTATTTTATTTCATCTGCAAAAGAAATTGAAAGCAACACACGCATTCATCATTTCGATTACCCGAATAAAAAGCACCTCAGCACCGAAAACTTTTTACCATCTCAAACACCGCTTAAAATAATTATTACCAGCGGTGCTTCTTGTCCGGATTCTTTGCTCGACGAAGTCATGCATAAAATTAATTCTTATTACAGCGGTGTGAAGTCAGTGCAGGAAATGTTGAGCGTCATTAGCACCATCCACTTATCTTAAAAAACATGAAACTGAATTTAACGCGCCCTTTGGCATTTATTGATTTGGAAACTACAGGTGTGAATGTGGCCAGTGATCGAATAGTTGAAATTTGCA
Organism: Bacteroidia bacterium; assembly: GCA_016787445.1. Taxonomy (GTDB): domain Bacteria; phylum Bacteroidota; class Bacteroidia; order B-17B0; family Aurantibacillaceae; genus JAHEYG01. The sequence goes on from JAEUTQ010000055.1 coordinate 7,003, forward strand.
TTTTAAAAGTGAATACCGATAATAGTACGGAAGTTAAAACCATGCGTATCAATCCGGGAATGCCTATTCCTGAAGCCTCATCGCGTATTCATAAAATTTACGATAACGACGTAAAAGATTGTCCCGCGTTTAAACAAGTAGCTGCACAACTCGCGAATTTTATTGGTAATGCCGATATAGCAGGATACAACTCGAACAAATTTGATGTGCCTTTACTGCTTGAAGAATTTTTGCGCGCAGAGGTTGACTTTGATTTATCGAACCGCCGGTTAATAGATGTGCAGAATATTTTTCACATCATGGAACCGCGCACATTGGCTGCTGCGTATAAATTTTATTGCGATAAAACAATAGAAAACGCGCACAGTGCAGAGGCTGATATAAAAGCAACATACGAAGTATTTTTAGCACAACTCAAAAAATACGAAAACACAGAAGTAACCGACGCGAAAGGCAATTTAGTTAAGCCTGTAAAAAACGACATGCAAGCATTAAGTGAACTGACCGCTAAAACAAAAAATGCAGACTTAGCAGGCAGAATAATTTTCAATGACGCCGGTGTTGAAGTTTTTGCATTCGGAAAACATAAAGACAAACCGGTTGTAGAAGTTTTTGAAAAAGAACCTTCGTATTACAGTTGGATGATGAATGGTGATTTTCCGCTGTACACCAAAAAAATCATAACGCAGATACGGTTACGTATGAAGAAATAAGCTGCCTAAAATTTTAGATTTAGCTGTATTTCATAGATTCACATTCCAATTCCGACCACTTATTAAGTCAAACCACGCTTTGGCATGTTTCTTGCTTGCTTTTTACGGTGCTTTTTCTATATTTACTGTAAGCCTTTTATTTTGAGATTTGTAAAATACATACTTCTATTATTTTGCATTGCATTCACGCTTAATCTACGATCCCAAACTTATTGGGCACATGCCAGCGGTGGAAATAATGTAGACGAGGCAATGGATGTTGTGCATGATGCTTCAGGTAACATTTACAGTACAGGATATTTCACAAACAATGCATCATTCGGTTCATTTTCATTAAATAGTACAAGTTCCGGAATTCCGGATGGATATATTTATAAGTCCAATGCGTTTGGTCAAATTCAATGGATACAAAAATTTGGAGGTAACGGATCAGACCGTGGTTTATCCATTCGTGTCGACAATTCAGGCAACACCTACATTTGCGGTTATTATTACGGTACAGCAACATTTGGCACTTTTACGCTTTCATCTGTAAGCGCATCACAAGATGTTTTCATTGCTAAAATTGATCCTTCCGGTAACTTTTTATGGGTTCGTTCGTGTGGTGGCAACATGACGGATATTCCCAGTGCACTTGCTATCGACAATAATAACGATGTAATTGTAACAGGGTCTTATCAAGGCGTAGCCGTTTTCGGAACTACTACATTCACAAGTATTAATAATCCTTCAACCAGTATTCCGTCGTATGATGTGTTTACTGTTAAATATTCCACCACCGGAAATTTCTTATGGGCAAAAGACGGAAATGCTAAATATACCGACAGAGGATTGGATGTTGTGACAGATGCGTTTGGTGATATTTATGTATGCGGTCAGTTTTCTGATACGATACTTTTTGACAACGTTCATAATAATCAAATTATGAATGCCGTTTTTTTGATTAAGTACACATCGGCCGGAAATGAAGTTTGGTTAAGAAAAGCAAGTGCTACCAGTTCTATTGCCTATGCCCTCGCGGTAAACAGTGCGAACGAAGTTTATATGGCCGGTGATTTTACCGGAACTATGGGGTTTTACGGAACAACAAATAATTTTCTAACGGGGAATTATGCCAACCGTATTTTCCTCGTCAAGTATGATAAAAACGGAACCTATCTTATTGGCCAATCCAGCAGCTCTAAAAATTATTTATCGGCCAGAAATCTCGCCATAGATAATATAGGGAATGCCTACATCATTGGTGAATTTGGCTGTACCTTAAATGATTTTGCAGATGCAACTGCACAGGGATTATTTAACAGCGTTGGATACGCTGATATTTTCGTTGCCAAATATTTATCCGGTAATTTCACACGTGATTGGATGCGTCAGATTGGAGGACCCGCAAAAGATGAAGCTCATGGTATAACATTAATCGCAAACGACGTTCCTGTTATCGCCGGGAGTTACGAGAGAAAGTTAAGCTATCCAATGAAGAATACACCTTTTACCACTTATACTGTTTTTCCTTCTACAAAAAACCTTTCCAATTTAGCTTACTATCAATCTTCTTTTTATTGCACTAATTCATTTTATAGCGATTATATGAGCATCAGCAGTACGGGCTTTTGTGATGCTTTCGTAGGCAAGATTTTTGATTTATCATTAGAGCCCTATGATTACTATATCAGAGGAATAAGTGGTTGTAATCGCAGTTTTATTAAGAGTTGTATTAGCACCAGCTCAATTAGTGCTTGTATGGATACAATTAAATATTGCGGACAAGGTAAAATAAGTTGCAATACTAATACAGGAGATCAGGGCACAATCGGACCTTATCATAAATTTCTATGGAGCAATGGAGACACAACACAAACCACTTTTCAATGGATAACCAGTTCGGGTTACTACCATGTTAACGTTACTACCATGGATGGATGCTATAACAGCAAAGACACTGTTTATGTTGAAATAAATCCCAAACCCACTTCGCCACACATAACAGATACTAAAGGATTCAATTTTAAAAAATATCCTGCCACCAATAAAATTAAAATGTGCCATCCTGATACAGTAAAAATCACAGGTGGGGATATTAAAGGAAATAGTTTTGTTTGGACTGCATTGTCGGGTGGTCCGTTTCTCTCATCACCCGACTCAAGTATTATCACTAACAAGGGTGGATTATATCAATTAATGGTTACCACACCTAAAGGATGTTCTGCAATAACAACTGTAAGTGTTCAACTGGACTCTATTAAACTTATTAAACCGAAGATTAATCTTCCTGATACAGTAGTTATGTGCTGTGGAACTTCTACAATTGTTAATCTATATGACAGCATATCCAATCCTATTGGCAATAACAATTGTATAGGAATCATTGATACTTTAAAATGGTATGTTACACCGGCAGGTGCGACGATGGGCACATTAAATAACTGTAATAAACCGGAAGATGGTATATTCAATACATGTAACACCGGAACATATACTATAACGGCTATTATAAAAATTAATAATTTATGTGGGGTTCAAACTTATACTGCAACTAAAGTAGTTTATGCAAAAATAAATCCCAAACCACCAGTTACCTTAACTTATAGTGGGCCAACGCAATTTTGTCCTGGCGATAGTATTAAAGTAATCATTAATCATAACAATCCCATTCAATGGAATATATTTGGATCTATTAACGCTTCAAATCAAACAAAAGATACTGTTTGGATAAAAATTCCGGGGTTTTATCAAATTACATCTACAAGTACTTCCTCTGCAGGCTGTACAACAACCAATTTTTTAAATCTGAATTTTACAGTTAAACCAAATCCATTTCTTAGTGTTTTCCCAAAATTAATTTGCCCGAATGATTCTGTTAAGATAACATGTAATACCAGCGGTGCTGTAAACTATCAATGGATTGGCCCAGGTGGACCTATTTCCGGTAATACGCAATTTATTTACGTAAAAACTCCCGGCTTTTATCATTGCATAGTTACAGATGCGACGGGTTGTGTTTTAACTTCAAACACTGTTGAAGTAAAAGTATACAATACACCTTACCTCATGGCAAATCCTTCAAGTATATTTTGTTTGGGTGGCTCAACCGTTTTAAAAGTAATAACCAACGACTCCACACTGATTCAATGGTTGCCTCCACTTTGGGGAGGTGGAACAGTAAAAACTGTGACTGCAACAGGTGTTTATAGTGTAAATGTTACTGCTTGCGGAATTACTACGACCTGTACGTTGGCTGTTGTTGCGTCGGCCGCCGTTGCCAATATCACGGCAAGCACAACAGTTATTTGTCCTGGAGATTCGGTGAAACTAATCGCAAATAGCGGCATGGCAGGATATAACTGGCAACCTGTAAATAGTTTCGACCCATCCATATATGTTAGTGCTTCCGGTATTTATACATTAACAACTACTGACGCGAATGGTTGTACAAAATCTGCCACCATTGCTATCACACAAAATACCAATGTAGCGCAGCCTGTGACAACAAATAGCATTTCCATTTGCGCCGGAAATTCTGCAACGCTTACTGCCACAGGAACCGGTACAGTTAATTGGTACTATCAGTCTTTAACCGGCGGACTCATAACCAGCGGACCAACTTACATCACACCATTACTGTATAAAGACACCGTGTTTTATGTCAGCAATAATGTTGGAGGATGTAATAGTATTCGCGTTCCGGTTAATATTAAAATAATTCCTGCCTCTATTAAACCTGCGATATCTGTAAACTCACCTATTTGCTTAAATGATACGATAAAATTAAATTCAAGCTTTGCGGCGGGCGCTACTTATCATTGGAGTGGTCCAAACGGCTTTACTTCTTCTAATCAAAATCCAATAATTGTAAATAGCAGCACACTTCATGCTGGAATCTATCAACTCTTTTTAACAGGCGGTTCTTGTACAAGCCCGGTTTCGGTAATCAATGTCAATATTATTGCGCCCATTAAACCAATTGCCACACAAAGTCAATCATTATGTATTGGAGATACCATTACATTATCAGCCAATTCTAGTAATTCACCTGTTACTTACAACTGGTCGGGACCGTTAAGTTTTAGTTCTTCCAATGCCAACAACAGTATACTAAATGCAACCGTCAATCACAGTGGGGTTTATTCTGTTTATACGACCTACCAAAATTGCAAGAGCGACACTACCTCTATTAATGTTTTAGTGAGTCCTGCCGTTAATGTAAACTCTTACCTGTTAGGTTCTCCTTGCGCCGGAGATTCCATCATTCTATATGCCGACACTGTAAGTGGAGTCAGCTATAATTGGAGTGGTCCTCTAGGCTTTACATCCAATAACAATCCTGTGATTATTAGCCCTACGACGTTTGCGAATTCAGGAGTGTATAATTTTTATGTAAATAATAACGGATGTAAATCTTCATACTCAAGCTTCTCCATAAATATCAATCCTTCACCAATTATTTCACTAGGTAACGACACAACCATTTGTTTGTTTTATCCGCTTACGTATTCTGTAAGTAACTTTCCGTATGTATTATGGAGCGACTCTACACAAAACACATCCTTTAATGTTCCTTTTAATACAAGCGGGCAATACTGGGTAACGGTGGTTGATGCTAACGGTTGTTCGGCCTCCGACACAGTAAATGTGAATTATGTAAATTGTGAAGCTATTGTTGCGCCAAATGTTTTTACGCCAAATGGTGACGGCGTAAATGATATTTTCTTTTTGAAAGGCAATTACCTGCAAAGAAAAATAATTGACATTTATGACAGATGGGGAACACTTGTGTTTGAAGATTTAAAAGGTGACAAGGGTTGGGATGGGAAAAACTTTAGTGGTAATGAATGTTCTGATGGTACTTACTTTTTTGTAGCAATTGTTGTATTGATTGACGGCAAACAGAGTCAGATTAGCGGATATATACAACTCTATCGTTAATCCTTCAGATAAGAAACCGTTACATTAAAGTCGGCACCGCCACCTTTTACCCTTCTCCAATAACCAAATACTTTCGTTTTGCAATAAGAAGGCGTATTCACAGATCCTGCAAAACAAAATTTAGTAGCGTCCATTTTCTCTTCCAAACATTCTAAGCTGATGAAAAAATCATCATCCGTTGTGATATAGTAATCCTTTAAATCTACCGTGACTATCCCCTGCTTCACATTGGTTTTAAAAATAACCGGACGTTTTAAAAAAGACTGATACGGATAGCCCTTGGGTGACACCGCATAAAACATCAGTCGGAATTTTATCGAATCTTCAAATGTATTTTTAATGATGTAAAAGCTAAAGTTTTCGATGTATACCGATTGTCCTTTTTTGTTTCCGGCTAAAATGGCCGCTTGAGAGCCTAGCCAATTTTCATCTTCTGTTACAAATGCAGTGCAGTTTCGGATACTGTATTTAGTAGTTCCTAAAACCTTTCGTTTTACAATTTTTGCTTTAATGTCAACCGTATTTAAGTTAACGATTAAAGGTTTTAGAGAAATAACTTTATTGGTGAATCCCTTCATATCGGGTTTTGCAAAAGTTGCAGATTCATAACCAATGGCGGAAATTTTGAGAGTGTCTTTATCGGTTAGGTAAGGTAGTTTTAATATGAAGAAGCCATCGGCGTTACTGAGTGTTCCGTAATGTTTACCCGAAATTCCAATTGATGCATAAGGAATCGGTAATCCCGATTTTTCCTCTGTAATTTTTCCGCTCAGCACAACTTGTGCCTGAAGTTGAACGAATAAAAAACTAAGAAAAATAAAACGCAACATTCTATTTCTGATAGGTGACAGTGACATTAAAATCAATTCCGCCAAACGGTATTTTCATCCAATCCATAAATGTGGCAGCTTTCATATAACACGGACCGCTCACCGAACCGGAAAAACATAATTTCTCTTTATCAATTTCATCTTCCAAACACTCCAGACTCATAAAAAAATCATCATCTGTATTTATGAATAAATGTTTTAGGTTAACCGATACAACGCCTTCTTTCACCATGGTTTTAAAAATAATTGGCTTACGTAAAATATTCTCGCCCGGTAAACCATTTTTATCTTCTTTGTAAAAATTTAAGCGGAAGGTTAATGAATCTTTGTAGAGATTTTTTACGATGTAAAAATTAAAATTCTCAAGAAAAACCAATCGCCCCTTCTTGTTATTCGCTTTAATGGAAATCTCTGCACCTTTGTAATTCCCCTCTGCACCTGTAAACGATAAACAGATTCCGGTATTGTAATTTTTATTCCCTAGTACTTTCGTAATGGTCTTTTTCGGCTTCACTTTGACTTCACTCAATTGCACCGAGGCTGAAGGCAAATAAATAGTTTCGTTAGAGAAATTTTTAGCCACCTTCATGGAGATTTTTTTACCGTCGTATCCAATGGCGGTAATTTTTAAAGTATCGGTCTCCGTAAAGGCGCCTACCTTTAATTCGAATACTCCATTTTCGTCACATACGGTTCCATAAGCTTTACCTTTTATACCAATACTTGCAAAAGGTATTGGTTCTTTCGTGCTAATATCCGCTACTTTACCTTTAATTATGATTTGGCCTGATGCCGAAACAGAAATTAAAATGAGAAATAATTGAAATAATCTTTTCATAAACAATAATTAAAGGTTGAATTTACACATATTTTAGTTTATTCAGCTATTAAGGCAAATTTTGTATCTTTACGCCTTATTTTTTAGCCATGATTACAGTATCCAATGTGAGTTTGCAATACGGCAAACGTGTATTATTTGATGAAGTAGAAGTAAAATTTACTCCCGGGAATTGTTATGGTATTATTGGAGCTAATGGCGCCGGTAAATCAACATTTATGAAAATTCTTTCCGGAGAAATCGAACCTACCAAAGGTCAGGTAAGCATCACCCCCGGACAACGTATGAGTGTTCTAAAACAGAATCACTTCGAATTTGATGAATTTACTGTGTTAGATACTGTTTTAATGGGGAATAAAAAGCTTTACAAAATCATTAAAGAAAAAGAAGCTATTTATGCTAAGCCTGATTTCAGTGAAGCCGATGGATTAAAAGCCTCTGAATTAGAAGCGGATTTTGCAGAAATGAATGGCTGGAATGCCGAGAGCGATGCAGCCGAAATGCTTTGCAACTTAGGCGTGAATGTGGAGAGTCATTATAAGCTCATGAAAGATTTAACGGGTAAGGAAAAAGTAAAAGTTCTCTTATCGCAAGCTTTATTTGGAAATCCTGACATTCTATTAATGGATGAGCCTACTAACGACTTAGACGTGGAAACAATTACCTGGCTCGAAAACTTTTTGGCCGACTTTCAAAATACCGTGATTGTAATTTCTCACGACCGTCACTTTTTAGACGCGGTGTGTACACACATTTGCGATATTGATTACAGTAAATTAAAAACCTACACCGGTAACTATAGCTTCTGGTATCAGATGAGTCAGTTAGCTTTGCGTCAACGTTCTGATCAAAATAAAAAATTAGAAGATAAACGTGCGGAGTTACAGGATTTCGTGAGAAGATTTAGCGCGAATGCCAGTAAATCGCGACAAGCAACCAGTCGTAAAAAATTATTAGAGAAATTAGTGATTGATGAAATCCCGGCGAGCACGCGTCGTTATCCGGGTATTATTTTCAAGCAGGAACGTGAAGCCGGCGATCAGATTTTACACATTGAGAATTTATCAAAATCGAATGCGGATGGTTTATTATTTTCAAAAGCCAACATTAATGTGCGTAAAGGAGATAAAATTGCGTTTTTAAGTCGTAACCATTTAGCCATAACTGCATTATTTAATGTTATTAATGAAGTTGAAAAACCGGATACAGGAGAATACAAATTTGGCACAACCATACATAAAGCTTATTTACCAAACGACAACTCTGAGTTTTTCAAGAGTGATTTAAACTTAATGGATTGGTTAAGACAATTCAGCAAGGATAAAGACGAGAGTTACATTCGCGGGTTTTTAGGTAAAATGCTATTCAGTGGTGAGGAAGTATTAAAGAAATGTAATGTGTTATCGGGTGGAGAAAAAGTACGTTGTATGACCAGTAGAATGATGCTGTTTAATCCGAATATGTTGATTTTGGATGAACCTACCAATCACTTAGACATGGAAAGCATTATCGCCTATAACGATGCCATGAAAGATTTCACCGGAACTATTTTATTTACCAGTCATGACCACGAGTTAGTGCAAACGGTAGCCAATCGTATTATTGAGTTAACACCAAATGGCATCATCGATAAAGTTTGTACCTACGATGAGTACCTTGAAAGCGCGGCTGTAAAAGAGCAGAGAGAAAAGCTCTATGGTAGTTTAGCAAAGTAACCGGTAATTGACAAAGCGCGGTTGATACACTGCAAATGTTATTGGTTTTTTATAGGATATCCTGTTTAATTTTATGTAAGATTGAAAACAATGAAAAACTTACTCATTACTTTGCTCGCTTTGGCTTTTTCGATGCCTGTGTTTTCGCAGGAAGTAGAAAAAATAAAAATCAAGAAAGAAGATCCTTTTTTTAAAGCTGAATTTGACTACACCAATTACAAAGTCATTGCATTAGACAAATACGGCAATCCCTACGAAAAGGCCATAAAAAGTTTCGTTATCACATTTCAGGATACAGATGGTCATTTTCAAAGTAAAGTAGTTGGCAATGAATTTCCGGATAAGACCGTAAAGTATTTAAAGAAAAGAACCAAAGCCACAAATTTATGCTTAAAAGAAATTGTGGCGGAAGATGAAGAAGGACATCAGCAGAAACTACCCGATGCGTGCGGGATTTTGATTTATCCCGATTGCAAAAACTGTGATCCGAATAAAAAGAAGAAGCATTAATTTCTTTAATTTATCAATGGAATAAATCGCTCTCACACAGACCGGCTCCTCGCTAAAAATATCCACTGGATATTTTTTTTACGCTCGGCCCTTTATCCAGACTGTAAAAACTGCGATCCGAATAAAAAGAAGAAGCATTAATTTATTTAATTTCTCAATGGAATAAATCGCGCCATCATGCTTATAAGTCAAGCGATTTTAACCATAGTATAGCGGCCTCCGTATTATTAAAAATTTTGGTAGGCACCAATGGCTTATGAAAATTGATATAAAAATTGGCAATTATTTTTTGCGGTAAATTATTTACAACATACGCTTCCGCTAAAGTATACTCAACTGCTTCTGGTGATGCCGCAAAATCCCGTGCAGCCGATGTAGCTGTAGTTTGTTTACCGGCAACGTTTAAAATCAGAACCTTTTTGCCTCCTGATATTTCTTTGGTTGCTTGCAACAATTCCTTGGCTTCTTTCACATCCAGCTCGATATGATCACCAAATTCCAACACAACAATACCATCTTCCCGCATCCAAACCTTGGAGTGTGTAAGTTGTATTTGTTTTGGTAGACTCATTGTTTTCATTTCATTAAACTCCTTAACCACTCTTCACCTTTTTTCTTATCTGTAAAAAATTTTGTTGGCACTTCGGGGCGATTAATTTTTATATACAGGTTACCAAGAATTTTCATGGCAAGCTCATTACTAAATAAAGCAACCGCCGACAAGTGTGTGCTAAACTTTTGTGAGGCCACCGCATCGCGGGTTTCTTTTGGTACTTGGAAAAACTCTTCGCCACCTAATAACACATAAAACTTTTTTCCCGGATAAGTTTCCTCGGCTTGTTGCTTCGATAACCAAACATCCTGTTCCTTTAAAACCGTATCCTTTTTTACAATGAACTCCAAAAACAAATCATCGTATATGGACATTGTATAAATATCGTTCTCAAATTTCTTCATTTAAACTTTACTTTAAAAACGTTTCCAGCCATTTAACGGCTTCCTTTCGCTTTGTAAAGTATTTTGTTGGGACTTTCGGACGGTTAATTTTTATATATAGCTTTCCTAAAATTTTATACGCCAACTTATCGCTGCAAAAAGCAATGGCCCCATGATGTGTTGGATGTTCAGGCGATGCTCCTAATTCGCGTGCTTCACGGGTTGTGTAAAAAGTACCTTCTGCTTCAAGTAAAATATATGCCTTCTTTTCTTTTAATACTTCAGTAATGAACTTTTTTGAATCGAGTATATCAGTGGTGTCAAATACTGCGTTATTTTTAATCACTAATTCAACAAACCCATTTTTATGGACAGACAACTTAATGGTGTTTGTTTCAAATTGCTTCATATCGACCAATTATGATTTTAACAAGATGAAACCTATTAAATCATACGATAAATATAAGGTTCTAAATCAGATTAGAAAAGGAAAAAATAGAAAAATACTAAGCCATGTGAGAAATTTATTATTCTTAATTATTTAACATTCAAATCTTTACGAAGAGAACCGACTTTTTTATTGGAACTAAGGTGAAATTTACGGCCGACCTACTATTTACAACAAAGGTTTTTGTTACACCACTAACAAAAAAGGTAAGCCTAAGCTTACCTGTTCCGTGATTCTAATAAAAGTGTTTTGTAAAGGATATTAATTAGGCTTGCTAATTTTTTTGATTTGCTCAATCTCAATTTTTAATCCGCGTAACATATTCATGATGCTATCGAGATTTAATTCTTCGTCTTTATAATCGCCTATATTAATGCTGCACGTGTATTCCCACAATTCTAAAACCTCATCGAGCCTTACTTTGTACGGCTGATACATTTTATTATCGGAATGCAACTCTACCGTTCCTTCTTTCTTGTTTACATTATGCAAACGCTTATAACTTAAACCATCGTCTTTCGTCACAACAATGTAAGTGTTGCCATCTTTCATATCATCCAAACGCTCGAGGTATTTGCCAATTACAAAAGAACCATCTTTTAACGGCGGCATCGAATCGCCCTTAATAGGAAAGGCGCGGTGTTTGCCCACCGGAAGGAAAGGCAACTTCATGCGCGGTAAACGCTCAATGTAATCCGGATCGGAATAACCACGTAAATAACCCGCCGAGGCTTTTACCGGAATTAATTCAATCATATCATCGCCTTCGTTATCGATAATCACCGGAAATAAAATTCGGTTCTTACCAATTTTCATGAGTGCATCCGGATTGGTTTTTTTCAAATCGCCTTTAATAAGCGCATCAATGGCAATATGAAAATACTCTGATAATTTTATCAGTAAATCAATTGGTGGCTCGTTTCTCCCCTCTTCGTACCCGCCAATTCGTGAACGGGTTACCTCCAACTCATCGGCCATTTGCTCCTGCGATAAGCCCTTTAGCTGACGCAGGTACTTAATGTTGTTGGCTATCTTATTAATCATATTACTACGTTTTGTAGCACAAATATACTACAAATTATAGTTATTTCAAAATCCCCCTATAAATACATATATTCGTTTAAGCGATTTATGCCCAAACACCTTATACTTTTACTCGTTTACTTCTTTTTTGGAAGCTCCGGACTGTTCGCGCAAAACAGAACTGTTGACTCACTCAAAAAAGCCCTTAATATTTCGAAAAACGACACCAACAAGGTTAAATTATTAAATGCCCTTTCCTACGAGGTTTATGTGAGCACCGAAAAATCGACCGACGAAGTAAAAAACTATATCGATTCGGCCATAGCGCTTTCCGAAAAATTGAATTACCTGAAAGGAAATTTACGCGCCCGATTTAATGCAGGTAACATATTTAGCAACACAGGAAAAAACGATATCGCCAAAAAATACCTGAACGACGCTTTGCCTTTATGCGAGAAATTAAAAAGCGACGATGATTTTTTTAGAATACTCAATACACTTGGCAAATGCTATAACGAAGAAGGTAATTATAAACAAGGTGCCGAATATTATTACAAAGCGCTACACTATGCCGAAAAAACAACTAACAAACGATTTCTGGCTACTTCTTACAATTCATTGGGAAATATTTTCAGCACACAAAAAGAATACGCTAAAGCTATTCATTACTTTTCAAAAGCCTTACGGTATAATACGGAGGCCGACGATAAACTCAAAATGTCTTTTAACTATTTAAACCTTGGTAATACTTACTCCAGCTTAAATCGGTACGACTCTGCAATATACTTTTATAACAAAGCGCTCGGTATTCAAACCAAACAAAAAAACATTGTCGGACAAGCTTACAGCTATAACAACATCGGATTTATTTACTTTAAAAAAAATGAACCCTCGGCCGCATTAGATTATTATAAACGGGCCTATGCCATTGCTAAATCTTCGGAAGATGCCGACTTATACTCTTCCGTTTTACTCCGCATGGGCTCGGCCTATCTTAAAATGAATAATATTGAAGAAGCCCTGAAATATTACACAGAAGCGGAAGATTACACGCGAAAAGCAAAATGGACTTCAGAACTCTCCGAAGCATTGGCCGGCTTATCTAAAATTTATCGCCTGAAAGCCGATTATAAAAAAGCGCTGGACTATTATACCGAACATAAGGTCATAAAAGACTCTATGAATAATGCAGAGGTAGGAAAAAAATTATCTTCACTCGAATACAACTATCAAATTGAGCAGGATAAAAAAATTACCGAACTCGAAAATGAAAAAACCAGATTGAAACACGAAGAAGAAGTAAACCGACAGCGCATCATCATTTGGAGTATTTCCATTTTCTTACTCGTGGTATTTGTACTTTCCATTTTTATTTACAAAGCCTACAAACAAAAAGAAGCGGCTAACAAAATCATCAGTTCGCAAAAAAGCGAAATGGAAAAACAAAAAAACATTGTAGAAGAAAAACAAAAAGAAATTCTTGATTCTATTAATTATGCCAAACGCATTCAATACGCCCTTCTCGCCCACTCCGATTTTTTGCAAACGGCCCTTCCGCAACATTTCATTTTATTTAAACCAAAGGATATTGTAAGCGGCGACTTTTACTGGGCTATCGAACACAATCATTTAATTTATGTGGCAGTTTGCGATTGTACCGGACATGGCGTACCCGGTGCGTTTATGAGTGTACTTAACATTGGTTTCCTTAACGAAGCCATCAAAGAAAAAAACATTACACAACCCAACGAGATCTTTAACTATGTACGCAAAAAATTAATCGAAAATCTTTCACAAGAAGAACAAAAAGACGGTATGGACGGCGTATTGATTTGTATCGACAAGCAAAATAAAAAAATAAATTATAGTGCCGCCAATAATGCGCCCGTATTCATCAACAATCATACACTTCAGGAATTAGATAAAGATAAAATGCCGGTAGGAAAAGGTATCATCGAAAAACCATTTACACTTTACAGCTTCAACTACAAGGAAGGCGATATGCTTTATATTTACACCGATGGTTATGCCGATCAGTTTGGCGGACCCAAAGGAAAAAAATTCAAATACCGTCAGTTAAATGACTTACTTTTAAAACTGCATTCGCAAACAGCATTACAACAAAGAAATGAACTCGAACAAACCATTGCATCCTGGAAAGGGGAATTGGAACAAGTGGATGATTTATGTATAATGGGAATAAAATTTTAAGGGCTTGAAAAAACTTTTTATACGCATTACTGAAATTGGCATTCGTCCCGAAATGCCGGAAGAAATTAAAGAGCAAGTAAAACTCGTGAATGGAATCAGCTTTTTAGGTGTGCCCATTAGTGTTTTATTTGTACTGCTATTCGGTATAACCGGACATTTTTATATTGCCCTTACATTTATTGGCGGTTTAATCATTTTTTCATTGCCATTTTTGCTCATTAAAACCATGGGCTTAAATGCGGCCCGTAATTTTGTGTGTGCGATGGCTCCTGTTGTATTTGGCACTGCATCGGTAGTGAGTGGAAAAGACACCGGTTTCTTTCTCGGATTTTTAGTGATCTCCGTTCCGCCTATCATCGTTTACCCAAAATCGAAACAAGCACTCGCGTATATTATTTTATGTGTTCTATTACTCGCGCTTTCCATTGTAGGCAATGTATTTATTAAACCCATCGATACCGTACCCTTTGCGATGGCAATATTTTTGTTTAATCTTTTCATTGTTCTAACCACAAGTATCGGCATTGTGTTTTTATTTAAACTCGAGTTAAATGAAGGTCGCGAAAAACTCGCCGAAAAAAATAAAGAAATCACCGACAGCATTAACTACGCCAAAAGAATTCAGTCGGCTTACATGCCATCACCCGAAGTATTTCATCGCGCGTTTAGCAATGCCTTTTTATTCTTTAAACCAAAAGACATAGTAAGCGGCGATTTCTATTGGTTTTTTGCCGTACAAAAAGAAAGCACTAAAAATTATGTTCGCTTTTGTGCGGTAGCTGATTGTACCGGACACGGCGTACCCGGCGCCCTCATGAGTGTGATTTGCTGTAATGCTTTAAATGAAGCGGTGGTAAACAATAAAATTCATGATACGGAAAAAATACTGGATGAAACACGAAGGTTGGTAAAACAGAATTTAAAAAGCGCGGGTACCGGACAAAAAGATGGAATGGATATTGCGCTCATAAAAATAGATGATGATACGCATGAACTTTGGTATTCGGGAGCCAACAATCCGGCGTGGATATTAAAAGGAAATGAAGTACTGGAATTAAAAGCCGATAAACAGCCCATAGGTGCGCATACCAACGAAAAAGAATTTACGTCACAGTATGTACAGCTAAATAAAGATGATATTATTTATTTGTTCAGTGATGGTTATGCTGATCAATTTGGCGGACCCAAAGGAAAAAAATTCAAGTACAAACAATTGAGTGAATTGCTGCAATCTAATAAACATAAGTCCATGCAGGATCAACATAAGCTATTAGAAGAAACATTACATCACTGGAAAGGCAGTTTAGAACAAACCGACGATGTGTGTGTAATTGGAATAAAGATATAAAGTGAACTTAAAAAAAATACTCCTTAGCATTTGCGCGCAATTCATTTTGCTTGGTTTCATCATGGCCCAAAAATCAACTTTGGATTCATTAAAAGAAGAGTTGAAAAAACCCATGCACGATACTTTAAAATTTAAAGTGTTGTATGATGTGTGTCATCAGTTCTATATCTCCTCGGCAAATGAATCGGACAACTACCGAAAGCAACTCTTACAATTAAGTCATGCGATTAATAAAACTTATCATTTAGCACGAGCGTATGAAATGAATGGCTTATTGTGGACCATGCTCAACAATAACGATAGCGCCTTACATTATTTGAATAAGGCTTTGGTGTTTGCTGAAAAAGGAAAACACGACATGCAAATTGCCGACATATACGACGCTTATGGTTCGGTGTATGAGATTGCCGGTGATTACGATCTCGCGCTCGAAAAACATTTAAAAGCCCTCAACATTCACGAAAAAGCACAAGATAAAACAGGAATGGCCAATTCCTACAAATACATCGGACGCATTTTTGGCATTCAGCAAAAATTCACACAAGCCCTCTCCTACTTTAATAAATCGAAAGAAATAGATAAAGAAACCAATAACATTTATGCATACGGACAATCCATTAACAATGCCGGAATATGTTTACTGAATCTGAATAAAATTGATTCGGCTATATTATGCCTTAACGAATCCATCAAAGCGAAAACACAAACCGGTAATAAAAAAGGATTAATTAGCACTTACTCGTATTTAGTGGACGCGTATTTAAAAATCAACGACACAAAAAATGCAATCAATACATCACTCACCTTAACAAAATTAGCTGAAGAGTTAAACAACAACCTTGCATTAGCCGCGGCCTACGAAAAAACAGGTGAAGTGTATTCGGCCATTAAGCGTCCTATTATTGCAAAATCCAATTATATAAAAGCCCTTCAAAATTATACCATAGCGCAAAAGAAAGAAGGCATTATGAATTCGCATCTGAATTTAAGTAAAGAATATAAAAAATTAGGCGTGCTCGATTCGTCGCTACATCATTTAAATGAATACGTGGTTTTAAAGGACTCCCTCTTTACCGAAAACAATACCAAATCCATCAGTGAGATGGAAGCCAAATATCAAAATCAGAAAAAAGAATTGGAAATTTCTATGTTACAGAAAAACAAACAAATTGCCGATTATGAAATTTCAAAACAAAAAACCTTCCGTAATTTTTTATTGGTCATAGCCATATTAGTTTTTGTAACGGTGATTGTATTGTTTAAAGCTTATTCCAATAAAAAAATCGTGAATAAACAGCTCACCTTAAAAAATACAGAAATTGAAAATCAGAAAGAGATTATAGAAATAAAACAAAAGGGTATTACCGACTCCATCAATTATGCCCTACGTATTCAGGAAGCGTTGTTACCAAGCAAGGAAATGAAACAAACACTGTTTCCGGAATCATTTGTGTTACTATTACCAAAAGACATTGTGAGTGGCGATTTTTATTGGTACTCCGAAAAAAACGGAAAGAAAATTATTACTGCGGTGGATTGTACCGGACATGGCGTACCCGGTGCCTTTATGAGTATGATAGGCGTTACGTTTTTAAATGAAATTATTAACGAGCGCGGCATTACAAAACCATCCGACATATTAGGCGAATTACGTGATCGTGTAAAAACCTCCTTAAAACAAAAAGGATTAGATGGTGAGAGCAGAGATGGTATGGACATGGCCATTGTATCCTTCAATAAAGATTTTACCGAAGTAGAATATGCCGGTGCCAATAATCCACTTTGGATATTTAGAAGAGAAAATAACAACGTAAAAATTCTAGAATTTGCGCCCGATAAAAGACCTATAGGTTATTTTAAAGGACAAGGTTTGCCATTTACCAATCAAACTATTTCTTTACAAAAAGGCGATACACTTTACATTTTCAGCGATGGTTATGCCGATCAATTTGGCGGACCAAAAGGAAAAAAATTCAAATACAAGCAAATTAAAGAAATTCTGGCCGAGATAAATCACCTGCCTATGCACGCGCAAGAAGAGCATTTATTAAAACGCTTTGTAGAATGGCGCGGCAATTTAGAGCAGATTGATGACGTATGTATTATCGGTATTTCTGTTTGATACAATTAAAGAAATTTTCGAAGCCCATAGATTAAAGGCAATAACATGCCTAAGTTATGTGATGAAATTCCGTTTGTAGTTGCGAACAATTAATTCTCACTTCTTATTTTAATTCCTTCTGATTGCATCAAATTTAATTTTTTATCTTCCTCAAACAATTTTCATCATTAACCTCTGAAACCCTTGCTGCGTAAGGCTTCCGTAGAATTTTTATATCGTTTACAAACGTTTACAAACACTTTCTTCCGTGTTTAATCGTTTAAAATACGACTCCCGTTTTTTTGCCAACATACCTTTGTCCTCGTCAAAACCAAACAAGCGTTGCAACGAAATTGAGTAGAGACGAAAAAAATAAAAAACAATAATTAATAAACGTAAAACCCGCCCGGAATAAAACGGGCACAAAAAAACAAAGAGTATGAATTCAATTAAAAACCGCGTACAGTTAACAGGAAATTTAGGTGCAATGCCCGAAGTAAAAAACTTAGAGAACGGAAATAAAGTAGCGCGATTTTCGGTAGCCACTTCGGAAGATTATTTAAACAAGAAAGGCGATAAAATTACCACCACGCAATGGCATAACATTGTAGCCTGGGGCAAACTCGCCGGTATTGCCGAGCAAGTCTTAAAAAAAGGTGAGCAAGTGATCATCGACGGGAAATTAAGTACCCGCAGTTACACGGCTAAAGACGGCAGCAAACGTTACATCACTGAAATCGTGGCACAAGAACTTTTAGTGAATAAAAAATAAAGCGTGAGGAGTTGGGAGTTCGTAGTTGGGAGATGGTTGAAGATAAATAAGAAGAAAGACTACGAACCCTCCTACTCACAAAAAACATCAAACAAGAAACATCAAACAAGAAACATTAAACATTATATACCATGAACGCAATTAAAAATAAAGTACAGTTAATCGGCAATTTAGGCTCAGCACCGGAAGTAAAAGATTTAGATAACGGCAACAAAGTAGCACGCTTCTCATTAGCTACTTCCGAGTACTATGTCAACAAAAAAGGCGAAAAAGTAAATGAAACCCAATGGCACAACATTGTGATTTGGGGAAAGCTCGCCGATGTAGCAGGACGCTACTTACAAAAAGGCTCACAGGTAGTGATTGAAGGTAAACTCAGTAACCGCAATTACACCGACAAAGAAGGCGCCAAAAAATACTTTACCGAAATAGTGGCGAATGAAATGCTGATGTTGGATAAGAAGTAGTGTGCAGTAGAATCCTCGGTAAATAAAAATCCCTCTCATAACGAGAGGGATTTTTTGTTTTATGCTTTTTTAAGGGTTGTGAACCCGCAGTAAGTATATTTTACTTAACACCCATTTTTAGCGGGTAATAATTAATTTACGACACATGGTTTTGTATTCAGACTCTACTTTTACTAAATACACCCCGTTGGTTAATGCCGAAACATCATAAGTTTGTGTATCTGTATCCAAATCAAATTGCATCAAAGTCTTCCCTAAAATATCTGTTATTATGACTTTACTCTTCTCTTCCGGATATTTTAATTGCAGCGTGATTTGTTTTGTTGCAGGGTTTGGATAAATTTCAAAATTGTTCTGAATTTTTTCTTTCTCACCAATTAAGGTTGGCGATTGAATTTTATACTTCAACACACCCATTGATTTTCGTTTTAAGGTTTGCTTTTTCCCGTTTACAGTTGTTACTGTATAAGTTGTCATTGGATCATTAGGGAACAACTTGGTGAAGTTAGGACCGGTTTTATAATATTTACTATGCTCATACATGGTGCCATAACCTCCGGTTGAATAATTATTTTTAACCGAGAAATACTCACGATAAATACCGGTGGTATCAAATACTTTGCCCGTTAATTTCAAACTATCCGCATTAATAATTTGATCGCTGTTGGTAGCATTGATGTAATAAATATAGATGTGTGAGTTGGTTTGATTTACAAAAGAATAAAATCTTAAATTCTGTGCAGCCGGAAAATTAGTAGATTGATTATCGACCCACCTTAACGAATCGAGTGAAATGTGCCGCGTGAGTTTAGTGGCCCAATACGCCATGCGCCTTACATTACCTGAAGTCGCGTCATAATTTCCATCACCTACAGCCCCGCTGCCGTTACGCCGACTTATAACAGCATTGTTAACGGTAGCAACGCCATTAAACAAAGTACTGTATTGTAAAAAATCACTCGCGCCCGGTATTTTCCAATTGGTTGCATACATAGCCATGCGCCAACCCATGGTGAGCACCGCCTGATTAAATGTATTCGCGAAAATATTAGTTGTATCATCTTCCCCTTCGTGGAAATTCCATTCGGTGGTCCATATTTTTTTATTATTAGTAGCATTCAAACTCAAACTCGAGGCATAGGTAGCCATCAATTGGTTCACATAACCTGAATCAATCCATTTAAACGATTCTTTTAACTGACAATCGAACGACTCGCGTAAAGTATCATCATCGGGTAAAGGATAATACGCATAGGGGTGATTAAAATTAGTACTAGCTGTGGTATGCGCTCTTAAATAATTTTTATACTCTTTTGGTGAAGCACTCGCGTTATACAAACAATTGACACAAGTATTCGTCGGACTCTCAATCGCATTACCCCAATACTTTTCATCGTAATAATTATGCGTTACATAGGCGTCAAATACCGGCACCGAAAGTGTGGAGCTGTTACTGGTTAAAGTAACCGTAATGTTTGCATTGTTTCGCGACACATGCGCTTGATTCCAGGCATTAAAGCGTGGATCGGAAGCACTGCCCATGTTACAACCATAATAAGCATACGACAATGGAGCCGCCGGAAAACCAATTTTCATAGTGGGAAAATTAGATTTTATTTTTGAAATGAAATCGCCTTTGGTGGCAATGCAACCTGTGTAAGTCGTAGGTGAAGCCATACCGCGTACATAATAATAAAACTGATCACCCGAATTAGGATCCGGAAACAAATCGTCATTTTTTTTGCCCCATGATTCGTTCGATAATTCGATGCCCACCACATTTACCGGTGTAATAGAATTAGACGTTAATTGAGTTAGCGTTTTAATTAAATCATCGGGTGTACCCGAAAAAATATTGGCCACATAAATCACGTTCACCTTCTCGCCGGGTTGCAAACTATCTTCAATGCGTTTAATGTGTTGTTTAAACAAGGTGAGATAGCTGGATGTAATTTGCGTTTGTTGCTTCCTATAATTATTATACCAGGTAGTAAGTTCGGCGGTGTAGGTAGATGCAATATTTGTGTTACTGAAAATTGCCGGCACCGAGGCATTAATATTTAATGTGGGAGTTGATACGTCAAAAGCGGCAGGCACCACATAAGGTGTAAAGGGCGGTGTGGTGAGCGGATTTGAACTCGCATTGTAGCGATCGGCTAAATATGCTGCTACTTTAGAAAAGCAAATGCCATAGCCCAGCGAATCGAAATTCATAAAATAATTATCGGCATCGCCGGCCGAAGGAAAACGTATGACGCGTGGTTTTAAATTCACCACATTATCGAAGCAAGTGGCATCGGTACAGGTATTATAAAAATTAACGTAACACATACCATGATGCTCTGCATTTATAGGGCGCACACTATTAAACGTAATTTTTTGCGCCATGACTCTGTTGGTAAAGCACACTGCTATACATAAACAAACGAGGATGATTTTTTTCATACACCTAAAATAACAAAATACCCCGAACCTGCAATAAAATTTGCCGGCCTTAACATTTTACTGCGTTAAATAAAAATCCCTCTCGTTATGAGAGGGATTTTTTGTGTAATTAAACACACACACAAAAAACCCGAATCTTTTGATCCGGGTTTTTTGTTTTAATGCTTGATGAATTTTTTTGTGATGTGTGTGTCTCCAATTTGGAAACTCATCACATATAATCCGGATGCTAATCCCGAAACATTTATTTCTGCTTCATTAGCGTTTACAGCTACTACTTGAACTAAACGTCCTTCGGCATTGTAAATTTTTACTTCAGCAATTTTATCTTCACTCTTACTGCTTAAGAATAAAGAATAGGCCGTTGGATTCGGATAAAGTTTATAAATGTTCTCATATTTATAATCTTCTAATCCGGTTACCAACTGAATTGGTGTGCTGGTAGTATTAGTTACGATTGGCGAATTAAAATCGAAATATATAAAAGCTGTGTTTTTAATCACATCTCCTAAAGTAGCAGTTGATTTTGGCTTGATGCGATACGACACAAAACCATGACTACCCGGTTCATTTACGTTGCTATCCGGCAATAAGATATTATAAAACTTAAAATCAATAATGTTCGCATTGATATCAATTAATACTGGTTTGCTTGATGCTACAAATTGGAAAGTAGATAAATCAAGGAAATTGCTAATGGTATCTTTAATGATAACTGTGAAAGCTGTATCGGTTCCGGTATTCTGGAAATTAATGGTGTAATCCAAATAATTTCCTGCACTCACAAAAGATGGTGTAATATTTCCTTCCGGATTTACTCTCTTATCATTTGGATCGTAAGAACCGGTTACTGTTACATTGGCTGTATCTGAATTATCAATTGGGGTTAAATCCAAAGGATCGCTGGCATACACATACGATTTAGCTTTTGTTCCCAGTGTTGCTGTATTTGATAACGAATATGTAAATATATACTTATTAATCATCGTTGGATTTAAATTGGTATAAGAATAATTTACTGTATTAGAAGAAACGCTGAGCGGTGCCGGTGTGCTGCTGATTACGCTGATACTCGGACTCAAAACCATCGTCATGGTTCCTGATTTCACAGTAGTACCAACATTGGTTAAATTTAAAAATCCTGTTCCTACAAAACCCGGACGCATTTGTCCCATCGTGATTTTTACTTTTAAATCGTTTTGATTGGGAATAGGTTTAAAGAAATAATGATTCGCCGAATCGATTTGTCCGGTTACCGTAAACGTAGATACATACGACAATGGACTTCCTACTGTATAATACAGAGGTGGTGTTCCAGCTAAAGAAGTTGTATAAGTACCCACATTCACCGGAATTTTATACGAACCATTTGAATACGCTACAAATGAATTGGTAGCACTGCTCGCCAATAAATTGGATTGATAATTTATATCCCCCGCATCCCACACATTATTACTATTCATATCATAAAAGGTACGACCTGTAATGAGTGAAGCGCTATCGGCATAGGTGGCCACAAAATTATACGCGTTAGTTGGAACACCTGTTAATGTATAATTACCAATGATAACAGTATTACCTAACACACCGGTGATTTGCGCGCGACCACCGGAAGCGGCAATATCATTTACATTTAAGGTAGAGAATCCCAAATAACACACTGCACCTTTGGCGGGATTTCCGTTTAAGTCAGACTCAATCACAAAACAAGGATTGCTGGTAGGCGTACCCGGCGTCATGGTTAAGGAATAATTTAAAATCAAAGTATTAATGGTATTAGTAGTAACCGAACTTTCGGTACCACCTGAAATATAAATTTTATTATTATCGCGTGCTGCCGCGAAGAAACGGTTGTTTCCATTTCCATATTTTTTAAGCCACACCCAATTACCCGCGTTATCAATTTTCGCATAGTAAATAGACGTAATGCCCCATGCGGCGTTAATGGTTGTTGAAGCCATGGCCATGGTGCTTGTAAACGTACCCAATAAAAGTGCATCGTTACCAACGGAGATGACTTCATTCTTCATCACATATCCATTCGGAATGGCTTTAGCCCAAGCGAAACTACCCGCGTTGTTTACTTTACAAATAAAATCTTGCGGATTTGAAATAGGTGTAGTAAAAGTACCGGCAGCACCAAAACCAATAGAACCACGGTAGCCTCCCGATATAAAAATATCATTGTTCGCCGCCATGCTGATACTTGGTTGAAACAAATTACTATTAGCGACAGCAAATGCTTCGGCATTGAGCCAATTACCGTTATTATCCATAATAGCATAAAAACCACAACCGGTAGTTGCACTGATAACGGAAGCACCAACCGTTAAAGAAGGAATACTTTTAATTGGCGATAAAATAGCAATGCGATTTGTACCATTTCCGGTAATGCCGTAGAAGGGCGCACTGGTAGATGAACTTGGAAAAGTTTTTAAGGCACGCGACCAAATAACCGCGCCGCTCGGATCGTACTTAATAACAAATGTACTGAAGCCATTTACATTCGATAAAGGAAATGGATTACAATTAAGCGTGGTTGCATTTAAACTATCGCCGAAAAAACCGGTGACATAAATATTATTGGCATTATCGGTGTACATACCTTGTATGTAAGTGAGTCTACCGCAGGTTAGCGTTTTACCCCAAACATAATTTCTGGCTGCATCTCGCTTAATGAATAAAGCGCTAACGGTGCCTGAAGCATTAAAAATATTTCCATCTACATTAAGCGTACCCGTGTATGAGCCGCCGTAAATAACATTATTAAAAGCATCGGTAGTGACATACGACCAACCTCCGGCGGTGGTGTTACCTTGCCCGACTTTGTAGGCATCCATCCAATGTTGTGCCTGTGTATTTAAACATACAAGGGCCAAGAGCGATAATAAAATCTTTTTCATATTGACATTTTAGTTGACACAATATAAATTTAAAATAAAACTTAAATCATATGACTCACTAATTTTTGTACTCGTCTCACTCAATAAAAAAGCGAAAAACATTTTCTTTGCGTTTACATGAATTTTTTATCGCATTAGCTTGATTTATTGTCAACCTACAAAAAACATGTTACAACATATGTACATAAGGGAAAATTAAAGCACACTTAGCGAAAAACCGACGAATGAAATGCTGATGTTGGATAAGAAGTAGTGTGCAGTTGAACTTCGGTAAACAAAAAAGCCCCCTCGATTTAATCAAGGGGGCTTTTGCTTTAATAATTAATTCTACTTAGTTACAACTATTTTCTTGAAAGATTTTCCTAAATCATTTTTTAAGAAATAAATTCCTGAGCGTAATCCTACAACTTCAATTAACTCATCATTGTCTCTTTGTTTTTCAAACTTATATACAACTTGACCTAATTGATTAATGATTTCATATTTGCCAGGAATAGCTGTCTGAATATTGAAATCACCATTAGATGGATTAGGGAATACAGAAAAATCTTTTGATTCAGTCGGTAATTCGTTCACCGCTGTGGTATTCATTACAGGACAGATAATCAAATCGAATCGTGGAGTTGAAGTAGTGTCAGAAATTGTAAAGGTATATGCACCAGCCATTAAATCATGTGTTACATTTAATAAATTATCTTTTAGTGATAAGCAGAATCCTGCAGGCATGTTTACAAAATCGAATGCACTAATCGAAAAAGTACCGGAAGTCATAACTTTTGCCAATAATGGTACTGTATAACCAGTAGTAGCAGAAGTTGCTAAACTATTTATAGCGTAATCAATACCGCCTAAACGGGTTGACAAACTGGTAAATTGCGAATATGGAGTTGAGTAACCTAAATAAGCAGGCACTTCAAATAATTTCTTTGTATCGTAATCTTCATAACCAGAGTTTGAATTTGGATGGAAATGCATCACTGTTTCATCATAATCAATACCGGAAGTATTTTTTAATTTTAATCTGAAGTAAGATAAGTAGTCAAAAACGTCAGGTACCGGAGCAGGTTCAATTGTATCTCCACTACTTGCAGTAATTTGCTCCAATTTTAATAACTGATTAGCCCCTGTGTTATTATTACATTTAGCGCGCTCAGTGAAAACAAGCGTTGCGTTTGAATTCGCTTCAACAAAAAAGCCTTGCCCCATCGGTATTACATTATTCGCTCCTGAACCTGAAGGAGTAGTTATACCCGTTTGTCCGTTAAATGAAGAGGTTAATCCTAAGTCAGCATTGTAAATATGCATTGAAGCACCAAAGTTTGTAGAGTTAGAACCAATAGCTCTCACATTGTTCCATTTTATAGGACATGCATACGGGTTTGCAACTAAATTATTTCCCGGGAAAGCTGAACCAGGAGTGTTTGTACAACCTACATTCACAGTACCCATTACAGCCGGACCATTAACAGTCCAGGATAAATCAGAGGTTGAAGTTAATCCGTTTCCTAAAAACACCCATGCACCACGACCAGGTGTTAATGGATCAGTAGAATTTGCTGTAACATATTCTGTTCCTCCATTACCCGGTTCATTATAGAATACGAATGAAGCAAAAGGTCCGCCGGCCGTTGTAGTTCCATTTGTACAACCATTACAAGTCATCGGTATCTGTCCATCCCAACTTCCAACAGTTAATCCTGTTACCCCGCTGGCACCTAAATTTGTCCAATCGGTCAATCCACCAGGTGCGAATGTCTGAACACGAATATTCCCTTGAATATGTGCATTAGTTGCAAGGGTTCCAGCGCCAATTGTAGAGATACGAGCTTTTAGTGTATTAGTTGAAGGAAGGAATAATACTCTACCATTGGTATTAATTTTTCCATTCGGACCAGCAAACTTAATAGAATCAAGCACAGTTAAATCTACACCTGCTAGAGTAACGGTAGAATTATTACTACTACGTAATACTGAACCAATTGTAAATGATGTTGTAGACCCGGTTACGCTTTGAGTAGCAGTGGTGCCATCAAAATGAATACCACTCTGTGAAGTAGTATTAAATGTGCCATTTAATGTCAAATTACGCGATACTTCAATCCAATTTCGGTTGCCCATCGATACAGTGGCGCCAGTTTGAATGGTTAAATTATGGAATTTAGCACGTCTTGATATTGTTGCAGGAGCAGCAGTATGAGTAGTGATGGCTCCATTTGCACCAAAAAAGTTAACAGTTGAGGTTCCGGCAGCTGATAAATTTCCACTTTGAATGTTATTCCAGGTTCCGGTTAAACTAATATGACCGGTCATTACAGGAACTGTTGTTGTTGAAAAAGTAATATTTGCTAATTGATTACGGCCTGCAGCAGCAGCACCGGTAATAGTTACAGTATTTGTAATTACAAATGTAGCTGTATTAGTTGCGCCAGGCGAAGCAATACTAGTACCGCCAATCGTTAATCCATTTTGAATATTAATACTTCCTTGATAAGCATAAACACGAGACCCACCAGCTAAGTTAAGAGTGTTAGTTGTTACTCCTGTTCCGAAATTCATAGTACGTAATGTGGCGGATGCAGGAAAAGTAATTGAAGTGATTCTAAGTTCATTGAAGGTAAGGGTACCACTAATATTAATAGTAACGCCCCCAAACAAAGAAAATTCAACTATACCTGAATTATGAGTAAATGTTCCACCAGTTCTGGTAAAATTACCACCCATTAATAAAGTTTGGTCAGTAGAAATGAATGTTCCACTTGCCATACTAAAATCACCAGCAATTACAGGACTTGAACTTAATCCATTAATTGTTCCCGTATAACCTGCATTAATTGAAAAATTTTGGATG
This sequence comes from Bacteroidia bacterium, assembly GCA_016787445.1. GTDB lineage: Bacteria > Bacteroidota > Bacteroidia > B-17B0 > Aurantibacillaceae > JAHEYG01. The sequence continues at coordinate 34,034 of JAEUTQ010000055.1, forward strand.
TCAATGTCCATATCCAAATCACAATTTTTAGACGAAGTTCCGTCAAAAACAACATCATCTCCGGTTGTAGGAACAACGCTACCAGTCCAGTTTGCGGCTTCTGAGAAATTATTTGTAGCTCCGGCACCATTCCAAACAATTGTGGATTGTCCGAAGGCCAGAGACGCTAACATGATTAGAAAAAGAGAAAATAACCCTTTGGTAAAGTTTTTATTCATGGTTGAATGTTTTAACATTATACGTAAAAATATGCAATTTGGTTAGTATTTCAAAAAAGGATTTTTAGAAATTAGAACCACTTCGACAAAAAACTCATTTTAAACGACCATTATCATCTAAATTTTTAGTTAAAAAACCTCGTCGAAATCACAAAGCTTATAATATTTTGGTAAATTAGCCGTTTTTTGAAATTAATGAATCTCTCTAAATCACAACCATATAGCCGTTTCGCCTTTGTGGCGGCCTTTACCTTTTTGTTACAACTTGTCTTTGCTCAAACCGGATCTGTTCGAGGATTCGTTTACAATAAATCCGATGGGGAAGCCGTACCTTTCAGTAATGTATATTTTAAGGGTACTACGATTGGCGCTAATACCGATCTCAACGGATTTTTCTCAATTACTAAAGTTCCTCCGGGAAAATACACACTCTTAATTACTAATCTGGATTTTGATACCATCACAGAAGATATAACCATTACAGCCGGTGAAATTCTTTCCAAAAAATATTATTGTACCAAAGGCGGTATCAAATTAAAGGAAGTTGAAATCAGCGCCGAAAAAGCAGAGAAAATCGAAAATACAACGGTTGCCGTACAAAAAATCGATCCAACTATTATTGCCAAATTACCTAGTGTAGGTGAACCTGATTTGGCTCAATACTTACAGGTTTTACCGGGTGTTGTTTTCACCGGCGACCAGGGCGGACAGCTCTATATTCGCGGGGGATTACCGGTGCAAAATAAAGTATTAATGGATGGCATGCAGATTTACAACCCCTTCCACTCTATCGGTTTGTTCTCTGTTTTTGACAACGATATCATGAAAAACGCGGATGTTTATTCAGCAGGATTTAACGCCGAATATGGCGGAAGAACTTCTTCAGTGATGGATATTACTACCCGTGACGGAAATAAAAAACGTTTAAGCGGTAAAGTAGCTGCCTCAACTTTTGCGGCTAAAATGGTACTCGAAGGGCCTTTTGTAAAATTAAAAGAAGATGGTAAAGGAAGTGCTTCATTTATTGTTTCTGCTAAACATTCTTACCTTCCTCAAACCTCAAAAAGTTTATACAGATACGCGAATAAAGACGGGCTACCTTTTTACTTCACTGATATCTATGGTAAAGCCTCAATAAATGCTACAAACGGAAGTAAAATAAGCGTTTTTGGATTTAATTTTAATGACAAAGTAGATTACCCTGATATCGCAACCTATAACTGGACTTCTACAGGCGCGGGTTCTAATTTTGTATTAATTCCATCCGGTTCTAATCTTTTGATTGAAGGTGTATTTGCATTTTCGAATTACAACATCGGTTATCAAAATCCAAAAATTGAAACAGACTCGAAAAAAAGTGGTGTTAGCGGATTCAATGGTGGTTTTAATTTCATTCGTTTTGTTGGTAGAAGCGAAGTTAAATTTGGTTTTGAAGGCATTATCACGAACACAACCTATCAATTACAAAATCCTTTCTTTACAAAAGTTACCGCAGAAAGATCTACAACTGATATTTCCGGATACGTAAAGTATAAATACGTTGATCAAAAAAAGCGTTTCATTTTTGAACCCGGATTCCGCTTGATGTATTACGCTTCCTTAAATGTATTTTCTCCTGAACCGCGCGCAAGTTTAAAAATTAATTTTACGCCTAAAATCCGTTTCAAAGGTGCGGCCGGTTTATACAGCCAAACTCTCATGAGTGCTAGTTCAGACAGAGATGTAGTGAATTTATTCTACGGTTTCATTAATGCGCCGGAAAATCAACAAATGCCTTCTACCTATCTAGACAAGGATGGTAAAACACAAAAGGTGAATTCTTCCGTTCAAAGAGCAAATCATGTAGTGGCGGGATTTGAATTCGATATCATGAAATACATAGATTTAAACATTGAAGTTTATCAGAAGAATTTTAATCAGGTTATTAATACAAATCGCGATAAGTTGTTTGACGATACTCCTGAAAATGCTAGTAAGCCGGACGCGCTTAAAAAAGATTACGTAGTTGAACAAGGGCGCGCGCGAGGTTTTGATGTGGTTTTAAAATTTGAATACAAACGCTTTTATTTATGGAGCGTTTACTCTCTTACGCTCAACGATCGCTGGCAAGGTAACACCGCAACAGGAGCCATCCTTAATTATCCTCCCAACTTCGATCGCCGACACAATGTTAACTTAGTGGGTTCTTATACATTTGGTAAAAAACGGAATTTTGAAGTGAATGTGCGTTGGAATTATGGTTCTCCGTTCCCTACCACGCCAACGCAAGGATATTATCCTGCTATTAACTTTAATAACAATCTTAATTATAATTACACAACCTCAAATGCAGAGCTTGGTTATTTACCGGGTGATTTAAACTCAGTTCGTTTGCCGGATTATCACCGTTTAGATATTGGATTTAAGTACCGTTATAACTGGACAGAAAAAGTAATATTAGAAATAAGCGGAGGCGCAACAAATGCTTATAATCGCGAGAATATTTTTTATGTTAATCGCTTTACTTTCGAACGTATTAATCAATTACCGATACTACCGAACCTTAACTTAAGCCTTAGCTTTTAATTGAAAGGTTTAATCTTTTTTTTACCTTTATTCTATGGCCTTTAAAATCTATACTAAAACCGGCGATAAAGGAGAAACCTCTTTAATTGGCGGTACACGTTTACCTAAACATCATATCCGAATAGAAGCGTATGGCACCGTGGATGAATTAAATTCATTTCTGGGATTAATTCGCGATAATATACAAGAGAAAGAATTGTTTGATTTATTGATTGCGATTCAAGACCGCTTATTCACAATAGGATCTCATTTGGCAAGCGATCCTGAAAAAGATATTAAAATGAAACTTCCTGAAATAAATGAAGAGGATGTTTTAATTCTTGAGAAAGCCATCGATAAAATGAATGAAACCTTGCCGGAGATGAAAAGTTTTGTTCTTCCCGGCGGACACACAGTTGTTTCTTATTGTCACGTAGCACGGTGTGTTTGTCGCCGAGCCGAACGCGCCGTTTTAAAACTGGCAGAAAACGAGAAAGTAGAAGAAATCATTTATAAGTACCTCAACCGACTTTCGGATTATTTATTTGTTCTCTCACGCAAACTAACTGTTGATTTCAAAGCCAACGAAATTCCCTGGAAACCCAAAGTGTAAAATGAAAACACCAAAGGATGTTGTAGAGATGATGATGGCTAAAGATTACTTTAGTCAGTGGTTGGGCATTGAAGTTTTAGAAACAGGTCATGGCACTTCTAAATTAAAAATGACTGTGAAAAAAGAAATGCTGAACGGCTTTGGTATTGCACATGGCGGCATTACCTACTCCTTAGCTGATAGCGCTTTGGCCTTTGCCTCTAATTCACATGGAAAAAAAGCAGTCTCCGTTGAAACGTCCATTTCCCATTTAGTTTCTTTACTAGAGGGAGATGAAATCATTGCAGAAGCCAAAGAAGAAAATTGTTCCAACAAAATTGGTGTATATACTATCAAAGTAACTAAGGCCGTAGATAATTCTGTGGTCGCTCTCTTCAAAGGCACCGTATACCGCACTTCCAAGGATTGGTAAATTTTTGTTAAAGGATTAAACCTTTCTGTTTTCCTGTCGTCCAATCATCAAACCTTAAAAATCATTATTATGAAAAGGCTTGTGAAAATTTTACCGTTAGTGATTGGATTGCTACTGACTTCATTTACGCTTAACGCACAAAAAAAAGGTGGCAAACATCATCATGCGCATCCGCATAAAGCGCATCATCACCCACATAAAAAGGTGATAATAAAACCAAGTCCGTTTCGTCCGGCTAAGGTGGTTGTGTATCATCCTTATTGGGGACCAAAACGCGCCATTCATCGCCGTTGGGTATTTTTCCCTAAGTATAATATCTATTGGGACAATTGGAGAAACCATTACGTATTTTGGAATGCAGGTGTATGGGTATCACAACCGGCTCGCCCAACTGTTATCGTGAATATTGATTTGGATAATGAAAAACACCACGAACTAAAGGAGGATGAAGACGATGTGGATGACATTTACAAAACGAACGACACACACAAAACAGAATACAAACCAGAATAATCTGAAACCCCGGGAGCGATTTCGGGGTTTTTAATTATTTAACTTTATAATACGGGAAGTACTTTTTTAATCCGTTTAAAGGCCTTTCCAATAAATAGTAAGAAATGGATGCAAGTAAAACTAAAATAATGGCGTAAAAAATCCAAAAAGTATACTTTAAGCTTGTATGAATGTCGAGTTTTACAGCAACATAATTCAGGTAGAGGTCGATTACGAACATATGATAAACATACATACCGTAAGAAATAGAACCAATGTAAACTACTATTTTGTTTTCAAGAATGGCTTTAGCTAAATATTTGAAATTAGATTCTGCGCAATTCCCAATAAAAAACGCGGCAAACAGAGCGAATAAGTACTCATCAAACATGGGGATTATCCATTTCACTCCTGATTTACTTACACCATAATAAAAAAGAAAATAGACAAAGCCTGAAATGTAGAATAACTCTTTCCGGTTAAAAATATTTGGCAGTTTATTATAAAGTCCGCTTTTGAGAAGTGCTATTAATCCTCCCAACGCTAATGGCATCATTAGATTTAAAGTAAAATAAGATGTAAGCATCCAATTTTCATTCAAAAGCAAAAAACACAATACCCTGGAGATAACAGAGAATATCATTACAACAACCATCAATTTAAAAATCTTACTCCTCCTTATCGTTAATATTAAAAGAGGCCAAAATAAATAAAACTGTTCTTCAATAGCCAAGGACCAAAAATGAACAAATTGGCCTGCATCCTTGCATGTAAAAGCTTGGTATAAATTGCTGCTAAATGTAAATAACCATGGAGACAATTCATCCACGTTCTTAAAATCAACCAGCTTTAAGAAAATTATCGTTACATAATATACAGGGAAAATTCTTAAAACCCGCCTGATATAAAAGTTAGTTAAAGCCTCTTTAAGATTAGCCTCACCTGCTTCCACTTTTTGCTTCACATCTAACAAAATGGATGTAATCAGATATCCGCTCAGAACAAAAAACAAAATTACACCATGCGACCAAGGAAAACTCTTAACAAACTCGTTAGATGTATCCCAAACTATCCAATGTGCAATAATTACACTTACTACCGCAAAAAATCGAACGCCATCGAGTTGTGCTACATACTTCATTAAATTTCAATTTTATAGCTAAAATAAATGGTTAAATAAATGACTTTAATTTGTTTTGTCATTATTTATTAAGAGCCTATCTTTATACCACTATCTATTAAGTAATGAAACAAGCCTATATCATAAACGGTGTTCGCACCGCCATCGGAAATTTCGGAGGAACTTTATCAGTTGTAAGAACTGATGACTTAGCCACTTTTGTATTACAAGAGTTAATTAAAAAAAATCCTTCAGTTGATTGGTCACAGGTAGGTGATGTTATTTTAGGTTGTGCTAATCAAGCCGGTGAAGATAACCGTAACGTTGCGCGTATGGCCGGTTTAATGGCCGGACTACCCATTACAGTTCCGGGAGTAACCGTGAACCGTTTATGCGCATCCGGATTAAGCGCAAGTATAGATGCCGCAAGGTACATACAGTTAGGCGACGCTGAGTTAATGATTAGTGGTGGTGTGGAAAATATGACACGCGGTCCGTGGGTGATGAGTAAAGCAAGTTCTGCTTTTGGTCGCGATCAACAATTATTCGACAGTAGTTTCGGGTGGAGATTCATCAACCCAAAAATGAAAGAGTTATTTGGTGTAGATGCCATGGGTGAAACCGCCGAAAATGTAGCTGAGTTACATAAAATCAATCGCGAAGATCAGGATAAATTTGCATTGTGGAGTCAGCAAAAAGCCGCGAAAGCTGCTGCAGCAGGACGATTCGATAAAGAAATTGTTGCTTTAGATATTCCTCAAAAGAAAGGCGATCCGATTAAATTTTCAAAAGATGAATTTGCGAAACCAAATACAAATCTCGAAGGTTTACAAAAATTAAAAGCATCGTTTAAAAAAGATGGAACTGTTACAGCAGGTAACGCTTCCGGTTTAAATGATGGAGCCGCAGCGCTTTTATTAGCCGGAGAAAATGCCATTAAGCAATTTGGATTAAAACCATTGGCGCGTATCGTTTCCAGTGCGGTTGTTGGTGTGGAGCCGCGCATTATGGGATTAGGTCCGGTTGAAGCAAGTAATCAAGCTATTAAAAAAGCAGGTCTAACCTGGAAGGATATTGATATTATTGAATTAAACGAAGCATTTGCAGCGCAAAGTTTAGGTTGTACCCGTCAGTGGAAATTAGATGATAATGATCCTCGCATCAATCCTAACGGTGGAGCCATTGCTCTCGGACATCCGTTAGGTATGAGTGGTGCACGCATTTTAAATTCAGCGGCTATTGAGTTACAATTGCAAAACAAAAAGTATGCTTTGGTAACTATGTGTATTGGTGTTGGACAAGGCTACGCAGCCGTTATAGAAAAGTGCTAAATAATCAGAGGAATTATTTTTTATAAATTAAAGCCACAGCGTAAGCGTTTACACCTTCTTGGCGACCCACGTAACCTAATTTTTCATTGGTTGTGGCCTTAATGGAAACTTCGTTGGTACTTACTTTTAAAATTGGAGCTAAAACAGTTTGCATAGCTGTAATATGTGGATTTATTTTTGGTGCTTCCATACTTAGTGTAGCATCTACGTTGCCCACCGCGTAACCGTTTTCATCTAATAAGCGAACCACTTCTTGTAAAAGCAATTTACTATCAGCGCCTTTGTATTTAGGATTTGTATTCGGAAAATGAAAACCAATATCGCGAAGATTAGCAGCACCTAACAATGCATCGCAAATGGCGTGTAATAAAACATCTGCGTCGCTGTGGCCAACACATCCTTTATCAAATTCCAATTTAATCCCGCCTAACCACAATTCTCTCCCCTCACCTAAAGGATGTACGTCGTAACCAAAACCAACTCTAATGTTAACCATAATTTTATTTTAATCCGCAGGTAGTTGCCCCACTTGATAAACTTTCGCAATGCTTTTTTGCCTGGCGTTTGGTGCCTTCTGTTTCACCGGCATCGTAACTTCCATTACTATTTGTACACTCACACATGTAAGTTTTTTTACAGGATGCCAAAAAGACAACAGTTGTAATGACAATAATTATTTTTTTACTTAGCATGTATTAAAGATAACAAATTATTTTATCCTTCTATTGCCTTTACGCCCGGCAAACTACCTTGTTCGATATACTCTAATAAGGCACCGCCTCCGGTACTTACATAACTCACTTTATCTGCCAAATTATATTTATTAATGGCCGCCACGCTATCTCCGCCGCCAATTAAAGTAAAGGCTCCGTTTTTTGTAGCCTCCACAATTGCATTTGCCGCTTGCTTAGTTCCATTTTCGAAACTGCTCATTTCAAAAACACCCATCGGGCCATTCCATAAAATAGTTTTTGAATTTTTAATGACTTCCCCATTCATCTTCACAGTTTCAGGACCGGCATCCAATCCCATCCATCCATCAGGGATTTCTGTGATTTTACATTCTTTCTTGTTGGCATCATTCGCGAAATTATCGGCAATAATTGCATCTGTTGGGATGTAAATATTGACGCCCTTTGCCTTCGCTTTCTCCAATAAAGATTTTGCTATTTCCAAACGATCATCTTCACACAGGGATTTCCCGATTTTTCCTCCCATAGCTTTTACGAATGTAAATGCCATACCTCCGCCAATTAAAATATTATTGGCCTTATTCATCAGTTGTTCAATAATTAAAATTTTATCGCTCACTTTCGCACCGCCGATAATGGCTGTGAAAGGTTTTTCTGCATTATTTAATACTTTATCAATGCTTGCAACTTCTCCAGCCATCACATAACCAAAACACTTAGCACCCTCATTAAAAAACTTAGCGATAACAGCCGTTGAAGCATGGGCGCGATGCGCAGTTCCGAAAGCATCATTTACATACACATCACCATGTTTACTTAATTTTTGTGCAAACTCTTCATTACCCTTTTCTTCTTCCTTATAAAAACGAAGATTCTCTAAAAGTAAAACCTGCCCCGGCTTTAATGCGGCAGACTTTGCAAAGGCATCTGCTCCAACGCAATCATCAGCAAACTGCACCTCAACACCCAAGTGTGCCGAAACATTTTTCACAATGTGCTTTAATGAATATTTATTGGTTGGTCCTTCTTTCGGACGACCTAAATGAGACATGAGCACAATGCTTCCGCCATCTTTCAGAATTTTCTTTAAGGTTGGAATAGCTGCCTTAATACGGGTTTCGTCCGTAACTTCAAATGCATCGTTTAAAGGCACATTAAAATCTACGCGAATTAATGCGCGTTTGTTTGAGAAATTTATAGAATCAACAGTTTTCATAGTTAGTATCTGGAATGAGAATTTAAAAATAAAAAAATTATTTGGTACCGGTATGACCAAATCCGCCGGCGCCACGTTTTGTTTCTTCGAGTTGCAAAACAGCATACCATTCAATGGTTTCATGACGTGCAATTACCATTTGAGCAATTCGTTCGCCATCGTTTACCGTGAACTCATTATTAGAAAGATTGACAAGAAGTACCTTTACTTCCCCTCTGTAATCAGCATCTATGGTGCCGGGAGAATTTAATACGGTAAGTCCGTTTTTAAAGGCTAAGCCGCTTCTCGGACGAATTTGTGCTTCATGTCCTTGAGGAAGTTCAATAAACAAACCGGTTGGGATGAGAGCTCTTTCCAAAGGCTTTAATACAATTGGAGAATCGAGATTGGCTCTTAAATCCATACCTGCCGAATGATCGGTTGCATATTCAGGTAATGGATGTTTTGATTGATTAACGACTTTTACAGTGATCATGATTGCAATTGGTTTTTGATATTCTTTAAATTGGAAAATTCCAATTTATAAAACAACCATGCAAATAGTATTACGAACAAATTATTCAAAATCACCTTTAAAACAATGTTTTCCATAGAGCTATAGGTGAGGGAAATCATATAAAACCCTAAAGCTAAAACAAGAAAAACCAGCATAGCCCTTAAATTATATTTGATTGGAAAATGTTTTTGCCCCAATATATAAGAAATGATCATCATGGTAGCATAAGCCGCGAGTGTTGCCCAGGCACAAGCCATGTAACTAAATTTAGGAACAAAAACAACATTAACCACTATCGTTACTACAGCGCCAATGATGGCGATGACAGCACCAAATCTTGTATTGTTACTTAATTTATACCATATGGATAAATTGTAAACTACACCTAAACACAAATTAGCCAATAATAAAATGGGCACAACACCCAGGCCTACTCTGTAATCTTCCCCCACAAAATATTTTATCCAATCGAGGTTCATCATAGTGCCTAAAAAAAGAAAGGCGCAGAATATCACAAAATATTTCATTACAATAGCGTACACCTTTTTTGAATTTTTGTCGGCCGACTGGCTAAAGAAAAAAGGTTCTGCAGCAAAACGGAATGCTTGAATGAAAATGGTCATCAGGATAGCAATCTTATAACAAGCACTGTAAATACCCTGTGCTACTTGCGCCGCATCTTTATCCTCCGTTAATATCTTAATTAAGATTCTGTCAAAAGTTTCATTCACCATTCCTGCTAAACCTAACACAAGCAAAGGCAAAGCATATTTCAGCATAAGCTTGAGAAGTTCGGGATTAAAATGAAAACGGAATGAGGCGAATTGTTTCCCAAATAAAACCAGTGTCGTGAGATTAGCTATCAGATTTGCGAGAAAGGAATAACCGATACCAATTTGCGGATCGTACATCCCCGCAAAAAAATCACCTGCATTATTTTCATAGGCTGTTTTGCAGACTTTAAAATAAAACACATTCAAACCAACATTTATTACCACATTACTTAAGCGCAAAGTGGAAAACCAAATCGCTTTATTTTCGGAACGCAAGCGAGCAAAGGGAATGACCATGATGGCATCTGTTGCAATAATTAAAACACTCCAGGTTATAAATTGCGGAAGATAGGTACTGTTAGGCGTAGATAAATATCCGGCAATGGATGAAGAAAAAAGAAGTAGTAGTCCACCCATTACAATGGTACTTGTTATAAGAGAAAACAAAGCTGTATTATAAACCTCATCCTTGTTTTCATGCTTTGAATAAAAATTAAAGAAGGCTGTTTCCATTCCGTAGGTAAATACGATATTCAGGAAGGAAATAATAGAAAACATTTCGCCGTTAATCCCATAATCTGCTGGCGCAAATCCATACGTTAAGAGCGGTGTAAGTAAGTAATTTAAAAAACGCGGCAAAATAGTTCCTAAACCGTAAATAACAGTTTGTCCTGCCAGTTTTTTTAATGGATTGCTCACTTAATAATTCTCTTGTTCAATAAAATTAGAGAATAGAAAAACGTGCAAATGTGAATAATGGTTAAGATATTAACGATAAGTAGTTGGTAGTTGAACCCTCGGAAGCTATTACTTCTTCATCTTTTCAATAAGTCCTGTTGTTGAGAAACCGGCGGTAAGGTCAATGGTAACGATTTGTCCGCCCTTTGCTCTAACAATATCAGAACCCACAATGTATTTTTTGCTTGAAGAGTTTGTTTCGTTTGCGTCGTAGTCGCCACCCTTCACCAATACATCCGGCTGAATGAGTTTAATTAACTCATATGGCGTATCCTCGTTAAAAAACACGACATAATCAACCGACTCGAGGGCTGCCACAATAGTAGCTCGGGTTTCCTCATTATTTATCGGTCTTTCCGGCGATTTATTTTGGCGGCGCACAGAATCATCGGTATTTAAACCCAAAACCAAGACATTGCCTAAGTCACGGGATTTTGCCAGATATTCTACATGACCGCGGTGTAAAATATCAAAACACCCATTCGTAAATACAATCTTATTATCCTTAAAACGCAATACATTTAATGCAACTTGTAATTGCTCAGGACTCACAATCTTTTTTGAAAGTTTGTTATGATACAACATGTTTCTTTTTATTTACAATTGGAAGTGCCACCATAAAAATTAATCCCAGTACGGCTATCATGATAAATTGAGATGTCCAAACTAACCATGGAAATGCAGCGGCCGGTACTATATCAACGCCATAAAACATTAGAATTTCCATAATGATGATATGATACATACCTAAACCACCCGGCGTAAAAATTATTCCAACTGTTCCGAATAACATTAAGGTTAAGGTTTGTGATTGATTAATTAAAGCTGTTTCAGGTAATGCTTTTAAACAGAAATAAAGCGAATAAAAATACGCAGCCCAAATCAGTAAACTCAAGACAATAAATCGCCCGGCGTGTTTTATATTACGAATGGATGACAGTCCTTCAACAAAACCTTTAATAACCTTACCGAATTTCCCTTTTAATTTGCTCATTATTTTTTTTCTGAACACAAATAAAACAATGGCTCCGCCGCCAACAATAACGAGAAGAGTGATTACTAAAACAGGGCGTTCCATAAGTCCTGAAAATTTATTTCTTAATCCTGAGAAGACATATTTTTCCAATAAGCCGGCCAATTCAGAAAATTGAAAAACCATGGTAAGCGCGAAGATGATCAGCATTAAAATGGTATCAACAATTCGCTCAGTAATTACGGTTCCGAATCCAACCTGAAAAGGTACTTTATCGTAACGATCGGTAATCGTTGCTCTGTATAATTCACCCATACGGGGAATAGGCGCATAATTTGAGAAGTAAGCAATGAAAACAGCGGCATTCGAATTAAACAATGTTGTTTTGTACCCGAGAGGTTCCAATAAATAATTCCAACGGTACGCGCGCAAAAAATGACTGAAAAAACCAATGATAATTGAAATGGCTACCCAAAAATAATTGGCATTTTGAAATGCCAGGAGAATTTCTTCTTTCTTTTCGGCCACCTGACTTAAAGCCAACCAAACAAGTAATACACCAAGTCCTAGTAATACAACAATCTGAATAATGGATTTGGTAGTTAGCTTCTTCAATGGAAAGAATTTTATTTTTTGAGTTTATTGGTAGCGGTATCCGGAAAAACAACCCATGGTTTAAATGTTTTCGCTTTTTCGAAATCCATGTTGGCGTAAGAAAGAACTAACACCACATCACCCAACTTTACTTTTAGTGCAGCCGGACCATTGAGACAAATCACACCACTACCACGATCACCTTTCAGCACGTAAGTGATAAAACGTTCGCCGTTGTTCTTATTAAGAATATGAACCTGCTCATTTTCGATCAAATTAGCAGCATCCATTAAATCTTCATCAATTGTTATACTACCTATATAATCCAGCTCAGCCTGAGTAACCGTAACACCGTGAAGCTTAGATTTTAGCACCTGTATTTCCATAGCCCTGCAAAGGTATAACTATTTCATTAAATATTAGGTTAGTTTATTGGCAAAAACCTGTCGATTTTGTTATTTTTGGTTAAGCAAATTGAGAAAAGTCTTTTTTATATTCATAACCCTTATAATTACAGTCCTTATAACAGGCAACTACTTTATTTATAAGCAGGTTACTAAGGCTCATAAGAAGGAATTCAAAGCCTTTATCCGCTCACGTTATGCTAAAACGCAAACAATTTCCATATCTCCCAGCGAGCTTTTTTCGAATAATTCGCGTATCTCCTGGCTAGATAACAACAAGGAAATTTTAATGAATGATGTCATGTATGATATTATTTCGTTTAAAAGCGAAGGAGTAAAAGTGGTGCTGACTGTAGTTGAAGATACGCATGAAAAAGAATTGATGAATAAATACAAAGACCAATTTGATGCTGTTTATTCCACCTCTTCAGGCAAAAAGCAAAATTCCCTTGCCAAAGATTTCTTCGCTTTTAAATATCTTGGAAACAAATTTATTTCCGTAGTAATACCGGAATCAGAACTTAATCATGCTATTGAATTTTCATCAAAAACAATCGAAGGCTTTACTTCCTACTCTACTCCACCTCCGGATTTTGTATAAATGATTTTTTATTGAATTATTTATAACACTAATCTATTTAAATGAAAAAAATTATTCTTGTGCTATGCGCACTCATGTGCAGTATGGCCTATTCACAATCTATTAAGGTTATTGATGAAGTAACGCGTCAGCCTATTCCCGGTGTGGTGCTTTATTGTAACCAGGGAAATAATAATTGCTCAACTAATGCGAACGGAAATGCTGATATTTCCACTCTTACAGCGTGCGACACCATCATAACCCAACACATTAGCTATAAGCAAAAACGCATTTTACTCTCTCAATTAAAAGAGAAAAATTACACCATAGAACTAAGTGAAACTAAAATATCATTGAATGAAATTACCGTTGCAGCTAATCGTTGGGAAGAGAAGAAATCTGAAAATCCGATTAGGATGGAGAAAATGAAAAAGAAAGAAATTGACTTTCAAAATCCACAAACCACAGCCGACTTATTAGGAGCAGGAACTAATGTTTACATTCAGAAAAGTCAACAAGCCGGAGGCTCCCCAATGTTAAGAGGATTCGCCACCAATCGTGTGATGTTGGTTATTGATGGCATAAGAATGAACAATGCCATTTTTCGTTCCGGTAATGTTCAAAATGTAATTGCATTAGATGCAAATGCTATCGGTGAAGCAGAGGTGTTATTTGGACCGGGCGCTGTTATGTACGGCAGCGATGCTATTGGGGGCGTAATGGATTTCCATACACTCAGCGCAAAACTTTCAGATACATCTAAATTAAAAGTGAGTGGTAATGCCATGGCGCGTTTCTCAACGGCAAACAAAGAAAATACAGGCCACATGGATTTAAACTTTGGATTAAAACGTATAGCCTTTCTTACATCGTTTTCTTATTCTCAATACGATGATTTATATGCAGGCACCAATGGCGGCGATTCCGTTTACTTACGTCATTTCTATCAGGAAGTAAAATCCAATAAAGACACTCAAGTAGTTAATATAGATCCTTCCCTTCAGGTCAATTCAAAATACAAGCAATTTAATTTCATGCAGAAAATCGCCTTCACTGCTAGCGAAAAATTAAAAATCGACTATGCTTTTCATTATTCAAAAAGCAGTGATGCACCGCGCTACGACCGCTTAATTACAGATGCTAATTCGGATGGCACTCTTGATTTTTCGGAATGGTATTATGGTCCGCAGATTTGGCATATGCAACGTCTTGCATTTCACCATGCCGGTAACACGAAGGCTTACACAAATCTGAGAGTGATTGCCGCCTACCAATATTTTGAAGAAAGTCGGCATGATCGTCGATTTAATGCCAGCGGTAATGTTAACAGTAGTGCTGCACGATTAAGACATCAATATGAGAAACTGGATGCCTATTCACTAAACATCGACTTGGATAAAAAGATTTCAGAAAAAACTCAACTATTTTATGGCGCCGAATATGTTCTAAATTATGTACAGTCAGTAGCGAATCGTGTAAATGTTTATTCAGGTACGGAACAAAAAATAAATTCACGTTATCCGAATGGCAGTACATGGCAAACGGCAGGTGTATACATAAATGCCAAACACAGATTGAGTGAGAAGTTTATTATTAATGCCGGGCTACGCTATAGCTATTACTCTATCGTGGCTAAATTCGATACCACTTTATTTCCTTATCCTTTAACGCAAGCTAAAATGAATAACGGAGCCTTAAATGGAAGTTTAGGATTTGTTTACATGCCTATGAAAAACTGGCAACTCTATCTAAACACATCAACCGGATTCAGATCACCGAACATTGATGATATAGGAAAAGTATTCGATTCACAACCCGGAATTGTTGTTGTACCTAATCCAACATTAAAGCCTGAATATGCCTACAGCGCCGACATAGGAACTGCATTCACCATTGGCAATGTTTTGAAAATGGATGCTTCGTTTTATTACACTTATCTCACAAATGCATTGGTAAGACGACCTTTCAATTTAAATGGCAAAGACAGCATTGATTACAACGGACAAATGAGTCAGGTTCAAGCTTTACAGAACACCGGTCATGCATTTGTATATGGCATACAAAGTAACACGGAAGTGTATTTTGGTTACGGGCTTAGTCTTTTAAATAGTATTACCTGGCAAAACGGACAGGAATATAACGGCGATAGTTCAGCTTATTATCCATTATCGCATACCACACCGCTGTTTGGTAAAATACAATTATCGTATGCGCGAAAAAAAATAAGAACCAGTTTTTATGTGAATTATAATGGAGAAATGAAGTACGAAGATTTACCCTTAAGTGAACGGAATGAACCCTATGTTTATGCAAGAACTGATGATGGAAAACCATATGTTCCTTCGTGGTATACGCTTAATTTTAAATTAGGTATTTATTTTAATAAACGAGCTTCATTAAATTTTGGCGTAGAAAATATTGCAGATGTACTTTACCGGCCATATGCTTCCGGTATTTCGGCACCGGGACGGAATTTTTATCTTAGTTTACGTTTAAAGTTATAGAAACAAAAAAGCCATCCGTTAAAGGATGGCTTTTTTTATGAGGGATAAATTTCGTTAAGTCCTGCTTTTATTTTCTCTGAAATTTCCTGTGTTGGCAAATCATTAGCGTCATCACCAAAAGGATCCTCTACCTCTTCGGAGATTAATTCGATTGAAGCGAACGCGTAAAAAATGAGCATGACAACAGGAATGGCCCAATACTTAAAATCGATTGAGAAAGCAATAGGCATCGTAATAACATAAATGAAAATTATTTTCTTCAAAAACATGCTGTATGAAAAAGGAATCGGTGTATTCTTGACGCGTTCACAGGCACCGGTAATGTCTAATAAAGATTGTAATTCAGCATTAACGAACAGCATTCTTTCATCACTAATAACACCTTGCTTTCTTAATTTCTCAATATGCTTCATAATTAATCCCGCAACATAGTTTGGCTTATGACTTCTCTTGTCAAACTCTTCGCGATTGAATCCTTCAAAATCAGTAATATCTTTAAACTGCTTGGTATCTTTTAAATGATCCTTTAAAGAAAATACAAAAGTGATGATTAAATTTTTTAAATAAATTTTATCCTTGCGGTGTTCCTCCGGTATAATACTATCCAGTTTCACCATTAAATTGCGCGTATTATTTACGAGCGCTCCCCAATGCTTTCTTCCTTCCCACCAACGATCGTAAGCCG
Source organism: Bacteroidia bacterium (assembly GCA_016787445.1). Taxonomy (GTDB): domain Bacteria; phylum Bacteroidota; class Bacteroidia; order B-17B0; family Aurantibacillaceae; genus JAHEYG01. The sequence continues at coordinate 50,419 of JAEUTQ010000055.1, forward strand.
AATTAATCCGAAACACCAATAACATAGACAATACAAAACCAAGTATCTGATGAAAAATGGTGGAGCTTTTAAACGTAACATGATGCGTAACTTCATAATACACCAAACCGCCGGTTAAAGCGCCCAATAAAAGCATGTTTGGTAACAAAATTCGAAACGTATCACTCTTGTGAAACTGAAAAATTAATTTAAACCAGTCTTTAGGGTTGTATGTAATCATATTCTAAAAATAAAAAGGGAAATTGAATTACCAATTTCCCTTTAGCATTAATTATTGACTTATTATAAAGTACCTCTTAAGGCTTGTTCACGCTCTATCGATTCAAATAAAGCCTTAAAGTTTCCGGCTCCAAATCCTTTAGCGCCCATACGCTGAATGATTTCAAAAAATAAAGTCGGACGATCTTCAACAGGCTTTGTGAAAATTTGTAATAAATAGCCCTCTTCATCGGCATCTACAAGAATTGATAATTTCTGTAATTCTTTAATATCTTCCTTCATCATGTCTTTATGAACACCTAAACGTTGCGGAATTTCATCGTAATAAGCTTGAGGTGGAGGAGGTAAAAATTCTACCCCGCGCGCTTTTAATTCAGCTACCGTTTTAATGATATCATCCGTAGCAACGGCGATATGCTGCACTCCTGAATCTTCATAAAAATCCAAATACTCTTCGATTTGTGATTTCTTCTTTCCTTTTGCAGGCTCGTTAATCGGGAACTTAATACGGCCGTTACCATTACTCATTACCTTACTCATTAAGGCAGAGTATTCGGTATGGATTTGCTTATCGTCAAATGATAAAAAGTTGACAAAGCCCATTACATCCTCGTACCATTTTACCCAGGTGTTCATTTGATTCCACCCTACGTTACCTACCATATGGTCAATAAATTTCAAGCCAACCGGCGTTGGGTTGTAATCACTCTTCCATTCTTTAAATCCTGGTAAAAAAGTGCCTTTATAATTTTTACGTTCTACGAACATATGTACAGTTTCTCCGTATGTATAAATACCTGAACGCACAACCTCGCCGTGTTCATCCTTCTCAACGGTTGGCTCCATAAAAGGTTTTGCTCCACGCTTGGTTGTTTCTTCAAATGCTTTGCGCGCATCTTCCACCCATAAAGCTACTACTTTCACACCATCGCCGTGCTTTTTTACATGTTCGCCAATTGGAGATTTACTGTTAAGTGCTGTTGTTAATACTAAACGAATTTTATCTTGCTTTAACACGTATGATACGCTCTCACGATTTCCTGTTTCCAATCCTGAATATGCATGCGACTGAAAACCGAAAGCGGTTTTATAAAAGTGAGCCGATTGTTTTGCGTTACCTACGTAGAATTCTACGTAATCAGTTCCTAAGAGCGGAAGAAAATCCTGAGCTCCTTCAAATATTTTTTCTAAACCGTATTCTACGCTTTTTACTTCTTTTGCCATTTTAATTTTTTGTTTAATGATTGTTTAATGAATGAATAAATTATTTACTGAAAAATAATTTAATTAGACCATTGAGCCATGTGCTGAGCCTGTGTGGCCGGAGATATCGTATTGACTTCAAACATTGTTGCTAAAGTACTAAAAAAAGAGTCTACTGTCCAGCTCCAGAGGGCTTTTTAGCCTCATTTTTATAATACTTTTTAATATTATAGGTTAATATTAACATGAAATAGCGCTGTAAAATGTTGGTTTGGGTATCCTCAATATACGTTTCGGTGATATTTCGCTGAATGCTCTGATTTTGATTTAAAACATCGAATACAAACAAACGAATATCGGCACTGTTATCTTTTAAGAATTTATAGCCAATAGCGCCATTCAATAATGAAATATTCTGATTAAATCCATCCGACAAGCCCGTATAAATCTGATTATTATATTCGGCTGTGAAAACTAAACCCTTCCACGGATTTAAATTCAATTTGACTCTGGAAGTTTGATTGAGGTATTCTGAGTTTAAATCTGATTGCAAGGAATTAGTCACAATATTGTAAGCCGAGTTAGAAGAAATGGTAAAGTCAACCTTCTCGCTAATATTACTACTAATCACTAAACCAAATGATGGCGCTGTTGTGTTGGAGTAATTTACTTGCTTATTGATTAAGGCAGGGACATTGTTATAATTACATCCCGCGTTAATGTTGATGTTCGACTTTAATTTCTTTACAGCAAACGAGTAATTAAAGAAAAAACGCAAGTTGTAATAATTATCTAAATTCTCCGGACGGGTTATTTGCGAACCCTTAGCTAAGAAAACATTATTATAAACTGTCGTATCATTATTCGCGATGATAGTGCTGTTCCCAATGTAATTTTGCGTGTAGGTACCACCAAGCATTATAAAAAGGGAAGTTGATTTGAGCGTATTCACACCCGTATATCGCATGAATAAATTATTTTGAAAATTCTGCTTTAAATCAGGATTACCGGTTGAAAGCTGAAGATTGTTAGAGTTATTGATTACATCTTGTAATTGATCAATACTTGGTGGAGTGTTACTGGTTCGATAGTTAATTCTGAAATTATCGTTTTTATTAAATTTATATTGGTACTGCGCATTCGGCAATAACGATTGAAAAGTTCGTTTCCCTTCAAATTGAGAGGGGAAAGTTTGTTCCTTATTTAATTCGGCCTGTTGGGCATTTAGGCCCAGAGAAAAATTATACTTCTCTTCATTAAAGCGGTAATTCACACCGGCAGAATGCGCCATATATGTATTACTAAATACGTTCGACAATAAAGAGTCTGTTTCGGAAAAAGAATAATCTGCTTGGTTTCGGTTGTAGGTGTTCTTTTTCGAATCAGAAAAATTGTACGTCAAAATATAGTTGGCAGATAAAAATCCTTTTTTACCTAATGGCTCTGTAAAGGTGATATTGCTTGTTGAATTAAATCCTGCTTTATCTAATACGGATTTTTGATCGATGCTATCGGTATAAATGGAATCCGTATAATAACGGTTATAGGTTTCCAGGCGACTTCCGCCTGTATTCGCATTATAACTTGGATTTAAATCGAGAGAAACAGTTCTCCCTTTTTTTGCAAATGAATGACGGTATAGAACAGGAAAAGCAATATTGTAACCGGATAAATTAGTACGATAGGAATTATCGATATCGCTTATTGTAGTAGTAGCCGAATTAATGCCTGATAACTGATTTTTACCATTATTAATTTGCAAAGAAATTTTAGGTTGTAAAATGAAACTGTTGAGAGAATCTGGCTTCAATTCCAATCTGAAATTTAAGCGATGGTTATCGTTGTTTGTTTTAGCATCACTATTCTCTGCATACGATAAACCGTTATTGCCGCCCAAAACATATTGTCGCAACAAATCAGTTTCGGCAATATTTTCGGTTCGGTTATAGAAATACGCTCCGGAAAAGTTTGCTTTTTTTCCCCAACTATCGGAATAGTTTAAACCAAGCGCATAGGTAGTGATAATTCCATTCTTCACATCCACTAAAAAACTTTCCGCGCTATTTTGAGAGCCGCCTCTTCCACTACCACCTCTTCCGCCGCCACCAAAATTTCTCCTGCTATTATTTCCGCCACTGCTGCTCATGACACCTAATAAATCTTCGGTTGAGAAATTTTGTTCATTGATATTGTTTGTCATGGCCAATACCGTAAAGCGTTGTTTGTCTTTAAATCGATTGATTACACCACCGCCTTTGTATTTGTCCTGATAACCATAACCACCATATACCTTTCCAAAAACACCGTTTCTGAACTGAGCCTTTGTAACAATATTGATCGTTTTACTTGTATTACCATCATCAAAGCCGGTGAATTGCGCCTGATCACTTCTCTTGTCAAACACCTGAACTTTTTCTATCACTTCTGCCGGTAAATTTTTCAACACCGAATTAGGATCATCACCAAAAAATGGTTTACCATCTACCAATACTTGTTTCACATCTTCGCCTTGTGCTTGTACTTTCCCATCCACCACTGTTACACCCGGCATCTTTGTAATCAAATCCTCAGCATTCGCGTCTTTATTTGTTTTAAAAGCTTTTGAATTATAACTTGTGGTGTCACCGTTTTGGGTGGCCATTACAGCCTGCGTTTCAACGTTTACTTCCTGCAATTTTTTTGCACCGGTACGCAGCTGAATTGCATCCAAAGTCAAATTATCATTTACTGAAACAGATTTAAAATAATCGTTATAACCGAGATAAGATACTTTTAAAATATAATTCTTAGGCCTTACATTTTCGATTACAAACAACCCGCTTTCATTACTGGTAGTGCCTTTAATAAAGGAAGAATCTTTTGGATTTAACAAAATAACGGAAGCGCCAATAACCGGAGATTTGTCCTTTTCAAATAAACTGCCCTTTACAGAATAACTCTGTGCCAGCGTCACAAATGAAAATAAGAAAATAAAGGTAAGGGTATAGAACAACCTTGGCACGACTGAAAAGAGAATTAAATTTTTACACCGATTACACAAACGTCATCAACCTGTTCGTGTTTACCTCTCCAACTTACAAAAGCTTCTTCTAATAAATCGTGTTGGTCTTTCATTGGCATGTGTGCTATGGTTTGAATCAACTTTTGTAGTTTCTTAAACTTGAATTTTTTTCCATTCTCACCACCAAACTGATCCGCATAACCATCTGTTAACACGTAAACCTGATCACCTTTTTGCAATTGAATGACGTTATCATTAAATACTTTGTTTCCGGTTAAGTATCCGCCAATAGAGTGCTTACTTGGTTTGTATTCGATTAACTCTCCATCGCGAATTAATAATAGCGGTCGGTGGGCACCGGCAAATTGCATAATCATTTGGCTAGGATGATACGCGCAAAGAGCAATATCCATACCATCGTTCGAAGAGTGATCAGAACTCTTATTCAACATGGCACGTAAACGCTCGTCTAATACTGTAAGCGCGTGAGCCGGTGTAGTTACGTTTTGATCCTTGATAACTTGATTCATCAAATCGTTACAAATTAACGACATGAAAGCGCCCGGCACACCATGACCGGTACAATCCGCAGCGGCGAATACTGTTACATTATTCTTAAATACTTCTATCCAATAGAAATCACCACTAACGATGTCTTTAGGCCGGTAGTACACAAAACTTTCAGCAAATGCAGTAGTTAATAAATCAGTATCCGGCATTAATGCCAATTGAATTTTCTTAGCGTAACGAATACTATCGGTGATATCTTTATTCTTCTCTTCGATAATCGCTTTTTGCTCGAACACTTCTGCTGTACGCTCTTTCACTTTCTCCTCGAGATTTTCGTAAAGTGCGGCATTATCCAAAGCAATTCCTATGGATATAGCTAAACTCTTTAAAATATTTAAATGATATTCAGTATAGGCGTTTACTTCAAAACTTTGCACAGTTAAAACGCCAATCACAATTTCCTTAGAATATATTGGTAAATATATGATAGAGGCTGAGTCCTTTCCTGAAACCGGCGCTTGAATACCTTTAATATAATTAACGTATTCTACAGCGTAATTATTAATGAAAATTTCTCGCCTATTAGTAAATGAAATAGCCGCGAGTCGATTTGGATCATTAGCCGGATAACCGAAATCATCCATCAATTGATCATTCTCTACAAAACCTTTAAACTCCAAGAAACCATTTGAAGGATTAAACATCCCGATTCCAAAACAATCCGCACGTAAAAGTTTATTTACATTCTTATAAACTTTTGAAATAATAGTTTCAACAGAGAGAGAAGAGCTTATATCTTCAGCAATTTCGCTCAGTAACTTAGTGTCGTTATAATTCTTTTCAATTTCCTTGGTTCGCTCCTCAACACGCTCTTCCATGTTTTCATATAAAGAAGCGTTATCTAAAGCAATGCCGATGTGAACCGCTAGGTTTTGAAGAATATTTAAATGGTAATCGGAATAAGAATGTGTTTTAAAACTTTGCACAGATAATACACCAAGTTTTTTATCCTTTCCGTAAATAGGAAGGAAAATCATGGAAAGCGTATCATCGCCAACCGCTGCAACATAATCTTGCTTAATATATTTTGTATGTTCAACCGGATAATCGTTAATCAATAATTCCTTCTCATTGTTGAAACACCATACACCAATCGTATCATCGCTTAAAGAATAAGAAAAGTCATCCAGTTTTTTACCACGCTCCATTGTTCCTGTAAACACTAAGCGCTGTTTTTCCTCGCTATATAAACCAATCGCAAACACGGAAGCATCCATTAATGTATTTACATTCGAGTATACCTTTTCTATTACCTCATCTACAGATAAAGTAGACGTGATATCTTTACCAATTTGTCCAAGTAAACGCGTATTCTCGTAGGTCTTTTCAATTTCCTCTTTTTGTTTCACTACTTCCAGAGTTCGCTCCTTTACTTTCTCCTCCATGTTTTCATAAAGAGAAGCATTTTCGAGGGCAATGGCTATATAAGAAGCAAGAGTTTTCAAAATATCAAGATGATGCTCCCTATAAGCAAATTTCTCAAAACTCTGAATAGTTACTACACCGAGTACTCTCTCCTGCATCATAATGGGGTAGAAAATTAACGAGTGTGGCATATCACCACTTACAACCTTAATTTGCTTTACGTACTTTTTATATTCGTTAAGATTATCGTTCAGGAATATTTCCTTTTTGTTTTTAATACACCAAACCGAATAATTATCATCATCATCCATTGACACGGAAGCAACACTGTGATACTTTTCTCCGCGTTCAATACCATATTTGTACTCTACAACATTCTTTTCAGGATGGTATAAGCGAATACCAAAACAATCGGCATTCATGAGTTGATTAACGTAGTAATGTAACTTGTCAAAAATCTCCTCGAAATTTAAAGTAGAAGTAATCTGCTGACCAATTTCACTTAATAATTTACTGGTTTGATAAGCTTTTTCAATTTCCTCCTTTTGAACGACAACCTCCTTCGTTCTTTCGGCAATTACTTTTTCTTGTTGTTCATACAAGGCTGCATTATCGAGAGCAATAGCCATATATACAGCTAAACTCTTTAAAAGTTGCATGTGATAGTCGCTGTACGCATCACGTTCAAAACTTTGTACAGTAACAACACCAATACGTTTATCCTTTTGTGTAATCGGAACGTATATAATACACTCCGGATTTTCACCGGCCTTTGCCTGATAATCTGTTACTTTCTTACTCTTAACGAATTCATCGTTAAAGTTGTTAATCTTATAATCTTGTTGTGTAGTATAACACCAAACGGCAGGTCGGTCTGTGGAATTTATTGAATAAGCAAAATCAGATAATTTCACACCTTTTTCAATCACACCTTTAAACACTAATTGTTTTGAAGCTTCATCATAGATACCAATTCCGAAGGCAGTGGCATCCATTAATTGATTAATGTGCTTATAAACTTTACTGATAATCTCCTCCGTAGAAAAGGTACTTGTTATTTCGCGACCAATCTGACTTAATAACTTGGTATTATCGTTATTCTTTTCAATTTCTTCTTTCTGCTTCACAACCTCCAGCGTACGCTCTTTTACTTTTTCTTCGAGATTTTCATAAAGAGAAGCGTTTTCAAAAGCAATAGCAATATAACTGGCCAGAGTTCTTAATGTATCCAGATGATGTTCTTTGTATGCGTTTCTTTCGAAGCTTTGGATGGTGATAGCACCCAACACTTTCTCGCCATACATTATCGGATAGAAGATTAAGGAATGGGTAAGATCGCCACTAATTACATTAATTTGCTTAACATATTTAGTATGCTCCTTAATATTATCATTAATGAATATTTCTTTTTTGTTTTTGATACACCATACCGAGAAGTTATTATCGTTGTCCATCGACACGGTATCAACGGTATTACATTTAACACCTTTTTCGATGCTGAATTTATATTCAACTAAATTTTTATCGGGGTGATAAATATCGATGCCGAAAACAGTAGCATCCATTAATCGGTTTACGTAACTGTAAAGCTTATCAAAAATCTCCTCGAAATTTAATGTTGATGTAATTTCACGGCCTACTTCACTTAATAGCTTATTATTTTGATAAGCTTTTTCAATTTCTTCCTTTTGTGAGATTACCTCGCGTGTACGGGCAAAAATAGTTTTCTCTTGCAATTCATAAATCTGCGCATTATCAAGCGCTATTGCCGCGTAAGATGCAAGATTGCGTAAAATGTTTAAATGATATTGTGAATATGAATTTGCGTTAAAGCTTTGTACCGTTATAACCCCTACTGTATTACCTCGAACATTGAGCGGTAAATAAATAATTGAACTAACAGCCTTTCCAAAAGATGGGGCTACATAATTTTTAAAATAGAGGTGATATTCCTTACTGAAATCATTAATAACGATTTCGCGTTTGTTAACAAAACAATTTACCGTTAGTTTTTCGGTATCCTTTACATCGTAGGTAAGGTCTTTGAATTTTTCATCCCCTTCTATGTAGAGAGGGAAAATCACTTGCTGCTTTTTAGCATCAAACAATCCGATACCAAAACCGGCAGCATCCATTAAATTGTTGACACTGTCATAAACCGTTTCTACAATTTCAGCAACAGTATGCTGTGAAATAATTTGGTGTCCGATTTCGCTAATCAAAACAAGATTGTTGGAGTAACTCTCAAGTTCTTTCGCTTTTTCTTCCAGCAATAATTTCTCGGCTTGTGATTGCAACATTTTGTGTTGCATCTCAACACTCTTTACGAGCTGATTTGTTTTCTCGTTACGAACTTCTTCGCGTGTGGATTGAAATATTTTATAATACTTAATCGCTAAATCCAATTTGCCGGATTTTTCAAAAGCTTCGGCTAACTTTTCACTGGCTTTGTAAACGCCTTCTTTAGAATGAATTTTTTGTGATAATTCGAAAGATTGCTCTAAAAACTTTACGCCCTCCGCTAAATCACCCTTTTCGATATACAACACACCAATGTTGTACAGTGTAATAATTTCTCCTGCCTTAAATCCAAGTTCGCGACGTAAATTCAGACTTTCATTAAATTTATCAAGTGCATCCTGATATTTTTTTGTTGCCGAATACGTGCGGCCCAAACCATCCAGAGCAAATGCCGCAACTTGCTTATTTCCTGTAGTTGCGCAGATAGATGCACATTTGTTATAATGCTCAAGTGCTAACTCGTACTTTTTTAAATTGTGATAGGTCTCTCCTAATCCATCCAATACCTTCACGTAAATTTCTTTATCGTTATGTTTAAGACAAAGCTTTTGACTTTCCAGTAAAACTTCAAGTGATTTATCGTTTTTCTCGATGGAGTAATAAACTGTTCCCAATCCATTTAATCCATCCGCCATTCCCATTTCATCACCAATCTGATTATTGATGCTATAACATTCGTTGTAATATTTTATGGCTGAATCGTAATCGGAAAGGTATCGGAAGTTAGCGCCTACATAATAATAAGTTTCGGCTTCATTCTTTTTGTCACCAAGTTCATTGAAGATAGCAATGGCCTCAAATAAAGTCGTGAGCGCTTCCTCATTTTTAGAAATCCAAACTTGTGAAGTGCCAAGTGTTTTTAAAGCATGTGCAATTCCGCGCTTGTAATCGATTTCTTTGGATTTTGTAAGTGCTTCAGTACTTAACTCTATGGCCTTATACGCATCCTTTCGGTTTAGCGACCAAGCTTTTGAATTCAACTCATCAATTGCGAGCGTATCTATTTGTACTAAAGTATCTTGCATTACAATCATGTAAGATACAATATTTATCTAAAAAGTCCAGCGTCTTAAATTGATTTAAAACACTGTATTTCAAATACTTAATTATTCGTCTGTTAAAAAGGATGTTACGCCACTAATCATAGTACCAATCCCGCAATACACACATCATCTACTTGCTCGAGTGAGCCACGCCATTTTTCGAAAGTATTATTCAAAATTTCTTTCTTCTCATTAGAAGATTTATGGTTAATCTCTGTAATTAATTGCTCTAATTGCTTATGCTTGAATTTTTTTCCTTTTTCGCCGCCAAATTGATCAGCATAACCATCGGTAAATAAATACAAACGATCACCCTTTGAATAGGATATGTTGTGTGTTGTAAAATCATCTTTCCTTTCTCCAATACCTATCGGCATTTTATCGCCGGGTAATTCTAAAGCACCGTTTGAAGTCATGAGTAAAGGTTTATTATTGGCAGCAGCGTAAGAAATTTCGCCCGAAACCTTATCTACGCAAATTAAAACTCCATCCATTCCGTCCTTTTGCGCTTCCGCCGACATATTAGAAATTAATTTAGCGCGAACATAATTAAATATATCCCCGGGTTTCTCAATGCCCTTCTCTACAATTGCTTCATTTAATAAAGAAGCATTCAGCAAACTCATAAATGCTCCGGGAACACCGTGCCCCGTACTATCACACACCGCAAAATAAAAACGGCTTTCCTTTTTCGTTGCCCAATAGAAATCACCACTCACAATATCTTTGGGTTTGTATAAAATGAAATAATCATTAAGCTCCTGATTCAAAAATGCATCATGTGCCAATAAAGTTTTCTGAATTTTTTTTGCGTACTGAATAGAATCAACTATTTCCTTTTGTTTTTCCTCCACCAATGTTTTTTGCTTCTCAATAATTTGCTTTTGCTCTTGAGAAATTTTATAGCGGCTGTACATGAAAGCTGCAAACACAATTACAAGAAGTAAACCTCCATACAAAAAATACCTACGGGTTTTTTCGTTTTTCAACTCTGCCTGAATTAATATTTTTTGCTCGTGAGCGCGTAAACTATCAGCGGCAGCTTTTTTAGTGTAATCAAATTCGAATTGCTTTTGCGCTATTTCACGAATACGTTCAGCACTGTTTAAAGTATCACGAATTGAAATGAAACGCTCAAAATAAGGTAATGCCTTTGCGGGATTTTTAAGAGCCGTATGCGCGTAGTACAAACATTTACACGCATCACGGATTTCACCATCCGATTGAATTTTCTCAGCAATCGTCAAGCTATTTTCACACAGTGTTACGCCTTTGGCAGGATCACCCAATTTAATGGCACAGTTTCCTAAACCCATTAAAGCAACTGCTTCATTTCTTTGTTCTCCAATTTCACGCGCCAAATTTAATGCCTCCGAAAAATATTTCACTGCGTTGTTGAAATGAGCCGTTACTTCTTCTTTAGGTTTATTTTCGCGTTCTGCTGTATATCCGAACTCCGCATTTAAGCTGCCTAAGCTCACCAAAGAAAGCACGATTCCATCCTTCTCTCCAATTTCCTTCCTTAAGTCGAGTGATTTTAACTGATAGATTAATGAAATTTTTAAATCACCTTTTTCCTGATAAAGATTACTGATGTTACTGTAATTGCTGGCCATTCCGGATTTGAAACCCGTCAAGCTATCCATCTGCAAACTCTTGACAAAATATTTAATAGAGTTTTCATAATTCTTTTGAATGCCATAAATAATTCCAACATTCCCTAAGGCAATTGATTGCGCTTTCTTATCGCCCATTTCCTCTACCACCTTCAAACTTTGAAAATAAAAATCCAATGCCAATGGATAATCACCTTTATCTAAATAAACATTTCCAATATTATTATAGGTTTTACCCAGTAAAGTTTTTGCAAAAACCTTTAGCGTTGTGTCTTGTCCGAATATTAATGCTTTCAGCTCAGTAACACTCTCACTATAGTTATCGATAGCTAATTTATATTCTCCCTTCACATAATAACTTAATGCAATGTTGTTACGCGCGCCGACTTCAAATTTTTTCAATCCACGCTCCTTACTGAATTGCAGCAACTGATTGGAAAGAATTAATGTGGTATCAGGATTATTAAACGCTAAACGACGCGAATAGACATGCATGGCCATAGCGCGAACCGTGTCGTGCTTTGAGGCGTTATTCCATGTTGTGATAAGACTATCCTGACCTTGCAACTTACTCTCGTTAACAAAAGTCAGAGTTAGAATTAGAAAAATATATTTTAATAATGACACTTTGCAAATTTAGATTTTTACTCCAACAATTGTAACATCATCCACCTGCTCCAAATCGCTTTTCCATTTCTCCAGGGAAGTTTGGAGAATGCTTTTTTGAACATCCATTGGAAGTTGAGAATTCTCTAAAATTAATTCCTTAAGATTTTTGTACTTAAACTTTTTACCTCGCGGACCACCAAACTGGTCGGCAAAACCATCCGTTATGAGGTAAATTGAATCTCCCTTATTTATATTAATTTCTTGTGTCGTAAATGGTGTATTATGGATAAATTTTCCAACCGGCTGTTTGTCGGCTTTGTATTCCACCAATTGATTGTTTGAAATTACCCAAGCAGGATTATTTGCCCCGGCCCATTTCAGTTCGGTTATTTGATTTTCTTTATTAAAGGTAATCGCAACTAAAGATATATCCATCCCATCCTTCACTTCACTACTACTCTTTTCAAACGTTTCGATAACAAACTCACGAACCTGGTCGAGGATCTTTCCCGGATCTTTCAATTTAAATTCATTGACAGCGCGATTTAGCGCATTACTGCAAACCACACTTACCATAGCGCCAGGCACACCATGTCCGGTACAATCAGCTGCAGCTAAAAGCAAAGTATCACCCACTTTATTAAGCCAATAAAAATCACCTGCTACAATATCCTTAGGTTGATACAAAATAAATGATTCAGGAAAATAATGGCGTAAACTGGCCAATGGCGGCAATATTGCTTCCTGAATTTTCTTAGCGTATTCAATAGAGTCAAGAACTTCTTTTTTCTTCTCTTCAATGATGGCTTTTTGGTTCTCCACCTCTCGTTTCTGCTCTGATATAATAATAGTTTTTTTCTTGTTTTCGCGTAAATTCCTGTATATAACAATAGAAAATATAAAAATGATTAAAAACCCAAGTGTAATTACAACGCTGGTAATTTTTTGCCGTTTTAATTCAGCTTCCTGTGCCTTTTTCTCCCCTAAAAGTGTAAGTTCCTTTTTATCATGTTCTGCCTTTAGCCTGTCTTCTTTTAATTTACTTTCCAAGTCGGCAAACTTTTTAATTTGTGGTTTGTTAGTAAGGCTATCATTTAATTGAGTGTGCAGCTTATGGTATTGAAAAGCCTTCTCAAAATTTCTCTTTGTTTCATACACTTTATATAAGCGACTATAAACATCAAGCACTAAGGTCAAAAACTGATTTTCCTTCGCGATTTCCAGCGCCATTAAAGAATATTTCTCAGAGTTAATAAAATCATTCTTAGCAAATGAAATTTCAGACAGATTAATATAAGCTTCAGCTTTTAAACTCGGATCCTCTTCCGGAAATTTTGAATTAATAACCTCATCCACGAATACTTTCGCTTTATCGAATTGCTTCATGGAATTATAAACTATTGCTTTACTAAGAGTATTCCGTATTATTTCATATTCATGCTCATTTTTCCCAATGGATACATAATACTCACTTGATTTGTCAAAATATTTTAAAGCGTCTTCATATTTATTCTGTTGAAAATACATGTAGGCTATGGATGCTGACGTATAGGCTTCTTGATAAGGATAGTCTGCCTTTTGAGCATAATCAATCGACTTAAACAAATACTCTTCCGCCTTTTTAAATTCACCTTTAGTTGAATAAATTTCTCCTATTGCACCATAAACACTGGCGATATTGTTTAAATCATTTATCCGATTAGCCATATCCAGCGCCTTGCCATAAGCCTCAAGAGCACTATTAAAATCAGATTCCATTATATTACATTCTCCAATTCTAAAATAAATATCTGCAGCTGTTTCATATAATTCGTCTTTCATAGCATAATCTGCTGCCTGATTTAAATAGTTCACAGCCTCTCCATTTTTAAACTGAACATTTCTGCTACGGCCTAAAATATACAAAGCTGTTGACATAAGATTATTGTCGATCACAGCATTAGATTTCAATTTGCTTATCGCGCCAAGAATTAGACTATCGGAAGTTTCGAAATCCCGTAAATACGCGAAATAATTGCCATAATATATCTCACACTCACTCCAGAGCTCAACATCCCTATTCTGCTCTGCCCAGGTTTTAATCATAGTATAATAACGCTTAACAGAATCAGGTTGCTGACGCGAACCATAGAAATACAAATTATAGAGTTGTACTTTTTTCAATCCTCTTTCATAACCAATTTCTCGTGATGCATGAGCGATTTGGCTTCGCAGAGTTCTTTTAACCTCACCGGGTAAATAATTAAGAAAAACAATTAACTGATCAATCTTACATTCATCCACCTCACAAGTCTTATATACATTATAAATTGAATCAATTCTCCTTGCATTTGGAGGATGGTTTTTAAGGACGCTATCGAAAATCCGATCGTTACTAGCTGAAAGTTTAGAAGTGTATTGCTTGCCCTTATTGCAAGATAGCAGCATGGCTAAGACCATTATTACTGCAGATATATAAATAGAATTTCTCAATGATGTAGCATGCTACTATTATTCGCCGGATTTAAATAAAGCTAAATAAACAGAACAAGCTAAAGAGTCAGAATAAACCCGGTAATTTATGCATGAATAAAAACAACCGGAAAACAGGAAAAACCTGGAATATTCCGGTAAGCTTTTATTCAACTATTCAATTTCATTAGGCTTCCACCGCTTCGTTCATGTACGATTCGATTGGAGCGCAAGAACAAACTAAATGTCTATCGCCATATGCATTATCTACACGAGCAACACTTGGCCAAAACTTATTTTCTTTCACCCACTTTAACGGATATACCGCTTTTTCACGGCTATATGGCTTATCATACTTGTCGCTGATAATTAATTTAGCAGTGTGTGGTGCGTTTTTAATTACGTTATTTACTTTGTCAGCTTTGCCGTCAATGATTTCCTGAATTTCTTTTCGGATGGTAATCATGGCTTCACAGAAACGATCTAACTCTGCCTTGCTTTCACTCTCAGTTGGCTCAACCATTAAAGTATTTACAACAGGGAATGCAACAGTAGGTGCATGGAATCCATAATCCATTAAACGTTTTGCCATATCAGCTACTTCAACACCACTTGCCATTTTAAAATCATTACAATCTAAAATCATTTCGTGTGCACAACGTCCTTTTGTTCCTGTATATAAAATTTTGTAATGATCTTTCAATACTTCCTTCATGTAGTTAGCATTTAAGATAGCTGTTTCAGTTGCAGCTTTTAATCCATCACTACCTAACATTTTGATGTAGCCGTAACTGATTAATAAAATCAATGCGCTACCATATGGTGCTGAACTAACGGCTGGAATTCCTTTATCACCACTTGTATTAACAACAGGATGAGAAGGTAAAAACGGAACTAATTTCTCCACTACACCGATTGGACCCATGCCGGGACCACCACCACCGTGTGGAATTGCAAATGTTTTATGTAAGTTTAAGTGACAAACATCCGCACCAATATTTCCAGGAGAAGTTAAACCTACCTGAGCATTCATATTGGCACCATCCATATATACTAAACCACCATTATCATGAATGATTTTTGTGATTTCAGTAATTCCTTCTTCATACACACCGTGTGTACTTGGATACGTTACCATTAAACAACTTAATTTATCCTTATGTTGCTCAGCTTTTGCTTTTAAATCAGCAATATCAACGTTTCCTTTTTCATCGCATTTCACAACTACAATATCCATGCCCGCCATTGCAGCACTTGCAGGATTAGTACCGTGTGCCGATGAAGGAATTAACGCCACATTACGGTGCGCTCCTCCATTTGCAATGTGATATTGACGAATAACCATCAAACCTGCATACTCACCTTGAGCACCTGAGTTTGGCTGGAAACTCATCTTCGCAAAACCGGTAATGTTACTTAAATCTTTATCTAAAGTTTGTATTAATTCGGCATAACCCGCCGCTTGATTTGCAGGAACAAACGGATGAATGCTTGCAAATTCAGGCCATGTTAGAGGCAATAGTTCTGAAGCTGCATTTAATTTCATCGTACAAGAACCTAATGAAATCATCGAATGCACCAATGATAAATCTTTATTCTCTAAACGCTTTATGTAACGCATCATTTCACTTTCGCTATGGAAAGAATTAAAAATAGGATGTGTTAAGTAAGCAGACTTACGGTTCAATTCGGAAGAAGAAATAACCGATGAATTATTAATTGCAACGTTACCTGCTGATTTTCCAGAAACCGAAGCAAACACTGCAATCACATCATTTACATCACTCGCTTCAGCTGTTTGATCTAAACTGATACCAACTTGCTTATCGTTAATTTTACGGAAGTTGATTTCTTTCGCTTCTGCAG
This sequence comes from Bacteroidia bacterium, assembly GCA_016787445.1. GTDB lineage: Bacteria > Bacteroidota > Bacteroidia > B-17B0 > Aurantibacillaceae > JAHEYG01. The sequence continues at coordinate 66,663 of JAEUTQ010000055.1, forward strand.
CAGCAATTACTTTTGCAGCATCACAAGTAACAACAATGGTATCGAAGTAAACTTTTGTGTTGACTTCAAATCCAAGTTTCTTTAATTCTTCCGCTACAGTAGCTGTTGCATTATTTACTTCCTGAGCAATTGCCTTAATTCCGGCAGGACCATGATAAACTGCGTACATACTCGCCATGATAGCCAATAAAGCCTGCGCAGTACAAATGTTTGAGGTTGCTTTGTCGCGTTTAATATGTTGTTCGCGGGTTTGTAAGGCCATGCGTAATGCCTGATTTCCTTCTGCATCCACACTCACTCCAATGATACGTCCCGGAATTAAACGTTTATAATCTTCCTTACATGCAAAAAATGCAGCATGAGGACCGCCATAACCTAATGGCACACCAAAACGTTGTGAGTTTCCATATACAACATCTGCACCCCATTCGCCCGGAGGCGTTAATAAAGCAAGTGCTAATAAATCAGAACCAACGGCTACTTGTATTTCAGCAGCATGACATTTTTCTACAAATGATTTGTAGTTGTTCGCTTCTCCGTTAATATCCGGATACTGAATAATTGCGCCAAAGAAAGAAGCATCTGCGGAGAATGTAGCTGCGTTACCAACCACCACTTCTATTCCAACCGGATTAGATCGTGTTTTAATAACATCAACTACTTGTGGGAAACATGTTTCGCTTACAAATAATTTGTGAGCTCCTGCTTTTTGCTTTTCGCGACTACGATTACTGTAGAACATAAATACAGCTTCTGCTGCAGCTGTTGCTTCATCTAATAAACTTGCATTAGCAATTGGCATAGCTGTTAAATCCATCACCATGGTTTGGAAATTCAAAATCGCTTCAAGGCGGCCTTGTGCAATTTCAGCCTGATAAGGTGTATAGGCTGTGTACCAACCCGGATTTTCTAAAATATTTCTTTGAATAACGGAAGGTAAAATCGTATTGTAATAACCTAAGCCAATATAGCTACGGAATACTTTGTTCTTTTTACCAAGAGCACGTAAATGCTTTAAGTATTGAAACTCGGTTAAAGCTGCGCCAACTTTTAATGGCTCCTTTAATCGAATGTTTGAAGGTACGGTTTGGTTGATTAATTCATCAACTGAAGAAACACCAATTTTCTTAAGCATTTCTTTTACTTCATTTTCACGTGGGCCATTATGGCGGGAAACAAATGTATCCATAGATTATACGGGTTTTAAAAGAGTAACAAATCTACAAAAAAAAGCGGGGTATTGAGCGTTTGCCTCGTCTCAAATTGACCGAAATCATGTAAAAATGTAAACAGGCCTGTTAATTACTTTTTTTCTACTTCCTTTAATTCCACCATATAGCAGAATTCGCAATTAGCCGGACTTGGCATTCGTAAGCGACGGTAAGTGAATTTTATACGTAATTTATTCTTATCAAATTCCTTCTCTAATGGAGATTTTGGCATTAGATATATCTTTTTGCCGCCGGAAACAATCATTACCAAAGAACCACAACCCTTTTTCTTGAATTTTGTTGTGACAATTCCCTCTGTTTTTCCTTCAGATTCTAAGGACACGTCTGCATTTTGAGCTCCTAACCAAAGGCTTAGCGAGAAAAAAACTAAAAAGTAAAAGATGCGCATTTATTGAATATTTACTTTTACAACCTTCTGAAACTTCTCATTTCCTACTCTCACTAAATAGGTTGCTTTAGCTAAACCCGAAACATCCAATTTACATTCAGCATTTCC
>JAEUTQ010000023.1 GCA_016787445.1 Bacteroidia bacterium
CGAGAAAAAAACTAAAAAGTAAAAGATGCGCATTTATTGAATATTTACTTTTACAACCTTCTGAAACTTCTCATTTCCTACTCTCACTAAATAGGTTGCTTTAGCTAAACCCGAAACATCCAATTTACATTCAGCATTTCCATTATTGGTGTTTAACTTTTTAGATGCTATTTGTTTTCCCATCACATCAAATAAATCCACTTGCACTTCATTCGCTTCCAACAAACGAATTGCTTTCACTTCTAACATGTTTTCATTTTGATGAACGAACAAATCAGGTTTATTTTCAATATCATTTACGCCTGTGGTTGAAAGTGGTAATTGCCAAGAGAAAATTCTGGTTTTACCTCCACTCGATAAATACTCGCCGGTGTGCCAAAAGGTAATTCCATCAGGGTCCAAACTCGTTTGTGAATAATCACCAAAACGATTATGTGTCATTTGCGAGCTGGTTCCGGTTGCCGCAGTTGTTTCTGCAAATGTAAACTGCCCTAAAGGATCGGTGGCTAATCTACCGGTATATCGAATCGAAGGATAAACTGTTCCACTCGAAACTGCATATGCAATTCCAATGCTTCCATTATCATCCATAGCCATGCTTCCCATCCATCGGCTATGCAAATCCGGAGCGTAAGTTCCTTCCTGATAAATACTCCAAACACCAGTAGTGGTATTTTGTCTTAATTCATACCAGCGAATACCTGTTTGTTTAGTTGTTGAATTTACAATCACCGCGTGATTTAGTAAGATAGTGTTGTAACCTGTCCAGCGGCGATATTGCGCTCTGTACATAAACACACCTCCAATGGCATCTATTTTTTGTGAAGTACCAGGCTGTGTGATATCATCATAATTCACATCAAACAGCGCATTAATTGAACTGGTTGGAATGGTTTGATCCAATGTTAAACTTGAGGCAGCAGGAGTTGTCCAGTTAGCAGTAAATTTAAAAACCCGTATTTGATCAGTCGTTGCGGATGGCCATGCATTATCTTCATAACAAAAAATCGGACATGGTGTTCCGTAAGGCGGTAATTGACCGTCGGCATCAGCCGGTAATGGAGAGAAAAAATAATAATTTGGTGTTGGAGGAACGGTAAGTGAAATCATTCCTGCAGTAGGGTTTCCCGCCAGCATTTTAGTACGATCAAATACAGCGAATTTTTCTGTTCCACCAATATTACTGGTACAATAATAACCATCGGCCCAAATAGAAAATTTTGGATAATCAGGGAAATTACCTGCGGAAGGAACGAATGTATACGTGTAATAACTTCCAAGCGGATTAGAAGAAGTTGATATGGCTACTAAAATTTTATCGCTGCCATTAAACTGAGATACAAACCAACGGTCGGCATACCTGTCATACATCACAATTGGATCACCCATATTGGTGCTTCCTGCCCATAATGTATTTAAAGCATACGGACCACCTAAACTAGTTCCTGTTTTGTTGTATACCTGATAACGAATATTTACTGCCTGAACATAATGCGCAGGACCTGCTGCACCGGAAGGATCAGGAGGAGATGCATTGCCGGAAGTGCCTTGCCAATTTACAATGGGTGGAGATGTCATTTTATTTCCCATTTCATTTTGCACGATAGGATCAACATCCGGTTGCGGTGTTTTGTTATAACTAATTGCGTTAGATTTACGACGGGGATTGATGGTTTGTTTCTCGTTTTCTTCCAATTCCTCGTTTATAGTTGGCATTTCTATTAATGGTTTTGAAACAGCAAAACCTGAATTAGGAAGAAATGAGGTGGTGGTTGGCAGTTGTTCCTGAGAAAACGCGAAAGAAATACAAAACAATGCGCTTCCTACTACTAAATTAAACTTCATACGTTGAGAATATAATATCTAAGTTAACTATTAATTCATTAAAATCAAATGCTTTTTGATATCTTAGAGGCTCAGTCTATAACATGAAAAAGAGCTTTTTGTTTATTCTTACTCTCATTTATTTTGCACTTCCGCTTTCTTCCCAACAAAAAAAAGATACTCTTATACTAATGAATGGGAACGTGGTAGTTGAAAGAGTGATTGATACGTTACTGGGAGCAGTTACAATCTACCATCCCACCAAACCGCAGAAAAAAATTCATTATGAATACGACGACCTCTATGTAATACTTTATGGTAATGGCAACAAGCGTTATTATTACCGACAAGATACTTTACGATATCAATGGTTTACCCGCGATGAAATGCATTTTTTTATTAAAGGTGAACAAGACGGCAGAAAAGGTTTTAAAGCTAATGGGGCAATGATAGGCGCCGGGCTCTTTGGATTTATTGGCGGAGCCACCGGTTCGTTTTTTGCACCCATTTTACCATATGGTTATATGGCTTTATCGGGAGCACCGAAAGTTCGTATACGCCATAGTACTATTTCTAATCCAAACTACATCGACCATGATCCTTATATTTTAGGCTATGAACGGAGCGCACGTTATAAACGAAAACTAAAATCACTACTGGGCGGAACTGTTGGTTTACTTGCCGGTTATGCCTTTTATTTTGCTCTAAAAGATTTTTATCCTACCGATTATAAAAACGGAAAATTTACTTTTAACTAAAGCGTCATTAGTCGGTATGAAGTTAGCACAATACATCACAGGATTTATTTTACTGTTCAATTGTACGCAAGCCCAGGAAAATGTTAGCTTAAAATTTCCGGAAGCATATGCTAAAACAGCTTTGGCAGAATTAAAGAGTGGTGACTCCTTGTTGTTTTATCAGTGTCATGTAGAAGAAGCTATCACAGAAATTACAAAATCCAACGGTGAAAAAATAAAGGGAGAAAGTAAAAAAATAAGCATCACTGAGAAATTCGTTGTATACAATAACAACGGAACCTATCAAATGAAATATTACACAAGTACTTTATCCAATTTACCCAATAGAAAATTCACGTATCTTAAAGTAAAGGAAAAAGAGTATTGGAATTTCAAACTTGAAAAATCAAGTATTTTAAATGAGCATGATGTTTTGGTTTTCTCTGCCATCGAATATAAAAGTCACGGCACTACCGAATATGATTTTGTGGTTGACAAATACAACACCAACGCCTTAATCATTCGTAATAAAAAAATCATGAAACATTTGGTGGTAGACGGCAAACACTTGCTGAGTAAAAATCTCAACGCCTTGAACTAACCTTCAATCTCAATACTCACCTGCTCTACATCTCCATTCATTGGCGGAACCAATTTGGTGATTTTTACCCGAACGGATTTTATGGTTTTAAAATCAGATTTTAATCTGTCAAAAATACGCTGACCAACTTGCTCAATTAATTTTGAACGTATGGCCATTTCGGCTTTTGCTATTTCATAAATAGCACAGTAGTCAATTGTTTTACTTAAATCATCTGTTTTCGCAGCTTCTGAAAAATCAGTAGTCATATATACATCAACAATATAATTACCGCCAATTTTTGCTTCTTCTTCCAGACAACCGTGGTAAGCATAAAGCTTAATACCTTCTATGTTTATTCTGTGTTGCATTAGAAACTTAAACCATCCTGACCATTCATGTCTTGATTATTTCCACCCTTCTTACCGCGCATTTTGAAAATTGAAGAGTCAAATTTCCCGAACAGATAAGTAACACTTAATCTTACAAATCGCGTTTCACGACGACGCGATAAATCCTGACTGAAATAATCCGTTTGTAAACTTGTTCCCATGCGCTTAGTATTGAAAACATCGCTCAAAGTAGCATTAAAAACCCACTTTGTACTCACCATCTTATTTAATGAAATATCCATAAAATAATAATCGAGTGTACGTCCGTTAATAATTACTTTAGGCGCTTCATAAGTACCGTTCACTTGCGCCGTTAATTGCCAAGGTAACTGATAGCTCAGCGTTAACTTCCCTTTATAACTCCATCCTTCAGTAACAGTTGATGGTTGATTATTGATAATACCACTTGTTAAGTAAACGTAAAAAACATCAACGTTGGCGGTAGCTGTTAACTTTTTAAAGAAAGTATAACGCATTGTGTTTTCCATTCCATAACGTAAACTGTTGTCACCGTTAACAAATGTATTCACCAATACTGTTGAATCGGCATCTGATGGGTATGCCGCGTTGGTAATAGGCTGCTCTGAATATCTTCCATAAGCTGAAACCAACCAGTTTCCTTTTTCAAAAACATTATTGTAATTAACTTCAGCAATATTGATAAACTCAGGTCTTAATTCAGGATTTCCAATTCTGTAATTCTTTTTATCGGCAAACATGATAAACGGCATGGCCTGGAAGAAATTCGGACGCTCAATTTTACGTGAAACATTAAATTGCACTTCATGTTTAGTACCGAATTTTTTACTTAAATAAATGGCAGGAAATAAACTATTCTGTAACGTATTTAAAGATCCCGGATATATATACTCAAAAGATCTTTTCTTGTCAGTAAGTGTTCCTTTAAAGTAGGTTTGCTCAAATCGTAAACCAACCTGATACCCTATATCCCAAAAAGTTTTGCTGATATAATTAATGTAGGCTGCGTTAACCATATCATCAATCACATAATTATTACTCATAATTGTATCACGTTCAAAATCGTTAATAATTGGATTGTAATTAGAAGTATTATTATAACTATTGGTCTTCTTATAAAATCCTCTTAAACCCATCTCTAACTTTTTTGTTTCAGAAATTGGATTTACATAATCCACCTGTAATATCCACTGACTCGCATCGGTTCCTCCTTTGTTCTTTTGAAGAATTGGAGAAAATGGCATATCATTCCCCGCTGTGTCTTTATCGTAAGAATTAAACTGGTATTGGTTACCTGAATTGCTGGTGTTATTATTTAAATCAATGGTTAACTCCTTTCCAACCTTTGGATATGTTTTACGATACATTAGTTGTGAGGTAACATTTACAAAGCCCGCTTTCGAATCATTGATACGATAACCTCCCATAACAGGCACTTTTGTTCCGGACAAATACTCATAATCCTGAACATCACTTGTATTGAATTCTCCCTTCACTAAATTTCCTGCAACAGTAATTGTATTACGGTTGTTAATGTTATAATCTACACTTAACCTTCCAAAATGAAACTGATTACGCATTAAGCTTTGATTATTCTGATTAAAATAATCAATGATAGTATCGTTATATAAATCGATGCGATTCGTATAACCATTGGTATTATTAATTCCTGAGTTGTAATTATACATCAATGAAAAATTAAATGGATTTTCTTTGATATTAATATTACCCATTGCACCGTAACGATCGCTGGTACCTATATTACCCATTAACATACCATTATAACCCGGCTTGTTGTTTTTCTTCAATACCACATTAATAATTCCTCCCGTTGTGTTCGCTTCAAACTTTACGGATGGATTTGAAATAACTTCAATGCGCTCAATTTGATCGGAAGGGATTTGTTGAAGTGTAAGCGTTGTGGGTTTTCCATCTACATAAATTCTTACAGCACTCTCGCGTAAAGTAGCATTTCCTTCAGCGTCTACCGAAACGGTCGGAATGTTTTTTAATGCGTCCAAAGCTGTTCCACCCTTCACCGATAAATCTTTATCTACATTGTACACCTTACGATCCACACTCATCACAAATGTGCTTTTTTCTGCGCTCACCTCTACTTCTTTTAATACTTTTTCATCCGGCTCTAATTTGATATCTCCTAAATCTTGTTCTATTTTATTTGGAGGAACAATATAAACTTTGGCCTCATAATTCTTATACCCGATAAACGAAATGCGTAAACGATAACCTCCATAAGGTGGTAATTGATCCAAAGAAAAATCACCATTCTCTTTTGCCAAACCACCTGCAATTAAACTGTCTTTATTAAACCATAACAAAACAACCGAAGCATATTCAACAGGCTTCTTTGTTTTCGCGTCAATCACTTTACCGTAAAAACGGCCAATATTCATGTTTTTGGCATTTTTCATCATGCTTTGCATATTACCTTGTGGCATTTGTGAAAAAGCAGGACTGTATGCAAACAGAACGAGAATCAGAAATAGAATATTTTTTTTCATTGAACTAAGTAGTTGTGTCATAAAGCTAATTACATTAAAAACGTCTTTCTCATGACATTTCGGTGACAAATGTACCTAAGAAAAGCTAATAAAAAGCATATTTTGGATGAATGGCTCTAACCCATTTGGGGTGGTTTTGGGGATGGATTAACCAATTTTAACAGGAAATTAACGGATAAGGGTGATGTTACCCTTTTTGAAAGACTCAAGTCCGTTATAACACTTAAACTTAATATAATAACCAAATACACCCACATCAGCGGGACGACCTTTAAATGTACCATCCCAACCCACATTTTTATCGCTGGTTTCAAAAACCAGTTCGCCCCAACGATTGTAAATAGCGAAATACATTTCCTGAATTTTGCTGCCGCGCGCAAACATTAAATCATTACTTCCATCTCCGTTTGGGGTGAATGTATTAGGAATAAAAACATCCGATGACTCACATCCGTCTTCAATCACCCAAACTGTTACCGTTAATGTTTCTGAACATGGTCCGCGTTGAATAACGACAGTATACGTTGTAGTGCGTGGAGGCATAGTGGTAACTGTATATCCGGTAGATGGACTTGTTGTACCGCCGGGATACCAGGTAGCAATGGCATTTGGCGTGGCGGTTAAAGTAAGTACTGAAGTTCCTCCCGCCACTACAGTATCAGGATTAGCAGCAATTTGAATTGGAATGGCTGAAACTTGTGTAACATTTACATTGGTAACTAACATAAATTTACAAGTATCTCCAATGGAAGTTAAAGTAGTTATGGTTACTGAATACTGAGTGGTTACGGTAGGATTAGCAATAGGGTTTTGGAAATTAGGATTGCTTAATCCGGTTGATGGTGCCCATGAATAGGAAATTCCACCACTTGCCGATAATGTTACATAATTGCCTAAACAAATTGTTTGACTCGGACTCACACTTACCGGCGGAGGGTTACCAACCGTTACCGGCTTTACTATAGTATCAAAACAATTGAATGCATTACCGGCAATTAAAGTCACATTGTAAGTTCCACCGGTAGAATAAAACTGATAAGGGTTTTGAACGGTTGAATTTTGTGAATTTCCAAAATCCCAGGCCCATTGTGTGATGGAAGCCGCTGAATTATCGGTAAAGTTTACTCCGCCACCGCAAGGATTGGTTGTGAAGGTGAAATCAGCTGTTGGTTTTGGATTCACCGTAACCTGAGTGGTGAGTGTTCGCACACAACCTGTAACTGTATTGGTAACAGTTACAGAATAAATAGTGGTAGAAGTTGGATTTGCCGTAGGGTTGGCAACCGTTGTGCTACTTAATGCCGTGGCCGGCTGCCATTGATAAGAGGTTCCGCCAGAAGCATTTAACATTCCAGAACCACCTTCGCAAAATATAGGACCGGGAGAAACATTAGGAATGGCTATATTAAGTGTAATTGTATTGATTGATGTGTCACTACATAAACCCGTTGAAGATATTAATTGTACTGTATACGTCCCATTTGCAGAATAAGTATGAATTGGATTTATAGCAGTAGAGTTATTTGAGTCGCCAAAGTTCCAATTTGCTAATTGTACACTAGAAGTGGTTGTACTTAAATTAGTAAAAAGAACTGAATCTGAACAAGGTACTACTGTATAACTAAAATTAGAGGTAATCTTAGGATATACAGTAATTACTGTTGTTATACTATCCTTAGCATTGCAATATTGCGTTTCTATAACTACTAGTTTAACAGTATAAGTGCCTGGTGCAGTATAAGTGTAAACGGGATTAACAGCTGTGGAAGTCGCAGTTGGACCAGCTCCAAAATTCCATTGGTAAACCAATCCTGGTGAAGACAGATTAGTAAAATTTACAGTATGAGGTTCACAACCATTAGAAACAGGCGCTATAGTCGCACTAACCTTTGGTTGAAGATCAATTTTAATCACTCCATTATTACAACCATTGGTAGTATAATTATAATTGCCAGGTGTTCCTGGCCAAGCTCCAGAAGAAACAGGAAAATCATCCCATCCCCAACACCCAGCACACACTGATTGATAAAGCACACCGTCATCTGTAAATCTTGAAGTTCCACCATCATTATGTTCATTACTACAACCACCACCAAAATAAGTGCCATACCATAAAGCTACTGCATTAGGATTAAGCGCTCCAATGTAAAAGTCATAACCATTTGCAGAAACTGGTTGTACTGCGGCTGGAGAAACTGGAAGACTAAACGTTTTTGGACCTAGAATTATATTGCCACCCCATCCAGAGAAACTGATTGTTCCAGAACAATTATCAACAGCGAAAGCTGACGGAGCTATATCCAGTTTATTAGCTCCAGATCCTATGACAGTTGACATATTAATGTTCGATAATTGTCTATCTAACCTTGAAATAAATTGATGCGAACCAGGGTTGGAATATACAAATGACGTAACGGGCATGGAACCCAGAGATTGCCCAAAAACATAAATGTCACCTGCTCTATCATTTTCAATAAAATAAGATTGATCATAATCATTGGTTCCTATATAAGTTCCTTTTAAAATTGCACTTCCAGAAGGATTAATTTTTACAATATAACCGTCTGCTTTACCTCCGTTATAACTAGTTTGATAGCACCCAGATACAACAGGAAAATCAGTACTGAATGTCCCTCCTGTCACATATGTAAATAGCGAATCAGTAACCTTTAATGAATATCCAGCATCATTTTTTGTTCCACCAAGATAACTACTCCAGATAATATTTGTTAAAGAAGAATTCATTTTAACAACAACAGCATCCTGTTTACCTCCCAACGTATTGTCAAAACCGCCAACAACGGGAAAATTGGAAGACCTGGTTGAGCTGGCAACATAAACATCTCCATTTTTATCCAACTCTATCTCACCTCTGTATTGGTCTCCATAATTGTACTGCAAAGAATCCATTCTATATTCATTTGTTATTGTATAACCGAAAACTGCAGGCGTTGGACAAGATATGTCGGCGACACCAGTTGCTGAAGTGAGCGTATTAACATGATTTACTCCGTCATTAGCACTACCTCCCAGATAAGTTGAACCGAGTAATATGGTTCCCGTTGAATTAAATTTTGATATATATATATCAGTTCCATTCACGAAACTGGTTCCATTAAACTGAAAATACAAATTGCTTCCTCCATTATATGTTTGGTCATATGCACCTGCGGTTGTAGGAAAATCTAAGGAGCTTGTAGCACCGTATAAAAAAACATTATTATTTTGATCAACTATTAAACTTGTCACTATCTCGCTTTCAGTGCCGCCTAAATAAGTTGAGAAAACCAATGATGTGCCTGATGAATTATACTTAGTAATTACAACATCAGTCAAACCAACTGAAGATAATGGTACTCCTGTAAAGGAGGTGCTATACGCTCCAAGTGTTGTTGGATACCCATTGTCAAAAACAGTCCCTCCAGAAATTAAACATCCGGTATTATCATATGTAGCAGTCATACCAAAATTATCTGCAATTGATCCTGATTGTGCTGCAAAAACAAGGAAAGGATCAATTATTAATTCATAACTTTTATTGTAGCCATTTGGAAACTCGAAAGAAACGACGTTATCAATCAATTTGTATTTACATAATACCTCAACCTCTTCATTATTTATTTTTTGATAAGCATATGGCTTACGTTCCACAATAGAATCAATTGCTGTTGGAATAATTATTTCCCCCTTTTTTATTTTGACCTTATCAACCCCTACGTACTTAATCTGTATTTGTGCAGGATCGTTACCAGGTTGAACATAAAAATTATACTTAATGCTTCGGCTAGAAGAAACAGCCTCATAGTCTATACCTTTGTAAATATTTCTATAAACGATTTTATTATAATTCTTGACCCCTGCTTTCCATTTTGCAGGATCATTTCCGAGATAAAAATTCTCGTAATAGTTATTTTCATTATAAGATTCGGTTAACACATTTTTGTTACTGCCAACAAACTCCACCTTAATAGCATGACATTGTATTGAAGCGTCTTTGACACGCCCCAGACCACCCACATGAAATGAACTTAATTTTTTTTTATCATAGAAATTATACGTTAGTCCACCCTCTTCCATAAATAAAGTACCTCCATCAAGTTGCATTCGGTACTTAATAAACGATTCCCATTGCCCATCGTTTTTTGTGAAGTGCAAGCCAGGTCTAACAGACGGAGTGACTACATTTTTCTCTTGTGCCCAAACAGAAAAGTAAAATAAACCAAAAATATATAAGAGAATCTTCCTCATTTAATTATAACCAAATATAATAATTTAGAAGTAAAAACAAAATAAGTCCTGAAGTTACTTTTTAAAGAAGAAAAACAAAGAAGCTATCAGGAATCCAAAACCGATAATATGATTCCACTTAAGCGTATCGTGTTTAAAGAAAACAAGGGTGAAAATCACAAAAATGCTAATGGAAATAACTTCCTGAATTATCTTTAATTGCCACATGTTAAATGGACCACCGGTTACATTGCTTCCTAAACGATTGGCCGGAACCATTAATAAATACTCAATTAAAGCAATTCCCCAACTTATTAATACCGCACCAATTAATCCGGTGTTTTTTAAGAATGAAATATCCTTAAAACGGAGATGACCGTACCAGGCAATGGTCATAAAGGTGTTGGAGGCGAGCAGCAATAATATGGTATAAATACCTCGCATTATAACCCTGTATACTTGCGGAATAATTTTATAGCTAAAGCTAAAAGAATTATACCAAATACTTTTTTGAGAATTGCTATTCCGCTTGGACCAAGAACTCTTTCTACTAAATTGAGGTAACGAAGTACCAAATACACAACAACAACATTAATAACAATGGCAATCAAAATAGAAACAATGTTGTATTCAGCGCGAATAGAAAGTAAAGTGCTTAAAGTACCGGTTCCTGCAATGAGTGGAAATGCTAATGGAACAACAGAAGCAGAACTGTTCATTTCATCCTTAGAAATTTTAATTCCTAAAATCATTTCAAAGGCAATAATGAATAATAATATAGAACCTGCAATCGCGAAATCTCCAATGGTAATTCCGATAACATCTAAAATGTAATTTCCCAAGAACAGAAACACAACCATGATTCCCAACGAAACCCACGACGCTTTCGCTGCTTCAATTTGTCCGTTACGTTGTTTTAAAGTCAAAATAACAGGAATTGAACCAATCACATCAATTACCGCAAACAACACCATCGTCACTTTTAGTATTTCTATTATGTCAAATTTTAATTCCATCTTATTATCTTGTCTTAATCTTCCAACATCCAAATAGCTTCGTTTATCTCATTTATCGCTTTATTGTTTCCTTGCTCCTTTGCTAACTCCAATCCCTCCTTGTAAAACTCTAAAGCTACATGTGTCTCGTTTGTTTTCTCTTTTAGCTGTCCGAGTTGATAATAACAAGGCAAATACTTTCTATCAATTTTCAGAACTTTTAAAAATTGTTCTTCTGCCTTCTTATAATCTGCCTCGCTAACGTACTCAAGGGCTAATGCGTAATTGGTAAAAACATCGTTGGGTTCTTTCACCAACATGTTTTGCAACATGCTTATCCTCGATAATCTGTCCATTTAAGCAGAAGTAAATTGCTTTAAGAAACGAACATCGTTTTCAAAAAACAATCGTAAATCTTTCACTTGATATTTAAGCATGGTAATACGCTCGATACCCATACCAAATGCAAAACCTTTGTATTTATTGCTGTCAATTCCGCAATTCTCCAACACCTGAGGATCCACCATTCCACAACCTAAAATCTCCACCCAGCCGCTATACTTACACACATTGCATCCTTTGCCTTTACATAATGTACAGCTTATATCCACTTCTGCGCTCGGCTCTGTAAACGGAAAATAACTCGGGCGTAAACGGATTTTAGTATCGGCGCCAAACATTTCCTGCGCGAAGTATAAAAGCGTTTGCTTTAAATCCGCGAAAGAAACATTTGTATCAATGTATAATCCTTCTACCTGATGAAACTGACAATGCGCGCGTGCGCTGATCGCTTCATTACGATACACTCTTCCGGGAGAAATAGTACGAATTGGTGGTTTTTGCTTTTCCATAATATGCACTTGCACACTGGAAGTTTGTGTACGCAACACCATTTCCGGATTAATGTTTACATAAAACGTATCCTGCATGTCGCGTGCCGGATGATTCTCCGGTGTATTTAAAGCGGTAAAATTATGCCAGTCATCTTCTATTTCTCTTCCTTCACTTACCGTAAATCCAATTTTAGAAAAAATACTGATGATTTCGTTTTTAACGATGCTTAAAGGATGACGGGATCCTAATAATATGTTAGGGTCGCCGGGTAATGTTAAATCAATTGCTCCGCCTTTACCAGAATCTTCCGCTGCTTCAAATTTTTCTTTTAAAGCATTTATTTTCTCTTGCGCTTTTACCTTTAATTCGTTTAGCTTTTGCCCCATCTCACGTTTCAATTCAGGACTTACCGTTTTAAACTCATCAAAGAGAACAGTAATTTGTCCTTTTTTACTGAGCCATTTAATACGGTATTCTTCAACCTGTTCCTTGGTGCTAACCGCCAGTTGTTCTACTTCTAAAAGCAGGTTATTTATTTTTTCGAGCATATTATTTGCTAATGAACACAAAATTAAGCAATTTTATTAGCAATATGACAGTTCGATCCTATCTGTTTTTTATACTTATTTGCGCCTTTTTTCAAATAAATGCGCAATACTTTAAGTATGAAGTTCAGGATTTGGATACCGTTAATATCATCGACCTCAACAACCAAAAACAAGGGGTGTGGCGCGAATACTGGCCCAATGGAGATTTAAAAAACGAAACCACTTATAAAAACGGACAAAAAAACGGACTGGAAATCATTTGGTATGATTCGCCCGATTGCGTTGAGCAAGAAGCTTTTTATAAAGAAGGAAAACTCGATGGCATCTTAATTCATTACTCCAAAAAATGCCGTAAAGATTTTTATGAACACTATAAAAATGGTGTTAAACACGGATTGGAAGTAGAGTATTACAGCAACGGAAACACGAAAGCTGAAGGCACCTACAAAAACGGAAACCTGGATGGTTACTACCGTGTTTACAATCGTAAAGGACAATTCAGCTTTGAAAGCAGAACTTCCGATGCCGAAACAAATATTAATCCAAATAATGACACATTATCTAACATTGTTTTCAATGTTTTTAAAAGAAACAATTGGAAGAAAACACTGATTGTTGCCGATTTAACAGGTAGTATGTATCCTTACGCCCAGCAAGTAAGCACCTGGTTAAAATTACATTTTACGCGTGATTCACTCCGTCAGAGTTTTGTATTTTTTAACGATGGCGACAATAAAAAAGATGAGGAGAAAAAAGTTGGAGTAACAGGTGGTGTTTATTTCTGTACGGCAACTAATGTGGATCAATTGGTAAGAGCCATGAACCTAACCATTCGCAACGGACAAGGTGGCGATGCCCCGGAAAATGTGGTTGAAGCAATTTTGTACGGATTAAAGAAAAAGAAAACGGTTGAGAATGTGATTTTAATTGCCGACAATTGGGCTAAAGTGCGCGATATAAATTTACTGCCGCGTGTTAAAGTGCCGGTGAGAGTTTTACTGTGTGGTGTTACCGAAGGCATGGAAATTAATGCCGACTATCTGAACATAGCCTACAAAACCAAAGGCTCGGTACATACCATTGAACAAGATATTACCGATTTAATTAACCAAGGAACAGGTAAGAAATTCAGTATTAACGGTGTAGATTATATTATTAAGAACGGTAATGTTAAAGCTTTAAACTAGAAGAATCGGCACTTTGTCATACTTTATGACAAAACAAGGTTAAAAACTCTTTTTGCACAACATTTGCTTTATCCACCTGTACAATTAACTTTGAAACAATTAAAAAACCAGATTTATGTTTGACAATAACGAATTCAGAAAATATGCCACAAAACACATGGGCATTAACAGCTTAACTTTTGACAGCTATAGCTCAAGAATAACTTCCTCTCTTACTCCATATATCATCGAAGAACGTCAGTT
>JAEUTQ010000049.1 GCA_016787445.1 Bacteroidia bacterium
ACAATCTACGTCTCGACTCCGCTCGACGTGACAGAATAAAGCCCTCATATTCTAAGTTTCGGAAGATAAACTCGACATGACAGTAGATGAAGATGTCAGTTCGAGCTTATTCGAGAACATGAATACAATTTACGTCTCGACTCCGCTCGACGTGACAGTATAAAGCCCTCATATTCTAAGTTTCGGAGGATAAACTCGACGTGACAGTAGATGAAGATGTCAGTTCGAGCGAAGTCGAGAACATGAATAACAATCTACATCTCGACTCTGCTCGACTTGACAGTATTAAACTCGACGTGACAGCATAAAAAAAGGCAGCTAAATAGCTGCCTTTTTTACCATTATCTTCTTATCTTATTTTTTAGCGTCGCTCATCGCCTGATCGAACTCAAAATTCAAAGTCGTTGCTTTTTCTTTTACTAAAGGAGCTTCTGTAAAAGTTTCGCGCCATTGAATAATCATTTCTACCAATTGCATATCCATTTTTCTTCCGCCTTCCATGCGTTCCCATTTGATAGTAAACGAATCGTTCTCACCTTTCATTAACATGATTGGTCCGCTGCCGCCTAATAAACCTGAGCTGTATTTAGACGCGTATTCGTTACCATCCGGCATTTTCGCAGCCGATTTTAACGGATCGATGAAACCAACTTTACTGCCGCTGTAAACCACTTTAAATTTCGCTTCTGTTTTATCGGATTCCTTCGATAATTTATCCATGTTACATTTAAAATCGCCGGCTACGAAATCATTTTTCGCCGGTGGTAATTTAAAATCATCCGCCTTTACAACTGTTCCGTTTGGAGAAGCCGTATAAATACCATCCGTAGAGAACGAATAATTTTTTACTGCATTGTAGCCCGGTCCTTTTAAATTAATAATTCTGAAATCACTGCCGAAAGGTTTAATCACTAACCATTTTTCCTTTGGCATCATGTCTTTACCGTTAATAGTAAATTTACATTCTTCAGGTTTAAGGATTAAGTAGTCTCCTGTTTTATTCGTGATTTTCAATTTGAATTTGGTTTCACCTTCGGTTGATACTGCATTATCCACTTCAACAGAGTAACGCTCTCCGTCTTGAGTGATGTTTTTATAATAGAGCTTATCGTATTTCTTTTCTTTTTGAGCCAATGCAACGCTACCTGTAGCAATTACCAAAGCCATCATCAAAATTGATTTCTTCATAGGTTTTTAATTTAAATTAAAAGTAATAAATAATTTTATATCCGTAAGAATTCAAATCCCTTGCCAAATGAACGGCTTTAAGGATTTTTAACGAATAGATCTAAAATTTCGCTCAAATACTTTTCATCTGTTTTATCAAAGCAAGCGTACTCATCACTATCCACATCCAATACGCCAATGATTTCTTTTTTAGAATTATAAATCGGTAAAACGATTTCTGATTTAGAGAGTGAAGAACAAGCAATATGTCCGGGAAAACGATCCACATCTTCTACAATGATAACCTCTCCTCTCTCCCAGGAAGCGCCACACACGCCTTTACCTTTATGTATGCGCGTACATGCAACAGGACCTTGAAACGGACCCAAGACCAATTGATTATCCTTTACTAAATAAAAGCCCACCCAAAAGAAATTCATCCCGTATTTTAATGCAGCGCAGATATTGGCCATATTAGCGGTCATATCACTCTCAACTTCCATTAAAGCTTTAATCTGAGGAATTAACTCAAGGTATTTTTCCTGCTTATTCGTTGCGGTTATTTTTAAATCTTCGGCCATATAACAAATTTATCTATCTTAGTTAGATAAAACCAGAAACATGAAAAAAATATTAGTAATGGCCTTCTTAGGCTTAGCTTGTGCGGCGAGTGCACAAACCATTGAAGCCGGTAATCATTCAACCACCGGATACATTAAATCCGACGGAACAATCGAAAACAGCAGTCATAGTACAAAGGGTTATATTAAAAGCAATGGAACCATTGAAAACTCATCACACAGTACGATTGGTTATATTAAAGATAACGGCACCATTGAAAACGCATCACACAGCACAGTTGGTTATGTAAAGAAAGATGGTACCGTAGAAAATTCCTCGCACAGTACTATTGGTTACATTAAAGACAATGGCACAGTTGAGAACGCATCGCATTCCACCATCGGACATGCCAGCGGCGTGAAAAAAGAATGGGCCGCTGTTGTGTTCTTCTTTTTTAAGTTTAATTAATGATACATCATCATAAAAAAAGCCGCTTTAATAGCGGCTTTTTTATTTTTACTCCTTAATGATTTTTGTTGTGATCGGTTTTCCGTTTTGAATGAGTCTGACAAAATAGAGTCCGTTATTAAATTGAGATAAACTTATTTTTTCGTTCTCAGTTGTGGTCACACCGGAATAAATCACGGCGCCTAAAGCATTCATTACTTTTATTTCACTCCCTTTATCTGCACCGATAATATGTATTTCGTTTTTTGTTGGATTTGGAAATACAGTTACGATTTCATTGTGCGATACTTCATGTATGCCCGTAGTGCTGCATGGCGCATTACTGGTAGATAAAGTTGGATTAACCTTAGCCATGAATCCTGACCAACCCGGAAAATAAGGCGCGCCTGATTTGGTATGAAAAATAACATTGTTGGTGCCGGCTTTCCAGTAATTACAAATTTGTAGGGAAACCTCTTGCGAATTTAAAAATCCAAAATGTCCGTAAGGATTTGAAACATTAGAGGTGTAAACTAAATTACCGTTTACATAAACCTGATGCAAGCAATTATCCACTAATAAATCCAATGCAAGACAATAAGCACCCGGGTTAGAAATTTCGAGACCGCAATTATTAGCAGATGGTAAATTAAAGGACAATTTATAATATAAATCTACATTCCCCGAACAAGAATGTTCGGCGATAGACGAAGAACAAGAATGCGGATAAGTAATCCAATCGTTATTAATGGCGCCTGAACCCGGCCAACAACAAGGCGCTTGATTACCGCACACTTTTGCAGGAACAAACGAACCCGGAAGTCCTGTATTTGAGGCGAACCAATTTAAATCATTGGAATTGTAACTTAACACACCATTACCTTGAGCATTGCTGGCTGTATTAAATAAATTAGCGTTCGGTATTTGAGATTGAGTTTTGTAAAATGTAAAAACAATCAAGCCAAACAACACATACTTATAATAATGTATAATAGCATTTTTAATCATAGAACTAATTTAGCAAATAGTATGCCAGGTGTTTATGTAAATATATCACAAGCTGTTTTGGCTTTATAAGTGGTCGGTTTTTTAATGTAGAATTTAAAAAACAAAACCCCCACTCCGGTTTGGGGTGGGGGTTTTGTATAGAAGGATTTTAATTAACGACCTGAAGTCTTAACGATTTTATTCGTGAGCGTTTTATCAGCGTAGTTAACATTTACTATGTAAACACCATCACTGCAATCGCCCAAATCAATGGTAAGATTTCTCTCGGTAACTGAATTTATTTTCTTCACTTCATTACCCAAAACACTACGTACAGAAATGGATTGCGGTAATTCATCATTAGGATTTAAACTAATAGTGAATTTGTCTTGAGTTGGGTTGGGGTAAACAAGAACTGAAGGATCATTTAATTCATTTTCATTATCATAATTTGAAGTAGCCGACTCAGCATTTCTAAAC
Source organism: Bacteroidia bacterium (assembly GCA_016787445.1). Lineage (GTDB taxonomy): Bacteria > Bacteroidota > Bacteroidia > B-17B0 > Aurantibacillaceae > JAHEYG01. The sequence goes on from JAEUTQ010000049.1 coordinate 3,643, forward strand.
ATATACGGACTAGTGCTGGATCCCGCTCCACAACCATGAATGAACCCTATAAAATACTCAGTTGACAATCCAGAAGGTGTATACTTAAATCCAGGATTAAGCACTATTGAGTTAGTGCCTCTGAAAGCCGTTGGCTTAGATGTCCCTAAAATATTTATACCATTTGAAGTGATATAATTAGCTTCATAAACATTATTTGGAATATTTCCTGTTATATTTAGATTTTGGGTTGCAGGACATTTGATTTGAGATTTCCAAATGCCTTGTCCAAAAGTACTTACTCTAATAGTGTTTTCTTTGTAATTAATTTCTGATTGTGTATGCCATACCTCAGGAACACCTGTTTTATAAGGCACCCATTCTATCATAGTAGCATCTCTATAGTATACCCCCATATCCGTTGAAAGATATAATCCATCATTGCTATTGTGATCCATAACCATAGTTGATACTCTTGCATCTATTGGTAAACCTCTACTGTAATTAGACCAGATATAATCATCAGAGGTTGGTGATTTCACCGCTTTTAGCACTTTCACAGCATAGTTTAGATTATTTGGATTGAAGTCAATGTTGCAAGCAACATAAATCTTATTTTTATCCCATGGACTTGTTTCAATTTTTCTAAACCCAACTTTTCCCAAGTCAGCAGAAGGAATGTTCGACGTCATTCCTTCAGAAACACTACCGACACTGGAGAAGTTTGCGTAGTTTGGTGATATTAACTTCCATGGGGTTGGCAGGTCATTATGACCTATCCAAACATCATCAAAATCGGACCCAACAAACTTCATTACATCAGACGCATTATTATCGTTGGCAAAAGCAGGAAAGAAACGATTTGATGTACTTACATAGATGCTATTCTTGTCTTGCGGAGAAAAAGAAATGTCAGAAACATATTGAGCCCACCCAACGAATTCGCATTTTCTTACAAATACTTTATTAAATAAATCAAATTGATAAAAGCCAGGCCCACCATATTTACCAATATTATATATTCTATTTGGACGAAACGGGTCCTGTACTACTCTGCTTGATCCAAAATAGAACCTATCTCCATCATCTACATTATTTAAATCTGCCTGAAAAGGCGGGTTTGGACTAGGCTTGTAATGCTCCCTTAGTGCCCCCAAACTCGGGTTTGTTTCGTAATTTTCATACGCATAATAATAATTATTTTGCCCCTCCGAATAACTACTACGATCTAATATCATCAGGTTGTCATTGTATTTATCAATAAACCCACCATCGTTCTCCCACGTTTGAAAAGTATATTTGTTCCTATGGGTATTCTCATCATAAATATCCGTGTTAATAATGTCTTGACCGCCTAATGCATAAATGTTAGGATGTTGTTCTGAACCAGAAAACCCTCTAACAAGGGAAACATTTAAATTATAATTCATTGGGTTAAAATAAACGCTGTTTGGACTAGATAAATTGCTCAATGAGGCCTCTGCAATACCTCCATCATTTGCAACTAATAAACGATTATCTGCGGTAATATTTAAGCCATGAATATCCATATGAATAAACCCATTACTAGTTCTTGATGGCCAAGTGTTCTTAATATGAGTTTCTAGTTGACTTGTATTCAGGTTATAACAATTCAAATATTGACCGCCCATCCAAACATAATTGTTTTGCGAATCGAATATTATAGGAATCCGATTTTTACCCGATCCAGTGGCAATCCAGTTACTTGGGCTGATTGGTATTAGTTGTTGAAAATTGAACCAATTTCCAACTTTAGTGAGTCGATGTAAAAATCTATATTCAACATTCGCATTATAGGAAACAGTTAATGCAAATAAATCATTATTGTTTGCTCCCTTACAAATAGCTGTATGCCCGTTATTATAAGGAATTAATGATTCAAGTGTTGGACTACCAGTTTGGAATATTGAATTTCCGGCATCATATGAAATCATTAACAATGGTTTACCATTAGTTTCAGGGTATTTTGGGTATTGTCCAGCCAAATCTGACCCCGAAATTACGCATGTGTTATTGTCAAGAAACACTATTGATTCAATGCTTCCAATTTGAACAATATGTGACCAGACGCCAGAATTGTATCTATAAAGTCCGTTAGACGTTCCTGCATAAATAATATTATTATCTGTGGGGTGTACTGCGATTACATTAATAACCCCTTTGTTCCCGAGTGTTCCAGAAAAAATTGTTGGTAAATGAGTCCACGTATTAGTGTTAAAATTATAGGCCGAAACTCTTGTTGAAAATGAAAGTTGAGCATCTTCCGTGTTTTCAGTCTCCTGTGCAAACCTAAAATTTCCAACTAAAATTTCGCTAGAGCTCTTAAAACAAATCGCTTTAGCTTGGCTTAACCCAGTTGGCAACATATCAATTCTCTGCCATACATATTGATTTTCAAGTTCAGGAATACTATGACAAAACCAAAGCCCACCATATAGACTAGTTGCAAAATATCTATTTGGTGCCAACGGGGATGTAACAATTCTATTCATCTGACTTGTTTCAAACTTATTGTCGATAGACTGGTTTGTAGAATAAGGCCCTACAAAACTCCAGTTCGCCTGGCCGCGTATATTTACGATTGCCATTATTAAAATGACAATGGTTAAACTTATTTTTTTAAACATAGATTAAAGTTTTAAATGATTAAAAAAATTATTTTCCTGATTCAAGTTCAGCAATACGTTTGCTTAAAGCTTTGTTTTGTTCATTTAATTGAATTACATACAATGTAAGCTCTTCTATTTTCTCCATAAGCTTAGCATCCATTTTACCTAAGTCAATTCCACCTTGTTCAACTAATTCGCTTGCAGAAGGTACACCAGGTAAGTGTTTGTTTTTCTCTACAAATGTTTTTACTTCCTCTAATGAATTAAGTTTGTAGTTCTTCTCAAACACATAATCCGCCCAGTCACCTGTATTTACAAGTGCAACTTTTACCTTCTCAGTTAATATTCCTGTTTGTACATAAAGTTTGTATCCGAATGGCATATTCACTGTTGGATCACCGATTAATAAACCACCACTGGCAGTAAAGGAAAATTTTTGCTGCCAGGTTGATCCAGCATAAGTCCATAATGTCATCGCAGAGCCATCAGCATTTAACTGAAAGTTGAATGCCCTGTTATTCGCCACATTACCTAAATATAAATGACTAGTAATTCCAGCATTTCCATCTTTAAAAATTCTTACTCCACCATTGCCCGTGGTACCATCCACCTGAACAGAACCTACAACGTGAAGTTTTTCTGAAGGTGCGCCAGTTCCGATACCAAGGTTACCAGCTTGTGTGAGTCTCATTCTCTCAATGGCTCCACCCAATACCTCAAGACCAGTTGTCGTATTAAAAGTTAAATCACCAGTTGTACCATTACCCCAAAAGATACTTAATCCTGGTGTCCTTGAAACTAAATTCTGATTAAATGCTATAGTACCGGCAACAGATAAACGATGTAAAGGATTCGCATTTCCTATACCAACGAATTGGTTAGATCCTAAAGCACGAATAGCCTCAGCGCCATTGGTTCTTACAATAAGAGGTTGATTTACACCGGTTGTGGTCCCAATAAAATTAGAGGCTGTAGTATTACTGTTCCCGGTAATATTCCATGTGGTTTGTCCAAATCCTAAATAACTAATTGTCAATAAACTAGCTGCAATAATCTGTTTTTTCATGTTGTGTTGTTTTAAAAGTTTTAGGCAAATCTAAACCCTATTTAGATTTTACTAAACAGTTTAGGTGTGGAAAATAGCTTTGGCTTTATAAGTGGTCGGTTTTTGGATGTGGAAATAAAAAAGGCGGTAAAAATGTACCGCCCTTTTTTTAATTTATTGTCATAGGTGTGCTAACCGTTAGTTCAACTAACGCATGCCAAAATTGATCATCTTTAGAAATTCATCTTTTTTAATCTTCGAAATAGGCACTGTTTTCTCACCACCCACCACGGCATAACCCCCATCTTCCGGTAAATAACGCGTAACGTGATTAACGTTAATGATAAACGAATTATGTATGCGGATAAATTTTGTGCCTTCCAAACAAATCTGAGTTTCATATTCCTTTAATGATTTATTTACCTGATGCTTTTCGCCATTCTTTAAAACAACAACCGAATGATTGGAGCTGGCTTCAATATACATGACTTCATTCGCCTGTACAATCTCAATGCCATCTTTTCCGGGTACGCTAATTTTTATTTCGTCTTTATCGCGCAAGGCGTGTAAAAACGCCAAGGCCTTCGCTACCGAATTATCTTCCTCCAAATTCTTTTTTACTTTCTCAATGGCCTTTTTTAAATCATCACCATCAATGGGTTTGAGTAAATAATCCAAAGCATTTTGTTTAATTGCTTTTAGAGCATATTCTTCATGGGCCGTTGTAAATATTAAGTGAAATTTACGGTACTCGATTTTTTCCAATAACTCAAAGCCGTTTAAGTTGGGCATATTTATGTCGAGAAATACTATATCCGGACGATATGTGTTGATGAGTTCTACACCTTCATTGGGATTGGTAGTTTTCGCTACTACCTTCGCCTCGGGAACATATTTTTTAATCATTAGGTCTAAGGTAACGATGCCGTTCTCTTCATCGTCAACTATAAGTGCATGTAGTAACATATTAGTTCAATATGGGTAAAGTTATTTCAATTTTTGTGCCAAGACTCTCATTGATGTCATTTTTTTTATCAAACACCTTAAAGCCACATTCGATTCCCTTTGTCTTTTTAAAAAGCTCCATTCTCTGCCTTATAAAATCAATAGCTAACGATTTCTTTTTCAATGGATCTTTATTAGCAGCAGCTGCCTCTCTTCCCACACCGTTATCCTCCACTACACATAAAACACGTAAAGCATCAAGCTGCTTAAATTCTATTATCAGTGTCCGATCTCCTTTTTTTGCCATTAATCCATGCCACAAGGCATTTTCTACAAAGGGTTGTATAAGCATAAACGGAATATAAATTTCATTAGTATGTTTTATATCAACTTTAATTTCATATTCAAATGAATTGGAGAATCGCATTTTCTCTATAGCCAAATAACCCTGTAGAATTTCGATCTCTTCTTGTAAAGTTATTTTATCAGAAGTACTGCTTTCAATTAATTTGCGAAGTAATATGGAGAATTTGGTGAGATATTTCTCGGCGTCTTCCATTCTTGTTTCCAATATAAAACGATGCAAAGTGTTTAATGAATTAAAAACGAAATGCGGATTCATTTGTGTACGTATGGCTTTAGTTTCTAGCTCCAACAAACGATTCGCTAATTCAATTTGTTCCTGCTTGCGCCTATTTACTTTCTTGTAACGTCGAACCGACAACCAAATGCTTAAACCAATCACTAATAAAATTCCCGCAACAATTAAAACAATTCTAAGAATCACAGCATTTCTATTCGGATTGGATTGATGATATAATTCTTTGACTTCCTCCTCACTTAAAACTCTGTTATAAATGGCTATATCGTCAATCATTCCATTAAAAAAACGGTCGTTTTTCTTATTAGCTGAATTTCCTAACATCACCGAGTCGGTTTCCAGATAACGATTCACAAAGCCCTTTTTCATCTTCATGTCCAATTTCCCATTCACATATAAACACATGGTATCGTTATCATAGGTCATTACCACATGATGCCATTTCCCTAATTCGATTTTATTCTTACTTCTTAAAGAAACTTGATTCAATTGTGAATATGTTGTGGCTACGTTTACTCGTCCGCTTTTCCAATCATAGTTAAGCGAATAGCCTTCAAAAAAATCATCACCAGGCTGCGACTTAGTTAATACAATTGGGTTGAACTCCGCACCTTGACCGCTCATCACAATATTCTCCATATTGAACCAAACAGAAACAGAGCCAATAATTGGTTTTAAGGCCGGATGTACGCCCAAATTTATATAACTACCATAATTACCATGAAAATAAAAGGATGAGTTTTCGTTTCCAAAACGATCTTTTACCAATGAAACCCCTACTAATTTAGCTTTCTCTTTAAAGGGTCCGCCTGTTAAATCTCCATTGTTAAATGTGAAACGAGCAACCAAGGAAGAGTCGAAATCTTGCGCGTTAAAACGGTTCGCTGAAATTAATATCAGCGCGAAAAACAATTGTCGTATTAATTTAGTACAATACACTTTTTTAAATATAAAAACATTCTTGCGAACTTCTTCAATCTTTCTTAGCATAAGCCAAACTTACTACACTTACATTAATTCCCTCCGCCTTACTTAAAGCCTGATAACAGGCATCCAGTGTGGCGCCGGTGGTAATCACATCATCTACCAATAATACCGTTTTGTTGCTGACTTGCTCCGGATGCAGTAGTTCAAATTTATCTTTTACGTTTTCCCAACGTTCTGCTTTGCTTTTTTTGGTTTGGGTACTGGTGTATTCGGTTCTTACCAAACAATCTTTGATGACAGGAATCCCCAATGCGTTGCTTATCCCATTGGCAAATTCTTCACTCTGGTTGAAGCCACGTTGCTTTAACTTTTTTGCATGTAATGGGACAGGAATAATACCCTGTGCATTCGCAAAAGCGGGATACTCCTTTAGTTTTTCGCCATACCATTGCCCTACTCTATAAGCCAGTAGCTTATTGCCATTGTACTTTATGGCGTGCAATATCCTTTGCACCTTTCCGCTCTTTTCGAATAACAAATATGCCCCGGCTTTTTGAATTGGGACCCTTCCGTAAAAGAGTTTATCCAATTCGCTCTCGTTTTCAGCCTCAAATTTACTTTGGGGCAGGTTGATAAAGCATGGATTGCAGATAAATTCCTCACTCTTAAGCAGCAATTTATCGCAGCAAATACAGCTGCGCGGATAAATTAAACTTATAAAATCCTGCCAAAGGCTCATCAATTCACAAATTACTGTTAAGATTTAGGCTTTATTAGGGGTCTCAGCGCAACTAAAATACATAATTTTGTACAAAACCTTGTGTATGACAGATCAGCAACAAGCCGATAAAAAAGAAGAAAAAAAGCGCGGCGGCTTATTATGGATGATTATTGCCCTTTTGTTTGGTAGTAATGTGGTAACCATTTGGCTCTACCTTCAGGAAAAAAACAAAGCAGCCGAACAAATTATTGTGACTGAAAAAGTAGTGGTTGAACGCGATAACATTAAAAATGATTTATTGGCACTTCAACACGAATATGATAACCTAAAAACCAATGACGCGGCTTTACAAAAGGAGATTGATGAGAAGAAAGCCTATATCGAGCAGTTATTAAAAGAAGCTGAAAAACACAAAGGCGACAGCTACATCATTGCTAAATTGAAAAAAGAAACGGAAACGCTTCGTCAAATCATGATTGGCTATGTGCACACGATTGATTCCTTAGGCACACTCAACAAAAACCTCATTGTAGAAAAACAAAATGTGCTGAAGGAATTAGATAATGAGAAAGGCAAAATTACCACGCTCAATAAAGAAAAAGATGAATTAAAAGCGACTATCGAAAAAGGCTCTATCCTCACTTGCTTTAATGTGAAAGCAGTAGCAGTAAAACTAAAAAGTGGCGGCAAAAAAGAAAGCGAAACCACTAAAGCTAAACGTGCCGATAAAATAAAAGTTTCTTTCTCTTTAGGCGAAAATAAAATTGCGAAAGCAGGACCAAAAACGGTTTACGTTCGCATTATTACGCCGGATGGAAAAGAAATGGCGAAAAATTATGACGACAGCTTTAAGTTTTCATTTGATAAATCGAGTGGGTATTACGCGGGTAAAACCGAATTAAATTACGCGAATGTGGAAATCGCGGGTGTAACCTATTGCGAAAGCAATTCTCCTTTAGTTTCCGGTAATTACATTGTGGAAGTAACTTGCGATAATGTAATCGTGGGTTCCACTACTTTGAAATTAGATTAAACCGAAAAGATGTCCCGACTACGCCCTCCTACTCTACGTTGCGGAGGGTAAACCCGACATGACAAAGTCAGAGAAATCGTCATTCCGACCAAAGGGAGGAATCTGTTCACTTAAAAGTTTCCCGCAGATAACGCAGATAAGCGCAGATTATTTTTGAAGCTGGAATGATCTATCAGAGGGAATGTCATTCCGACCAAAGGGAGGAATCTGTTCCTTGATAATTTCTCAACTACTTTATAAACGCACAGGTCGCTGAGCTTGTCGAAGCGCCGATTAGAAAAACTATTCGTGAAAAGATGTCTCGACTACGCCCTCCTACTCTACGTTGCGGAGGGTAAACCCGACATGACAAATCAAATAAATGTCATTCTTACCAACTGCTTGTCCTTCCCCCTCTCTACCAGTAGAGAGGGCCGGGGTGAGTTAAATAATCAAATCGTTTTTTTATTGATGGCTTCG
>JAEUTQ010000079.1 GCA_016787445.1 Bacteroidia bacterium
TGTTTTTTGCCTTCGTCGGTAGAGTTATTGGCAATAGGCTTAGTGCTGCCATATCCTTTAAAAGTAACGCGGTTTAACTCCACACCTTTAGTAATTAAATAATCAGCTACGGTGTTGGCTCCCAAAGAAGTTGCCATCAAAATTAAAATCATTATCTTTATTATAGAGTTTCGTGGAAGCGCAAAGTAATAACTGCGCCAGCCCGCCAAACGTTAGCAGCCACCTTTATGAAAGCGGGTCGACAAATATCTGTAATAGTGACATTTTTACTTTTCGGACAACATTATTTCGGACAAACAAAGAGTATTTTTGTTCCGATTCACCGCAACTCTTCTTCTTATCGAGCAGACACTTCCTTTTGGTATATAATTCAAAACAATAATTTCTTGAAAGCGGAACTACCTGATTTAAAAAAATCAATTGATAGTTTACATTTCCGTTTTTCAACAGATATACAAGCGGTTGATATTTGGACAACAAACTTCCAAACGTTTCATGGAATTTTTACAAATTTCACGACAAGCTATCATCATGACCCATATAAATTGGACCCAAGGCCAGAGGCGTTCTTTAGTAGCAAATCAAATCTTGATGAAAAGACAGCCAAAGAAATTTATAATATTTTTAATAGTCTTTCAATTTTTTCTATACCAACTGACAGCCGAATTCTCGGGTGGGAGAGTGGCAATGATGGAATTGAGTATTTAATTGAGTATTCAACCCCAACCAATTATTCATTTAAAGAGTATTGGACACCCTATGCTTACAAAAAGACTATTAAAGAAGCCGCACTTATTGACAGCTTAGTTCAACAACTTGAAACAAATTTACAATTGGCAAAAAAATTCAAAGACTTTATTAATACTTTGCCAGAGGGCAGCTACTACGCTGGAGACCATGGAGGCCTTAACATTATTACTACAGATAAGAAGGCCAAAAAAAAGAAAAACAAATAAAGGCGTCTGCTAAAAATGAGCAACTGCGGCAATCTTTAATTGGCGCCCAAAGAAGTTGCCATCCAATTTAAAATCATTATCTTTAATAAACGGTTTCAGCAAGTGATAGGTAAAAACTGCACTAGACCAAAAACAGTTAGTTTTAATAGTCAAAATGAGATTCACTTTTTTAATATTACTGTTTTTTATTTCTGCGGATTATTTGCCAGCACAGGTCAAAGAAAAGCAGACGATTAAAATAAAGAAAGACAGTATAGATTATCAGTCTTTTTCCTTCGATGACAAATTCACTGAATTTGATTTAAAAAAAATTAGGCAATTTAAGGGCCAGGAAATTTATAATGTCAGCGGAAAGCTATACTTTTTGAAATGGATTGATCAAAGTATTGATAGTATTCCTACACCATTCTGGCCTTTTTTATACAAAGTAAGCACCGGTGACACCATCACACAATGTAACTGGGACAGAGATACAAGGGAGGTGTCTAAGGCACCATGGCATCATGATCAGGGGCTTATAAGATTAGACCAGAAAAACAATATTCTATATCTTACCAAGGATTTGGAAAATCCTAAAACTAAAACCAAATACGTTGGTACGAAAAAGTTTAAAATCTTAATGTGGACGAAGGACCAAATAATTCTCAAAGACATCACTAAAGGTAATGAAGAATTTAACCGAAAGTTTTTCTTCGTACGTAGGCCGTTACCTTATAAATAGCATATGGCTTTTAAAATTATACACCAATAGAGGTAAAATTTTTATTTGTATCTTTAAGTAAACGTTTCGGTAGCCACAATCATTAACGTCGGCTGCACGCGAGAGGTTATAAACAACCAGCCGGAAAGACATCTAATGACAAAACACATCATTACAATAATATTCTCCATCTTAATTTGTATCCAGACATTTTCGCAGACTTGTGAAAAATACAATCGTAAACTTTTCCATTCCCTTCCTGACAACTTTCCAGACAGTATCAATTGCAAAGACAAATCAGGAAAAAAACAAGGATGGTGGATTTATTATAAAGTACAACACCAGACGACTAACAAACCTGACGAACTTGCAAAAGGCGATTACGTTGAAGACTACAGATATGGTCAATACAAAGACGACCGAAAAGTAGATACGTGGGTAACTGTCTATAATGTTCATCTTATAAGCAACATTCGCGAAGACAAGTATTATTACTCCCATGACACTTCCCGGGTAACTTCCTGGTTCTCGGAAGGAGGATGGAACGAATCCGATATTATTTATACTAATGACAGTACAGTTATCAAATCAACATCTTTATCTCCAAAAGAAAAACACCCTATTTGTATCGACTGCGATAAAAAATATAAAATATGTATAATGACATACAGAAACCAAACAATTAAAAAGTTTGCATTTGACAGCTTTCAGACTGAATTTGAAAAAACATTTTTCATGTATGAACATAACAAAAAGAAAATAGACGCAACACAAGAATAAACCATATGCGGTTGGCGACAGCTAAAACAAGGCCGTGGCGATGTTTTACCCTTGACACCTTAAGCATTTGCCATCAATCATTAAAACACTATCTTTACTAAATAGCCTATTAGTTAAATATGTAAAATAAGGCCAACCGAATACTTAATGGACCAGAATAAAAAGATAAAGTATAAAAATAATTTATTTTCATTCTCCATTATCACCCTTTTATTAGCTGTGTTCATTTCATGCAAACAAAGTGGCAATCCAAACATTTCGCTTAATGAACTTGGTATTGATTCTAATCGACACATCAATTTTACAGTGACAAATAATTTAAAAAGCGCTGTTAAATTTTTAACTGTCAAAAAGAACAAAAGTGAGTGTGATTTAATATTACATACTTTCAAAAAACATAAACCAACAGACAATAGCTGGCAAACTACATTACATGAGTACGGTCCTGATAATTATGACTCCTTAGTTATACAACCCGGTACATCAAACTGCTTCTATCTTAACACCGACACAAAAGACGTTGATACAGTTTTAGCCGTTACAGAATTTTATTATTTAAAAGACAATCATAATAGAAACGAATCCTTGTATTTGTGTTTTATAATAAAAAACGGAAAGGTAAGTGAGTTTACTCCTGATCTAGAGACAAAAAAAGTACTTTATTCGATGGACAAAAACCATCCTTCTGATTATTAGTTGAAAGGACTAATGTTGCCCTCCTTTACTATATCATATACTATAAAATCATTATATTTAGAGGAGGTTTTCGAAAATGCCCGGTAAACACTTCGCTAAGGAGCCTAACTTTAAACCCAACAATACCTCAAACTAAAAACAAATATGAACAGAGTACAAGCTATTTTAACGTTGGATATGGAAAACCTGCCTGCTAATTTTCCGGAAATATTAAAACACGAACAGGAAATTGTTGCTAAGTGGAAGGCAGAAGGTATTCTTGAGCATTTGTTTCTGCGTCAAAATAAAAATGGTGCTGTTTTAATTTTTAAAGATGTTACTGAAGAAAAAGTAAAAGAACTTATGGTAACACTTCCATTTTATAAATTAAGTAAGAGTATTGAGTATTATAATTTAATACAACAATTTTAGCTGTCTTACTTCTTCATCACCGTAAACTCCACTCTTCGGTTTTGTTTTTTGCCTTCGTCGGTAGAGTTATTGGCAATAGGCTTAGTGCTGCCATATCCTTTAAAAGTAACGCGGTTTAACTCCACACCTTTAGTAATTAAATAATCAGCTACGGTGTTGGCTCCCAAAGAA
>JAEUTQ010000048.1 GCA_016787445.1 Bacteroidia bacterium
GAAGCATTTATTATTTATAGTTGTTACTATGTTAAGTGTGCTATTCTCCCAAGCACAAACCTTTCCTTACCTGAACGCCTCCACAGGAAACGAAGGCGAATTTCCGGTTGACAAGGATACCAATATTTACATGTTTCATGGGAATCGTCTAGTGAAAACCGACAAGAACTTTAATGTGATTTGGGCGAATACTTACACAGGATTAAATTTTAAAAGTTTATTATTATCTAAAACAGGAAGTATTTTCTTTATGGGAGATGTTACAGGTGCAGGGAGTTCTTTCGGAAAATTAAATCCGAACGGAAATGTTGTATGGATTACGAATGCAATTATTACGATGGGTGCAAATACAAATACATTAACATGCGAGAGAATATTTCTTGATAGAAATAATCATTTGGTAATAACAGGTTCTGAAACTTTAATAAAGTGCGATACATTAGGCAATCCTATTAAATTAAAGAAGTTTAGTGGAACATGTTTCGGTGCATTGAAAATATTAACGGATTCCTCTGGTGTTTATAAATTAGTAGGGGGAGGTATGATTGCGATAAGCGCATTTGGTGAGGCAATCCATTCTTACAATGATAATATGGATGTTTTTACAGGTATTCAGTTATTCGGTGCCGGTTACCCTCCTTTTACAGGATATAAAATGAAACTAATTAAGTCAAAATTCAATGACAATTTTTACATGCAAGTTGAACTGATGCAAACAACATTTAATGTAAATTCTGTGCAAAAATTTTCAACTCATGGCGCACTTAAATGGACTTATAGTAATTCAATATATAATGCAAGTAAATATCAAATAGGTGAGCATTTGGAAGAAAGTGATTCAGGCGATTTATTAGTGACATTTACTTCAGGTGGTTCAAACACAAATTTTAATAGTTCAGTTTTAAGACTGGATTCTATGGGAAACACTTTAGGTAATGGAATGTCAATGTTTAGTAATTATAATTTAGGTTTCTCAGTTTGGAATAGACCTTTGCACTTTGCTAGAAGTTTTTACTCTAATAATTATTATTTTGATGTTAGTGGTCAGAGTTTTCCTGTTAATCCATTAACTATACAAAAATTTAATTCAGCTATGACTCATTCATGTTCGATACCTGTAACTTATACATATGCTTTAGGTGGTATTGGTCAGGTACCATCAATGCCAGTTGCAACCCCTACTATCCAAACAATTATTAATTATTCGTTAAATTCTTTATTAATTAATGTTACACCGGTAACTTTTTCTGTAAACACCAATTTCTGTACCGTATTGAATATTGAAAATCATGAATTAAATGGCAAATTGAATCTTTCACCAAACCCTGCGCATTCTAAAATCGTAATTAATGCAAGCGATAAAATTGAGTCGGTGGAGGTGTATGATATATCCGGCAAATTAATTTCTACTCACTCAAACACCAATGAGATTGATGTTTCAGAATTAACGCAAGGAATGTATTTCCTGCGAATGAATTTTGGAAATGAAATTGTAACGAAGAAATTTATTAAGGAGTAATTCTACGAACTTCCAACCACGAACTCTTAACTATTAATATTTTGCCACAACAAGTCTTTCAATTCCTGAATGTTCTTGCCGCTGGCTGAAGAGAAGAAAATATATGGCACTTTGTGTTTGCCTTTCATGCGTTTCTTTAAATCTTTTTCTAGTTCTTCAATTAATTCATCGTCGATAGTGTCGCATTTGGTAATGCCTAAAACGCGTTTTTTGTATAATAACTCCGGATTGAATTCTTCTAATTCATTCAATAGAATTTTATACTCTTCGTAAATGTTAGGACTCTGACAGCTTACTAAGAATAACAAAATGGAGTTACGCTCAATGTGTCGTAAAAAGCGTAAGCCTAAACCTTTTCCTTCGTGTGCTCCTTCAATAATTCCCGGAATATCTGCCATCACAAAGCTTTTGTAATCGCGGTATTTTACAATTCCTAAATTCGGAACAAGCGTGGTAAACGGATAATCGGCAATCTCAGGTTTTGCGGCTGATACTACAGAAAGTAAAGTTGATTTACCTGCATTCGGAAATCCAACTAAACCTACATCAGCTAATACTTTTAATTCTAAAATTTTCCATTCAGATTTTCCTTCTTCACCAGGTTGCGCATAACGTGGTGTTTGTTTGGTGGAGGTTTTAAAATGCGCATTCCCCAATCCGCCTCTTCCTCCGGGAACAATAATTACTTCTTGTCCGTCTTCAGTGATTTCAAATTCTATCTCACCTGTTTCCGCGTCACGTGCCACCGTTCCTAATGGAACTTCCAAAATTTCGTCTTTACCTTGTTTTCCAAATGAATTGGCACTCGAGCCATTCTGACCTTCTTCAGCAATAACATGCTTGCGGTATTTTAAGTGAATTAAAGTCCAGAGTTGTTTGTTGCCTCGTAAAATGATGTGTCCGCCACGTCCGCCATCACCGCCATCCGGTCCGCCGAATGCAGTAAATTTATCACGGTGAAAATGTACAGAGCCTGCTCCGCCTTTTCCGCTTCGACAACAAATTTTTACGTAATCAACAAAGTTAGTATCCAAGGTAGTTCGTAGTTATTAGTTCTTAGTTCGAAGAATTAGTATCCCTCTTTCTCAATTATTTTTTCTTTCCCGCTTTTTTCTTCGCTGCTTTTTTAGGAGCCGTTTTCTTTTTTGCTTTAGGTGCAACTTTCTTTTTACTAACGGTCTTCTTATTGCTCTTTTTTGCAGGTTTAGCAGTTTTCTTTTTAGCGATAGGCTTTTTTGCAGCTTTTTTCTTTGGTGCTGATTTCTTCACCACTTTCTTAGCAACCTTCTTCTTAGTTGGTTTTGCTTTTTTAGCCGGTTTTGCTGCAGTCTTTTTCTTTGCCGGTTTTGCGGCTGCTTTTTTAGTCGGTTTAGCAGCCGGTTTTGATTTAGCCGGAGCCTTTGTAACCACTTTCGCCGGTTTAGTTTCGGCTTCGTCTTTTCCTGATGTTTTTCTTACTTCTTCAATATCGCGCGCTAATTCAGGAGAAATTTCTGTGGCTTCTTCAAAATCATTCACGGTTAAATCCAAATGCTCAATGTCATTTTCTAATTGAGTTAACTCAATTTCCGCCTCAATAAATACCAGGCGTGTTACGATGTCGTTAAAAATTCCGTCAATCGTTCCGATTCCATTGATGGAGTGAAACTTTCCTTGCTCCGAATAATATTCTTTCAACGGTAAAGTTTTGTTGTTGTATTCGTTAATGCGATTACGGATAATACTTTCATTTTGATCATCCGCACGTCCGGATTGTTTACCACGCTCTAATAAACGTTTGGTTAATTCTTCATCGTTTACTTCTAAAGCAATCATCGCGCTAATGGCTGTGCCTTTTTTCTGAAGCAAATCATCCAAAGCTTCTGCCTGTGCTTTTGTACGGGGAAAACCGTCAAAAATAAATCCATTGGCATTCGGACTTGCATCCACTTTGTTTTCAATCATGCCAATGACAATTTCATCGCTTACTAATTCACCACGGTCCATAATCGCTTTGGCTTGCAAACCAAGCTGTGTGCCATTACTGATTTCATTACGCAATAAATCACCGGTAGATAAGTGAACCAATCCGTACTTATTGATTAAGTTTTGTGATTGAGTGCCTTTGCCTGCGCCCGGAGGGCCAAATAAAACGATGTTTAACATGGTGTTTGGGTTTTAAATTATTTATGCAATTACTAAAATGTCTTTTAAATTTCTTCCTAGTCCGTCGTAATCTAATCCGTATCCTACAACAAAATCATTCGGGATCTCTATTCCGACGTAATCTATTTTTATGTCTTTTTTATATACGCTTGGTTTGAAAAGAGCTGTAGCAATTTTGAAACTCTTTACTTTTTTATCTTTTAACATGGAAGTTAGTTTTTCTATGGTGTTACCGGTATCCACGATATCTTCAATAACAACAACTGTTCTTCCTTCTATATTCTGATTTAATCCAATTAACTCATTTACTTTTCCGGTGCTTTCAGTACCATGGTACGAAGCCATTTTTACAAATGAAATCTCACAAGGAATTTCAATCTGTTTCATTAAATCAGCAGCAAACATAAAGGAGCCATTCAATACTGCAACAAATAATGGCATTTCATTTTTTAAATCAGCATTAATTTGTTGCGCCACTTTTTTAACGGCTGCTTCAATTTGTTCCGATTTAATATAGGGCTTAAACTGTTTATCTTTTAAGGTCACTATCGACATAGGGGTAACAAATATAGGCTTTTTTGCTAATTTTGCGCCATGGCTTCCATTGGTAAAAGCATAGAAACTGCCTCTGATTTTTTAAAAAAGGGGCAATTGGTAGCCATTCCCACAGAAACCGTATACGGATTAGCGGCTAATGCCCTTGATACCACGGCGGTTGCAGGGGTTTTTGAGGCTAAGAACCGCCCTGTTTTCGACCCTCTTATCATACATACTTATTCGGTTTTGAAGGCTCATGATTATGTGAAGTCTATACCCGAACCGCTTTTAAAATTGGCAAATGCTTTTTGGCCCGGCCCTTTAACTCTGTTATTGGAGAAAAAAGAGCTGGTTCCTGATTTGGTAACTTCAGGTTTAGATCGCGTGGCTATTCGTGTTCCGAACCATGCTTTAACATTGGAATTATTAAAATCTATTGATTTTCCTTTGGCTGCACCAAGCGCCAATCCTTTTGGTTATGTGAGTCCAACTACACCTGAACATGTCAACAAACAATTAGGCGATAAAGTCGCTTATATTTTGGATGGAGGTCCGTGTGAAGTGGGAATTGAATCGACGATTGTAGGAATCGAAGAAAATGAAGTGTGTGTGTATCGCCTAGGTGGTTTGGCACTAGAAGAGATTGAAAAAATTGTTGGAAAGGTGAACCTGAAAATAAATTCTTCGAGTAATCCGGCTGCACCCGGACAATTAAAAAGTCATTATGCGCCCATGAAGCAATTGATTTTGGGAAATGTGAAAGAGAATTTAAAATTATATAAAAACGCAGCGGTGATTTATTTTGGAGAGAAGGACTTTGATAATGTGGGAGCGGAATATAATTTGTCACCAACAAAAAATTTAAAAGAAGCAGCTGCTAATTTATTTTTTGCATTACGCATGATGGATGAAAGTATAGCAGATGTTATTTTATGTGAGTTGTTGCCTGAGGAAGGATTAGGCAGAGCTATTAACGATCGTTTAAAACGCGCTTCCGTAAAATAATTTTTATATTTATTGAGTGGAATTGAAAGTAAAAAAATATCCATTAGCTACGCTGGAATTTGATGAGCAAAAAAATATTTTATTTTATCGTGTTCATCAGGATCAGGTAGTAGAAGAAGCTGAAATTAAGGAGATGTTAGGTTATGTTGAAGAATTTGTTGGGTATAAAAATCATTATGCTGTGGTTGATTTCGGAGGAAATTTAACTTCTTCACCGGAGGCCCGCGGATTATACGAAACTTCAGACTATATTAATACTTACCGATTGGCAGATGCGTTTTTGGTAAGGTCATTAGCTGTACGCATCGTGGCCAATTTTTTTATTAAGGTTACCAAGCCTAAAGTAAATACTAAACTTTTTACCGACGAAAAAGAAGCAGTGAAATGGCTGGAGGGTTTAGCTAAGTCGGAGAAGAAAAACGGTACGATTTAAAATTATCTGTACAATTTGTTCAATTGATTAAAATGCTATAATTCGTGGCAATGTTTGTGATAACGTGAAATTATTTTTGACGAAAAGAATTTATGTCAAGTACGTATTCACAAATTTACATTCAGGTCGTGATGGCTGTTCAAAACAGAAATGCTTTAATTCATGCTGATTGGGAGGAGAGGTTATTTCAATATATCACCGGCGTTATAAAGCAAAAAGGACAAAAGTTTATTGCGATTAACGGAATGCCGGATCACGTTCACATTTTTATTGGGCTCAAACCTAATTGTTGTTTAAGTGATTTAATGAGAGAAGTAAAGAAATCAAGTAACGCTTTTATAAATGAAAACAAGCTTTCCAGATTTAAATTCAGTTGGCAGGAGGGATATGGTGCTTTTTCTTATAGTCATTCACAAATTGACAATGTTGTCAAATATATTCTTAATCAAAAGCAACACCATAAAAGAAAAAGTTTCAGAGACGAATACTATGAGTTTTTAAAGAATTTTAATGTCGCTTATGAAGATAAATATCTTTTTGAATGGATTGCAGAAGAGCAAGTTGTTTTCTATGGAGAGCAGATACCAAAGGTATCATAGCTGTATAAAAGATAATCCCCGTAAATCTTGGACCCCGATGGGGTTGAGCGTTTTTGCGTCATGCGATTTTTACAAACGATTTATCCCTTTGGGATAATTCATTAGATAATCGTTAGTGTTGCAGATGCCAACGGCATCCTACGTTTCTAGAACGATGATGACATGAAGTTGGTGCGACCCCCTCTGGGGTCGAAGGTTTTCCCGATTCGTTTTTTACAAACGTTTTATCCTTTCGCGATAAAGTATTAAATTGTTATTATTGTCAGTATCGTTGATGCCATCGGCATCAAACATTTCTAGAACTATAATGGCATGAAATTAGTTCGACCCCGTCGGGGTCGTAGGTTAATCGCGTTGTTTTTTTACAAAGCTGTAATCCCTTCGGGATTGGTTTAAGGTCACAAACCGTGACCTTAAAGGAGCTCAATTAATTCCCCTTAATCTTCTGCATGATCTGTTCTAATTGTGCCATGTCTTTGCACAATACTTCGCGGGCTTTGGAGCCTTCAAACGGACCGATAATTCCTGCAGCTTCCAATTGATCAACAATTCGTCCTGCACGGTTATAACCTAACTTTAATTTACGTTGTAAGAAAGAAGCGCTGCCTTGCTGAAACTGTACTACTAATTTAGCGGCTTCATCAAACATTTTATCTCTTTCACTTAAGTCTACGTCTTCTTTTCCACTATCACCTTCTTCGCCTACGTATTCAGGTAACATAAAGGCGCTAGGGTAAGCACGCTGATTACCGATAAACTCTGTAATTTTTTCTACTTCCGGTGTATCTACAAATGCGCACTGAATACGGATTAAATCATTACCGGTACTTAAGAGCATATCACCTCGTCCGATTAATTGTTCGGCTCCGCCTGCATCTAAAATAGTACGTGAATCGATTTTGCTGGTTACTCTAAATGCAATCCGTGCCGGGAAATTAGCTTTGATAGTTCCTGTAATAATATTTACACTCGGACGTTGTGTTGCTATGATTAAGTGAATTCCAATCGCACGCGCTAACTGCGCCAAACGTGCAATCGGTGTTTCCACCTCTTTACCGGCTGTCATAATTAAATCCGCAAATTCATCTACCACAAGAACGATGTATGGTAAATATTTATGACCGTCGTTTGGATTTAATTTGCGTTGAATGAATTTAGCATTATACTCCTTAATATTTCTTACTTGCGCATCCTGCAATAAAGCGTAACGGTTATCCATTTCGATACACAATGAATTTAAAGTGTGAATTACTTTCGTGTTATCGGTGATAATCGCGTCTTCCGAATTTGGAAGTTTCGCTAAGAAATGGCGTTCAATTTTATTGAAGAGGGTTAACTCTACTTTTTTCGGATCTACTAATACAAACTTAATTTGAGCAGGATGTTTTTTGTAAAGTAAAGAAACCAATACTGCATTTAATCCAACCGATTTACCCTGACCGGTAGCTCCTGCCATTAATAAGTGCGGCATTTTAGCTAAGTCGGCAATGAAGATTTCGTTACTGATGGTTTTTCCTAAAGCGATTGGTAAATCAAAAGTGGAATTATTGAATTTCTCGGAAGCTAAAATGTTACGCATCGGTACCATCTCCGGATTTTGATTTGGTACTTCAATACCAATGGTTCCTTTACCCGGAATAGGAGCGATGATACGAATACCCAATGCAGCCAAACTTAATGCGATGTCATCTTCTAAGTTTTTAATTTTAGAAATACGCACACCTGCAGCAGGAATGATTTCATATAAGGTAACAGTAGGACCAACGGTTGCCATGATTTTATCAATCTCAATGCCGTAATTTTTAAGAGTAGCTATGATGCGGTCTTTGTTGGCGACTAATTCTTCCTGATTAACTTTTGAATGCTGATTGCCGTAATCATTTAATAAATCGTAATGCGGGAATTGATAATGTCCTAAATCTAAAGTAGGATCATATTCCCCAAACTCTTCTACCAGTTGAGCCGCTTTATTTTCATCTTCCAGAATTTCTTCTTTCGGTCCGGTTTGAATCGCAAACTCCGGTTCTCCTTCTTTTTCAGGAGTGATGATTTCAGAAGATTCGGTATTTAATTCAATTGGTTTAACTTCTTCTTTTAATTCTTCAGTTAACGGCTCGGCTAATTTTTCTTCTGCAACAACAGGTTCCGCAATTTTTTCTTCAACCGGTTTTTTAATTTCGAAGTTGAGCATTTCAGCTTCTTCCTCTGCAGAAAGTTGCTCTTCTTTATTTTCTACAACTGAAAAAACAGGTCCTTTTACTTCTTCCTGAATTTCATTTTCTTTTTCGATATCGTTC
This sequence comes from Bacteroidia bacterium, assembly GCA_016787445.1. Taxonomy (GTDB): domain Bacteria; phylum Bacteroidota; class Bacteroidia; order B-17B0; family Aurantibacillaceae; genus JAHEYG01. Next base: position 8,536 of record JAEUTQ010000048.1, read on the forward strand.
TGAACTTCTTCCTGTGTTTTCTTCGGTAAATTAAAGTTGAGATTAATACTCAAGACTAAAAACGTAAGCATGGAAAATCCTAAGAGGGCTAATAATCCAACGCTACCAACATAGTTAGAAATTTCCTGATTTAACACATAACCAAATCCTCCGCCAAGGAAAAACCATTTATCGTGAAAAATAAAAGCTAACACCAGAGATGACCATACCATTAAAAACAACCATTTAGCATTGAATGCTTGTGGTTTGATGTAGGATTTGCTTAATAATTTTTCTAATCCGTAAATGGTAAGTACCGGTACAAAAATAAATGAAGGTGCGCCAAACCATTTATGCATGAATTGATGAGAAACCAGAGCGCCTAATTTTCCCAACCAGTTTTTGATTTTAGTATCCGGGTTAAATAATTCGGATAATGGCCCCATTACTTTATCCTGATCTACATCCCAGGTAAAGAAATAAGAAATAAAAGCAATGCAGAGATAAGACGCGAAAAGAATTAAGCTGAGTCCTAGGATTTTTTGTGTGCGTTCGTTTTGATACACATCCACTACTTTTTGAAAGCGGTCGGCTAAAGTAATTTTCGGTGCTTTTTCTTTTTTCTTGGCTTTTGGTTTAACGGTTTCTTCCACTACCGTTTCTTCCTCTTCTTCGGTTTTGCGAGGTTTATTTTTTTTATTACTTGGCTTTTTTTCGAGCTTAGGTTCTTCAATATCATGTAGAGGATTCTCCTCCTCGGGTGTGGTAACTTCAAAAACGGGATTATCCCTGAATTTATTCTTGCGTTCAGCGGCCATTATCTCATAAAGATAGCCACACGAATGTTTTGGTTATGGGTGTTAAAATGAATGTTTTTAACCGCGGATTGTTGATGAAATGACTTTTAAATGGATCGATTAAAGTTTCTCAATATTTGGTTTTGTCTGACTTTTTTTCCCACAGATCAAATGCTTCAAGAGCTTCAGATCTCATCATTTGTTCGAATGGGAGTTTACGTTGGTGGATATTTAGTTTTATTTCTTCGTAAATAAACTGGTCATCGAACCTGATTTTGGCGGCATCGTCATGAGTATTGGCATAATATACTTTTTTAGGGCGAGACCAATAGATAGCACTTAAACACATTGGGCATGGTTCGCAGCTTGTGTAGATGTCGCAATCGTTTAATTGAAACGAATTTAATTTTTTGCATGCCTCACGAATGGCAACAATTTCTGCATGTGCTGTTGGATCATTTTGTTGCGTTACTTGATTAAGGCCTTTTGCAATGATCTCGCCGTTTTTTACAATGACACAGCCAAACGGACCGCCATTGTGTTTAATAACACTTTCCTTAGAGAGGCGTATTGCCTCCGACATAAATCGGTTATCTTCCATAATACAAAATTAAGAGAATTGTTTTAGTTAGTGATAGTTTCAACGCAACCGCTGTCTATATTTCTGTTTCCCTTTACAAAGAAGCGGTAGGATATACCAGCAATTAAATTATAATAAGAAACAGCTTGGACCCTATTGACGTATTGGTATAAGGGAATTTCACTTAGCGCATAGATAGTAAAGTTTTTTTTGTTGTAGCTTAATTGTGGAACGAAGAATATTTTTTTGCTACCGGTTGAATTTACATCAATATTATAAGTGGCGAGCATGTCTATTTTTTTATCATATTGCATTTTATCAATCCATTCACCCCTTACTTGTAATGTTACACTCCATCGTTTAAAAAAAGTTTTTCCGGCAAATAAACCAATAGAAGCGAAATCGCCGAATTTTTGTCCAAGTGGATTCCATCCTTTTTTAATGCATAATAAATTGGCGAAAACTCTGAATTTACTCTCTACGTATCCTTTGTATAAAAAGCCATAAAAAATAAAATCCTGTGAGCCTGTGGTTGGTTGTACAGTTGGAGGTGAAGTGGTGTAGTATGTTTTTAATGTAACAGGATTTTGGTAAACGAGGTTAGAGTCGTTGTATTTTCCTAATGGAATTTTGTAGCCTAAACCAATTGTTATTTCGGTTCGTGTTCTCTCAGTATTTTTGCTGAAGACGGTATATCTCGGAAAAATAATTAAATCGCCAATTCCTCTTGATGAAATAGTGTCTTTTTTATGCAATGCAATTTCTGTTTTAGTTAAAAAATATCCCGATTCAATAGATAAGGTTAGTTTTGGAGTCACACCATATGCAATTCTTCCATATAAATAATGACTATATAGGTAATTAAATAGCTTACTTGTATCCACATCGCCTGTTTTAAATCTATCAGTGCCTAAATATTGATAGTTTAATGAAATTTCAGCTTGTCTTTCTTGAAGTACACCTTGACTGGCACCTCCGGCAATTGGACTGCCGCTACCTCCCGAGCAACAGGATTGGGCATCGGAATAAAATACCGCATAAAAAACAAAAATTAAAAGTATAAAGTACCTATTCATGCAGTTTTAATCACCGATTATTGATAATAAGCTTGGATGAATAGGTTGCTCCTTTTTGAATGACGTTTAGTAAATAAATTCCGTTTTTAATTTGTTGATCAAGTGTAATTTCATAGGTATCGCCTCCAATCTTTGTAAATGACAAAGTTTTTACCTTTGATCCTAAAATGTTAATGAGGTCCATGTTTAGTTCATCTGTTGAAAAATCGCCATTAAGGATGATTTTATCTCCTGTAACAGGATTTGGATAAACATTATAATGAATGTTTTTCGCATGGTTTTCTTTCACGCTGATTGCGGATGCAAGTAATGCTTGGTTAATGGCGTTATTAAATTGTGTGACGTTTAGTGAGTTGTTTTGATTGTCAAAAACCTGATGGTTTGCACCACCAATAACCACAATTTTCGGCATGCCCGTTGAACCGTAATCATACATATCTATTGCCGAATTTGAAAATACGATAGCGTTTGGCATGCCATTGGTTAATGCCCATGAAGTAAGTGTTGGACATGAAGTATTGGCATAATCATCTACTAAATAAAATAGCACTTTATTCGGATAAGTAGATTGATAATTTTGAACTTGAGTGTAGGCTGAAAGTGAAGGTGCAATGCATGAGCTGCATGGCATTACCCAGCAAATAACTATTACTTTTCCCGAATTTAATTCCGTAAACAAATCGTGATTATTGCTTGAGCAATCATTAACGTTAAAATTAGTAGCTGTTTGACTAAAATTAATTGAGCTGATAAAAGCAAAAATGAGTAAAAAAACCTTTTTCATAAGCTTAGTGTTGAATTATAAGTTTTTGATAAAAACTATTTCCTTTTTCATTATTAAATTTTAAGATGTAGTTTCCCGTTTGGTACATTGAAGTGTTTAGTTTAAAGAGATTTTTTTCACATTCAAATTGATCAATTAGCTCACCAACCGCATTGTAAACATAAAATGTTAATCCGTTGGCATTCGTAATAATTAATTCATTGTTACATGGATTAGGAAATGCTTTTGTTGAAGATGGATAGTTAAGCGATTGAATATCTGAAGCCAAAGAACTGGCAGTAAATACTAAGGTGTCTTTTTGCGAGCCACCTATTACCTCTACAGCTAGTTTCACACTACCGGTGCCTCTTATTGAATCTGCATGAAATCCATTTCCAATTGAGGCAGTTTCTCCGGGTATCATATCAATTCTTAATGTGTCAAGGGAAGGAGGGTTACACACAATATAGCAAAAACAAACCGTCCAATTAACAGGTAAATTCTTTTCAATTCTGGTTACAAAAATCTGAATATTATTGGATGAAATGTTTTTAATCTGAAGCATAGGAGTAATAATTTGACCTGTGTCGCCCCATTGGTTAAAATTGGATTTTCCATAGTCCAAAGTTTGACCAAATGCAAAAGAAAAGCTAATGAGAAGTAGTGTTATATATTTCATTCGGATAAGATTTGAAGTAAATCACGAATAAAGTTAGTGATAGGAAAGACCTTAAAAAATGATTAAGGTCAATGAGACAAGAATAAACTACCAGTTTGTGCATCAATAAAAGCACGATAATGAGGTAAAATGATGGGCTTTAGATAGTTTAAAAAACAAACCAGCCCGACTAAAAAATGGAATCTTTTAATCTGTGAGGGTTTTTTGGTTTGGTGGCGAGGCGCGCTCGCCATCGCGAGTAACACCTCGCGATACCAGTAAAAAAACAAAGCCCCCAGCCCGAATTTTACAAGGTAAAAAACTGTGGGGGTTTTTTGGTTTGGCACCAGTGATCCCGCCGCGACTCGAACGCGGAACCGTCAGCTTAGAAGGCTGATGCTCTATCCAGTTGAGCTACGGGACCAATTTATACAAAGAACATTTACCCTAACTCCTAACTCCTAACTCCTAACTCCTAACTCCTAACTCCTAACTCCTAACTCCTAACTCCTAACTCCTAACTCCTAACTCCTAACTCCTAACTCCTAACTCCTAACTATTATGGGGGCACAAATTTAGCAAAAGTATTTTACCAGCCAATTTATAATCAGCTTAAATTTAATACTCTACACCACAATTATTTGGTATTTTAGGCGTTTTTATAAAGTGTTTGATCTTTCCGTCATAATTGTCAATTATAACGTTAAGCATTTCGTTGAGCAATGCCTTCATTCGGTATTGAATGCTTCTAAAAATTTGAAGGTAGAGGTGTTTGTGGTCGATAATAATTCTGTGGATGGCTCCGTACCCTTTATTAAGCAAAAATTTCCTCAGGTTAAGCTCATTGAAAATAAAGTTAATACCGGGTTTTCGGTGGCTAACAACCAAGCTATAAAACAGTGTTCAGGTAAGTATGTTTTATTGCTAAATCCTGATACTGTAGTGCAAGAAGATACGTTCGATAAAACCTTTGCGTTTATGGAACAGCATCCTGATGCCGGCGGATTGGGAATAAAAATGGTGGATGGAAAAGGAAATTTTTTACCGGAATCGAAACGTGGTTTACCAACACCGGCTGTAGCATTCTATAAGATTTTCGGTTTATCAAAGTTATTTCCTAACTCAAAAAAATTCGGACAATACCACCTGACCTATTTAGATAAAAATAAAAACCATCAGATAGATGTTTTAAGCGGGGCCTTTATGCTCATGCGTAAAGAAGCCTTGGATAAAGTTGGATTACTGGATGAAACGTTTTTTATGTATGGTGAGGACATTGATTTATCCTATCGTATAACGCAAGGCGGTTATAAAAATTATTATTTCGCCGATTCGAGCATTATTCATTATAAGGGCGAGAGTACTAAAAAGAGCAGTGTCAATTACGTTATCGTGTTTTACAAAGCGATGGCAATTTTCGCTAAGAAACATTTCAGTTCGGGTAACGCGAGATTGTTCGATTTCTTAATTCATTTAGCCATTTTCCTGCGAGCCGGAATGGCAATCATAGCTCGTTTTATTATACAGATTTTTTTCCCGGCTATCGATTTCGCTTTAATTCTGGCAGGTTTATATTTTATTAAAGATATCTACGAATCGGAATTTAAGTTTACGGAAGGTTACTATTCAGAGCGCCTCACAAATTTCGCTTTCCCGGTTTATACGCTGATATGGATGTTCTTTAATTTTTTAAGCGGAGGTTATGATCGTCCGTTTAAAATTATAAAAATGATGCGTGGTGTTTTAGTTGGCACTGGTTTTATTTTGATCGTTTATTCGTTGTTACCGGAAGATTATCGTTTCTCACGCGCGTTAATTTTATTAGGAACAGCTTACACTGTAGTGTTATACTTGATTACCCGAATCATCTACAATGCAGCTAACCTAAAGCAGTTTAAATTTAAAACCGAAGAAAAAAGTAAACGTATCATTATTATTGGAAGTGAGGAGGAGTTTGATCGTGTATTCGGATTACTTAAAGAAACACGAATTAACGCCGGGTTTGTTGGTTTTGTAAGTAATAATGATAATGGAGTTAAACATCCATATTACATTGGCAATTTTAATCAAGTGAATGAAATTGTAGATGTACATGTTATTAATGAAATTATTTTTTGTGCTAAGAATATCTCTTCGCAAAACATCATTGAAAAAATGCTGACGCTGGTAACAAAGGGCGTTGATTTTAAAATCGCTCCACCCGAAAGTTTATCCATTATCGGAAGTAATAGTATCGATACCGCGGGCGATTTATATGTAATTGATGTCAATAATGTGGGTAAGCCTGAGAATAAACGTAAAAAACGTTTGTATGACTTAATGGCTTCATCGGTTCTCTTAATCTTATCACCTGTTTTTATTTTTTTCCAGAAGAACAAACTCAATTTTATTGCTAATTGTTTTAAAGTGTGGTTAGGAATTTACTCGTGGGTTGGGTACGGTAAAGCGCCGCGCAAGGATTTGCCGGAAATTAAACCCTCTGTGTTAACGCCGGCCGATGCTCAAAACGGAGGGCTCTCGGATGATAAGATTAATCTGTTGTTTTTGTCTTACTCAAAAGATTATACAATAGAAAAAGATGTGAAAATTATGTGGACCAGTATTCGTTTGTTGGGGAACTAATTCTCTTCACTGCTGAGTATTCTGAATTCCTTCGGTAAATAATTATTGACGCGTTTGTCTAATATTTTTGCCCAACCTAATCCCAGATTTTTATAACACATTAATTGAATTCCTTTCTGAGCTTCTAGTTGCAGATTTTCTTTTTTAAGAAAAGCAATGGCTTGTTCGCGGTTGAGTTCAATCTTGGGCGTATTTTTATTTATATAAAGACTTAATGCCAATTCATGATCAGGCAAAAAATCACGGTGTTTAAATTCCCCTAATGTTGTTCCTGTCTTTTTAAAGTATAAGTGAGAACCGAAGGCATTTAAAAAATTATAGAGAGCGGTATTTACTAATTTAAAATTACTTTGGAATTTAAATACAGTATGAAAATCGTGGTATTCAAACTGATTTTGTAATTCTGTCAGTTCCTTTTTACTCGCTTGTTCAAATATATTTTTTTTCGATTTGTTAGGATGTCCGTGCGACACCCCTGTTTTACGAAGCACGGCACAAAAGAATCCTTCGCTCTTCAAACGATTAGGATAGAAACGGTAACCTGGTGATGATTCTATGATGTTCCATTCCTTATTTACCGGCAAAGAAATATATTCGAGTTCAAATTCCTTCATCATCCATTCAATAACCGCCTCATCTTCTTCAACCGAATAAGAGCAAGTAGAATAAATTAAAATACCTCCCGGTTTCAAACAGGAAATACTGTCGGCCATAATTCTCTTCTGGCGTGTGCTGCAGAGATTCACATTATCTAAACTCCATTCTTGAATAGCTTCCGGTTGCTTTCTGAATAATCCGGAACCGCTGCAAGGAACATCAGCTACTACCACATCAAAAACATTTTCTAATTTCCCGATTACCGATGGGTCACAATTCGTCACGGCTGTGTTACATGTACCCCATTTGCTGAGGTTGTAGGCTAATACATCAGCTCTGTTTTTAATAACTTCATTACTTATCAAAAAGCTATCATCGTTTATTAAACTGTTTATTAAGGTAGATTTTCCACCGGGAGCTGCACATAAATCTAACACAGCTATAGATTGGTTAAGGTCAACGGTGTTTTTTAAAGCGAACTCCAAAAACATGGAACCCGCCTCCTGTACATAATAACTGCCTGCGTGGAACAGCGGATCAAAAGTAAAAGAAGGTCTTTCGTTTAAGTAAAATCCGGTTTCGCACCAGTCCACTCGATTGTTAGTCTCAAAATCCAGGCTTGACTTTTTAAACGGATTCATCCGAATGGAGGTGATTTTTTCTCCGCTCTCATGCGTGTTCACAAAGGAGCTTTCGTCGAATCCCTTAGCGTTTTTGATGCTGTTTAAAAAAAGTGCAGGTAATTTCAAGGTTTAATTTTTGTGCTACAAGTGTAATGAATAATTTAGCAGTGTGAACTCCGACATTCAAAAAATATCCCCAAAAAAGTTAACACCACTTGTTGCCTTGGAAAAAATGAAGAATTGGTGTGCTTATCAAGAACGTTCACAATTTGAGGTAAGAAATAAATTATTTGAGTATGGGATATTTAACGAGGAAGCTGAAAATATAATTTCACAATTAATACAGGAAAATTTCTTAAACGAAGAGCGTTTTGCTTTAGCATTTGCCAGAGGAAAATTCAGAATTAAGCGTTGGGGCAGAATAAAAATAAAATTGGAACTCAAACAGCATAAGGTTAGCGAATACTGTATTAGTAAAGCCTTAAAGCAAATCGACGACAACGAATATTTTGCTACCTTAGAAAAAATTATTGAAAAGAAAACCAAAGAAGTAAAAGAGTCAAATAAAATTAAAAAGCAATATAAAATTATTAAGTATGCCATGTCGCGAGGCTATGAGCAGGATATAATAATGGACGCAATAAAAAATTTAGAAAACAATGAATCTTGATTTAAAAGGTAAAAAAGCCATTGTGTGCGGAAGTACTCAAGGAATCGGAAAAGCCGTTGCAGTTGAATTAGCTAATTTGGGCGCAAGCGTTACTTTAGTTGCACGAAATGAAGCTGCTTTAAAACAAACAAAATCGGAATTGAATACATCGGCCGGACAAATACATTCTTATATGTGTGTAGATTTTTCAGAGCCGAATAAATTACGCGATTTGATGAATGCATTTATGCAGCGTAACAATCCCATTCATATTTTAGTGAACAATACCGGCGGTCCGCCTTCTGGTCCGATTGTTTCTGCTAAAACCGAAGAATTTGAATCGGCTTTTACGAATCACCTTTTGTGTAATCACATTATGACGCAGGCTTGTGTTGATGGAATGAAAATGGCGGGTTACGGTAGAGTCATAAATATTATTTCTACTTCCGTAAAGGCACCTTTGCCAAATTTGGGCGTGTCAAATACCATTCGCGCAGCGGTTGCTAATTGGTCTAAGACCATGGCTAACGAGTTAGGTAAGTTTAATATCACTGTCAATAATGTGTTGCCGGGGGCTACAAACACGCAACGTTTAAAAACAATTATAACTAATAAAGCAACCAAAAACCATTTAGAGGTTAAGTCGGTTGAAGAGGAAATGATACATGAAATTCCGATGGGCCGATTTGCTGAAGCAAGTGAAATTGCGAACGCGGTTGCATTCTTGGCCTCACCGGCAGCATCTTACATTAACGGCATTAATTTACCGGTAGACGGCGGCCGAACTCCTTCACTTTAAATGCTTTTAACATTCACTTGTTTACAAGTTCAAACCGCCCATCAGAGGCGGTTTCTTTTTTGATTTAGTTTTGCTAGTACCGAATTTTGCACTATTTTAACATCTCGTTTCATCTGAGGCGAGGTCGCTGCTAAATAAGTATTTAGCGGTTAAATAGCGTAAAAACAATTTAAACAATACTAAATGAAAACAGTATTATTTTCTAGTTTGATGTGCGTTGCAGTTGCGGCAACGGCTCAATTCGGTATTAATGCAGGTGTAAATGCATTAAAATTTACAGGCGACGTTGGTAAACAACGTAACACGCATTTCTTTAACGATGCTCGCATGGGATATAATCTCGGTGCTGAATATCGTTACGGAAAATATTTGGGTGTTGGCCTGAATGGTATGTATGGTAAGTTGCAAGGTAGCGATTTCAGTAAGGAATCTCACCGCAATTTTATGTCAACCGTTATTGGCGGAGAACTTAATGTGACGGCTTATTTCGATCGCATGAAAGATACATCGCCGGTAGCTTCGCCATTTATCTCTGTTGGTTTAGGCTTCTTAAAGTTTGATCCGAAAGGTGATATGACGGATGCTAACGGAATTAAATATAATTATTGGTCAGATGGTTCTATTCGTGATTTGGCCGAATCGCCTGCTAACGATCCTTACGCTATCGTTATGCAACGTGATTATACCTATGAAACACAATTAACCGATTCGGCAGTAAACTACAAACGCAACACCTTGTATTTGCCAATCAATTTAGGAATTAAGTTTAATGTAGATTATCGCATCAGTGTAAAAGTGGCCATGAATTATAATTTGGCATTTACTGATTACATCGATAATTATAAAAACGGCGGTAACGATAGTTGGATGGGAGCGAATGTATCGGTAAATTATTCTTTAAATAAAAAACCAAAATCACCTTATGATGGTGTAGACTTTAAGGCGATTGACAATAGTGATTATGATACCGATGGAATCGTTGACTTAAAAGATAATTGTTTAGGAACACCAAAAGGAGCAAAGGTAGGTAACGAGGGTTGTGCTGTGGATTCGGATATGGACGGAACTCCCGATTACATGGATAACGAACCAAACACAAAACCTGGTGCACTTACTGATGGATACGGTGTAACTATTAATGAAGAAGATTATGCATCGCGTCAGTTAGAGTGGGATTCTTTAGCTACTTCACGCAGCGGAGGGTTTAATGAAATGCCAAGTTTAGATTATTTAAAGCAAGTTGAAACGAAGGGAAAGGAAATAAAAGAAAAGTCAGGTAAGACAGCGTCTATACCTGCCGAATTGAAATCGGCCGACGTCAATAATGACGGGTACATATCGGCGGATGAAATTCGAAAAACAATCGATATGTTCTTCGAGGGAGAATCCGACTTCAATGTTGAGAGAATAAATCGATTGATCGATTTCTTCTTTGAACAATAAATAAACTATGATAAAATACCTTTTAGTAGCAATCAATTCAATAGCGCTGTTTTTTTACAGCATCTTTTTTGAAAACGGGCCGGTAACAGTTAAGGGAAACTTCCCGGCAAGTATGAAACCAGGAACGGAAGTAACAGCCGAACTGATTGTAAACAAAGGTAGCCTTGGCGGCTTTGCTAAGCTGCAGGTAGAAGTGCCGGAAGGCATGTCAGTAAAAGAATCCGATAATAAAGGAGCAACTTTCTCTTTTGCTTCCGGTATCGGTAAATGGATCTGGACCGGAGTGCCATCCGATGCTGAGTTTACTATCAAATTTGTATTAGTGGCCGATGCCGCTGCCAGCGGAGCTAAGTCAATTGGCGCAAAATTCTCCTATATCGAAAACAATAATAAGCAAGTGGTAGAAATGCCGGCCGTGGAAGTGATGGTTGGTGATGGAAGTGCCGTGGCAAAAACTGAAGCGCCAACAGAAACAAAAACCGAAACTCCGGCAGTAACGGAAACACCAAAAACTCCAGAACCGGCAAAAACAGAAACTCCAACAGAAACAAAAACCACTGAAACTGCTAAAACCGAAACAAAGGCTCCTGAAACAACAAAAACTCCTGAACCTGTTTCGGCCGAAGAACCAAATAGTTTAGTGAGTGCTAAACGCACCATAACAAAAGGAGCTAATGCAGGTGAATGGAACGTAAATGTGAAAATTAAAAAAGACGGCATCAAAGGATTTGCTCGCTACAGCGATAATTTACCGGAAGGTTTTTCTGCTAAATCAGATAAAACAAACGGAAGTTCGTTTTCAGTGGCAGATAATCGTATCAAATTTGTATGGGTAAATGTTCCTGAAACAGAAGAATTAGAAATCTCTTATGTGTTAAGCGGAACTCTTAAAACAGATGTGATGATGGAAGGTGAATTTTCGTATTTAGAAAGTAATCAATCTAAATTCTATAAATTACCATTTGAAAAATTACCGGTTTTTGAAGAAACTACCACTCCGGTTACAACCGAAACTAAAACTGAAACACCGGTAGTAACTACGGAAACTAAAACAGAAACGCCTGTAATAACTGAAACTAAAACCGAGACTCCTGTATTAGCTACCGAAACAAAAACAGAAACGCCTTCTTCTACTACAACACCAACTGAAACTGCAAAAACTAACAGTAATATTTCTTATTGTGTGCAAATAGGAGCTTATACCAATATGAATGTAACGTCTTCAAAATTGGCGGCCATGTACAAAATTTCTGAAAGCATTCGCAGCGAAATGGCAGGCGGCTTTACTAAATTTATGATTGGAAAACACGGCGAATACAAACAGGCACGCGATCACCGCGAAACAGCTAGAGGAAAAGGTGTAAATGGTGCTTTTGTGGCTGCTTATAATGGTCCAACCCGCATTACGGTTCAGGAAGCCTTGATGATTTCCAACCAAAAATGGTACAAGTAATTTTTGTATCTTTAACGTATAAATAATTTATGAAGCAGTTACTTGGTTGCTTAATATTTTTACTGTTACCGGTTTTATCGTTCTCGCAAACCGACAGTACTGCTGCTTCAACACCTGAAGATACAACTTCCGTTGTTCCTGATCCAAAGGCGCCTATGGTGCCGCCTTATGATATTAATTTTTTCCTCGGACCAGATACTGCTAAAAAAAGTATTTTTCCTGCCTATGAAGAATTTGATTACGGTCCGGGTATGCCCGTCTTTAATCCTAAAATTTCATTAGGAACCGGAATGTTATCTTTTTATGGTGATTTATATAAAAAGCATTATCAATCTCCATGGACATCCAGAGTGGGTTATGATTTAAACGTATCGCATCGTTTAAATCGTTATCTGATGATTAATTTCAATTTGCTGTTTGGTAAGTTAGGGGCCTATGAAAATCTTCCTAATCGTCACGAAAATTTCCAATCCGAAATAAGAGCAGGCGGTATTAATTTACTTTATGACTTCGGAAATTTTATTCCTGACAGATATCGTATTCGTCCGTTTGTAAGTTTAGGAATTACAAGTTTCGAATTTTTATCTAAAACTGATTTGTACGATCGCAACGGAGAAAAATACTATTACTGGAGCGATGGATCCATTAAAAATATGGAAGAGGGTAGTGCCGGTTCTCAGTTTGCAAAGGATTTAGTACGAGATTACAGATACGAAACAGATATACGTGAACTTAACGCGGATGGATTTGGAAAATATCCTGAACGTGCATGGGCTGTTCCGTTCGGATTTGGTGCCATCATGCATATTACCGAGCGTTTTGATTTTAAAATGGGTGTTCAGTATTATTTCACCAATACCGATTATATTGATGGAATTACCGATAAGAGTGTTGGAAACCGTGCCGGAACAAAGGCCATGGATAAATTTGTTTATACGTCAGTAGCACTACAATATGATTTGGTATTAAACAGAAAGAAAAAGGACACTTTACCTGCTGAGTATTTCGATAATTTAGATTGGCTGGCGATTGATAATGCGGATTACGATAAAGATGGTGTTCGCGATTGGGACGATAATTGTCAGGGTACTCCTGAAGGCGTAAAGGTTGATAAATTCGGTTGCCCTCTTGATGAAGATATGGATGGTGTTCCGGATTACAGAGATGAAGAAGTGCCATCTCCTAAAGGTGTTGAGGTAAATTTAAAAGGTATTGCATTAACGGATGAATTTTGGCAAGACTGGCATGATCACTATTTTGACTCAGTAGGAATTGACAGAACTACGGAGCAAATTGGAAATGCGTATGATTTAGTAATGCCTAAAGCAAAAAAGAAAAAGAAGAAAGAGCAAAGAAGTTATACAGTTGAATTGGCTCGTTATGCAGGTGGTGTACCAAGCGATGAGATGGCTTACTTGTTAAGTATTGGCGACATGAAGTCAACTGTTTTAGATGATGGAACAACGGTTGTTTATACTGCCGGTACATATGAAGAAGTGAAGGAAGCCGCAAAACGCAGAGATGAGTTTATGGCGGAAGGAAACAAAAAAGCTATGGTGGGTTATTTTAAGAACGACAAATACTCTACCATGACGGAGGAAGAATTACAAGCCGCTATCAAAGAGTCGGATTTAGAAGCAGCGAATACCGCAACACAAACCGCAGTTACAAGCGGTACAGTGGCAGCAAACAACAATAATCAAAACAACCAGAATAACAATCAAGGTAACGAAACCGGCAATAACGCGAATAATAATCAAGGCAATGAAACTGGTAATAATGCCAATAACAATCAAGGCAACCAAACCGGTAACACAACTGGAAACAATACTGCAAATACCACCGGTAATACAACGTCTGGTACTGGTGGAAATGAAAGCGGTACATCTTCCGGTTCTGCTAACTTCGAAAAAGGATCTGTTGTTTATCGTGTGCAATTAGGTGCGTACAAGAATAAAATTTCAACCGCTGCATTTAAAAATTCTGATGTAGTAGAGTTAAAAACTGAAGACAATTATTTCCGTTACGTTACCAATGGTTATAAAACATTGCAAGAAGCAGCTTCTAAGCGTGCAGATTTAGTGTTATTAGGATATACAGATGCGTTTGTAACTGCATATAAAGATGGAAAACGAATTGCAATGGAGAAGGCAGGCGCTACCATGGAAACAAAGCAAAAAGAGGACTTGAACGAAAGCAAAACATTCAGCACAATTGATAAATCATTAATCAGTTTCAAATTACAAATTGGAGCATTAAAACGCCCTGCTGCTTCGGCGGATATGGATGAAAAAACCAAAGACTTACAAGGTGTAGAAAAACAAACTACTTCAACAGGTATGATTCGTTACAGCATTGGTTCTTATAAAGAGTATCAAAAAGCTGAAGAAGCACGTAAACAGCTTGAAGACAAAGGTTTCCCTGAGGCATTCATAATCGCAATCTTTAAAGATGAAATTATTTCCTTGCAAGAGGCCATGGAATTGTTGAAATAGACTTAACATTTTTTATCCATTGTTTTAACGATCTCCATCATAATATTTGTACTTTTAATTAAAATTCTGAAACATGAAAAAAACAATACTTACCACCTTAGCTTTATCTTTGATGTTTGCATTTTCAGCGAATGCACAAGACGATAAAAAACAGGACACTAAACAAGAGCCTAAAAAAGAACAAAAGAAGGAAGAAAAGAAAGAAGAGAGTTCAGCGCCGAAAACACGCATGGCTATTAACGAAAAGGGATTACCCGGAAAAAATAGCCCAAAAAAGAATAATAGCGAAAGTAACAAAACTTCAAACTCAGGTACTACCAAAAAGGAAGAGCCTAAGAAAGAGGAGCATAAATAATCTGATGTCATTTAGATTTAAAGCCTTTCCACTCGGAAGGGCTTTTTTATTGGATATAATTCGCAATTTAAATCTGAATTTATATATTTGGAGCTCTTAAAATTTAAATCAATTGTTATGAGCAAAATAAAAGTAGCCAATCCCGTTGTAGAGCTTGATGGCGATGAAATGACCCGTATTATCTGGAAATTCATTAAGGATAAATTAATTCTTCCTTACCTTGATATAGATATTAAATATTATGACTTAGGTATTGAGTACCGCGATCAAACAAATGATCAGGTTACTATCGATGCTGCTGAAGCAATTAAAAAATACCAGGTAGGTATTAAATGCGCTACCATCACGCCTGATGAAGCGCGTGTAAAAGAATTTAATTTGAAGCAAATGTGGAAGTCTCCTAACGGAACTATCCGTAACATCCTTGATGGTACAGTTTTCCGCGAGCCTATCGTTTGTAAAAATGTGCCGCGTTTAGTGACTAATTGGACTTCTCCAATCATCGTTGGTCGTCACGCTTTTGGTGATCAATACCGTGCAACGGATACTGTTATTAAAGGAAAAGGTAAGTTAACCATGACCTTCACGCCTGAAGACGGTTCTGCTCCGGTTGTACATGAGGTTTATAATTTTAAAGGTAACGGCGTAGCAATGGGTATGTATAATACTGAAGAGTCTATCCGTGGTTTCGCGCACTCTTGCTTTAATGTTGCGTTAAATAAAAAATGGCCTTTATATTTATCTACAAAAAACACCATCCTTAAAAAATACGATGGTTTCTTTAAAGATATTTTCGAAGAAATTTACCAAAAGGAATACAAAGCTAAATTTGAAGCAGCCGGTATTGTTTACGAACACCGTTTGATTGATGATATGGTAGCTTCTGCTCTAAAATGGAATGGAAGTTTCGTTTGGGCTTGTAAAAATTATGATGGCGACGTTCAATCTGATTCAGTAGCTCAAGGTTTTGGTTCATTAGGATTAATGACTTCTGTTCTTGTAACTCCGGATGGAAAAATAATGGAAGCTGAAGCAGCGCATGGTACCGTAACCCGTCACTACCGCGATCACCAAGCAGGTAAACCAACATCAACTAATCCAATTGCAAGTATATTTGCCTGGACACGTGGTTTAGAGTTCCGTGGAAAATTAGACGGTAATAAGGAATTAATGAATTTTGCTCAAGCTTTAGAGCAAGTTTGCGTTGAAGTAGTTGAAAGTGGCAAAATGACGAAGGATTTGGCGGTTTGTGTGCATGGCAATAAAGTTGAGCACGGTAAACACTACTTATATACCGAAGAATTCTTAACCGAATTAGATAATGCCTTAAAAAAGAAATTAGGCAAATAATAAATTTTAAAAATTCATCAAAAAAAGCCCCGATTTGGGGCTTTTTTTATTAAAATCCGTCGATTTTGTTGATTTTTTGGTCAAAAATGCCCGAAAATTTAGTTTTTTGCTAATAAAATTAATTCTATTTTTGACCCCACTAACTAAAAACACTAACTATGAAATTAAACGAAATTCAAGATCTCATTAAGTTTGTTTCCAAAAGCGGCGTAAACGAAGTAGAACTGGAAACGAAGGAGATTAAAATCGTTATTAAAACAGGAAAGCAAAACGGACCGGTAATGGTTCAGGCAGCTCCTCAAATGATGCAGGCAGCTCCAACTCAAATGGTAACTGCAGCCCCTGTTGCTAACCCAACTCCTGTTACTGAAACAAAAGCTACACCAACACCAACTAACACAGGTGCCGACGAATCAAAGTACATTACCATTAAATCCCCAATGATTGGTACTTTCTATCGCTCACCGGGTCCTGATAAACCTTCATTCGTAAATGTTGGCGATGAGGTGAACGCAGGTAAGACTGTTTGTATCATTGAAGCAATGAAGTTGTTCAATGAAATCGAAAGCGACATCAAAGGTAAAATTGTTAAGGTATTGGTTAACGACGCTACTCCGGTAGAATACGATCAACCTTTATTCTTAGTAGATCCAAATTAATTAGTTTAATGTTTCATGTTTGATGTTTCATGTTCTTGGATAAACCTTGAACCTTAAACTTTAAACTTTTAACCTAACATTATGTTTAAAAAGATATTAATTGCCAATAGGGGAGAGATTGCCTTGCGCATTATCAGAACCTGTCGTGAAATGGGTATCAAAACGGTTGCTGTTTATTCAACGGCCGATAAAGAATCCCTGCACGTAAAATTTGCTGATGAAGCAGTTTGTATTGGTCCTCCGCCAAGTAAGGAAAGTTACCTTAATATGGCTAACATTATCGCGGCTGCCGAAATTACAAATGCTGATGCAATTCATCCGGGTTATGGTTTTTTAAGTGAAAACGCGAAGTTTTCTGAAATCTGCCGCCAGAATAAAATAAAATTTATTGGTGCTTCACCCGAAATGATTAATCAGATGGGTGATAAAAGTAATGCTAAATCAACCATGATTAAAGCCGGCGTTCCTTGTGTTCCCGGTTCTGAAGGATTATTGAAAGATTTAGCAGAAGCTAAAGAAACCGCCAAAGGTATCGGATACCCTGTTATCATTAAAGCAACTGCCGGTGGTGGTGGTCGTGGTATGCGTATCATTTGGAAAGAAGAAGATTTGGATACTCAATTTGAATCAGCAAGTAAAGAGGCTGAAGCCGCTTTCGGAAATGGAGCCATGTATATGGAGAAATTTATCGAAGAGCCACGCCATATCGAAATTCAAATTGTAGGTGATCAATACGGTAAAGCCTGTCATTTAAGTGAGCGTGATTGCAGTATTCAACGTCGTCACCAAAAATTAGTGGAAGAAACTCCTTCTCCTTTCATGACGCCTGAATTGCGTGACGCCATGGGTGAAGCTGCAATTAAAGCGGCCTTGTCTATCGGATACGAAGGTGTTGGTACAGTTGAGTTTTTAGTGGATAAGCACCGCAACTTTTACTTCATGGAAATGAATACACGTATTCAGGTAGAACATCCTATCACCGAAGAAGTAATTGATTACGATTTAATCCGCGAACAAATTCTGGTGGCAGCAGGTGTTCCTATTTCGGGTAAAAATTATTATCCGCAGTTACACGCCATCGAATGCCGTATCAATGCCGAAAATCCATTTATGAATTTCGTTCCTTCACCTGGTAAAATAACAACTTTACATACACCGGGTGGACATGGAGTTCGTGTAGATTCGCATGTTTACAGTGGTTATTCCATCCCGCCTAATTATGACAGTATGATTGGTAAATTAATTACTGTTGCACAAACACGCGAAGAAGCATTGGCAAAAATGCATCGTGCTCTGAGCGAATATGTGATTGAAGGTATTAAAACTACGATTCCATTCCACTTAAAGCTTATGCAAAATGAAGACTTTAAGAAGGGAAATTATACAACTAAGTTCCTGGAAACCTGGGATTTTAAAAGCTAATTAAAAAGGCCGCTGAAAAGCGGCTTTTTTATTTTATGGAATTTCTAATCCGTTTGCATCTAAATAGAAAACGGATTATGAAAATAGAAATCAATAAACCTTGTCACGAAAATTGGGATGCGATGACACCCAATGAAAAGGGTGCTTTTTGTTCTTTATGCAAAAAGAATGTTGTAGACTTTAGTCAGAAAACGTTAAGCGAAATCAAAGATTTTTTTAGTGAGATTTCTTCTAATGAAAAAGTATGTGGACGATTTGAAGAAACACAATTGCAAGCTTTAAGTTTTGATCATTTTTTCGAGCGATTTAAAAGTTGGAAGCCGGTGCAGCGTTTGGCTTTAATTGTGTTTTTTGTTTTCGGATTTAGTTTGTTTGGTTGTGCACAGTCACACCCAAACACACCTGATATTGTCATGGGAGCTGTTGTTTATGTTCCGCCAATTGATACAACCAAAAAGATTTGTAGAAAGGATACTGTTCAAGCACCGATTAAAGGCAAAGTAAAAGTAACTCCCGATCGGCCTAAGCAAAAACCAAATAATCGTCCTCCAAAAATTATGGGAGATGTAATGGTAGAAGATAAACGTCAGTAAAATTTAAAATATAAGAGTATGAAAATCGAAATCAATAAACCTTGTCACGAAAATTGGGATGCAATGACACCCAATGAAAAAGGTGCATTTTGTTTAGTATGTACTAAAGATGTCATTGACTTCAGTAAACAAACCTTGGATGAGATTAAGGATTTTTTCTCGAATCTTCCAAAGTCAAACAAGGTATGTGGTCGATTTAAAGAGAGTCAATTGGAGGAATTAAGTTTCGAGCATTTTGCCAATCAGTTTGTAGGATGGAAACTGATGAATAAAATGGCAGTGGTGTTGTTTTTGGTTTTTGGAATGAGTTTGTTTGGTCATGCGCAAAATCCTCCAACCAAACATGTGATGATTAAAGGCGAAATCGCCTATGTTCCTAAAGACACATCAAAAATAAAATCCACATCAACAAAAACAATTACACCAAAACCGGAAGATCATCATATCATGGGTGGGCCGCGTTTTGTTCCTGATAAACCTAAGGATGAACCTAAAAAATTAATGGGAAAACCCGCTGTTATCCGCGACCCAAAAGAGAATAGGTAAATAAAAACCCCGGTGAAAATTCGGGGTTTCGTTTTTAAAATAATCCTTTAATGTGATTGAGCGTGGAAGGATCATCCCAATGCAGATAACCCACTTGCTCTTTTACGATTTGTAAATCTGTATTGACGATATATGTAACAGGTATCGAATGTATGCCTATATCCGGAAAGCGTTTGTTTAGTTTCAAAAATTTAAATGGATATCCGGTGTTCGATTTAAAATTATTCAGTTTTTCCAAGGATTCATCTGTGATACAAACAATTTCCACATCACTTAATTCCTTTTCTTTTATTTTATTGATTACTTCTAATTCCTCCAAACAATTGCCGCACCAGCTCGCATAAAAGGAAATCACCACTTTTTTACCTTTGAGGGTATTGATATCATAAGTAGCTCCGTTTTCGTCAACTAAACCTAACTCGTTTAATTTTAGATCGGGTGCAACTCGGTATTTGTTATAGAAATAAATCGCAACTAAAGCCGCAATAATCAGCAAAAACAGGTTAATTAGCTTTTTTGACATAAGAAATTAAAAACCGATGGTTAATTGATTATTGGTTTAGGTCGATTTTAGTACAAAATTACGAATAGATTTGTGTTTTGCGGATGAAAATTTTGCGTAAAATATTGGGCATCATTTGGCGATTGGTGTTAGGTTTTGTGATTTTATCGGTGGTGTCGGTGATTATTTTTCGCTGGGTTCCGGTACCAATTACGCCATTAATGGTGATAAGGAGCATAGAACAAAAGATGGATGGCAAGAAAATGAAGATGGAGCATGACTGGGTACCGTTAGAGGAAATTTCTCCAAAATTACAGCTCGCGGTCGTGTGCAGTGAAGACCAAAATTATTTGAAGCATTTTGGATTTGATTGGGGCGCAATAGAAAAGGCGATGAAAGAAAATGAAGAGGGAAAACGCATGAGAGGAGCCAGCACTATTACACAACAGACTGCCAAAAATGTATTTTTATGGCCGGGTCGAAGTTATATAAGAAAGGCATTTGAAGTTTGGTTTACACTGTTGATTGAAATTTTTTGGAGTAAAGAGCGCATCATGGAAGTGTACTTGAATAGCATTGAAATGGGTGATGGTGTGTACGGGGCGGAGTCGGCGGCTCAACATTGGTATAAGAAAAAAGCGATAAAGCTAACGAAGGATGATGCAGCAGGTATAGCAGCGGTGTTACCTAATCCGCGAAAATACAGAGCGAATCCTCCAACGAATTATATAACAAAACGAAAAGTATGGATTAAACAACAGATGAACTATTGGGGAAATAAATTGGATTACAACAAGTACAAAGACGAAGACGAACCCGAAAAACCATCTGAAAAATAATTATGAAGCGTATTGTATTCATCATCTTTTGGCTCACTTGCCTCAGCTGCGGACAATCCAACTCCGGAGCAGAACTCTATCGCCTGCTCGAAAAAGGAGAGCCTAAGGTAAAAGATGAGGTGAATGCAAAGTATCGTGAAACAGTAAACAAGCTTGATGAATTTTTTAATCATCTGGTAAGCTTAAAAGCATTCAATGGTTCTGTTATTGTTGCTAAAGAAGGTGAAATTATTTATCACAAAGCCTTCGGAATTGCGGACAAAGAAAATCGTATGCCTGTAACAGATACCACTTCATTTCAATTGGCATCGGTATCAAAAGTAATTACCGCAACGGCTGTGATGATGTTGGTCGAAAAAGGTTTGGTTAAATTGGAAGATACATTTGCTTCTTATTTTCCTGAATTTCCTTATGAAACTATTACGATCAAGCAGCT
>JAEUTQ010000030.1 GCA_016787445.1 Bacteroidia bacterium
CCGCCTTATACTTTAGGCGGTAAACTCATAGACGGAAATAAACAAGTGAGGATTTTTGGTGATGACATAACTGTGAATGCTGATGTAGAGGTAATTTCTTCCTACAGTGCGCATGCCGATTACGAAGAGCTTATTAAATTCATATCGTGCCAGGATAAGTCAAAAATTAAAACCGTGTTTTTAGTGCATGGTGAAGAAGATTCAAAAGTTGAATTTAAAAAGACTTTAATGGAGAGAGGGTTCCCGTTAGTAATCATACCTCGTAAAACGGAAGGCTTTACCATACTTTAGTGAAAACTTAACTCCTGAAAACGCCTGTTTGAACACTTTTTATCTCGTTTTATCACGATTACTTATATTTCAACATAGGCATTCCTGACTTAAATCATTTTTAGATTTAACTAATCTTGTTACCTTGCTTAGTTATTTTTAAAAAAATGCCTATCTTGAATTCGGATAAGAAAAAAGAAATGGAAAGTCTTAACGCTTTATTTAAATTCGCTACTGAAGGCATTATTATCACTGATAAGAAAGGGATAATTACGAAAGCCAATCCTAGTGCAGAGCGGTTATTTGGATATTATTCCGGAGAACTAGTTGGAAAAACCGTAGAAAATCTCATCCCTGATCATTTAGCGCATAAACATCACGGTCACCGAGAAATGTTTAACAAAAATCCTCACTCTAGATCTATGGGTCAGGATATAGCTCTGATGGCCAAGCGTAAAGATGGGACTGAATTTCCGGTAGAAATTAGCTTAACGCATTTTGTGCAGGACGAACAAATGTATGTGGTTGCTTTTATTATCGATATTTCTGAGCGATTAGCCGCGCAGGAAAAAATAAAACGTGTAAATATAGAGCTCGAACAAAAAGTAAGTGAACGAACCAAGGTTTTACAGGAAGCACTGAAAGAACTAGAACAATCAAAAGAGCAACTAAGTAAGGCACTCGATAAAGAAAAAGAACTGAATGATTTAAAATCGCGATTTGTCACCATGGCTTCTCACGAGTTCCGTACACCTTTAAGTACAATCCTTTCGTCTGTTTCTTTAATCAGTAAATACAAAACTGAAGAAGAAGACACAAAACGAAGTAAACACGTTGATCGCGTAAAATCTGCAGTTACCAACATGACTCTCATTTTAAACGACTTTTTATCGGCTGAAAAATTAGAAACCGGAAAAATTGCTTCAAGTCCGGTTGAATTTGATTTAAAACAATTGGTGAGTGACATCATTAATGAATTAAGCGGTTTGTTAAAGCCTAATCAAAAAATTGATTTTACTTTTTTAGGTAGCGAATTTGTTTACCTTGACAAACAAATGATGCGAAATATTTTTATTAATTTGATTTCGAATGCTATCAAATTTTCATTAGACAGTAAAATAATTTCGCTTTTTATCTCAAATGAAAAACACACGGTTCACATTGAAGTAAAAGATCAGGGCATAGGAATTCCGAAAGAGGAACAGAAGAATTTGTTTGAACGTTTCTATCGCGCCAAGAACGCCACTAATATTCAGGGTACGGGCTTAGGTTTGAGCATCGTTGCTAAATATATTGAGGAAATGAAGGGTAAAATTGATTTTACAAGCGAACTAAATTTAGGTACCACATTCACTTTGGATATTCCTTATCAAAAACTTTAATAACATAAGTAACATATGAAAACCATTTTATTAATTGAAGACAACGTTGAAGTAAGAGAAAATACGGCTGAGATTTTAGAACTCGCCAATTTTAAAGTATTACAGGCTGAAAATGGGAAAATTGGAGTTGAAATTGCCCAGGCAAACAAGCCAGATTTAATTATTTGTGATATCATGATGCCGATTTTAGATGGTTATGGTGTTATCCATATGCTCTCGAAAAACACAGAAACATCAACTATACCATTTATATTTTTAACTGCAAAAACAGAACGCGGCGATTTCAGAAAGGGCATGGAAATGGGTGCAGACGATTATATTACAAAACCATTTGATGATGTAGAGTTATTACGTGCAGTTGAAAGCCGTTTGAAAAAAGCCGAATTGCTCAAAACTGAATTTTCCAATAATGTAGATGGTGTCAATAAGTTTTTTGATGACATTAAAAACATTGAAGAACTTAAAAAGCTATCCAATGATCGTCGTATTAAATCATTTAAAAAAAAGGAAATGATTTTTAGTGAGGGTAGCTCTCCGAACTTCCTTTACTTTTTAGCTAAAGGAAAAGTAAAAACTTTCAAATCGCATGAATACGGTAAAGAATTCATTACGAACCTGTATAAGGAAGGTGATTTCTTTGGCTACATTGCTTTACTTGAAGATTTACCGTTTGCTGAAAACGCAGAAGCATTGGAAGACAGTGATGTTTTATTGATACCTAAAGAAGATTTTTATTCTCTTATTTATAATAATGCCGGTGTGATGAAAAAATTTATCAAAATGCTTAGCGATAATATTATAGAAAAGGAAAATCAATTAGTAAACCTTGCTTATAGTTCTGTAAGAAAGCGCGTTGCAAATGCACTTGTAACTCTATATGACCGATACAACAAACAACCGGAAGAGAAATTCAATATTTCCATCTCCCGTGAAGATTTAGCCAATATTGTTGGAACAGCTACAGAATCTTTAATCAGAACTTTAAGTGATTTTAAAGAGGAAAAATTAATTGAGGTTAAAAGTAGTAATATTACAATTACCGACTATGAAAAACTAAAGAAATTAAAAGCTTAGAATTTATATTTCAAGCACACTTAACTCTTTACCCTCATCATTCTGCTTTTTAAGTGTCCAATTGTCGGTAACAGTAGTTTCCAGCCAACTTCTTCCGGATTTCCGGAAAACTTGAATATTTAAGCCAAGCTTCTGCTTAAACAGCATTTCAAGCTCATTCACAGTCATATTCTCACTTATTTCTATAGAACCATTATGATGCTTTAATATACCAATAGGAGTGCTAACGGGAATCAATTCTTTCTTTTCGCTGCCCTTGAACATTTTATGACTATGTTTAAAAAACTGAATTTTCAAATATGGAAATTCATTATTAAACTCAGCCTGCAGCTCTTCAATCGTTTTGTTATTAGTAATATTGATAATCATAGTCCGTATATTTTATAAGTTAATCGTGTATTGACATTATTGGCACTTTTGTTTTGAATGCTATTTGCTTAGTATTTGATTCATTAAATAAATTATACATCATAGAATGTGAATGACTGATAAGTGTAATTAAATCCACTTTATTACTCTTAACATAAGTAAACAAACCGCTTTCAAAATCCTTTGCTTCCACACTATTTACTTTCCATTTTTTATTCGCGCAATCCGATTTCCTTTGCGGAATGAGCATAAACTCGTTCTCTGTTTTTACATGCAAAGCGTTTATCTTTGCTTTAAAGCTTTTTGAAAAGTCTTTTAGCTTTTGCATCAATTTTGTTTCAAGGGTCTTTTGATTATCGACGGCCAACACCATTTTATTTAATTGGTGTTCTTTATATCGTTCCGGTACGATAATAACCGGACAACTAATTTTTCCGGCCACTTCCAGCCCTGTTGTTCCATAAATGAATTTAGAAAATTTTGATTTTGATTCGAGTCCGAGTACAACATAGTGCACTTTTCTACTTTTAATCAAATCGCTTACACCGGCTCTGAAAGATTTATAGGTTGAAAAGGTTTCAAAATTGACACCCTTATGCTTTTCTTCAACCTTGGCTTTATACTTATTCAGACGAGCCATATTAAACCCTTGCATTTCCTTATAAGAAATAAAATAAGCACCTGAATAGGTGTGAATAACCGGTGTTTCATAAATATGAAAAAGCATCACAGAGGCCTTATTTCGTTTCGCTAACAGAGCAGCATAATTTAATGCATTGTTCGACGATTTAGTATAATCAATACCCACTAAAATTGTTTTTGTATTTTTTATCTTTTTCATCTTATTTAGCTAATAATATTCTTAATAAATGATCTAAACTAAAATAAGCCCAGCGCGTTGGTAATATCAAAAGAATACTTACCAAGATAATTCGTGGGAACACAAATCGCATGTCCCACATTGGTTTTAAATATGAAAACGCGATGGCAACCATTATAAGATCCAATCCTAATAAACTTAACGCATAATTTTTAAATAAACCCAAGATTAATAACAATCCCCCAAAAAATTCAACATAAGAAGTATAATAAGCTGAAAACGTCAATAAAAAAGAAGGTATTTTTTTTTGTTGAGCCTCATATCTGAATGTTTCTATTACACCCTGTAATTTTACATTAAATACTTTATCGTATCCCTGAAACATAAAAATAACCCCGCAAAAAACACGGAGAATTAACTCTACTGCATAATATTTTATACTAATTTCCATTGGTAATAGTTTTACAAAGTTGATTTATTAAATATACAAAAACCGTGAGCATTATCAAACTTAAAGGTGATCTTTGTCATAAGTCCGGCCTTCTTAATGTTGCAGATTTGTAGGGTAGTTAATAACCTTTAAACAATATAGAATGGAAACGAAAAAAATCTATGAACTTCATGAGGAGCACAAAGAATGGTTAAATAATTTAGCCTTTTATAAAGACGAAATAAAGGTGATGCAAAACCGTATTTCTGAAGTAGCTTCTAAAAACTCATCGGCTGATGTTTTAAAACAAATTGAACATTTTCAGAACCAACTTATTATTCAGCGTAATAATATTGATGAATTGTGTCATAGCATTAATGATCATGAAAATTATCTGGAAAACAGGGTAAATGAAAACCCAACGGCTGTTGACCACCGTAAAGTGAACGACCATCCCAAAATGCGTGATAGTTATAGCTCCTTCGATAAAGTGTTTAATGAATTACGCAAGGAACTGAATACCTTTTTAACAAAGTGGATGTAAGTATAATACAAGTATATAATGTGATTTATTTAGTTTGGGGCTGCGGTTATTCGCGGCCCTTTTTTATATTTAAGCATGGAAGTAGAAATTATTTTATACGTTAGTAACCTCGAGAAGAGTAAAGTATTCTATAGTTTAGTTTTAAACCAACAACCTGTTTTAGACGTTCCTGGAATGGTAGAGTTCGAATTAGGAACTGCAATTAAACTGGGTTTGATGCCAGAATCCGGAATTGCAAAAATAATTTGCCCGATACTCCCCCATCCTTCATCAACTCATGGAAAACCGCGTTGCGAACTCTATTTTAAATGTCCAGATTACCAAGATTATTTTAATCGGGCACTTAGTGCCGGTGCTTTATTAATAAGTCCTGTTATCGCTCGCGACTGGGGACATATTGTTGGATATCTGGCTGATTACGACGGCCATGTTTTGGCTTTTGCCGGTGATTACTAAAAAACTGATTAAAATCATAATTACTAACTGACCTGTGTCAGTATTCCTAATATGGGTTTTGATGAAATTTGTTTAACACAAATAAACATAACCTATAAATACTATACTATGGCAACAATTACAAAAACTTACAGCAATGTAAACGAAACAAAAGTACAAGGTGGATACGATGCCTTCTTGAAAAAATTAAACTTCAGTTACTTTGGTTTAATTAGCATGACTATCACATTTGGCAGTATCCTTGGCGGGATAGCTGCAATGCAGATTCTTGAGAATGATGCTCCAATCTGGCAATTGGCTATATGCATGACTGCCGCAATGGCAAACAATGTAGCAGCTATCGGACAAGCGCCAATTAAGTGGTTATTCAATACTTTCTGTATTACAACAGTACTAAATGCTTTACTATTATTAGTTAATCTGTAAATTATAATAGCCTTAATAACTAAAAAGCCCCTTTTTTATAAGAAAGGGGCTTTTTAGTTTTCTAACAATTATCATTCAAATGCCATTCGGCATACGACGTGGCAGTTTCATCAAGCCTCAATGATTGCAATGTGTAAGATTTTTGACTCAAATGCGGGGCTAATTTATTTTTAAAATCAATCAATAAGTTTTCGCAAGAAGGCTGAAACGGCATAAACAATACCCTTTGATAATGATCCAATAATGAATCGGTAGCTTTGTTTCTAGCTACCTCAGGCAACACCAGAGCATGATCATATTGTTGAATAATCAGGTCGTTGACAATTGCCTTTAGGTCACTAAAATCTATAATCATTCCATCCTTTGGATGACCATTTTCCTGAAGTGCTTTTCCCTTAATTGTTACGCTGAGCTTATATGAATGGCCATGAATGTTTTTACACGGACCATCATGCCCATACAATGCATGCGCCATTTCAAAAGTGAATACCTTAGTTACGCGTATCGTTTCCCGAGATCCGGAAATCATAATTTATTTTTTTACAGGTGCACTTAATTTAGCTATCGATTCCAAATTATCGACACCCCAATTTTTCAACTCTTCTTCCGTCCATAAATCAGGGAAGAATATTCTACGCTGATATCGTGGATGCATATACTTTTTCCAATCACTACCGCCTGTTGCTTCTGCTTTCTTTCCTCCGCTCTCTAAATAATGTTCTGCTGCATGATAATGCGCCATTACCCACCGAACATTAACTGTATGGTCATAATGACGCATCGCATTGATTAAACCAACATCGTTCTTTACTGCATCTGGAAGTTTTTTATAAACGGTATACAAGTTGGTTGTATTGTACTCCTCCATTTTATCAATGAAGAAATTTTTATACTTTTTCTCAAAATTTGTAATTAAAGTGTTTTTCTTCCCGGTTGAATGATCTTTACCGGCTGCCTGCCAATACAAATGATTATAAGCGTGCTCATATGGCGTATTGCGATCAATTGTAGCACGGAAACGATAATCAATTAAGTTGATTAGTTCGGTTGAAGCGAACTCTATTAATCGGTATTGGGCGCTTTGAAAACCGCTGGCCGGCGTTAATGTATTTCTAAATTTCATATATTGCTCAATCTCCATACCATGCTGCATAATACTGAAGGATGAAGAAAGCATGTCGAAATAACGGCTGATGCGCATTAATTTCTCGGAGAAAAATGCTGCTGAGATATTTTCGCCTGTACAAACCTGATCAGCTTCCCATAATATCATCTTAAACAATAATTCGTTTATCTGATGATACATAATGAAAACCATTTCATCCGGCAATGTTGTGCGCTGTATTTGCAAACCCAATAAAGCCTCAGTTTGGATATAATCCCAATAAGTAATGGGCTTTGCCCAAACCAAACCTTCTAAATGCACATCTGTATCTTGATCAATGGCTTTGAATTTAGCCTCCATACGGCTAAGAATTTCGTCTCTCTTTTGACTCATACAATTTAATTTACTTTTACATTAAAAAACTGATGTATCATACTATCAATTTCCTCCTGTGAAGATGAGGAATTAATTTTAAATTTTACCATTTGTTCGGTAATAATTTTATCCTGTTCCTGTCCTTTTTTAAAGTTGATGGGCGGTAAAATTGACATAGAATAAGAATAAAAATAAAAACGTCATCGCTCCATAAATCCTGTAAACACTAACAACACCGGATCTATTTTCGTAATGACGCTGCTTAAACTTATAGGGTACCTCTTCTGGCTTGCTCTGCTTCTATGGATTCAAATAGAGCCTGAAAGTTGCCTTTACCAAAAGATTTCGCGCCTTTACGTTGAATAATTTCGAAGAATAAAGTTGGGCGATCTTCTACTGGTTTTGTGAATATTTGCAATAAATATCCATCTTCGTCTCTATCCACCATAATTCCCCATTTCTTCAACACTTCCATATCTTCTTCAATAATTCCTACGCGGTCTTTTACAGTATCGTAATAAGTTCCGGGAACATATAAAAATTCAACACCACGTTTACGCATTTCGGAAATTGTAAATACAATATCATCTGTTGCTACAGCAATGTGCTGACAACCCGGACCGTGATAAAAATCCAGGTACTCTTCTACCTGTGATTTCTTTTTACCTTTTGCCGGTTCATTGATAGGGAATTTAATTCTTCCATTACCGTTTGTCATTACTTTACTCATGAGCGCGGTATATTCGGTAGAAATATCTTTATCATCGAATGTAATTAAATTCGCGAAGCCCATTACATCAGCATAGAAAGTCGACCATTTATTCATGGCACCTAACTCCACATTACCTACCATGTGATCGATGTATTTTAATCCGGTTGGTGTTGGATGGTATTCAGTTTCCCACTTCACATAACCCGGCATAAACACGCCTTTGTAATTTTTTCGTTCTACAAATATGTGCACTGTTTCACCGTATGTATGAATACCAGAACGAACAACTTCTCCATTCTCATCTTTTGTAACAATTGGTTCCATATATGGCTTTGCACCACGCTTCGTGGTTTCTTCAAAAGCTTTGCGCGCGTCATCTACCCAGAGTGCAATTACTTTTACACCATCCCCATGCATACGGATATGATGAGAAATTTCACTGTTAGGATCGAATGGTGAGGTTAACACCAAGCGAATTTTATCTTGCACCAGTACGTAAGATACTCTGTCGCGAGAACCAGTTTCTAATCCGGCATAAGCTAATTCCTGAAAACCTAAAGCTGTTTTATAAAAATGAGCTGCTTGCTTAGCGTTACCTACATATAGTTCAACGTAGTCTGTTCCATTAATCGGTAAAAAGTCTTGTGCCTTCTCAAATACTTTTTCTCCCGAATAATCGTAATTTTTTACTTTGGTTAAATCTTTTGTGATCATCGTAATAAATTTTTTAGTGAGTTAATTGAGGTTTTGTCATCCAGGATTTATAATAATCCTTTACTTCATATTTCATGGCTTCAGTAGTAATTTTTAACGGATTAAACGGATCAATCATTACTGCCAGCTCTTTTGTTTCTTTCTTACCAATACTTCTTTCAATTGCACCCGGGTGCGGACCGTGAGGAATACCTGCAGGATGCAAAGTGAATTGTCCTTGCTGAATATTATTACGGCTCATGAAATCACCATCCACATAATAAAGAATTTCATCGGCATCAATATTACTGTGGTGATAAGGCGCAGGAATAGCCTCCGGATGATAATCATATAAACGAGGCACAAACGAACAAATCACAAAATTCCTTCCTTCGAATTGCTGATGAATTGGCGGAGGCATGTGAATTCGTCCGGTAATTGGCTCAAAATTAAAAATGGAGAATGCATAAGGATAACTGTATCCATCCCATCCTACCAAATCAAAAGGATGTGTTTCGTATACATAGGGATAAATTAATCCGCGTTTCTTAATCATGATTTTAAAATCACCATGCTCGTCATGGGTTTCAAAATTGTAAGGCAATTTAAAATCGCGCTCGCAGAATGGGGAGTGCTCTAAAAGTTGACCGAATTCATTGCGATAACGTTTAGGCGTTCTGATCGGACTGTGTGATTCAACAAATAATACTTTATTCTCGTTGGTATCAAATTCCAATTTATAAACCGTACCGCGTGGGATAATAACATAATCACCATACTCAAAATCAACAGTACCGTACATGGTTTTACAACGACCGCTTCCCTTATGAATAAACAACATCTCATCCGAATCAGCGTTTTTGAAGAAATAATCATTCATGCTTTCGCTCGGACAAGCCATTCCAATTTGCATGTCATCGTTGAAGAAAAATGTTTTTCTGCTCTGCAAATAATCCTTCTCTGGTTCCACATCATAACCCATGAAGCTTAACGCCTTCAAGTTGTCTTCTATGGCGGCTTCAGGTCTTGCCCAATGCGGCTTGCCTAATTCCTTCACCATAGTTGGCGGATTTAAATGATATACCAATGAAGAAGTGCTGGAAAAACCTTCCGTCCCGAAAAGCTCTTCATGGTATAAATCACCCTTTTTGCTACGAAATACAACGTGGCGTTTATTTGGGATAATACCGTGTTTTTGATAGATAGGCATAATGCTAAGTTTTACCTACCAAAGGTGAATTAATCGCCAATAAATAAAAATGATTTAGATCAGTACCGGCAAATAAAATTACTGATACTTGTAAAGATTAATCTTGTCAGATAATTCCTTTTTACTGAGAATGCCTGTATACTGCCAGGCTATTTTACCGTTTCGGTAAATATAGAATTGAGGGAGTGTATTTATCTCGAAATGCGTAGCGATATCCTTATTATCATCTACATTTAACTTTAAAATAACTGCTCTTTCCTTTTCTTCCGATTCAATTTGCTCTATGATAGGCTTGAGTTTAATGCATGGTACACACCAATCGGCATTAAAATAAACCAATACGATTTTCTCCTTGTTGGCAACCTTTTCGTTGTATTGCTCAAGAGTTAATCCTTTTTCTTCTTGCGTATTGGAAGAAAGAATAAACGATGAAGTGATAACTGCCACTAGAATGAAGCTTAATACTATTATCTTTTTCATACATTAAATATACGAATTTAAAACGTTAACCAACTGGTCGGGACCAACCACACCGGATTGACGCCAAACAATTTGTCCGTTTTTAAATACGATAAGGGTAGGAACCCCACTCACTTGGTAGGCCTGTGCCGCCGAAGGATTTTGGTCAACATCCACTTTAATGATATTAGCCTTATCTCCCATTTTCGTCTTCACCTGACTTAAAATAGGAGCCATGGTTTTACATGGTCCGCACCAGGTTGCAAAAAAATCAACCAAAACGGGCTTATCTGATTTTATTAATTCTGAAAACGACATTTTATTTTGATTTTACTTTTTCATATTTCACTTCACAAGATCCATCCGCGCAATTACCCATTGCGCAACAACCGGTATTAAATAAGGCCTGAAAGAAAATAAATCCTCCACCTGCTGCTAAAAAATAATCCGCGTTCATAAACCCTGCCACCACAAACACAATGGATAATACCAAACGGATAATTCTCCATGCATTCCAATTATTTAAAATCATATTCTTCATTACTTAAATTTTATTTTGTAAACTATACCATCCGCCGCCATTATGAACCTCTTCAAAACCCAAAGATTTCAATTGCGCTTTCGCTGAAGCGCTTCTCA
The DNA here is from genome assembly GCA_016787445.1 of Bacteroidia bacterium. Classification (GTDB taxonomy): domain Bacteria; phylum Bacteroidota; class Bacteroidia; order B-17B0; family Aurantibacillaceae; genus JAHEYG01. The sequence continues at coordinate 10,965 of JAEUTQ010000030.1, forward strand.
TACCACTGGCACAGCAAGTAATGATAGCTTTATCTTTTTTTAATTTTTTTATTTGCGTGCTTAATTCATTCAACGGGATATTAATACTTCCTTTTATATGTCCGGATGCATATTCACCACGTGTTCTTACATCAATTATTTGTGCGCCGTTTTCAATAAGCTCCCTGTAATTCGCTTTCGGACCCAAACCTAAAAAACTTTTAATACTATCTATCATAACTCAATTGATTTGCGTTTATTTTTTTGCTGTACTTTTTATCGTATTTATAAAAGAAATTTAACCAAATTAAACGCGACCAACGTAAACTTAAAGGACTAAGTGCAATGATAGTTGCTACCATAAAAATGGCAAAATTCAGCAAATCCCAATTTAAAACATAGTTCTGCAGAACAAACCAAACAATAAACCAGCCTGATGTTAATGCGTAAGATACATACATGGCCCCGTAAAAGAAGCTTGGTTCCTTTTGATATTTTAAACCACAATGAGAACAAGTCTCATGCATGTCAAACATTCTGGTTAAATCATAAGGATTTTTTGATTTAAACACATCACCTTGGTGACAACGCGCACATTTGTTTAGCGCCATCGAATACATTATTTCTGCTAATTTCATAAAAATGGTTTTTAAGCTTTTTTGACTTCTTCCTTTTTTACAATACCGGCCATTAATAGCCCCATTACAGCGCCATACGGAACGGCAATTTGCCAATTCGAGGCAATTGCACAGGAGCCACTACTACAACCTATAAAATAGTAGTAAGCCCAACCGGCAATTGCCCCAATGGCCATACCTATCAAACTTCCTTTGTATTTTCTAATTATCTCCGCTTTCACCGTACAAATGTCGGAAGCAAACAAGGCAAAGTGTGTGACAAAGGTCACACAACTCTTAAAAATTGTGTTAAAATTTACAAGCACCTAAATAAAAAAGGCGGGCAAAACCCGCCTTTTACACAAACACTTATAGCTAATGGCATTTAAAATGCTCAAAGGGCTCTTTACAATCTACACATTTATAAAGCGATTTACATGCCGTAGAACCAAAACGGCTAATCATTTCGGTGTGTTTAGAATTACAACGCGGACAAACAACTGTTTCGGCAGTACTAAATAATTTACTACAAGAACTGTGTTGCGGAGGGGCAATACCGTAATTTTTCATTTTCAGTTTTGCTTCCTCAGTTAACCAATCTGTTGTCCAAGCCGGTTCATACGTTAATTTAACCTTAACATTATCGATGTTATGTTGGTGAAGTTTCCCGAGGATTTCGTCCTCAATCATCTTCATCGCGGGACAAGCCGTATAGGTGGGTGTAATCGTAACAACATAATTGTTATTATCAAACTCCACTTGTCGAAGCATACCAAGATCCTTAATAGAAATAACAGGTATTTCCGGATCCGGAATATCCGAAATCCAATCAAACACCTGTTGTGTATCTACTTGTTGAGTTACCATTTCGCGTCGGGATATGCTCTTTGTAAATATTGCATTTCGGATAAAATATGTCCGAGGTTTTCGGTATGAATTCCTTTGCGACTTCCGGTTTGCATGTAATCTTCCTCCGGCATATTTAATGTAGCCTCGGTTAATACTTGTTTAATGTGATTCGACCATAATGCTTTAATCGGAATCAAGTCAACTGCAATCCCATCTTTTAACAATGAATTTTCTACTTCATCCATTTCAAACAATTCGCCTGACCACATCCACAAATCGCTAATTGCCTTTTGCATGCGGTTACGACTCTCCTCTGTTCCATCGCCTAAACGGATAGTCCAGTCGGCGGCATGCTGCAAATGATATTTCACTTCCTTAATAGCTTTCGAAGCAATGGCCGCCAAAGTTTTGTCTTTGCTTTTCTCTAAATCCGAATAGAAATAATATTCGAAAGTTGAAATATACAATTGACGCGCGATGGTGTGCGCAAAATCACCATTAGGTTGTTCTGTAATTAAATGATTAAAATATTTTGGCTCAGGACGACGATACGCTAAATCATCTTCTGTTTTACCACTGCCTTCCACTTCTGCGGCATACTTTAATAATGCTTGAGCGCGGCCAATCATATCTAAAGACATATTGGTTAATGCTAAATCCTCCTCGATAAACGGCGCGCGACTGCACCATTCTGATAAACGATGTCCAAGTATTAAGGCATTATCCCCTAATCTTAAACAATATTGAAATAAAGCTTCTTTCTGTGTCATAATACTGAGTTTAAATATTTTTTGCGCCTTCAGGCATTACGTAAAATGTTGGGTGACGATAAACTTTATCATTTGATGGATCAAACAACATTTCATTATCATCAGGATTGGATGCAACAATGTTTTTTGAAGGTAATAACCAAATACTGGTACCTTCACCTCTTCTGGTGTAGGTATCACGCGCATTCTGCATTGCCATTTTAGCATCTGAAGCGTGTACGCTGCCCGCGTGCACATATGGGAGACCCGATTTACTTTGAATAAATACTTCCCATAAATCTAATTGTGTGTCTTTTGCCATTGTAATGTGTATTAAGCTATTTCTAATTGTTTTGCTAATCTTTTCTTTTTATACGCCTCAGCTGCTTCACGTACCCAAGCACCTTCGTTATGGTATTTAATATGATGCTCCATTCTTTGCTTGTTACATGGACCATTACCATTGATTACGCGATGAAACTCATCCCAGTTAATTTTACCAATATCATAATGACCTGTCTTTTCATTAAACTTTAAATCTTTATCCGGAATAGTCAGGCCAATTATCTCGGCTTGTTGCACAGTTTTATCAATGAATTTTTGACGCAATTCATCATTTGTTTCGCGTTTGATTTTCCATTTAACGGCATCGCTTGAATGAGGAGAGTCTGTATCGTGCGGACCAAACATCATTAATGCAGGCCACCACCAACGGTTCATAGCATCTTGTGCCATCTCGCGTTGTTCTTTAGTTCCCTTCATCATGTTCGCCATGATTTCATAACCTTGACGTTGATGAAAACTTTCCTCCTTACAAATACGTACCATTGCCCTACTGTACGGACCGTAAGATGTGCGTTGTAAAGAAACCTGATTAACGATAGCAGCACCGTCTACCAACCATCCAATAGCTCCAATATCTGCCCAGTTTAATGCAGGATAATTAAAAATATTCGAATATTTTGCTTTACCTGAATGTAATTGATCAATCAATTCAACGCGCGAAATACCTAATGTTTCAGCTGCCGAATAAAGATAAAGACCATGTCCGCCTTCATCTTGTATTTTAGCTAAAAGAATTTGTTTAGAACGCAAACTTGGTGCACGTGTAATCCAGTTTCCCTCGGGTTGCATACCAATTACCTCAGAATGCGCATGCTGAGAAATCTGACGTATTAAATGTTTGCGATAGCCATCAGGCATATAATCTTTTGCTTCAATATATTCGCCATTATCAATTCTTAATTGAAAATGCTGATTGGTGTGCTCATTATGCATCTGTAATTTTTTTGTAAATATATTTTTAGATACCTTTTCTAGACATGACTTAAGTCACAAAGCCTTAAAGCCTGACAAATATCATAATTGAGTGTAACCTTAGTCACATATAAGACTATCGAGAAATCTGAATTTTGCTTGCACATTTAAATTTCATCCTATGAAAAAGAATATGGGAAACATGGACCGCATGATCCGATTGATTTTAGCGGCCGTATTATTGATTGTAGTTTTTGCTACTAATCTAACAGATGGCGTTTTAAGCTATGTATTGCTTGGTGTTTCAGCTACTTTCATTCTCACCAGCCTGATTAGTTTTTGTCCGCTTTATCCCTTACTTGGAATTAACACTTGCCCGAGAGAAGAAAAGAAAGCTTAATTTTTATTTAAGTAATGTGCAAGGTTGTTTCCCATACTGAAACAAGCTTGTAAAAGATACCCTCCGGTAGGCGCATCCCAATCGAGCATTTCCCCAATTACAAAATGATTGGGGATTTTTTTTAACTGGTAATGATCATCAATCTCTTTTAATGAAACTCCGCCAACGGTAGAAATAGCTTCGTCAATTGGTGCAAGTCCAGTCACTTCAATTGGCAGGGTTTTAATTTTAGCGGCAAGCATCTTGTTATCCGTAAAATTTTCTTTTGACAAAAGTGCTTTTAATAAAAGTGTTTTTGTTTCACCCAAATTCATATCTTTCTCCAGGTAACGGGTTAGTGAAACATTTTTTCGATTCGCCAATTTCAGTCTGATTTCTTCTAAGGTGTTTTGTGGTTTTAAATCGATGAGTAATTCCGCTTTGTTTTTTTCAGATAATTGTTTTCTTATTTCATAACCTAAAGGATACACACCACTACCTTCAATTCCTAAAGAAGTAATAACAGCCTCTCCCGCATGGGATGTGACACCTGATTTGAACTGACAGTTTTTTAAAGCCTTGCCTTCAAGTTTTTCGATAATACCGGAAGGCCAATTAATTTTGTATCCGCAATTAGATGCTTCAAACGGTAAACAAGTAATCCCGCGTTTCATAAAATAATCCAGCCAGGTACCATCAGAACCTGTTATTTTCCAACTCGCGCCGCCTAATGCAAATACTACAATATCAGAGTTCACATTCTTTATTTGATTCTTGCTTTCAAATATTAACGAATTATCATTAGCGAATCCCACCCACTTATAACCGGTACAAACAGTCACTTTGTTATTTTCAATCGCATTTAAAATAGAATTGAGCACTTCAATCGGTTTAGTTCCTTTTACAGGAAAAATACGATTGCTTGTTCCGGCATAGGTATCAATACCTAACTCCTTTAGCCATTTTTGTAAATCAACATTTGAAAAATCACTCACCGCTTGCTTTAAAAAATAATTGGGGTGGTAACGACCAACAAAAACTTCTAACTCCTCACGATGGGTTAAATTAAAACCTCCTTTACCTGCTACCAAAAATTTCCGGCCCAAAGCATTATTCTTTTCATAGATAGATACAGTAAATTTTTTGCTATCGAGCTTAGCAGCCAGCATCATAGCTGCCGGACCTCCTCCTATTATACTCACACTTTTTTTCATAACATCCTATTTCTTCTTTAAAATTGCATATAATTCGCTCTCTTTTCTATGAATGGAATCATTGACATTTGACTTTTAATTTACTACATTTGCTTATCTATGAAAAAGGTATTTAGTTTGATTTTGATTTTGCAGTTCTTCACCAACCATGAAGCCTTTGCCGAATTACTAAAAATTCCTTTTTTATTTCACCATTATAACGAAACAGCTTCTCATCATCATGATTTCGCTGATTTCATTAAAGACCATTACACCGACAATCATCACGCCAACAGCGATCACGATCACGGCAAATTACCTTTTAAGCATTCTAACGACGGATGTTCCAATCATCCGAGCCCGAATATTTCAGTGGTGATTACTCATGAACATCATTACACCATTAAACCTTTGGTGTTCCATTCACAAAAAATGTCACACAGTAACGAAAGCATTTATAATTCTTTCGTAGGTTCCATCTGGCAACCGCCTAAACTAGCTTAATTACATCGTGTTTTTGTATAACGGCAGCGTTATACCGTACTCATTCGTTTAAATTAATTAAGCAACATTTATGCTGAATAAAATAATTGCGTTCTCAGTCAAGAACAAACTCATCATTGGACTTTTCACTCTAATTCTAATTACCCTCGGGATTTATGAATTAAGGAAACTTCCTATCGACGCCGTGCCTGACATCACCAACAATCAGGTTCAGGTAATTACGGTTGCACCTTCTTATGGCGCAACTGATATCGAGCGTCTCATCACCTTTCCGATAGAACAGGCGAATAACAATTTACCCGGACTCATCGAAATCCGGAGTTTCTCGCGGTTTGGTCTATCTCTCGTTACCATCGTGTTTGAAGACGATATTGATATCTATTGGGCAAGACAACAAGTTGCAGAACGCCTGCAAAAAGTAAAAGATCAAATACCTAAAGGAATTGGATCACCTGAACTCGGACCGGTTACTACCGGATTAGGCGAAATATACCAATATGTGGTGAGGGCTGCCGACAGTTATGAAGGTAAGTTCTCCGATATGGAGCTACGCACCATTCAGGATTGGATCGTTCGTCGCCAGTTACTCGGCGTAAAAGGTGTTGCTGAAGTGAGCAGCTTTGGAGGGAAACTAAAACAATATGAAATCGCCGTTGATCCGAATAAACTTAATGCTTACAACATTACCATTAACGATGTATTCAATGCTTTAGAAAGCAACAACGAAAACACGGGAGGTGCTTATATAGAAAAAGGGCCTACCGTTTTATACATACGCACCGAAGGATTAATCAGCAACATCGATAACATTAAAAACATAGCGGTGAAATCCAACGAGGACGGCACACCCTTATTTATTAAAGATATTGCTGAAGTACGTTTTGGTTACTCTACACGATTTGGCGCGATGTGCTATAATGACAAAGGTGAAGTTGCCGGCGCTGTTGTCATGATGTTGAAAGGCGAGAATAGCAATGAAGTAATTGAAAACATCAAAACAAGGATTGCGCAAATCCAAAAAACATTACCTGAAGGCGTGGTGATTGAACCTTTCTTAGACCGCACCAAAATGGTGAACAACGCGATTGGCACGGTGGAAAAGAATTTATTGGAAGGAGCACTCATCGTTGTATTCATTCTTGTTTTATTCCTCGGTAATTTGCGCGCGGGATTACTAGTGGCCTCCGTTATCCCCTTAGCGATGTTATTCGCCATTATCATGATGAATTTATTTGGCGTAAGCGGTAACCTGATGAGCTTAGGCGCGCTTGATTTCGGTTTGATTGTTGACGGAGCCGTAATTATCGTGGAAGCCGTGATGCATCAGCTCACACACAGCAAACGCTTTTTCACTAGCAATAAAATTGATCAGAAAACAATGGATGAACAGGTGAATCATTCAGCCGGAAAAATGATGAACAGCGCTGTATTTGGACAAATTATTATTCTTGTTGTATACCTTCCAATATTCTCACTACAAGGTATCGAAGGAAAAATGTTTAAACCTATGGCTCAAACCGTAGCTTTCGCTTTATTAGGTGCGTTTATTCTTTCCCTCACTTACATTCCCATGATGAGTGCATTTTTCCTGAGCAAAAAAATCAACCACAACAAAACCTTCTCCGATAAGCTGATGGAAAAAGTAGAACAGTTTTATACGTCCTCACTTTTTAAAGTTATCAGCAAACCTAAAATTGTTTTAAGCATTGTTATAGGCATGTTTGGCCTCTCAATTTTTGCTTTATTGTCATTAGGCGGAGAATTTATTCCTGCTCTCGAAGAAGGCGATTTTGCCGTTGAGACACGGGTATTAACCGGCAGCAATTTAAAAACAGGTATTGAGAATACGCAAAAGGCGGTGAAGATTTTACTGGCGAAATTTCCTGAAATAGAAAAAGTAGTCACCAAAATCGGAAGCGGGGAAGTTCCTACCGATCCTATGCCAATGGATGCCGCTGATATGATGGTGATATTAAAAGATAAATCCGAATGGACCAGCGCGAGTACGTTTAATGAGCTCGCCGAAAAAATGAATGAAGCTTTATCCGAAGTACCGGGTGTTACTTACAGTTTTCAATATCCCGTACAAATGCGTTTTAATGAACTTATGACCGGTGCAAAACAAGATGTGGTATGTAAAATATTCGGAGAAAATCTGGATACTCTAGCTGCTTACGCTGCTCGCTTGGGTAAAATTGTAAATACTGTCGATGGCGCTAAAGATATTTACATTGAAGCTGTAACCGGAATGCCTCAGGTCATCATTGATTATAACCGCAATGCCATAGCACAATACGGATTAAATATCGGTGATGTCAACAAAATCATTAATACAGCCTTTGCGGGACAAAGCAGCGGATTGGTATTTGAAGGCGAACGCCGTTTTGATTTAGTGGTGCGCTTGAATCAAAACAACCGTAGTAATTTGGATGACATTAAAAATCTCCTCATTCCTGTAAAAGAAGGACAACAAATTCCGCTCTATCAATTAGCGAATGTGGAAATAAAGGACGGTCCGAATCAAATACAACGTGAGGACGCTAAACGTAGAATCATTGTTGGATTTAACGTACGCGGCCGTGATGTGCAAAGCATAGTTCATGAACTGCAGGATAAAGTAGAGAAGCAAATTAAATTTCCGGCAGGATATTATCCTACATACGGCGGTGCTTTTGAAAATTTAAATCAGGCCAAGAAACGTTTATCAATTGCAGTACCTGTTTCTTTGATTTTAATTTTCTTCCTGCTCTATTTCGCTTTTAACTCCGTTAAACACGGTTTGCTGATTTACTCGGCCATTCCGCTTTCTGCTATAGGCGGCATCTTCGCTTTATACTCGCGCGGTATGCCATTTAGCATCAGCGCGGGTGTTGGCTTCATCGCTCTGTTTGGCGTGGCCGTTTTAAATGGGATTGTACTGATTGCGGAATTCAATCGTTTGAGAAAAGAAGGTTATAAAAATAATTTACGAATCATCATGAAAGGAACACGCATGCGTTTACGCCCGGTATTAATGACAGCCTTTGTGGCTTCATTAGGTTTTTTACCAATGGCAGTCAGCAATGGCGCCGGCGCAGAAGTTCAACGCCCATTGGCCACCGTTGTAATAGGCGGTTTATTAATTGCAACTTTCTTAACGCTATTCGTCTTACCCATTTTATATATGCTGTTCGAAAGAAAACTAAATGTCAAATTGTTTAGCGGTAAAACCATCATGGCTTTGCTGTTAATGGTTAGCGCGGCTTCATTCGGACAAAAAACAATTTCTTTGCAGTCTGCCATTGATATGGGATTGAAAAATAATCTGCAGGTAAAAAACGAACAGTTAAAAGCGGAGTATCAGAAAAAAATGGTGAAGACCGGACTGGATTTACCCGCTACATCCCTTAATGGAGAATACGGACAAATCAACAGCGCCTATTACGATAACCGCATTTCTGTTTCGCAAAGCATGAATTTCCCGACCGTGTATGCCAGACAGAAATCATTGCTGAATGAAGAATGGAAAAGCAGCGTATTGAATGTGGCTGTTAAAGAATCGGAACTCAAACGTAACATTAGTTTAGCTTATTATGAATTGTTGTTACTGCAGGAAAGATTAAAACTGCTGCAGAATATTGATTCGGTGTACGAAAAGGTAGTAAGTGCCGCGCAATTGCGTTTTGAAAAAGGAGAGAATAATATTTTAGAGAAAGCTGCCGCTGAAAGTCAGCGCGGACAAATACTCACCCAAACCAATCAGGTAAAACAAGATTTGGAGATGGCTGCTCTTGAATTTCAATTGTTGCTCAATAGCAATGAAAAAGTTTTACCGGAAAGCGGAACTCTCTTCATGGAAGCCAATGTATCAGCAGACACTTCCGCCATCAAACAACATCCGTTTATCCGTCAGCTTGAGCAACAAAACCGCATCAGCCGAATGAATACCAAATTGGAAAAATCAAAACTGCTGCCGGATTTAAATTTTGCCTATAACAACATGAGCATGATTGGTAATGGTGCCGACAATATTACCTATACCGGCTCGGCAAGGTTCCAGTCGGCGCAGATTGGCTTAGGAATACCGCTCTTTTTCGGTGCGCAAAAAGCACGCATCCATTCAGCGCGCGGTTTACAATTGCTTAGCGAAAACAATTACCGCCTGCAATTAAAAGGCATGCAGAATGAATACCTGAAAACCGTAAACAGCATTCAGAATTTAAAAAGCACCTTGAATTATTTTGAAACAAAAGGCAACAAGAATGCTCAACTGATAGACGAAGCCGCTAACGCCCGTTATCAAAAAGGAGAAATCAATTATCTTGAATGGGCCATGCTGATGAATCAATCTTTAAACATGAAGAGCGATTACCTCAATACAGTAAAACAATACAACGAAGCTGTTATTTATTTAAACTATTTATTATCCAAATAATATGAAAAACTCATTAATCTTATTAAGTCTTGCCTTACTGTTAAACGCGTGCAACTCGGCACCGGAAGTAAAGGAAGAAGAAAAATCTGGCACACCCTCCATGGTAAGCCTTAACGAAAAACAAATGGCCAATGCGGGCATCAGCAGCGCAATGGGAGAGCGTCGTTCTATCTCTTCCGTATTAAAAGTTAACGGTAAAATTGAAGTGCCGCCGCAAAACATTGTCTCGGTAAGCATACCGTTAGGAGGCTATTTAAAGTCAACGCATTTGTTACCGGGCACAAAAATCAAAAAAGGTGAAGTGATTGCAGTAATTGAAGATCCGCAGTACATTCAAATTCAGCAGGATTATCTCACCTCTGTGGCCAAATTGAATTACTTAGAAAAAGAATTTGCGCGTCAGAAAGAATTAAATCAGAGCAAAGCCAGCAGCGATAAAGTAATGCAACAAGCCGAAGCTGATTTCAAATCACAAAAGATAGCCACCAAGTCGTTGTATGAAAAACTAAAACTCATTGGTGTAAATCCGGAGACTTTGGATGAAAATACCATTTCGAGAAGCGTTAACGTGTATTCGCCCATTGAAGGTTTTGTATCGAAGGTGAATGTAAACATTGGAAAGTATGTGAATCCTTCCGATGTGATTTTTGAATTGATTAATCCGACGGATATACATTTAGGTTTAACGGTATTCGAAAAAGACGTGAACAAACTATTTATTGGTCAGAAATTAATGGCGTATACCAATAATGAACCGGAGAAAAAACATCCTGCAGAAATCATTTTAATCAGCCAGGACTTGTCGCCGGAGCGCAGCGTGATGGTGCATTGTCATTTTAATGATTACGATAAAACCTTATTGCCGGGCATGTACATGAATGCAGAGTTGGAAGTGGTGACCACTAACGCCTTTGTGATTACGGAAGAAGCCATCGTGAATTTTGAAAACAAGACTTACGTGTTTATAGATAACGGAAAAGGCAATTACGAAATGAAAGAGATTAAAACCGGCTTAACTGAAAACGGCTTTACCGAAATCACCAATAGCGAAACCTTAAATAACAAACCAATTGTTACCAAAGGCGCTTACAGTTTATTGATGAGTTTGAAAAATACAGCGGATGAGTAGGCAATATTATGACTTAATATGTAGCGATTAAATTCACGTGCCCCTGTCGTGATTTATGTTCTCCATTCGGTCTATCATAATCTAAGTGATAAATATATGTTCCTATTTCACACAAAACTCCTTTAAATTTACCGTCCCAACCTGTGGTTTGATTTGAGGAAAAAAATATTTTTTCACCCCAACGATTATATATTGATAAAGAATAATTTTTAATTCCTATCCCGTAAACATGAAACACATCATTTAACCCGTCATTATTCGGAGTAAAGGAATTTGGTATATAAATATATTCATCATTTATTACATCTAAACAAACCTCATCTTGTGCGATACAACCATTAGTATCCATAACAGCTACAACATAACATGAAGATTTTTCAGGAAAAACCTGAGTCTTTGGGCAGTGTGAACAAACAATATTTGAACCGCTAACCCATTGAAATTGTCCATTGCCTATTGCACTAATAAAAATATCATCAATAGAATTTACGGTAGTATCATTTCCTGCAAAAACAAAAGGTTTAGGATTTACCCTTACAAAAACAGTTGCCGTTACAGGACACAAATAGTTATTTGATATACTTACGCTATAAATACCAGAACTTAAAGGAGTAGCATTAATTGATGATTGATTTGGATTATCAATGTTTGCTCCAATCCAATAATAAGTATTCCCTCCCCCCGCACTAAGAACTACAGAATTTCCTTCACAAATTTCAACACTAGAAGAAATTGTAGGCATTATCAATGGTATTACGTTTGAGGAAAAAGTAATTTGTGACAAACAAGATATACCGTTACTATTTTCTCCTAATAAAGTATAGGTTGATGAAATACTTAATGGGACTGTTGAAACAACTGACCCTGTTGAAGACGAAAATGCAGAGGAAGGATACCAAGTATAAGATTGTGCCCCGTTTGCCTGAATTGTAAATGTACTACCGTAACAATATGGTCCGGAAGGATAATTAAGTGTAATTGATGGGGATGGCACTACTGTAATTGGAATTGTGAGCGAATTTGCACAATTCAAGCTGCTTCCGATCACAGTATAAATTGTTGTAGTAGATGGATTATCAACTATAGAATTTGTATTTAACATAGAAGGTAACCAAGTATACGTACTAGCGCCACTAACAGATAATGATACGGTACTTCCTGAGCAAATAACCGTATTTGAGGAAACACTTTGTAAGTTAGGAAGTGGATTTACAGTAACTGTTATAGAAGTTAGTGAATCAGTTCCACAAGTCGCATCTTGCACATAATATGTTGTATTAGTTGTTAATGTTGGCGTCGTCAAAATACTATTTGTGCTTATTACTGGCCCTCCAACATTAGAATACCAATTAATAGCACATAATGAAGCCGTACTTAATGAAGTTGACTGCCCTGCGCAAACCGTCATGTTTTGAGGTAAAGTGGTATTAGGTGGCGGTACTTGAATGCATCCATCAAATTTTACAATAAAACCATCGTACATTCCTCCACCAAATAAAGCCTGATGACTTCCAGACGATGCTATTACAGTACCTGTATTACTGGCTGTTCTTCCAACTAAATAAATTGCATCTGTTCCATCATTAACACAAGTACCCAAATATTCATAACCTGAACCTCCATAATATGTTCCCCAAACACGAGTCGCATTCGTTGTGAATTTAGCTAAAAAGAGATCGGTAGGAAATCCACCGTAATTTGACTGATAAGAACATGGTGTGGCAATTGCTGTCCCAGCCTGTGTATTTGTCATTCCTGAAACATAAATAAAACCTTTACTATCTACCGAAACACCAAGTGCACTTTCATTATTAACACCTCCATAATACGTACCCCAAATTCTTGTGCCAGTAATATCAAATTTCACAACAAACGCATCACTCATTCCGCCACCAAACATCGGTTGATGCGAACCTGGAGTTGCAATTGATGTACCAGCAGAGGTAAAAGTCTCTCCTGAAACAAATATTTCTGTACCAGCAATTTTAATTGCATAAAACATATCTCTAAGTGCACCGCCATAATATGTGCCCCACTGTCTTACCCCGTTAGTATTAAACTTCACCAACATTCCATCCGGCATCCCGCCACCTCCAAAAACTGGTTGGTGAGAACCAGGTGTTGATATACCTGTTGGGGAGTCACTATAACCCATTAAATAAATATCACCGTTTGAATCAGAACTACATGCGTGTCCGTTTTCTAATGAACTAGTTCCTCCGTAATATGTTGCCCAAATTCTATTACCTGTAGCATCAAATTTTACCAAGAACGCATCTGCGCCACCACCAATAACAGACTGATGAGAACCAGCCGTGGCAATACTTGTTCCGTTTGTAGAGTTTGTGCAGCCAGACATAAACACATTACCAACCGCGTCAATACAAACGCCATAGCCCGACTCGTCGCCGGTACCACCATAATAAGTGCCCCATTGCCTTACACCTGACGAATTAAACTTTACCAAAAAAGCATCACCCATGTAATTCTGACCGCCTGCATTATTTGTTTGATGTGCTCCGGGTGTTGCAATAACCGTAGATAGTGTTGTAGTTGTGCCACCAGTTAGATAAACATTTCCATTAATGTCTGTTGCACACCAATTAGCAAATTCACTTCCTGCTCCTCCATAGTAGGTGGCCCACTGTCTCACACCCGAAGAATTAAACTTAGCAACATAAGCATCACCAATTATGAAACTAGCAGTGCCAGGTCCGCCATATGTACTTTGGTGGCTACCTACAGTTGCAATATTTAAAGTAGTGTTTGATTGAGTATCGCCCGACAGAAATACATTATTATTTGCATCCACAGAGACATTATATGCATTATCATCAAGAGCTCCGCCATAATATGTACCCCATAATCTAATAAGAGGATCAATAACAAAAGGTTGATCTAGATTGACATCTTCAATATCAAATGAAACTCTATCTTCATTTAATCGCCATTTAGATTTTAAAAACTTGCCATTCTGAATAACTACCGGAGCCTGCTCTAACAATTCTCCAAATGGGGTGCTTATAACCAAATCGCCATTCGTATTTAGATGCAATTTTTCGGCGCCTTTAACCTTATATTCGATTAGGTTGTAATTCCCGCCGGGCTTAACAATGTAGTCATACTTTAAATTACCATTACTATAATACCATTTCAAGTCTATTTTATCGTAAATGTTTCTGTATGTAACAGTTTTATAACTTTTAACATACAACGCACCGGAAGGACATGACTCTGTATAAAAATTATCATAACCGTCAATAGCTTCCGTGGGTTCAATATTTGGTTTCTTACTTGTGTTTAACCAATCAATATCGATTCTATAAAATGAAAACTGCTCAATGTATGATTCTTCCGATGCAAGAGATGATGAAAATTTATTTCTTTTCTTATTAACCTTCTTATCTATCCTGCTTAATTGATAAGATATTCCTGTTTCCTTTAAGAAATAAGATAGTCTTCCATCAGTTCCTGAGAACAAAACATCTTTACGTGAATTAAAAAACTGATCAGAGACTTGCCCTTTATTTTCGCGAAAATAACACAAAGGTTTTTTAGACAAGCCTTCAGATCCAGAAAATCCAGTATTTGCACTCATTATACAATGAGTTAGTATTAAAAGCTGAATTAATATTACTTGTGTTATTTTCATTACTGTAATAAAGATAGTTCATTTAATAATGAATGTCAAGCTGCTGATTTACCAATATAACCTTTGTAATAAAATCATTTTTGATTTCTAGCAGAGTGGGATTAAATCCTAATATTAACCTTAAAATTACATCGGATGAGTAAGCTCTCCACTGCGAGAGGGAGTTTACCTCACCACCACAATTTTATTTTTAATAATGGTACCACTTAATTTATCTTTCAAGCAATACACTCCATCAGCTAAACCTGTAATGTTAGTTTGATGATTATTGCTTGCGTCTAATTTTATATTTCTAACCACTTGACCCAATTCATTTACAATTTCTAAAACAACATCTTCTTTGGTTTGTATAGTGAAAGAACCGGAGTTGGGGTTAGGGTAAATTGATATTTTTGAACCAAGTAGTATTGATTCACTTATTCCTGAAACAGAATTCTCTCTAAGTTTTAACACCACACCGTCTGTAGATCCTTTCAGATTGGGTTGATAGGAACCAGATGTAGTTGGGAAAGCAGACCAGCCATCCGAAGTTCCAGTGATCACAATTTCACCCAAAGTATTTAAACAAACGTTGTACGCTATATCATTTGTGAAACCGCCAATATAACTACCCCATACTCTCAATCCAAGTTTGTCAAATTTTGTGATAAACATATCCGCATAAGGCGAACTCAATACTGTTTGGTAAGCGTTTGTAGTAGCTATTTGGTTTAAACTTTGGGTAACTCCGGTTAAATAAATGGCACTTCCGACTGTCGCAATAGCATAACCACAGTCATCATTTCCACCTCCAAAATAGGTTCCCCACTTTCGCACTCCATTTGTGTCAAAATTCACAAGATATCCATCGCCCTGGTTCGCAAGACCAGAACCACCCATGCTTGTTTGAAATGTCCCGATAGATGCAATTGAGTCTATGCTATTTGTAGAACCACAAATAAATACGTTATCAAGTGAATCACATTTTACATCAAGTAGGTATTCTCTTCCACTTCCGCCATAGTAGGTTGACCACACTCTCTGTCCTGTAATATTGAATGAGCTTAAGAAGGCATCATAACCTGAACCACTATATCCTGGTTGGTGGGATATTGGGGTAGAAATAGTACTACTATTAGTCTCTCCTCCGACAAAGAGTCTATTTTTACTATTGAATTCTAGAGTTTCAATTATTTCGTCACCTGACCCGCCGTAATATGTAGACCATAATATATTACCGTTTGTGTTGTACTTAGAAATAAAGCCATCTCGTAGACCTCCCGCGTAAATAGTTTGAAAAGCACCAGTGGTTGAAATTCCTAGTGTACTTGAAGTAGACCCAACTAAATATACATTTCCAAGATTATCAATTTTGCAATCGAGACCCTGATCATTTCCCGTTCCTCCATAATACGTAGACCATATTAAAACACCGCTAGTAGTAAACTTAGCTAAGAAACCATCACATGGCCCGCCACCATAATTTTGTTGTTGTGATCCCAATGTCGCTATATTGTTTGTGCTACTTGTTATTCCTGAAATGTATAGAAAATTGGAAACCTTATCCAAGCAAATTCCATATCCCGAGTCATCATCATTACCGCCAAAATACGTTGCCCAAAGTAAATTCCCATTTGTGTTAAATTTTGAAATAAATGCATCATAAATTCCTGCAAAAGTATTTTGATATGATCCTGTGGTTGCAATAAAGGAAGGACTATCGGACCAGCCAACTGAATAAATGTTGTTAAAGGAATCCAAACAAGTATTCCAAATTACATCAGATTGGGTTCCGCCAAAATACGTTGCCCAAAGTAAATTTAATATAGGATCAATAACTATTTCCTGATTCGCCATTAATTTAAAATTTTGTTTAGAATCAAATCCATAAACACCGTTGGCATCTTTGATAAAATCAATTTTAATTTGCTTTCCTTTTTTAGAATTAGATCTTAAATAACTTTCAGGAATTGCCTCATTAAATTCACCCTGCTTTACAGCAATAGAAATATTGTTGTTTTTAATCTCAGTGGTGTTGGCTCCATGATATTTCCATTTTATTACATTCATGTTACCACCATTGTGTACAATGAAATTGTATTTTAGTTTGCCTTCTATGGCAATAAATTCCAAATCAATATTCGGGTAAATGTTTTTGTAAGTTACTTTTTCGTAGCTACGCACATTAGTAGCGCCTTGTTCAGATACTCCAGTGGTGTAATAATTGTAATAAGTTTCGGAAGGTTGCTCTGCAATAATTTCAGGTTGCGTATTAGCACCAATAAATTCTACATCCACACGGTGAAAATGATAGGTGCTTTCAAGTTTAGGATGTTTCAATTTGGTTAAGACTGTCTCGCGGTTCGTTTCCGTGCTTTTTTGCTCTACCGTATATGTATCGTAACTAAAACTGTTTTGTTTTAATTGTATGTTCATCCCAGGTATACTCAGTAAAAATTTCACTTCTGTATTGGGCTTAAAATTCTGGTCGTGTATCTGCCCTTTGTTTTCAATAAAACCAATTGCGGGTTTTGTGTTGGCATAAAACATTCCGTTTAACAAACACAAAATGATCAGGTGTAAAAATCTTTTCATAGTAATAAGTTTTAAACATTATAATCAAATGTAGTGGATAGGCCGTCTCAAAACAACATCATTCATCAGCTTCATGATTAATGTTTTATAAGTGGTAATGTTTTATTGATATGTGGTGGGTTTTCGGCATTAACGCTGACCCTCATCCGTCTGTTAGTACTACCTAACCCACCACTTCGTGGTCCCCCCCTCTCCCATCCGCCGCGGCGGAGAGAAGGGAAATGACCCTCATCCGTCCTCCGGACACCTTCTCCCAAGGGAGAAGGGACTAAACCGACGAACTAAAAGTTTTGGCTTCCGGGGTTTTGCGCCAGTAACGCGCATCGATGCACATACAGATATTTCGCAAAAAGGCTTTGCCGGTTTCGGTTACTTTTAAATGATACGGATGCACTTCCACTAAACCGTCTTTTTGCAATTCAGTTAATCGTTCAATGCCTTGGTACAAAGCTTCGCATTGCGTTTCAGGATTATCCCATTTGGTTTCCAAATGGCACATGATATTTAAAATATGCTTGCGTAAAATTAAATCCTCTTCATTCAACACATGGCCGCGGGTAACGGCCAGCTTACCGCTGTTAATGCACTCCTGATATTCTTCTACAGTTTTTATATTCTGCGAAAAACCGGTCCAGGTATCGCTGATGGATGAAACACCTAACCCGATTAACAGAGCGGTATAATTCGCAGTATAACCCATGAAATTGCGGTGTAATTTTTTGTTCTTCATCGCCGCAAACAATTCATCATTCTCCAAAGCGAAATGATCCATCCCTACTTCCTTATAGGCATTTTGCAAAAATAGTTCTTTACCTAATTCATACAATTTGCGTTTATCATCGTCCACCGGTAAATCCTTCTCGGTGAATTTGCGTTGTCCGGGTTTTATCCAGGGCACATGCGCGTAACTGTAAAACGCAATGCGGTCGGGTTTTAAAGCAATCACCTTCTCTACCGTATCCTGCATGCTGGCATAGGTCTGAAAAGGCAAGCCATATACTAAATCAAAATTCACGGAGGTATATCCTACCGCGCGGCATTGATCAACAATCGCTTTTACTTCCTCAAAGGATTGATAGCGGTTAATGGCGTCTTGTACTTTATCATCAAAATCCTGAATACCGAAACTAATGCGTTTAAATCCTAATTGGTATAAAGTAATTAGATGTCCGATGGTGGTATTAGCTGGATGCGCTTCAAAACTGAATTCTGCATTGGGCGCTACATTGGATTTATCCAATATGCCCTGAATTAATTTCTTTAAATTTTCAGCTGTAAAAAAAGTGGGGGTTCCCCCTCCTAAATGTATTTCTCTGATGAGAGGTTTTTCATTAAATAGTTCCAAGTATAAATCCCATTCTTTTAGTACGGTGTTGATATAGGGCTCTTCCACTTTGTGATTAACTGTGATGCGTGTATTACAGGCGCAATACGTACATAAACTCTCACAAAAAGGTAAATGAATGTAAAGACTTATTCCGTCTTTACTGTTGGTTGAGTTAAAACAATCCTTTACTAAATCTTTCCATTCTTCTAATGAAGGCGATTTATCCCAGAACGGAACAGTGGGATAACTGGTGTATCTTGGAACGGGAATATTATATTTTGAAATTAAATTCACCGGATTACTCTTTATGACAGCATTCTACTTTAGGTGTTGTGTGACAACTTGCTTCGGTATTTTGCTCCGCCATTTTAGGGCTAATATACGGAATCCCTAAATTCATTCCACGCAATATCAATAACACAGCCATCACAGAAACCACATACGGCATGGCTTTAGTAATGCTGGCCCTGAATTTTACTGAAATTAAATTACTGAACCAAGCCACAGAAAACATAGCCGGTACGGTTCCTAATCCAAACAAAGCCATGAATAAAGCGCCATGAATAACAGAACCGCTTGCAAGGGCGCCGGTTATAGCCATATAAATTAAGCCGCAGGGCAGCAGACCGTTAAGAAGTCCGATATAAAACAATGCTTTGGTACTGCGGTTTTGAAATAAATTCCCTAATGAAGATTTAAGACGGGCAAAAAGTTGATGCAATTTTGAAGTGAAAGAAAATTGCGCGAAAATATCGCCCGGTAACAAAACCGATAAGAGAATGATAACTCCTAATACAATAGAAAGAATCTGTTGTAAACCGAAAATCGCGAAGCCTTGTCCGAGTAAACCAAACAAAGCACCTAAAGCAGAATACGTCATGATTCGTCCCGCATTATAAACCAAGATGGCGATGAAGCGGGAAGATTGTGAGCGACCATGAACAGGTAATGAAAGTGCAATAGGACCACACATGCCTACGCAGTGTAAGCTGCCCAATAAACCCAGCGATATGGCTGCCCATAGCATTAACATTACTTAATGGTAATTACTTGTTCTTTAAAATAATTTTTACCGCCCGATTGCCATGATAACTGCATTTTGTATAAACCCTTTTCCAGTTTATCACCAGTAATCATTTGCTTACCGTCGGCATCGAATTTTAATTCCGTTTTAAAATCTTTTGAAGAATCACTCGGACGGAAAAAATTAACCATGCCTTCAAATCCGGCTTGCATAAATTCTGCACTTGCCGTTAATAAAACACCGTTTGCTTCCACTGCGTGATTAATAGTGTGCGTAGCAGCATTGGCGTTGTTGATAGCATCTATTCTGTCCTGATATTGCAATTCTTGCCTATAGTAATCTTTCGATACTAATTCTACTTTTTGTCCGTAACACAGCACTACAAGTGTTACAATTAAAGCCACAAAGCTTAAATACAAAATTGTTATTCTAAAACCCCAGCTCATGATATTTATTTTTTACCGTTATAACTAATTGGACCTAAAAAATTGGTCTTGACTGTTTTTATTTTTTTACCGTTAGAGTAAACTCCTATTTCTAATTTTGTTTTTCTTTCCTTCACATCTTTCCTATTCAAGTACACAAAAAATTCTCCTGAACTAATATCCTCTTGTTTTACATGTAAATCCTTGCCAATTATTTTAATATTTGCGTTCTCAAAATTTTCTACCTTTAGTTCAACAGGCAATTCCTTACGTGTTTTATTCACTAGCTTGATGGTATATAAATTACTGATTTGATCGTTGGGTTGATCTTGATACAACATGCCTTTAGCTCTTAAAATGGTGGCATCGTAATCAGAGCGTGTTGCCAACAAGAAAGTTTCAACCCCGATAAGCAGTAACAATACTGCTGAATACGCTTTCATACGGGTGGTGAAAGCTAACTTTACTTTGTTTTTAATTCCATTTTCTGAATCGTAACGAATTAAACCTTTTGGTAAACCAACGCTCTCCATCATGTGATCGCAGGCATCAATACAAGCGGTACAATTTACACATTCTAATTGCGTGCCGTTTCGAATATCAATTCCGGTAGGACAAACCTTAACGCACAAATTACAGTCGATACAATCGCCGCCGGTACGCACTTCATTCTTTTTGAATTTATGACGCTCTTCGCCACGCACATAATCATACGCTACAACCACTGAATTTTTATCGAGGAGTACACCTTGCATACGACCGTAAGGACACACAATCAAACACACTTGCTCACGGAACCAGGAATATACAAAGAAGAACGCACCTGTAAATAACATTAAAGAAATAAATCCGCCTTTATGTTGAGAGATGGGTTCGGTCGCATTTTTTATTACCTCATCCACTCCAATAATATAAGCCAACAAAGTATTGGCAATAATGAATGAAAGCAGAAAAAACAAAGTAAACTTAGAAACACGCTTCATGATTTTGTCGGTAGTCCAAGGCGCATGTTTTAATGCCTTTTGATAATTCGCATCGCCTTCAATCCAATACTCAATGCGGCGGAACAACATTTCCATGAAAATGGTTTGGGGACAAGCCCATCCGCAAAAGACACGGCCGAAGACTACAGTAAATAATGCTATGAACACAATGAAGATGAGCATGCCCAGCATGAAGATGAAAAAATCCTGCGGCCAGAAAATCATGCCAAAGAGGATAAATTTCTTCTCAACAATATTCAGCATAAAAAGCGGAACATCATTAATCTTAATGAATGGAATAGCGAAAAAAAGTACGAGATAAATGTAGCTTAAGTATTTTCTCCAGTTATAGAATTTACCCGACGGTTTTGTCGGGTAAATCCAAACGCGTTTGCCTTCCTTATCAACGGTGGCGATACTGTCTCTGAATGATTCGTTGTCAGTATGAGGAGAGTTTTCTTTGTTCTTAATATCAGAATTGGAGTCCATATTTATTTTTTCACTACAGCACTTGCCTTAGCTAAACTATCTACCGGCACTACAACTTTTAAAGAATCAGTCACCACTGTTGTTGAATCGCCGGCCGCAGGTGTACCATCTTCCTTGTATAAATCACCTTGAGGAGCTTTACCGTTCGGAGGATTAGTGCCTTTTAAAGTACGAATGAAAGAAGTTACCTGAGCGATTTGCATTGGAGATAAATCTTCTTTCCATGCTTTCATTCCTTTATCGGCAAAACCATATTTAACTGTTTTAAAAATATCCTGAATACTTCCACCGTGGATCCAATATTCATCGGCGAAATTAGGACCAACTCCACCCTCACCTAATTTACCATGACAAGCCGCGCAGTTTGCCTGATACACTTGCTTACCGCTTTCAAGGTCAGAAGCGCCATCCAGCATTTTCACTGTTGTTTCATCCACATTACTTGCCGCAGTTTTCATATAGGCTTCTACTTCAGCTTTTGCTTTTGCAACTTCCATATTATATTCCGCTTCCTGCAAATCGCCGGTACCTGAGATATGGTAGTGAATTAAATAAAATACGGCCACCACAATTGTAAGGTAAAAACCATACTTCCACCATGGCGGTAAATCATTGTCTAATTCTTTGATGCCATCGTAATCGTGGTCGAGCATAATTTCCTGCTCACGCTCCACTTCAACAGCCGCATTTAATTTATCGAAAATTGTTTTTTCAACCGGTTTAACTTTTTTAAGTGCGGCCTCAGCCGACTTTTCTGCCTCAGCAGCAACTAACATGCCCTTTAACGCGTAATATAAACCGAAGATGAAAAATAATTCGAGGAGAATAATGCCTAGCATGAAGTAGAAAGTAAACATATCCAAACCGCCAATCAACCAATCGTTAGCCTCCACAGCCACAGGGGCTTCTTGCGCGTTAGCCATTAAAGCAGAAAACATAAACAGTGCAACTGCTCCGATCTTTGCTGAACCTGAGTTACCAGCTTTTGCCTTCTTTATTTTATCCTGAAAATATTCACTTTGACTTACATTTTTTACGGCATTAGCCATGCCTACAATAACAATTACCAGAATTACTATAATTGCCAACAATGTATTAAACAAAGTGTTTGAAAAACAGGAAGGTTCATTTACCTGAGCTTCCTGGGCAAAATTTATTAGAGGCATACCAACAAACATCAGTAACCACATTTTACTTTTTTGAGTTTTAGTTTTCATAAGCCGGCTTTTATTGTAATTCGTTACTTACAGGAATGTTTTTAACCTTATTGATATATGACTTATCTGCTTTAATTACATAAAGTGTAACCAAAGCAAAAAACATAAAGAAAATCATAAGAGAAACTAACGGATAAATTCCGATGCCTGTTATCGATTCTAAATAATTGATGAATTTCATGGCTATAATTTTATTTGTTGGCTACTTCTTTATTTTCTGCTTTAATATCTTTACCCATCCGCTGTAAGTAGGCTATCAGCGCGATGATTTCTTTGCTAGAAGCTGTTTCAATTCCATCTTTTTTCAAATTAGTTGTAATTTCTTCCGCTTGCTTATTTAAATCATCAATAGCTTTGTCTTCATAACCTTCCGGATAAGGAACTCCTAAAGTTTTCATGGCTTTAATTTTTCCTCTTAACAAAGAAGTATTTAAATCATCATCCAATAACCAAGAGTAAGGCGGCATAATAGAGTTAGGCGACATACTTGTTGGATCTAACATGTGATTGTAATGCCAGCTGTCGGGATATTTACCACCAATGCGCGCTAAATCCGGACCTGTTCGCTTAGAACCCCATTGGAATGGATGATCGTAAACGAATTCACCAGCCTTAGAATATTCGCCGTAACGGGCAGTTTCGCTTCTGAACGGGCGAATCATTTGCGAGTGACAAACGTAACAACCTTCACGCACATAAATATCACGACCTTCTAATTCAAGCGGTGTGTATGGTTTTACACTGGAGATAGTAGGAATATTTGATTTTACTAAGAAAGCCGGAACGAATTCGATGATACCACCAATGGCTACAACAATTAAGCTTAACACCATTAGCTGTACGGGCTTGCGCTCAATCCAACGATGCCAGTGGTCTTTTGAATGTGAGTGATACTCGCCACTTAGTGCAGGGGCTTCTGCTTCCTCTACTTCAAGGAAGTTACCAATCTTAACAGTTTTAATTAAGTTGTAAGTCATAACAATGGCACCAATAAGATATAATGTTCCACCAATTGCTCTCGCGATATAGAATGGCATCATTTTGGTTACAGTATCCATGAACT
This sequence comes from Bacteroidia bacterium, assembly GCA_016787445.1. Lineage (GTDB taxonomy): Bacteria > Bacteroidota > Bacteroidia > B-17B0 > Aurantibacillaceae > JAHEYG01. The sequence continues at coordinate 34,789 of JAEUTQ010000030.1, forward strand.
GCCATTTTAATTGTCCTTCAGGAGTAAAATCTTTCCACATAGAGCTTTGCATGAAACCTGCCCAATATAAAGGCACAGCGTAAACTACAATTCCTAACGTTCCAATCCAGAAATGCATGTTCGCCAATTTATCGGAATATAATTTAGTTTGGAATAATCGTGGGATTAACCAATATAAAATACCAAAGGTTAAGAAACCGTTCCAGCCTAATGCGCCTACGTGAACGTGAGCGATAGTCCAATCGGTAAAGTGACTAATAGCGTTTACATTTTTAAGAGATAACATCGGACCTTCAAACGTTGCCATACCATATGCAGTTACAGCCACCACTAAAAACTTCAACACAACACTGTCACGCACGCGATCCCATGCGCCGCGTAAGGTTAACAAACCATTAATCATACCACCCCAACTTGGAGCAAGTAGCATTATGGAAAATACAACACCGAGAGATTGTGCCCAATCAGGGGTGGCGGTATATAATAAGTGGTGAGGTCCGGCCCAAATGTAAATGAAAATTAAGGCCCAGAAGTGAATGATGGATAATCGATACGAGAACACCGGACGATTGGCTGCTTTTGGCAAGAAGTAATACATTAAACCTAAGTAAGGCGTAGTTAAGAAAAACGCCACCGCGTTATGTCCGTACCACCATTGTACTAAGGCATCTTGCACACCTGCATACCAGGAATAAGACTTAGTTAATGAAACCGGAATTTCAATAGAGTTTACGATGTGTAACATCGCAACCGTAACGAAAGTGGCGATATAAAACCAAATGGCAACGTATAAATGGCGTTCACGACGACGTAAGATAGTACCGAACATATTCCAGCCAAATACCACCCACACTAAAGTGATTAAAATATCGATTGGCCACTCTAGTTCAGCGTATTCTTTACCGGTAGTATAACCTAATACTAAGGTTAAAGCCGCTAACACGATAATTAATTGCCATCCCCAGAAGTGAATTTTACTGAGCATATCGCTAAACATGCGCGCTTTTAATAAGCGTTGCATCGAGTAATAAACACCCATAAAAATACCATTACCTACAAACGCGAAAATGATAGCATTCGTGTGAATTGGCCTTACACGCCCAAAAGACGTATAGGGAAGGTCAAAATTTAAAGCCGGCAGAACTAATTGTAGGGCGGCTAATAAACCTGCCAGCATACCTACCAAACTCCATAAGATAGTTGCATAGGCAAACATTTTAACTATTTTGTTGTCATATCTGAATTTTTCCAGTTCCATAGATGTGTGTGTTTTATTTGTTTGTTTTATGTTGGTTTTGCTTGTTTTCCTCATCGAAGAGCATTCGAACAGAAGGTGTGTAATCATCTTCATATTGTCCGCTTTTAACCGACCATATAAAGGCAATTAAAAAGCCGACTGCTACTATTAGACTTGCCACTATAAGTATAAAAACTACGCTCATAATTTCGTTAACAAATGTATTTGTGCTTAAATTGGTTTAGTTTGAGAATCGTCAGTTGGAATTATGACTTTTCTCATGTTTTGATTTAATAAGGGTTAATTAGTTATTGGTCATTGTTTTCTCCTCATTTATTGTATTCCAACCCTTTTTTCGGGAAATCCAATTTCTTTCAATTTTTGTTTAACCAAACTCATATCAACCGATTGGTCATATTCAATGGTAATTTCATTACTTGGGATATCCACATTTACCGCTTTAATACCCGCTATTTGTATTAAAGCTTTGGTTATACTGCTAACACAACCTCCACATTTAATATTGCTCGATTGAATTTTTGTTTCCATTCATTTTAGATTTAAGTTTCATGTAATAAAACGAACTCATTCCTGTGGTAAATAAGACAATACTGATTGAGCTTGCAGGCATCAGTATAGCCGCAATAACAGGCTCTAAAGTCCCCTGAACCGCGAAGAATAATCCGATTATATTATAGAGAATTGAAATGATAAAACTGCAGTAAATGATTTGTTTTTCCTTCTTGCAATAATTAATTAATCCATTTAACCACCTAAATTTCTCACCGGATAATATCGCATCACAAGCCGGAGAGAAATTATTGATATTGTCGGTAATGGCAATTCCCACATCACTTTGCTTTAAGGCTCCTGCATCGTTCAATCCGTCGCCAATCATGATGGTTTTATGTCCTTGCTGCTGTAGAGATTTTATAAACTCCAATTTATCTTCAGGTTTCTGATTAAACAACATGTATGTTTCTTTACCGAATACTCCTTCGAGTTTAGTTCTTTCGTTATCATTATCGCCGGAAATAATTGCCAGCTTGTAGTTTTGCTTTAATGAATTGGCTACTCCAATAAGTCCTTCCCGATAAACATTTTTAATAACAAAGCAACCGTTAATCTCACCATCTATCATCACATACACATTACTTCCGTCATCGCTATGAATTGATTTACCAATATTCATAAAGCCTGCAGAGCCCAACTTAATTTCAACTCCATTAATAATACCACTCACGCCTTTTCCCTTCTCTTCCATGAAATTTTTTACGCTCAAGGTTTTGCTAAAAGGTAAAAAACTAACAATCGATTTACTGAGGGGATGATTCGATTGATTGGCCAAAGATCTTACTAATTGCTGCTCTGTTTCGGTTAGGTCCGGACCGTTATAAATTATTTGTGCTTCTTGCTGACGAGTGATAGTTCCTGTTTTATCAAACACAATGGTATCTGCTTCAGAAATACGTTCAATGACATTAGCGTTTTTTACATAGAGATTTAATTTTCCCAATAGTCGAATTAAACTACCATTCGTAAAAGTGGCACTCAATAATAAGGCACAAGGACAAGCTACAATTAAAACAGCGGTTAAGGCATTCCAGACTTTCGAAGAATCATAAACAGACCAATAAACGACAGCGGCTGCGGCAACAGAAAACAAAGCCACTGTAAAGTAACGACTCACTGAATGGATAAATGATTCCTTTTTCTCCTCCTGATTTTCTTTAAACACATCGTTATTCCATAATTTGGTAAGATAACTTTGCGAAACTTCCTTCACTACTTCCAATTCAATAGCTCCGCCAATTTGTTTTCCGCCGGCATAAATGATTTCACCGATATTTTTCTCTACCGGAAGAGATTCACCGGTTACAAAACTATAATCGATATTGGCTTTACCTAAAAATAAAATAGAATCTGCAGGAATAATTTCATGACTATGAATTTTTATTCGCTGTCCCGTTTTCAATTTTGAAACCGGAATTTGCGTTTCACCGCCGTTTTCATTTAATACAGTAACGCCTATAGGAAAATAAGAAGTATAATCGCGCTCAAAAGAAAGTGTATCATATGTTTTACTTTGAAAATAGCGACCAATAAGCATAAAGAATACAATGCCTGTCATGGAATCGAAATAACCCGCACCGGTCCCGGAAACTACTTCGTAGAAAGAGCGACCAAAAGTGATGAGTACCGCCAGCGCAATAGGCGCATCAATGTTTACTATTTTTTGTTTGAATCCTTTCCAAGCTGAAATAAAAAATTCGGAAGCTGAATAAAAGAATACGGGAAGAGCTAGAATAAGATTAAAGTAGCCAAGAAATTCACGCATACCTTCTTCTTCAAAAGTTCCGAGAGAAAAATATTCCGGAAAGCTCATCATCATGATGTTGCCGAATGCAAATCCGGAAATACCAATTTTAAAAATGCGGCTTTTATCGTACTTGCTTATTTTTTTACTATTATCATGACTTAGATTGATATGTGGTTCATACCCTATGGATGTAAGCGTTTCTGCAATCTTACGCAAACCTGTATGATCATGTTCAAATACTACTAAAATTTCCTTTTTTAAAAAGTCGACCTGTGATTTTATAATTCCCGGTTGTAATTTATTCAGGTGTTCCAGAATCCAAATACAGGAACTGCAATGCATTTGAGGTAAATAAAACTGGACATGACTTTGATTGCCTTGGGTAAAATGAATTAAACTTTTCTGAATTGATTTATCATCCAGGAATGCGAATTTACCCTCACGAACTTTATGTTTTTGTGAAATGCCCGGATTCTTTTCGAGGTCGTAATAATTACAGAGGTTGTTTTGATTAATAATTTCATACACCATTTTACATCCCTCACAACAAAAATGCTTTTCATCGTGTTTAATGGTTTTGTTTATTACTTCATCTCCGCAATGGTAGCAAAGTAACTGAGCCTCTATCTTCTTTTCGCTAATCAAGTTGATTAAATATGCCTCAAAATTACCGGAGCCCTCCTGAAAATAGGTGACATTAATCAGCTTTAGACCTAATAAATATTAGGCGAGCGGCTCAAAAAAACACGAATATGTTCCCATTTTTAATTACCTTTAAAAGAAAAACATGACACCTATTGAAAATTTACATTACGCCATTGGCGAGTTAGCTTATGCGGTAGCAAAAGCAGATAGTAAAATACAAAAGGAAGAAAAGGAAAAATTTCAAAGTATTGTGGCGGCTGAGTTACGCTCAAAGGAATACAGCTTTGATATAACGGATATCATTTTTCAACTCATGTCGAGGGATGGCATGGACAGTGAAACCACTTATAATTGGGCGATGAAGGAAATCCGCACTAACAGCCATTATTTAAGTCCGCAAATGAAAGAAACCTTTATTAAGGTTATGGAAAAAATAGCCAAGGCCTTTGCGCCTGTTGCGCCGAAAGAGCAGGCCATTTTGGATAAATTCTTCAAAGAGATTGCCGGCATCAATGGCGATCCGGTGTATTACAACCAGAAATAAAATCTCACTACATAAAATTAAAAAGCCCCCGCGCAATTGCAGGGGCTTTTTTGTTGAGGAACGATTACTTTATCCGATGGATATTTCTTTACGTCCTAATTCCTTCCATTATTCATGTATTGTTAAAATCGGAATTGGCGAGTGAAACGCCAGTCTCTTTGTATGGCTTTCTTTAAATAAATTATAAAAGAAATTGTGCTTTTTCGGACTTGTAATAATTAACTCACATTTATTGTTTTCCAAAAATTCAACGATGCCCTTATCGACATTCTCTTCATAAATGAAAAATGTTTTGTGACGAGTATTTTGTAATTTTTCCTCGATGTATAAATCGGTAGCCGCTTTTTCAACACTAATTTCTTCTTTCGGATCCATTACATTTAAGATTTCGAGCTCAGCATCAAATAGAGAAACGAAATATTTTATTTTTAGTAGTGTCGTATTCGTTTCCAATTTTTTATCGAAATCACAAGCGAAAGCGATATTCTTTACTTTCGTGTATTTACAATGTTCAGGAACAATTAAAACAGGGATTTTACTGTCCTGCGCAATCTGAGTTGCCACACTACCCACTAAATGTTCTTTGATGACGCTATTTTGTCCGGCAATGCCCATAACAATTAAATCGGCTTTATTTGCGACGGCATTTTCTTCAACGATATCCGCTGCCAAGCCCATATCTAAGCGTGTTTCAATTTCAATACCTTTAAAGCGCGATTCAAGGTCTGACTTGAATTTATTCATCTCTTGTTCCGACTCGGCCTTCATATCTGTTATCGGCGGAATGTAACCCGTTTCGAAATTGGTGATAGGTGCATGGTAAGAATGGAACAAAGTTAATTTCGAACCGAAGTAGCCTGCTAAATTTGCAGCATATTCAGCCGCATTTCTCGAGGCACTTGTAAAATCGATGGCTAAAAAGATATTTTCCATGTGTTTAAATTTTAAATCAAAACTATTGTGTATTTAAATGAATAACTTTGGTATTCATCAGTTAAAATACTGATTTACGTCAGGAAAACACAATCGAATCACGGATAAAACGATTCAGGTTGCTACTTTAAAGTAAAACGTAAAAGAATTAATCCAAACAAAGCCGACGTAAGTGAAGCAATCAGAATAGATAGCTTCGATACATTTATAATATTTAGATCGCTAAATGCAAGCAATGTAATAAAGACAGACATTGTAAAGCCAATACCACCTAAAAAACCAGCGCCAATTATTTGCTTAAAATTAATACCCTCCGACAATCGTGTTATTCCAATTTTAGTAGAAATAAAAGTAAACATGCTAATGCCGATGGTTTTACCGAGCACTAAACCTAAAATAATACCAAGGCTATTCGCACTACCCAGCTGAGATACGCTATCTGAATTTATAACGATGGCTGTGTTTGCCATGGCGAACAAAGGCAAAATAAAAAAGGCCACAGGTTTATGAAGTGCATGTTGTAATAAATAAGAAGTGGATTTTTCATCTCCATTACCAAACGGAATTGCAAATGCTAAAAGAACGCCGCTTATAGTTGGATGAACACCCGATTTACTCATGAAGTACCACATTAAAAAGCCCGGGACTAAATAAAAAAATACATTTCTCAATTTTAAACGATTCATGATAAGTAAACCAACAAAGATGAGCATAGCCAACAACAGATTCATCCAATCCATTTGTGATGTATAGAAGATGGCAATTGTAAAAATGGCTCCTAAATCATCAATTACAGCTAAAGCCGTTAAAAATATTTTTAATGCGGGCGGCACTTTATTACCCAATAAGGAAAGTATACCAATTGCAAATGCGATATCGGTGGCCATTGGAATTCCGGCACCACCTTGCGTAGGTGTTCCTGCATTCAGTAAATAATGAATAAATGCCGGGACCAACATGCCACCCAGTGCTGCAACAATAGGCAGCAAGGCATTTTTAAAATTCGAAAGCTCGCCTTTATACACTTCACGCTCCAGCTCTAAACCAATCAATAAAAAGAAAATAGCCATGAGGCCATCATTAATCCAATATTCTAATGAATATCCTGAAATATTGGTTTCCCAAAAATGATGATAAGAAAGCTGATAAGAAGAGTTCGCGATAAGCAAAGAAACGGCGGTGCAAATAATGAGGATAAGTCCACCTGCCTTTTCGCTCTCGAAAAAATCATTAAATAATTTGCTTAACCGCATACGCTAAAGATAAGAAGTGTTCTGAAGCGGTGCAAAAAAACTGCTCTAACGAGATTTTGGTTGTGTAGCCCCGCCAGGAATCGAACCTGGATTTAGCGTTTAGGAAACGCTCGTTCTATCCATTGAACTACGGGGCCAATTACTTATAAAAGAACAAAAGCTAAACTTTTGAGAGCGCAAATTTAATAATTTACATCCACTTCTTTCGCTTGAAGTAAATGATGAGCCCAATCATAACGGATAGCATCACGCCCCAAGTAATAGCGTAACCATATGGAGATTTCAACTCCGGCATAAACTCAAAGTTCATTCCATAAACACCGGCAATAAAAGTTACAGGAATAAAAATAGAAGACATGATGGTTAACACCTTCATTACTTCATTCATCTTATTGGAATTAGTACTTAAGTAAATATCCATTATGCCCGACAATAAATCCCGGTAGGTTTCAACCGTATCAATTACGCGCGTTACGTGATCTTGTAAGTCGCGTAAATAAATATCTGTACTCGGATTAATCAGTTTGGTTTCGGAGCGCACCATGTTACTAATCATATCGCGCATTGGCCAAACTTGTTTGCGAAGGAAAATCATTTCCCTTTTTAATTCATATAATTGTATGAGCGAACTTTTAGATGAATGGGCGATAATGTGTTCCTCAATTTTCTCAACTGTATCCCCTATTTTTTCAATCACATTGAAATAACAATCAATCACCGCATCCATTAAAGCATAAGCCAAATAATCAGCGCCACATTTCCGGATTCTTCCTCTGGCTTGTCTTAATCGGTTACGGATAATATCAAACGCATCACCGCCTTGTGGTTCCTGAAATGAAATAACCATGTTATCAAATAACACAATTGATAATTGTTCGGCATGCACTTTGGTGTCATAACTTATCATTTTCATGATAGCTACCACATAATTATCGTAATCTTCAAACTTAGGGCGTTGATCCACGTGCACGATATCCTCTAATGTTAAAGGATGGATGTTATATAACTTTCCTATTTTCTCAATTACTTCCGTCTTATGAATGCCTTCCACATTAATCCACTTGACTAAGTGTGGCTTCACATGCGAAATACATTCCGACAAATCATAAAATTCCTGTTCAATGAACTCGGTCTCGTTGTATTCAATTAAGGAAATTTTAATTCTCTCTGTCTTCGAGTCGCCGGTATATATGAGAGTTCCAGGAGGAACGCCGATATCGTGTGTTTTACTTTTTCTCATTCTCTTTTTCCTCCTAAAACAATTACAATTTCACCTTTTACCTGTTTAGCATTAAAATGAGTGATTGCTTCATCTACCGTTCCTCTAAAATTTTCTTCATGTAATTTTGTGAGCTCCCTGGAAACAGCAACCAATCTATCTCCACCATAATGTTCTTTAAACTCTTCCAAAGCTTTCACCAATCGGAATGGTGACTCATAAAAAACCATGGTTCTGGTTTCTTCTTTTAATGAAAGTAATTTTGTTTGCCTTCCTTTCTTTTGGGGAAGAAATCCTACAAATACAAATGAATCACATGGCAAACCGCTATTTACCAATGCAGGAACAAAGGCCGTTGCACCGGGTAAGGTTTCGATTGAAATTCCTGCCTTTATACTTTCACGCACCAATAAAAATCCAGGATCAGAAATACCCGGAGTACCGGCATCGCTTATTAACGCAATGGTTTTTCCTGACTGAATAGTATCAATAATATACTGTACGGTTTGATGCTCGTTATGCTGATGATAGGATTTTAAGGGCTTATCGATTTGATAATGCTTTAATAGAAAAATACTTGTACGGGTATCTTCCGCTAAAATTAAATCGCATTCTTTTAATATACGAAGTGCTCTTAGCGTAATATCTTCCAGATTACCAATGGGTGTAGGAACTATGTATAATTTACCTGACATGCGATACATCACGAATTTAAACAAAAATGTGAATCAGGAGATAAAGTAAAATCAAACTTATTGAACATTACTTAGGACCAATCATAAAGTCCTTCAAGTAAAAAGGTTCGAAATAGACCACATCTTCGAATTTCTGCAGCTTAAATTTCTCATTGGATAACTTTGCCAATTGTTTTGATGAAGGTACAATACCTTCAAGAAACAAAACGTCGGATAAATTTTGTAAGAGATTTTTACATTTTGGCATGCCGTCACCAAAAAAAGCCAAGGGTTTATTCACGGCAAAATAATTCAGATTTTCCTCAGTTATTATTTGAGCAGAGGTCTCTTTAATGGTATTTAAATCATTATCATAAATGGCACAATATACTTCCATTCGACGCGCATCCAACATTGGACAAAAGAATGTATCACTCTTTAGTTTTTCTTTTGCTGCTAAAGCCATCGTGCTTAAAGTATTTACGGCAATCAATGGCTTTTGAAGAGAATATGCAAGTCCTTTCGCAGTAGAAACGCCGATTCTTAATCCGGTATAAGAACCCGGACCGCTTCCGACGGCAATAGCATCCAGCCTGAATGGCATTACCTTCTCTTGAATTAATAAATCGTTAATGAATACATGCAGATTTTCAGCATGGGTATAACCGTTATCAATTTCTTTACAAGCAATAAGTTCGCCATTGTTTGCCAAAGAAACTGAACACATGGTAGTGGCCGTTTCAATATTTAAAATGATAGCCAATTATTTTTTCTCGGTTGTGCTAAAAAGCTTATCCTTATCCACCACTTTCACTTTTGTACCTTTACGAAGTGTACGCGCAACAGCACCGTAAGGACCTGTAATAACTTCCTGACCGTCGGAAACACCACTCACAATTTCAATGTAATCATTATCCTGAATACCGGTTTTTACTGTGAGCATATCCGCTTTTCCATCCTTAATGACAAAAACATATTCCTTCAGTTCATCGGTAGTTTTTTCCTTCTCTTTAGCCTTCTCACTTTCTTCGTTAGTTACTTTTGTATCGTAATCATCTTCATCATCCATCTTCTTCACCTTGGTTGAATCGGCATTACGTGTGGTTACCGCCATGATTGGAATAGAAATCACATTGGTTACACGCTTCGTTTGAATATCCACACTGGCACTCATACCCGGACGAAAAGGAGCAGGATTTGTTTCAGAAACAAGATTCATATACGACTCGCGCAAAATTCTGATTTTTACAACGAAGTTTGTTACCTGATCGGCGGTGATGCCAGTTGTATTAGCAGAGTTGGCGATTTCAGTTACAATTCCCTTAAATTTTTTATCCATATAAGCATCCACCTCAATTAATGCGGTATCATTTTTATGTACACGGATAATATCATTTTCATTCACCTCCACACTCACTTCCATCTCATTCAAATTTGCCAGGCGTAAAATCTCAGTGCCCTGTAATCCTGTAACACCAACGACACGCTCACCTTTCTCCACATTTAATTTTGATACTGTTCCATCAACAGGCGCGTAGATATATGTTTTATCCAGATTAGTGCTCGCCTCCTTTAAAGAAGCTTCCATTCCTTTTACATTAAATTCAGACGCTTTAATGTTTTCCTGCAAACCTTCAACATTTGCTTTGGCGGCTTCATATTGTGCTTTAGACGCATCAAACTCCTGTTGCGAAATAGCGTTTTGGTCAAATAATTTCTTATTGCGCGCGTGTGTTGCCTCTGCATTCGCGAGATTTGCTTTTGCTTGTTCCAACTGCGCTACATTTGTTTTTAAATTCGCCTTGGTACTATTAACCGAGGCTTCCACACGTTCAATGGTGCTTTCGTAAATATCCGGTTTGATACGGCAGAGAAGTTGTCCTTTTTTTACCTGATCGCCTTCCTTCACTAGCATATCAACAATCTCACCACTCACATCGGAGGTGATTTTTAATTCTGTTTCCGGCTGAATTTTGCCGTTGGCTGATACAATTTCTACAATATTTCGTTTAATAGCCTTTTCGGTAATGACCTCTGTAGGTTTACTACCCTGTAATGCTTTTACGATAATAACCGTTAAAATAAGGGCAATCCCAATTCCTATTATCCAATATACTTTTTTCATATGCGTTATTTAGTGCTTTACAAATGTATAAACTTAACAGAAATGAGCGCTTCCATTCTTCATTAATAACAACCGAATGTCATTAAATAAGGCTTAATCGTTTATTATACGGGATTTATTGAGCGCCTTTTCGCGCATAACTTCCTGAATGCTTCGATTCTCAATTTTACAGGTTAACCAGGAGATGATATCAAGATATAGGAAGGCTCGCTTTTCGTATGGATCCTGTTGAAGTTTAATTAGGCTACCTCTCAGTTTTACGAACTCCTTTTTTACGCTGATCGCATCCATCACCGGCACTTTACGTAAGAAGTTGATGATTTGTTGTTGCACCTGATTAAGTTCTTCTAACTTGTATAAGAAACGGTAAACCGATTTTACCTGGTACTCTACCATCTCTGTATCCCCCATTTCGTAATGAGCTATTAACTTTAAAATGCGGGAAAAACTATGAATGTCACCGCGAATATGCGCAGGATGATTAATCACTTTGTTCAGATACTTTATTGCATTTGTGTTATCACCACTGCCAAAATACAAACAGCCAATCTTATAATAGAAGTTTAAAATACGGTTATCGTCAATCTTTTTGTGGAATCGTTCAATACCCGATTCAATTTCATTCACCAAATACAATCCACCCGAAAAATTACCATTCATAAAATGATAATTGATTTTATTGATATACAGATATTGAAATAACAAAACCGAGTTGTTTTCATTATTCAAAATAAACTCCTCACTACCCAATTTCTCGAGCTTATTTAGCACTTCGTTGAATTTTGTTTTATGATTTACAAAAAACAAGGCGGCCATTAAATTATGTAATCCTTTTAAATACAAATCGGCATAAACCGGTGTTAAACGCTCGTTCTCGGTAAATAAATCTACCCATTTAGTAGCGTACTTATAACAAGTTAAAAAATCCTGAATGATGTAATTATACCACACATAAGACTGATAGAGATATAGTTTCTCGAAGAAACTTAATTCGTCAATATTATACGCCGGTAAATTAGATTTGAAAAATTCGCTTACGAATAAGAAATCTTTTTCGTTACGAACATGACTTGTTTTCAAATACAAACCATACAAACGCAAACCTAAATTTGAAAATACATTGGTGCCTGAAATTTTCTTATTCAGAGCATTGGCGCTCTTAGTAATTTCTTCGGCAGTAGTATCAATACTTCGTGTGATATACTGACTTTCGATGTGTTTTTCAAAGTCATAAATCTCAAGCAAAATTGCGTTTTTTTCATATTCAAAGGCTGACACTTTTGCTTTATCGAGCATTTTTAAACTTTGGGTGTACAAGCCTTTATTATAAAGCAATTTTGCGTAATCAATTTGTTCACGCAAATAAATATCCAAATCCTGATTGGAAGCATTCATTCGCAAACTTTGTAAAATCTGCTTATACAAATGCGCCTTTAAGTTGGATAATTGCGCTTTCGTGATATCACTTGTTTTCTGGAAAATTTTTTCTTCGCTATACTCATTTTGCTTATCAAGAACATCGAACAACACCATGAACTTACTATCCTCATTGCTCTGCAAACGATTTACAAACAGCTTAAAATTTCGCTTCTCACTCTTGCTAAGCGATTTTATTAATAAATATAACGGATCGTTACTGCTGTTTGGCATAGCTAAATTTACACATTTTCTTCCAATCCTGAATTCCAGGTTACGAGAGTAGAACCATAGGTGTAGCCGGCTCCAAAAGCACATAAGATTAACTTATCGCCATTTTTAAATTTAGAGCTCCATTCATCCAAACAAATCGGGATACTTGCGCAGGTTGTGTTTCCATACTTATGAATGTTAAGGGCTACTTTTTCCATCTTCATTTCTAGATAATCTGCTGTTGCTGTAATAATTCGTTTGTTAGCTTGATGAGGAATCAAATAATCAATTTCAGATTTTTGAATCTGGTGTTTTTCCAATAAATTTTTACAACACCCCACCATATTTTCTACTGCCATTTTAAATACAGCTGGACCATTCATAGAGATTGAATGTTCTTTATTTAACACTGTATCTGCCGTGGCCGGGAATAAACTTCCGCCGGCCTTTTGATACAGATTTTGATAACCCGAACCGTCGGTTTCCAATAACGACTCGCCTATTCCAAATCCATTATTTGTAGGTTTAAGCACTACTGCTCCTGCGCCATCTCCAAACAAAACACAGGTATTTCTGTTGGTATAATCCATGATGCTCGACATTTTATCCGAACCAATTACCAAAACAGATTTATATGCATTCGACTCTATTAATCTGGCTCCAATATTCAGAGCATACAAAAATCCCGAGCATGCTGCGGAGACATCAAAACAAAAGGCCCGTTTTATGCCTAGCATTTCCGAAACAATAGAAGCTGTTGAAGGAAAAGGATGCTCAGGTGTAGCTGTTGCCACAATTATCACTTCAATATCATCTTTGCTGATTCCTCCCTTTTGTAATGCTTTCTTTGCTGCTTCCGCAGCCATATAAGCCGTGGCCTTATCTTTATCCTTAAGTATTCTTCTCTCTTTCACGCCACATCTTTCCTGAATCCATTCATCACTTGTATCCACCATCTCACAGATCATTTCATTCGATAAAATGGACTCAGGTAAATAACTTCCTGTTGATGTTATATAGGCTTTTCTTTTCATTTGAGCGCAAAACTATAGCGCTGATTTAACCATTCAAAAACGATTTTAACTTTTATTACAACAACCAAAGAATGAAATTTCAAACTAAACAACTGATAGCTTGTTGATTAATAAAGCTTATTTTATTACAGCCAGTTTGTTTTTGAGTACTAACTTTACCATATGCATAGCAACGCCCTTATAAACGAAAGCAGTCCTTATCTTTTGCAACACGCGCACAATCCTGTTAACTGGGTACCGTGGAGTGAAAAAGCCTTTGAAACAGCCCGTAAAGAAAACAAGCTGGTGCTTGTGAGTATTGGTTACAGTGCTTGTCACTGGTGTCATGTAATGGAGCACGAAAGCTTTGAAAACACGGAAGTGGCCGCTATCATGAATCAATACTTTGTAAACATTAAGGTAGACCGCGAAGAAAGACCCGATGTGGATATGCTATACATGAGTGCTGTACAATTGATGACAGGACATGGCGGATGGCCATTAAATTGTTTTGTACTTCCGGATGGCCGACCTATTTACGGAGGAACCTATTTTCAGAAGGAACGTTGGATAAATATTCTGAACAACCTTCACAATTTATATACAAACGATTATGAAAAGGTTTTACAATATGCAACGGATTTAACCAATGGAATCAAGCAAGCTGAATTAATTTACTCCAAAAAAAATGAGGGAAGTTCATTCAGTTGGAACACGCTTGAAAAATGCATTTCAAATTGGAAAACGCGCTTTGATAATGATTTGGGCGGACCTAACCGTGCGCCTAAATTTCCAATGCCAAACAACTACAGCTTCTTATTAAAATACGCATATACTAAAGGTGATGCGGAAGTGTTGAAGCATGTTGATTTAACCTTGAAAACAATGGCATTAGGTGGCATCTATGATCAATTAGGCGGGGGATTTGCACGCTATAGTGTAGATATGCAATGGAAGGTGCCTCATTTTGAAAAAATGTTGTACGACAACGCGCAACTCATTACACTTTATTGTGAAGCGTATCGCTACACTAATAACAGTTTGTATAAGCAAACCGCGCAGCATACCATTGAGTTTGTGTTAAGAGAATGGTTGACGAAAGAGAATGGTTTTTATTCGGCTTTGGATGCTGATAGCGAAGGTGAAGAGGGAAAATATTACGTTTGGCAAACAGAAGAACTTAGCCGGTTATTAAACGATAACTACGATTTATTCTGCGATTACTACTGCGTTAACGACATTGGATATTGGGAGCACGACAATTATATTTTGATGCGCAATCACGAAACTGCTTCTATACTGCAGAAATACAATCTGAATGAAAAGACTTTGAATGAAAAAATTCAAAACTGCAATGCTGTGCTTTTAGCAGCGAGAGAAAAACGCGTAAAACCCGGACTCGATAATAAAATCTTAACAGCGTGGAACGGACTTATGTGCCGTGCGCTCTGTGAAGCCTATCTGACTTTTGGAGAAAACAAGTACAAAGACATTGCCGTATCCAATGCTTCATTCATAAAAAGTAATTTAATGCAAGCAGATGGTTCATTAAAACGCTCTTTCAGCAATGGAGCTGCAAAAATCTCAGGTTTTTTAGATGATTATGCATTTGTTATTGATGCCTTCATTCATGTTTACTATATCAGTCAGGATGAATTATGGTTAGATTTAGCTGAGAAATTAAGCAATTATAGCCTGGAACATTTCTACGATATGGATAGGAATTTGTTTTATTACACTGCCGGTACATCCGAACAGTTAGCCGTTAGAACTAGTGAAGTAAGTGATAATGTGATACCGTCTTCCAATTCGCAAATGGCCATTAATCTTTTTAAGCTTTACAAAATAAAAGGCGGCGAAAACCATCTCAAAATTGTGTCTGAAATGCTTAAGAACTTAACGGAAGAAATAGCACATTACGGAGCCGGATACAGTAATTGGGCTTCACTTTATATGGATTTGTTAAATGATCCGGCAGAAGTGTGCATTGTTGGTAAAGATGTTGAAGAAAAATTATTGGGCCTGTACAAACATTACCTTCCAAATGCCATTTTTGTTGTTACGGCATCTCCCTCGGAGTTGGACATACTGAAAGGCCGCTATGTAAACGACAAAACATTGATTTACGTATGCAAAAATAAAAGCTGTCAGATGCCAACCTCCGTTATAAAAGAGGCTGTTGAACTGATTGAAAAACATAATTAGTATACTATTATTACTCTTGACTTTTAATTTAAGAAGTCAATCACTTCTAATTCCCACCCATTCCTCGGCGTTTGCGCCAATTTTAGAATTCAACAACCCTTTTATCAAGTCACATAAAATAAAAACGATTGTTTTTGACATTATTGACAAAAGAGATTTTATGGTAGCAGAGGATAAAAACCTCATCAATTATTATGAGTTTAACCAAGAAGGTCAGTTAACCCGTTTTTATTACACCAATATTATTAAAACCATCGAAAAGGAAATACACGTACCGCCTGTTTACCGAAAGAAAAGAATCGTTGCCAAAGGATACACCTATACAAAAAACGAATATGTGTATGATACCATTTCAACAGTCTACAGATACGATAAAAACAATCTCATCATGAAGCGTTTTAACGATGGAACTTATTATGAAACCCGTTATTACAGTTATGATTCGAAAGGTCGCTTAACTAAAGAAAAGCGATTCAAAGAAACCAACAACAGCCAAACGCCCAACAATTTTGTTTTAGGCAATCAAACTTTGATTAGTGCGGATAGTTTTCAGTATGTTGACATAACACCGCTACAATACAAACAAATTTGTTTAAACAGCGAAAATCGTCCTTATAAAGAAATCATCATCAATAAAGATTCAACCGGTAAAATAATTTCATCGAATGAACATTATACAGTTGCCTGGATCATGCAGAGTTCGGAGTTTAAATATGAAAATGGCATTCTGACTTCCGCTGAGTTTAAGGGCAATGCCAATGGCGATGTGGTATTGAAATCTACTTACGAATGCGACTCGACCAATTGCATTTATACTGAGAAACAGTTTAAAAATGATTTAATGCTAAAGGAAATAAGTTACATTACCGAGAGAGAAAATAAAATGCTGAACTCCTTCATTGCACGTGATCCGATTAATAAGACAATGCGCATTGTAAAATTGCATTACACTTATTATTGATTATTCATCTCTGAAAAATGCGAGCTTACGCATATCAATAATCTGAATGTTCCGATAATAAAAATTTAAAACATCCGAATAAGTATAACCTAATCTGGTCATTCGCATAGCACCTTCCTGCGACATACCTAAGCTATGACCGTAACCTTTTCCTTTAAACACAACTGTATCACCGGTATTATAAATACTGAAATAAGTTGATTTTAATTGAAGATCCTGACGGACATTTTTTAATGGCACTTTAATATTGCTTGCTTCTAAGAATACCTTACGGGAATCTTGTTTGAAATTTAGCGCCATTTCCTTCGCGTAAGGCTCATCCACCGGATAATTGTGTTTTATCTTCAAATAACTTAACCAATCATCAACAGGCATTTTACGTTCCCATTTATAATTTGGCATGCGTGTACTAAAAGTATCATTTACACTGCGCAAATAAGAAGTACGCGCACCCCACACATCTTCCGAATTTGCAGTTTGCCCGCCACTGTTACTATGAAAAGCAGCTACAATTAAATTCAGATTTTCGTCAACAACCACTTTACCTTTCGTGTCATTTACCGAATTAAAAATATCGGCAAAACGAGGCTTACCATAATAAGCCTGACAATGCACCTGATCACACAATGAAAATCCCTCCGTAACATGTTTGCTTAAATGCGCTAAGGCAAATGTTCGCGCTAAAATTGCCTGAACTTTATAATATTCCGGAAGTGAGCGGGTACCTGATTCTGCTTCTACAACACCGGCAATGTAATTATCCAGTTTAACTTCGTTCAGCATTTTAAGCAATCCGTTTTCAATAGTAATGATATAATTATCTTGGTAGATGCGGGGCTTTCTATCAGGACTAATAAGTTTAACTTTCATTTCACCATTTCCATTTAAATCCGTGAAATGAACTGATTTAAATCTGCCGTAAACTGTTTCAAAAGATTTTACCTCAACGCTATCATTAACCACAGAAAGTTTAATGATTAATTCGCCTTCGTTTTTAAGAATCGGCTTTTCATCGCCGGTTAATTGATAAGTGCTTTTATCAATGGTGAATGTAACCGCATTAATTTTCAAATGGGCAAACGTTCGGATGTAGACAACATCCTCACTAAAAGCGAAAAAAGAAATAAAAGCGAAAATGTATGTAATAATTTTTTTCATGGTTTAATTAAGTGCTTCATGTATTTCTTTAGCCATTCGTTTAGACGCGCCAAGTCCGCCAAGGTTTTTCTTCAATTCGGCATAATCTTCCCTGATACGCTTACGATAAGCTTCATCATGTAACAAAAGATTTAATTCAGTTTTAATATTTTCGGCGGTCATTTCTTCCTGAATTAATTCCTTCACCATGGGTTTATCCATAATGATATTAGGCAAGGATATATACTTTGTATTAATTATTTTTTTGGCGATGTAAAAAGAAAATGAACCTGCCTTATAACAAACAACCTCCGGTAAATCAAACAAAACACTCTCAAGCGTTGATGTGCCCGATTTAATAACTCCGGCTTTGGCATACTGCATTAATTCATACGTTTGATTGTATACCACTTTAATACCCTTTGCCCGCGCCTTATCATATGCCGAATCGGGTAAATTATGTGTTCCTCCGATTACGAATTGATACTCCTTAAAATCATCCATTATCGCCAGCATGGTATCAAACATGTAATTGATTTCCTGTTTTCGGCTTCCGGGCAAAACAGCGATAATTGGTTTGTCTGATAAATTATTTTGTTTTCTGAATTCAGACTCAGAAAGCATTGTTTTTTTTCTTTGCTCTATTGCGTCGAGTAATGGATGACCAACAAAACTAACATCGTAATTGTGCTTTTTGTAAAAAGGTTTTTCGAAAGGTAAAATCACAAACATTCGGTCGACGTATTTTTTGATCGTTTGTACGCGACCTTCTTTCCATGCCCAAACCGTAGGAGAAATATAAAAAAACACTTTATAGCCCTTTTCCTTTGCCCATTTAGCCATTCTTAAATTGAACCCGGGATAATCCACTAAAATAACCACATCCGGTTTCTGTAATTCAATATCCTGTTTTACGATTTTGAAATTCTGCTTAATTTTTCCAAGATTCTTGGCAACATCTACAAAACCCATAAACGCCATCTGACGAATATGAATAGTTGGCTTACGGTTTGCAACTTGCTCCATTAAATCGCCTCCCAGAAAATAAAAATCTGCTGAATGATCCAATTCCTTCAACTCACGCATAAAATTAGAAGCGTGTAAATCGCCCGAAGGCTCCCCTGCTATCACATAATACTTCAAAATGCCTCCTCGTGAAAATACATAACATAAAATACAAGCGCCGCGTAGATCACTACACTTGTAATAATTCCTTTTGTAGCGTTGTTTAATCCTTTATTTAGGAAGAAATAAAATATCAGCAAATTTCCCAGCGCGCACATTTTAATTGTGTTGCTGAGCATTTGTCCGAACATAAGATACTTTACAAATTTTACAGGAAAAGACATATAGCTATAGAGGAACAACCAATAGCAAAAAAAACACAGCAATGGAAATAATACCCCGATTGCTAAACCTTTCCAGAATGTGTCTAACTTTTCTATCCAACTCATAGTAAATACGATTTAATTGTTTCTAAATTTTGGTAAGAAGTTAAATCGGATTGCGTAGGCACCACAGAAACATAACCATTACTCAATGCCCACTCATCCGTATCGTTCGATTCCGGCTCAAAATTCACGAACTTACCGGTAAGCCAATAATAAGCTCTTCCATACGGATCGAAACGTTCTTCAAATTCTTCGACCCAATTCGCGCGTGCTTGTCGGCATACTTTAATTCCTTTTATTTCGTCTGATTTTAATTTTGGAATGTTCACATTCAAACAAACTCCCTTAGGCATTTTGTTTTTTAATGATTCGGAAATTATTTTTTCGATGATGGCCTTTGCCTGACTAAAATCCGCATCGATACTGTAATCACATAAAGAAAAGCCAATGGAAGGCGCGCTTTCCAGAGCTCCCTCAATTGCCGCCGACATAGTTCCGGAGTATATTACATTGATAGAACTATTGCTGCCGTGATTAATACCTGATAGAACAAGATCAGCTTTACGAGGTAATAATTTATTCACGGCCATTTTCACACAATCAACAGGAGTACCGGTGCAACTATATTCGAGTAAGGCGTTATGATAATTTGTTTTTTGAATGCGTAAAGTTGAGTTAATGGTAATGGCATGACCCATTCCTGATTGAGGTTTATCCGGCGCAATAACTGCTACATCACCAAACTGTTTTGCAACAGATGACAAAAATAAAATTCCCGGTGCGCTAATGCCATCGTCGTTTGTTACAAGTATAAGTGGTTTTTGCATTAATTAAATTATCAAAAACATAAAGCTAAGCAGTATGCACCTATGAACGGACAAAACCGCATTTACTTACTAAAAGAGGCTTGTTAATTTATGTTAGAACCAAGGATATTGACTGCTATTTTGACAAACGGCTTGTTTTGGAGGTATTCCGACTTGTAAATTTGTCACATAAATCAAGAAGGCATCCTTTTTGATACCTATTTATAAAAAGATAAAATATGTTTGATCCGTTTTTATTGTTAATAGGCATAGTATTCATGCTTATTGGCTTTTTGGTAAGCTCCAGGTTAAAATCAAAATTTGCGCATTATTCGCAGGAGCGTTTAACCAGTGGCTTAAGTGGTAAAGAAGTAGCCGAAAGAATGCTTCGTGAGTCCGGAATTTACGATGTAAAAGTTGTATCTGTAGAAGGAGAATTAACCGATCATTACAATCCCTTAACGAAAACAGTTAATTTAAGTAATGATGTGTATCACGGTCGACACGTTGCGGCAGCTGCCGTTTCAGCGCACGAATGCGGGCATGCCGTTCAGCACGCTACGGCTTATACATGGCTTACCATGAGAAGCAAATTAGTTCCTGCCGTACAAATCAGTTCAACTATAATGAATTTCCTGGTTATTGGTATGGCTTTACTTGGAGCGGTGATGCCAAGAATGGGAAATACCATGTTATTAATTTTCATTATTCTTCAAGGAATATTGACGCTGTTTAGTATAATTACTTTGCCGGTTGAAGTAGATGCGAGTAAACGCGCTTTAGCA
Source organism: Bacteroidia bacterium (assembly GCA_016787445.1). GTDB lineage: Bacteria > Bacteroidota > Bacteroidia > B-17B0 > Aurantibacillaceae > JAHEYG01. The sequence continues at coordinate 55,666 of JAEUTQ010000030.1, forward strand.
TGGTTAAACTCTGCGGGAATTACCTATGGAAGCGAACATGAAGACGCAAAAGACGCCTTAAAATGGGCTGCTTATACTTATTTCGTTTCCGCATTAGCCTCCATTACGACATTGATATATTATATCATGAGGTTTATTGGAAATAACAGGGAAGATTAAATTGTTATTAAAAGCCACTCTTGCCGAGTGGCTTTTTTGCTATATTTGTTAAGCAAATTCAATTTTTTTATGAAATAACCATGTTTCCTTAGACAAAATTTAATGAAAACAACATGGTTATTCTATATGGCCTTATAAAAACAAATTATTAACATATGAAAAAGATAGTGAATACTTCAAATGCGCCAGCGCCAATAGGTCCTTATAATCAAGCAGTTATAGTAGGTGATTCGGTTTATATTTCAGGTACTATTGCTATGGATCTTCAATCCAAGCAATTGGTAAAGGCACATATTAAAGAAGAAACTAAATTGGTGATGGAGTACATTGAGGCTATTTTAAAAGAAGCCGGCTGTACTTTTGATAACGTAGTGAAAACCACCATCTTCCTTAACGACATGAACAATTTTGTACATGTGAATGAGGTTTATAGTTCCTACTTTAAGAAAAATTTTCCGGCTCGCGCTACCATACAGGCTCAACGATTACCAAAAGATGCCAATGTTGAAATCAGTATGGAGGCAAAAATCTTTTAATTGGCCTTTTTTGACGACCAATACTAAAAATTTGGAGATTGAATTATTTTTATTATTTTTACTAACATAATAAATATCATTTCTATGAACATTTTTGTTAGTAACATCAGTTTTAAAGTTAGAGAGCAAGCTTTAAAAGAATTATTTGAGCAATACGGTGAAGTATCGAACGTGCGTATCATTAAAGACAAGGAAACTCGTCGCAGTAAGGGATACGGATTTGTTGAAATGCCGAATGATAACGAAGGCAATGCAGCTATTAACGGTTTAAATGGCAGCGACCATAACGAAAGAAAGATTGTTGTTGCCGAAGCTAAAGGTAAAAGAGAGACTTCATCTACTGAATCAGCTGAATAAGCGATTCTTTTCACTCATATTCAAGGCCGAAACAAATGTTTCGGCCTTTTTTGTGCATTAATTTAAATACCCTGAGTTTGTGTGAAATAGGTTAAATAACCTCACTTTTCCGCCATTTTTGTAGTAACTTTATTAGCCCTCTTGATACCTAAAGAAACCATAGACAAAATTATTGACGCCGCTCGCGTGGAAGAAGTTGTTGGCGATTTTATTACGCTGAAAAAACGCGGTGCTAATTATCTCGGACTTTGTCCGTTTCATGGTGAAAAAACGCCTTCCTTTACTGTCTCTCCTGCTAAAGGAATTTACAAATGTTTCGGTTGCGGTAAAGCCGGTACCTCTGTCAATTTTATCATGGACAGTCAGCAGCTAAGTTATCCGGAAGCATTAAAATGGCTGGCTAAAAAATACAACATCGAGGTTGTAGAACGTGAGATTAGTCCCGAAGAAAAAGCTTTACAAAACGAAAAGGAAAGCTTATACATTGTGATGCAATATGCACAACGGTACTTCACTCATAATTTACATAATAGTGACGAGGGCAAGTCTGTTGGTTTAAGCTATTTTATAGAGCGCGGATTTCGTCACGATATTATTGAAAAATTTCAATTAGGATATAGTTTTGAAGAACGACGTGCACTCAGTCATGATGCCGTAAAAAACGGATACAAAGCAGAATATTTGGTAAAAACCGGATTAAGCATCTTAAGTAACCAACACGTTGAAGGAAATCCTATCACCGAACAAGATATTTTTGATCGCTATACCTCACGTGTAATGTTTCCTATTCACGATGTAGGCGGACGTGTTATTGGATTTGGCGGTAGGATTTTAGGCAGTGATAAAAAGTTAGCGAAATACATTAACTCTCCGCAAACCGATATTTACGATAAAAGTAAAGTTCTGTATGGATTGTGGTTTGCGAAGAAAGCCATACAGGAAAAAGATAATTGTTATTTAGTAGAAGGATATACCGATGTTATTTCCATGCATCAGTCGGGCATCGAAAACGTAGTAGCTTCTTCCGGAACATCTTTAACAGTTGAGCAGATAAAAGCCATTCACCGTTTTACCAATAACATTACGGTTTTATATGATGGCGACAGTGCCGGCGAAAAAGCAAGTGTGCGCGCTATCGATTTATTATTGGAAGAAGGCATGAATGTAAAAGTGTTGATGTTTCCTGATAATGACGATCCGGATTCATTCAGCAAAAAAGTTACAGCCGATGAATTTAAAACATACATTGAAAATAACACTCAGGACTTCTTAGCTTATAAAACGCGTTCACTTTTCAATGAAACTAAAAATGATCCGATTAAGAAAGCAACTGTAATTAAAGATATCGTTCAAAGTATTTCTTTAATTCCGGATGCCATTATCCGTTCGGTTTACATTAAAGAATGTGCTTCCATTATGGAGTTACAGGAGAATGTACTACAAATGGAGGTTACCAAGTTAAGGAGGAACAAAGCATCAAAAGGTGAAAATAAACCTGTTCAACCTGAAGTAAATGAAGCGCTCACAGAGGCATTAACAGGAACAGAGGAAAAACAGGAAAATCTTATTGTAGCAGAAAGCGAAGAGAAGGAATTATTGCGACTCATCCTTAACTACGGAAATGTTATTATAGAGATAGAAGCTGAGAACGAAGATAAAGAACATCATGATTTTGAATTATCTGTTTCTGAATATGTACTGTTTGAATTAATGCGAGATGGTATTGATTTCCTAAATCCGATACACCAAATGGTGTTAGACGAATACATGCACCAGCTTCAGGAAAATAAATTGCCTGATTTTAATTATTTCAAAAACCATTTAAATCCTGCAATATCTACATTCGCTATTGATTTAGCATCAGCAACCGAAGAGCTCAGTGAAAAATGGAATGCTTTCGGTGTTTTGGTAGAACGAGAAATTTATCATCTTAAAAAAGCTACACAACACACCATTTACAGCTTAAAAGAAAAACGTTTGAGTAAAATGATTCATGACATGCAGGAGGAATTAAAAACCGCTCCCGGAGAAACACATGAAGAAATTTTAAAAGACATTCTGCGCTTAACGCAAATCAAAATGCAGGTAAATAAGTTACTCGGACGAATCGTAGTAAAATAAAAATCCCCGATCAAATTGACCGGGGATTTTTTTATCTGTGTAATTTAGAATTCAAAGCTTATCTGTCCTTCTCCTCCTAATAAATCTTTCGATTTCATTTTCTCCATGGCTCTTCTGTGCAATTCCATTGGTGATAAACCACTGTCATCATCTTTGCCAAGGAATTTCTTCGCGTCCTTAATTTCTTGCGGTTCGAGTAATGTAATATCCTTCACTTTATAAGAAGATAATTTTTTACCCTTCGCTTTCATATTAGTTGGCGGTGCAAAATCTACCAGATTAATTTTCTCGTTCTTGATATTGTTACCCTTCTCCTTATAGAAACTAACTTCGATGGTTGGATTTACCTGCGGCGTAACCAATTCCATTCGTGATTCAGGATGCTCGGTAACCAATAAAGATTTACTTGAAATATTTTCCGGTAAGAATCGTTTTGTGAAATACGACTTACTCTCACCATCATAATAAATACAAGTTAAAGTTTGACTCGGGAAATATTTTTCAATTAAAATAATATCCTCATCAAAGTGGTTTAACACATCATAAGTATACAATTTATAGAAGCCCTTGCTGGTGATCGTTAAAATCTTATCATCTCCACTGAACTTTCCTAGGTAGGTTCCTCTTCCATCCTTATTCAAACGGTGTACAGTATCATCGAACCAAAAATCTTCGGCGCCAACAATCGCCACACCCTTCTTAAGAAGCTCAACTTTTCTAACGCTGTATTTTGTAACGATATTACCAACGGAGCCTCTACCCTTCACTTCCATTTCAGAAAAATCGATATCAATTTCCAATTTACGTAATCCGGAAGCCTGACGCAACAATACGCGTACCTTCTCAGCTTCTCCATTTGGATTTACCGTAAACCAAAATACGTGAGAATCTTTGGTGCCTTTCGTTAAATCATATTCCTTATCGCGGGTTACACCACCCACATTAAAACGTTTCATGAAGGTAATGCCTTTAGGCCCGTCGCGATAAATCATATTATACGTGGTTCTTTCGTCATCACGTTTAAATATGGCCACATGAAGAATATCCTTTCCAACAAACACTTTGTCGGCTACTTTAAATACTTTCATCTTACCCTCTGCTGAGAAGGCAATGATTTCATCCAGGACAGAGCAATCGCAAACGAATTCGTCTTTTCTTAAACTTGTACCAACGAAACCTTCCTCACGGTTTACATACAGCTTCTCTGTAGCCATAATAACCTGAGTGGCCACAATGGTTTCTAATTGCTTAGATTCCGTTCTGCGTTCTTTTCCTTTACCGTATTTAACTTTAAGGTTTTTGAAGTATTCGATAGCGTAATCCGTCAAATTCGCTAAATGATGTTTCACCTGAGCGATTTTTGCCTCTAAATCTTTCATAAACTCTTCCGCCTTAATGGTATCAAAACGTGTGATACGAATCATCGGAATTTGAGTCAGTTTATGTAAATCATCATCATTAATCTCGCGTAATAATTTTTTGCGATGTGGCTTAAAGCAACCATGTAAGTATTCGTATAAAGATTCTTTATTCGAGTACTTCTTGAAATCGATGTACATTTCTTCCTTGATGAAGATTTTCTCCAATGAAGAGAAATGCCATTTTTCTTCCAGCTCATGCTTTTCAATTTCCAATTCACGTTTCAGTAACTCAACTGTTGCTAATGTACTTGCTTTAAGAATTTCCGTAACACCAATAAACTTCGGTGTTTCGTTTTCGATGATACAGGCGTTCGGAGAAATACTCATCTCACAATTCGTGAACGCATATAAAGCATCTATTGTTTTATCAGGAGAAATACCCGGTTGTAAATGAATTAAGATTTCAACCTCTTCCGCCGTATTATCTTCCACTTTCTTAATCTTAATTTTCCCTTTATCGTTAGCCGCTAAAATTGAATCAATTAAAGATCCGGTTGTTGTTCCGAAAGGAATTTCAGTGATCGCTAAAGTTTTCGAATTAACTTCCTTTATGCGCGCACGAATTTTAATCTTTCCTCCGCGTAAACCATCATTGTATTCACTAAAGTCGGCAATACCGCCTGTTTGAAAATCCGGATACAAATGTGGCTTCTTACCCTTTAACACCATGATGGAGGCGTCAATCAACTCAATAAAGTTGTGTGGTAAAATCTTACACGCCAATCCAACCGCTATACCTTCAACACCATGCGCTAATAACAATGGGAATTTTACAGGTAAGTTAATAGGCTCTTTATTACGGCCATCATAGCTTAATCCCCAATTGGTTGTTTTCGGATTGAAAAGTACTTCCAATCCAAATTTAGACAAACGTGCTTCAATATAACGAGGTGCCGCAGCACTGTCGCCCGTTAGAATATTTCCCCAGTTACCCTGACAATCGATTAATAAATCTTTTTGTCCCATGGTTACCAAAGCATCACCAATACTTGCATCACCATGCGGGTGATACTTCATGGTGTTGCCAATAAGATTCGCTACCTTATTGTAGCGACCATCTTCCAGTTCCCACATGCTATGTAAGATACGGCGTTGTACCGGTTTTAGTCCATCCTCAATGGCGGGTACAGCACGTTCCAGAATTACATAGGAAGCATAGTCGATGAACCAGTTCTTAAACATTCCCGATACGTGTCTAATGCTATCCACATTATTGTGCGTATCGATTGGCTCAGCACCGGGAATAGGCATCAAGGGCAGTTCGTTATTCTCTTTTTCTTTATCCTTATTATCTTTTTTCTTTGCCATAATTATCCTAAAGTTCTTTTACTTATTTCACTAGCTCTTCTTCAACATCCAATTCAACGCGTAAGTTTTCAATAATGAATTCCTGACGCTCCTGGGTATTTTTACCCATATAATAATTTAATAATTGCTGAATGGAAGCTTGTTGATCTAACAACACCGGTTCCAAACGAATATCTTTTCCGATAAAATGCTTGAATTCGTCCGGAGAAATTTCTCCCAAACCTTTAAATCGGGTGATCTCAGGTTTTGGTCCGAGTTTAGCAATGGCCGCTTTACGCTCTTCATCACTATAGCAATAAGCAGTTTCTTTTTTATTACGTACCCGGAACAATGGAGTTTGTAAAATATAAACGTGACCGTTTTTTACAAGATCAGGAAAGAATTGCAAGAAGAATGTTAAAAGCAATAAGCGAATGTGCATACCATCCACATCGGCATCGGTTGCAATAACGACATTGTTGTAACGCAAATCATCCAATCCTTCTTCAATATTTAAAGCGGCCTGAAGTAAGTTAAATTCTTCATTCTCGTAAACTACTTTCTTGCCCAAGCCAAAACAATTTAAAGGCTTACCCTTTAAACTAAATACCGCTTGTGTATTTACATCACGGGTTTTTGTAATAGAACCGCTCGCTGAATCTCCCTCACAAATGAAAATAGTGGTTTCGTGTGCACGAGGATTTTTAATATCATCCAAATGTATACGACAGTCGCGTAATTTTTTGTTATGCAAGCTTGATTTCTTAGCGCGCTCACGTGCTAATTTTTGAATTCCCGAAAGTTCCTTACGTTCACGCTCGTTCGCCAAAATTTTTGCCTCTATAGCTCGTGCGGTTTCAGGATTCTTATGCAAGTAATTATCTAATTGTTGCTTGATAAAATCGCCAACAAACGAACGCATCGATTGTCCGCCCGGTGCAATTTCCTGTGAACCCAATTTAGTTTTAGTTTGCGATTCGAATACAGGCTCCTGAACTTTTACTGAAATAGCAGCGATGATAGATTTACGAACATCCGTTGGATCAAAATCCTTCTTAAAGAATTCACGAATGGTTTTTACTACCGCTTCGCGATAAGCCGCTTGATGCGTACCACCTTGCGTTGTATACTGACCATTCACATAACTGTAATATTCCTCTGAGAAATGCTCGTTACTATGCGTCATGGCAATTTCAATATCCTCACCCTTTAAGTGAATAATAGGATATAAAATTTCCCCGGAAATATTTTTCTCTAATAAATCTTTTAAACCGTTTTCTGATTTGTATTCGGCACCGTTAAAATAAAGCGTTAATCCTGTATTTAAGAACGCGTAATTCCAAATCATACGATCGATATACTCGTGCACGAAATGGTATTTTTTAAAGATGGTATCATCAGGTCTGAATTCTACATAAGTTCCATTCGGTTCATCAGACTTAGAAAGTTTGTGTTCTTTAATTATTTCACCGCGAGTAAACTCAACAGTTTTACATTGTCCGTCACGGTAAGAAGTCACCTTGAAAGAAGTTGATAAAGCGTTCACCGCTTTTGTACCTACTCCATTTAATCCGATTGATTTCTTAAATGCTTCGCTATCGTATTTACCTCCGGTGTTGATTTTGGAAACTACATCCACTACTTTTCCCAATGGAATTCCACGACCATAATCTCGGATAGAAACAATACCTTCCTTCACATTTACCTCAATTTTCTTTCCGGCTCCCATCATAAATTCATCGATGGAGTTATCCATTACCTCTTTAATAAGAACATAAATTCCATCGTCAAAAGCTGAACCATCTCCTAACTTCCCGATGTACATACCGGGACGCATACGAATGTGTTCTTTCCAGTCGAGCGACTTAATACTATCTTCGTTATAACTTCCTGCTTGTTTTGCCATGTTCTATTTCAAGTTTCTTGTTTTTAATTTCTAGTTGATTTCAGTCCGATTTAAAGTTCATGGTTAAGAAACCAGAAACTTCAAACCCGAAATAATTAAATTCCATCTCCGTCTAATAAATTCCCTAATCCGCCCAGGATACTTCCTTCTTCACGTTTTCTTCCCATACCACCGCCGTAAGACAAAATTCTACCTGCTAAACGACTAATTGGTAATGACTGAAGCCATACCTTACCCGGACCACGAAGCGTTGCATAAAACAAACCTTCACCACCGAATATAACGTTCTTCACCCCTTTCACAAATTGAATATCGTAATCGACAGTTTGAGTAAATGCAACTAAACATCCTGTGTCTACCTTTATTAATTCGCCGGGCTGCAAGTCTTTCTCTATAATGTAGCCGCCACTATGAACGAAAGCCATTCCATCACCTTCTAATTTTTGCATGATGAATCCTTCACCACCAAACAAACCGGTTCCTAATTTCTTTTGAAATTCAATTCCGATATCTACGCCTTTTGCCGCGCATAAAAAACTATCCTTCTGACAAATAATTTTTCCGCCGAGCTGTGCTAAA
>JAEUTQ010000041.1 GCA_016787445.1 Bacteroidia bacterium
GTGAATTATGTCCAAAGTTAAACTTTCTTATTTACTATTATTAGTAGTTCCGTTATTATTGGTGGTTTGGTTTTTTTACAATAAAAACCAGAACAAACCGCTGCGTTCATTACCTTTTTACGGACCAAAACGGGCGTTAAAAATTAATGATACAACGTACCATACCATACCTCCCTTCTTTTTCATCAATCAATACAATCAAAAAATTACGGAAGCCGATGTAAAAGGAAAAGTGTATGTAACGGATTACTTTTTCACTACCTGCCAATCAATTTGTCCGGTGATGAGTACCAGTTTAGAACGCGTTTACAAAGAGTTTCATAATCGTGGTGATTTTATGATACTTTCACATACGGTAGATCCTGAAACCGATTCGGTGGCACAATTGTTGAGTTATGCTAAATTACATGGCGTAAAAGATACTAAGTGGATGTTTGTGACAGGAGAAAAAAAACATTTATATGAAGTAGCGCGTAAAGGCTATTTATTAAATGCGGAAGAAGGCGACGGTGGTGCAGAAGATTTCATCCATACACAAAACTTTGCTTTGATTGATAAAGAAAGACACATCAGAGGTTTTTATGACGGAACCGACAGCACTGATGTAAACAATTTGATTACTGATATTAAATTATTATTACAAGAGTATGATTTCAAAGCAAAAAATTAAACTAACAGTCTTTGGATTACTCTTTGTTGGATTTGCCACTGCGCAAAACAAACCTTCTGTTTACAAAATTGATGATTTACTAAAACGGATTCACAACAGTAGTGATACGATTTATGTAATTAATTTTTGGGCCACCTGGTGCAAGCCTTGTGTTCAGGAATTACCTGACTTTGAGAAATTAGGTTTAGAAACTAAAAACACGAAGGTGAAAGTGCTATTGGTGAGTATGGATTTTAAAGAAAACCTGTCAGACAAAGTGCTTCCGTTCTTGCAAAAAAACAATTACAAAACCGAGTGCGTATTGTTAGATGAAATAGACGGTAATAGTTTTATTAATAAAGTAAATCCAAAGTGGAGCGGCGCTATTCCTGCCACCTATGTCACCAAACAAAACAAGAAGCAGGAAGAATTTGTTGAGAAAAAGTTACATTACGAAGAAATCAAAGAAATTTTAGGAAAATTTTAGATTCAAATAAACAAACTGATGACCAGTTTGTTATATACTCAACGTTCAAAATACATTTATTGTCGATTACTAAGCTTAATCACATTTTAATTCGTTAAAATATCAAAAAGCCTTGTAATTTTTAGTATCTTTGCACGTTTATTAGAGAAACCAACGTTTTTATTTTTATTAGATGAGACAGCTCAAAATTACCAAATCAATCACCAACCGTGAAAGTGCCTCTTTAGACAAATACCTTCAGGAAATAGGCCGCGAAGAACTCATTACCGCAGAGGAAGAAGTTCATTTGGCAAAAAAAATCAAAGAAGGCGACCAGAGAGCACTTGAAAAGTTGACGAGAGCAAACTTACGTTTCGTTGTTTCCGTAGCAAAACAATACCAAAATCAAGGGTTAAGCCTACCCGACCTTATCAATGAAGGTAATTTAGGTTTAATTAAAGCCGCTAAGCGATTTGACGAAACCCGCGGTTTTAAATTTATTTCTTACGCTGTATGGTGGATTCGTCAGAGTATCCTTCAGGCTTTGGCCGAACAATCGCGTATTGTACGTTTACCTTTAAATCAGGTAGGTTCGTTAAACAAAATCAATAAGGCTTACTCTAAATTAGAACAGGAATTTGAACGTGAACCAAGTGCGGAAGAATTAGCTGAGATTTTAGATTTACCAATCGACAAAGTTGCTGATACCATGAAAGTGAGCGGTCGCCATGTAAGTATGGACGCGCCTTTCGCTAACGGGGAAGAAAGCTCTTTATTAGATGTATTAATTAATCATGATTCGCCAAAAGCGGATAACGGTTTAATTAATGAGTCATTATCAAAAGAAATCGACCGTGCATTATCAACCTTAACCGAAAGAGAACGCGATGTGGTGAAGTTGTTTTTCGGAATAGGAATGAACCATGGCTTAACATTGGAAGAAATTGGTGATAAATTTGATTTAACCCGCGAACGCGTACGTCAAATCAAAGAAAAAGCCATCCGTCGTTTACGCCATAGCTCCCGTAGCAAATTGCTACAACAGTACTTAGGTTAGTTTTAGTTTTTATTATTTAAAAGCCCTGAGGTTTAAACACTTCAGGGCTTTTTAGTTGACCCTTCCCTCACTTTTAACCCTCCCTTAATCATTCCTTAACACCTTACCCAACTTTTGGCATTAGGTTTGCGTATAGTATATAAAAGAACAGATATGAATACAACGCAAGCGATAGTGTTATTGAAAAACGGAACCAAAAAATTCGGTTCTATTATAAATTCTGAATTAAACGGAACCATTTTATTTATTGCCGGAGATGAATCGCTTTTTCTCGACAACGAAAAGGCTAGTCAATTAATACAATACATTCCGGTTGAAGATATCGAGTCTATCGACACTTATTTGAAATAATTCCATACCGGATCGTTCATTAACGGTGCGGCTTTCACAATCACCTCTTCCTTTTTTACAGGATGCATGAATTGCAGCTGATAGGCATGCAAATGTATCGACCCATCTTTATTGGTTCTATCGAAACCATATTTTAAGTCACCTTTAATCGGACAACCAATGGCAGATAATTGCGCACGGATTTGATGATGTCTTCCTGTCAATAATTTTATCTCCAACAAATGATAGGTATCGCTCGATTTAATGTACTTATAAATTAACTCCGACTTCAATCCATCTTTCACCGGTTTTTCATGCGCTTTGGATTTATTAAGCTTTTCATTCTTCAATAAATAATGAATCAAATGATCCTCGGTTTTTGCAGGCTTGTTCTTTACCACCGCCCAATACGTTTTTTGTAAATCCTTTTCGCGTATCATTTCATTAAAGCGCGAAAGTCCCTTGCTCGTTTTAGCAAAAATGACTAATCCTGATACCGGTCTATCCAAACGATGGATGACGCCCATAAAAACATTTCCGGGTTTGTTGTCTCTTTCCTTGATATAGTTCTTCAACTTCTCGCTAAGCGGCATATCACCGGTTTTATCGCCCTGTACAATTTCTCCGGGTAATTTATTTATAATAAGGATGTGATTGTCTTCGTAAACAATCTGCTCTTTATGAATTGTATTTTGCAGTGGGTTCAAGTCAATTAATTTTTTAAAGCCATTTTAATAATATCTTCATAAACTGTTGTCCATCCCTTCCATTCATCAACACTTCCCATTGTATCATTATGTATAATGGTGACTAATTCACCCTGATGTTTCTTTACTTCATCAATAATTGGTTTTACATAATTCATGGCAGTACTCACATCGGCTTTATTGGTGAATTTAAGCGTTGTTTCAACGATGCAGAATGGATGAATGGTAAGATTCGTTTCTTCTTCCGAATCCAAATCATACCAAACATACGGCATACAATAGGAGGCTCTGAAACCATTGTAATTTCCATAACCCATCGAATAATCATTTGCTATGCCGGCTTGCAATAAAGCCTGATAGGTTTCAGGAAAAGAAATCATTGAAAAATGTTGCCGGCTGTTTTTAATGTCTCTATGCGTAATATTCGCCAATCTGTTTATTTCAATTTTCAACTGATTTAAATTATTATTGGAACGATACGACGGATGAATACCAATCTTAGCATAATCTGCCAAATGCTTTATCAATACCTGAAAATCCTTATTGTTAGCAGGATGATTTTTATCGTTCACACCATAATCACCCAACAAAAAAAAGTACATCACTTTTATATTATACTTTTTCTGTACTTCCAGTAAAAAAGAATAGGAATCAAACGGATCAACCATTTTATTCATCACCACTTTAGAACGTTCTAAAATTTCACTGAAACTAAATTTGGAAAGACTTTTCAAAAAACCTCCCAATGAGCGCATGATACCTTTGAACTTAAACTTATATGCGTTATCGATATCAACTGTAGATAAAAAACTAAAATGATGCTGCTTGAATTCTATTCCCGGATAATTTTGAGAGATTAAGTTTTTTATTTGCGCAAACCATTCGTTTACCAATGGAAACTGAATGAAATCATATTGAAACGCCAAACTGCTTTTCACATCGAAACGATTGTATTTGTCTTGTTTAAAAGGTAAATACTCCTCATATCGGCTCAACAACCAAAAGGCTGCTGATAAAATATCAAACGGTATTTGGCCTGAATTTTTAAAAAAAATCCGTTTATATACTTCGTGATTATGAACTTCGATGTGATGATCTTTTACCCCGTACTCAAATAATAAACCGGATGGAATTATTTTAATACTTTCTTTTACAAACTTCTGTGAAGAGTAATTAATCTTTACCGAATTATGTTGTTCAAACAATACCGGGTTTTGCGTGATGGAATAATCCAATCCCAAATAATCCTTCATTAAAATATTGAGGATAAATTTTAAACGCGGACTACTCTTCTCAGAATATATGAGTACGGTTGTTTGCACCATATAAAATTAGGAAAAGCACAAAAAAAGGGCACAGGGCCCTTTTAAAATTATAAACACTGTAAAGTGATTAACCTAATAAAGTATCCTGAGTTGCCTTCAGGATTTTACGCGTGTTTTCAATCGTATCACTTTCAGCATAGATTCTAAGAACAGGTTCAGTTCCGCTGGCACGAATCATCATCCATTGATCGTTTTCAAAATAATACTTCCAACCATCGATGGTTTCCAGTTTTTCAACCTTATAAGAGCCGAAGCTTTTGTATTTATCTTCCTTACACTCTTTAATGATTCTTTGTTTAACCGCTTCATCCAAATGCAAATCGTTACGCTCATACACAAAACGACCGGTTAACTTATATAAGTCGTCGATTAGCTGTTCTAATGTTTTACCACTCTTGGCCATGTATTCCCAAATGGTTAAACCCATCCAAATCCCATCACGCTCCGGAATGTGTCCTTTAATGGCAATTCCTCCACTCTCTTCTCCTCCTAACAAAACGTCTTCCGTTACCATATAACCGGCAATGTATTTAAATCCAATTTGTGTAATGGTTAAAGGTAATTTATAGGCTTCCGCTAATTTCTTCACGCGCGGAGTTACAGAGAATGCACAAATCAATTTTCCGTTGTACTTTTTCTCCTCCACTAAATATTTAATCAATAATAAAATGATGTGGTGAGAGTCCACAAAGTTTCCCTTGCTGTCGTATAATCCAATCCGGTCGGCATCACCATCGGTACATAAACCACAATTAATTTTGCCGTCCTTCTTTATTAATTCACTAAACTCTAATAAATTTTTATGAATCGGTTCCGGTGCTTGTCCGTGAAAACCGGGATTATTATCATTATGTAAATGCACAATATCCGGAAACAAACGCTTCATGATGCGCTGACCGGCTCCATACATACTGTCATAAGCCAATTTCAAATTCGAATTCTTGATGGCTTTAATATCGAAATGCTCTTCCACATGTTTTAAATACATATCTTCCAGCGGAGCAATTTCTAATAAGCCTTTAGATTTTGCATCATTTAAATCAACTGCATTGTAATTGATAGTGCATTTATCAGGAATTATATCTTCTACTTCTTGTATTTTTTCCGGCACTAATGGTCCGCCATAATGACCTTTTAGCTTAAATCCATTATAGGAAGGCGGATTGTGGCTTGCAGTAATAATAACTCCTAAAGAAGCTTTTAATTTGAGTGCTCCCAAAGAAACCATTGGTGTACTTACGAAATCCTTCGCTAAATAAACCTTAATGTTTTTAGCGATACAAACTTTAGCAACAGTTTCAGCAAATAATTCTCCGGCGAAACGGCAATCATGTCCCACAACAATACTTGGCTTCTCGAAATTTTTTAATAACCAATTAGCCGTTGCTTCAGTTACACGCGCTACATTTTCTTCCGTAAAATCTTTTGCGATAATGGCTCTCCAGCCGTCGGTTCCAAACTTAATTTTTGTCATAATGAAAATCAGAAGTCTAAAGATAATAAATAGCCTCTAATTGGAATAATTAAAGAGGGATTAACGCATTATTCCCTTCTTATTCAAGGCTTTCTGATACGCATCCGCGTTACGTTGATGCTGTTCGTAGGTAGCGGCAAAATCGCTGTATCCGCTAAAATCAGGACGAGCACAGAAGAAAATAAAGTTATGCTTAGTGTAATTTAAAACGGCATCTATCGATTGAGTATTTACCAAACAAATTGGTCCGGGAGGTAAACCTTTATACTTATAGGTGTTATATGGAGAGTCAATTTCCTTATCGGCATTCGTTACACGTTGCACCTCAAAATTTTTATTGGCAAATTTTAATGTTGGATCGGCTTGTAAAAGCATATCCTTTTTTACACGATTGATGTAAACGCCTGCAATCTTTTGCTGTTCGCTGTAAATGCCACTTTCGCTTTGAACTATAGAAGCAATCGTTACAATCTCCGGTAAGGTAAATCCGATTTTAGCGGCTCTTTCCTTGCGCGCTTTCGTGAAAACTGAGTCAAAATGCTCCTTTATTTCAGTAAATAATTCGTCAACAGTAACAGCCCAACTTACTTCATACACATTGTTTAATATAAGTGCCATCACATTATCCGGATCCATGCCAAATTCCTTTTCTAAACGTGTATCATCGTGTAAAAAGTCTTCTACTTCATCATAACTTAATTCGAGTTTATTATCCAGGTATTCTGCAAACTCATCCAGATTATGAATCTGAGAATTGAAAGTTAATTTTATTTTTTCCTGACGGTTGTTCTTTAACATGAGAATAATCTGACGATTATTCATACCATTTGTGACTTTAAATTTACCGGGATGTACATTTTTATCCAACTCCATTCGCTTAGCCATAAACTCAAACGACGTATGATTCTCAATAATATTTTCATTGTATAAAATCTCCAATAACAATTGGTAATCGGCTTCTTTGGGAATAAAAATATACTTGTAGTTTTTCCCCTCCGTATTCACATTCGGCTTATACAAATTAATATAAGCCCAATAGCTGCCAAAACCAACACCTGCCAAAACAAGTAACACGATTAATTTTGAAATTAGTTTTCTACCGAAGGCCATATGGTTACAAAAATAAAAAGATTATTCTAAGACATGCTTTTTAATTTGGCCAAAATTTGCTGTGCCTTTTGGTTATCCGGATTACGCTTTAAAATGCGCTCTACAATTTCGATTGCTCCCTTTTTATCTTTTAGATACAGTTTTAATCCTGCCACATTAAACAATAAAGGTTCATAATCCAAATCAAGTGCAAGACCTTTATTGTAATACTCTACTGCGGATTTTACTTCATTTTGCGTTAATTCTAAAAAACCAAGATTTGTGAAACCGGAAATGTTTTTTGGATGTTGCGTAACTATATATTTAAATTCTTCTCTTGCAGCATTAATATTCTTAGTATTCATATAGGCCGAGCCTAATTTATTTCTGAATTCAAGATTATAGGGCGCTAATTCACAGGCTTTCTTAAACCAAAGGACTGACTTATCCATTGCGCCTGTATTATAATACGCTTCCGCGATATGGTAGGCACTCCACGCGTGTATATTATCATAGGATTTCTTGCTGATTCTTTCAACAAGCTCCTTCTCGCCTATTTTCGTCACATAGCTGATTATTTTATTGAAGTCTTGTTGCGAGAAACGTAATTGCAATAAAGCGTGCAAGTTCATTAAAATCTCATCCTTAGTTCCATCTTTTAATATAGCTGCAGCAGAATCCAAATATTCCGGCTTGGCTTCAAATTTATCGAACTGGTTGATGTAGGCTCTTGCACGCGTTAAGGCATCCGGATTTTTTTCGTTGATAGCAAATAAACCAATGAATTCTTTTATTTTTTCTTTTTCCTTTTTAGTTATTGGTTTACGGATGTAATGATCATGAACGGTTACATGCGGAATATCAATGGAGCCTGATGAAGGCATGTGACAATTTACACAGTTGGCTTTTTGTGGTGCCTTAACTACAGTCTTTTCACTACATTCTAATGTGGATTTTTTGTCTGAACCATGACAATTTCTGCAAGCTGTATTAAATAGTTCTTTGCCCGTTTCTTTTACACTTACATGTGGATTATGACAGGTCACACAGGTTAATGCATCTTTGTACGGCTTTAAGGATTTAATATCCTTTGATTTTTCGTAAGACTGAATGAAACACTGGCTTTGTTTTAATCTATCAGCATGAGAGGCCATGATGAATTCATCATCAGCATTTTTATACTTGGGTAAAAAAACCGTCATGAAATCACTTAATTTCATACCGGGCTTAAAGTCGTAAAACGATTTTCCTTCCTTCAACACGGCGTTTCCCTGAAGATGGCAACGCATACACACATCGAATTGCCGATCGATGGAAAGCTTTGATGGATTGACAATACTGTAATCAATATATTTTGAAGTATCTACTTTACTTCCGCTTTGTCGTTGCGCAACGTGAATACTACCAGGACCATGACAACGCTCGCAGTTTATTCCTTCCGGTACTGAATTAAACTTATTTTCAGAACCCAATTCAAATTCCGGAAATGCGTTATGACAACTCATGCATTCCAATCCGATTTTACGTGTAAACCTTGTATTATGACCATCCTCAAATCCCGGAGGTAAATCCCATTTCTTCTTTTGCGTATAAAAAGTCATAGGCATTTGATTCATATAACCGTTTACACTTTGTAAATGAGAGTTAGTGTGTTGACCTGAACCAATAATATAATTTACCTGCTCGGTTCTTTGGAATATAGTATCACCTTTCTCTATCTTATATTCACTAAAAAACAAACTGTCATTTTTCCAAAATGCAGTATAGTGTAAATCCGTATACTTATCATAAATGGCGGGGTGACTAAAATCTGCGGCTGATTTTTCTTTTGTCGCGCGAGCGAAGGATTGTCCCATCCCCGTTTTAATAAAGCTGTTGTAAATATCCTGGTGACAAAGTTTACATGTATTTATCCCAACATAATGAGCAGTATCGCTATGGTTTAAATAAACCAGTGTATCCTTTGTTTTAGTTTGTGATTCTTTTGAACCGGACGGCTCTTTACACTGATAATTAAGGAGAATTATCAAAATTACTAAAGGAAGTATGAACTTTAGAAAGCGCATTACTGATTAATCAACTGTAACAACCACTCGTCGCTAAATTCATTGGCGGAAACACGGTTCCATTGCTTCTTCAATCCGATTTTCTCAAAACCTGATTTTTCAAATAATTGTAAGCTGGCAGGAGCAGTTACTGTTACGTTTGCATAGAGTTGTTTCAGTAATAAAGTATTAAAGGCATAATCTTTTAAAAGTAACAAGGCTTCATAGGCATAGCCTTTATTTCTGTATTCTTCGCTGATTAAAATGCCAATACCGGCACGCAAATGATACGGATCAAAATCAAATAAGTCGATAGCTCCTACTGCCGCATCATTTCCATGTTGTGAAATAATCAAGCGCAATTGTTTATTTGTATAAATATCTTCATGTGCATTCACTAAAAATTGCTCGAGCACATAACGACTAAACGGAGTTTGCGTATTGCTCACCTGCCAAATTTCGCGGTTGTTCTCCCATTTATAAAGCACATCAACGTCTGATGGCTCTAAAGCCCTTAAATAAATATTTTCTCCTTTGATAAACATTAGTCTTTGGTATAAATTTCCCGTTCTTCGGTTATTCGCTTATTTAATTGCTCGGCTGTATATGTAGGAAAGGTGAATACTTTATCAGAAGTCTCATTAATCACGTTGATTGCCTTACAATCCACAATGTAATCATTATCATTAAGGTCTTCCAGAAAATCAAACAACAAACGTTCCTTATTCACTTTAATAGCATAAAACTCTTCAAAAAATTGCTTGATAGGACTCAGACAAGTTGCTTCATTAGCTTTTACAGAGGTATATTGCTGCATCTGTTCCTGAAATATTTGCAACTGGTAATCCTCGCTAAATACTGGGTGCTTAATAATTTTAAAAAATACGGCCTCAACAGAGCGTTGTTTTATCGTTTTTAATATCAACTCGGCTTTGATGTTTAATTCACGTTCCTTTATGGTTAATGAATTATAATTTCCATTAATCATTAAACCGATATGAGCAGGGATTCTTCCGGCGTGCAACAAAACCAACCATGTTCCCTTTAATAGTTCGTCGGGGTTATTTAATGCTTCGTAAGCATACTGATATTTGGAAGTAGCGATCAAGAATGTATTATTCTTTAACTTCAATACGACCTTCAAAAACAAATTCGGCCGGACCTTCCAACCAAATGTTATAAAAATTAGTTTCTAAAACCTTATCGAATTTTACACGAAGGTCGCCACCTAAAGTTGAGATTTTGCAGTAGTTTTTCCCGGTAGAAGCACCGCTGATGGCTGCAACCAGTGCGGATGCAGTTACGCCTGTACCGCAGGATAAAGTTTCATCCTCCACACCTCGTTCGTAAGTCCGAACAAAAACAGAATCCTCTTTTTTCTCAATAAAGTTCACATTAGTGCCTTCTTCAGCAAAACGTTCATTATTGCGGATTTTTTTTCCTTCTTCAAATACATTGTACGAATTTACATCGTCAACAAATTTCACGTAATGCGGAGAACCTGTGTTCAGGAAATAATGATCGCCATTATTCTCAATACTCTTCACATCGTTCATCTTTAAAGAAACAAATCCTTCATGAATTACAGCCTCATGCACGCCATCAATAGCTATGAACTTAGTTCTATCGTTGATAAGCCCCATCTTTTTTGCAAAAGCGGTAATGCATCTTCCGCCATTGCCACACATGGAACTTTGGTTACCATCACTGTTAAAATATACCATTTTAAAATCGGCGCCTGGTTCCAATTCCAGAAGCATTAATCCATCTGCACCAATACCAAAGCGACGGTCGCATAACCATTTTACCTGCTCTGAATTTAATTGAATTTCGTTTTTACGATTATCTATCAATATAAAATCGTTGCCGGTACCTTGATATTTATAAAACTGCAATTGCATTAATTAATCTTTGCTAACAAATCAGAATTATTAACTCTTTCCATTGGCATGAAATCAGGATTAATAGCTACACGATACACCTGTTCTTCACTCTTCAAATAATAAACATTATCTACTTTGTATAAATTAAAGGAAGAAAAATCAGAAAAGCCATAAAGCATGATTCTGTTTTTAGTCATGCGGTACCCCTTTGAGTTAAGTGGTGTTTTTCTAAATTCTACAAAAAACACGTTGACAGGATCATTGGTATTCACACCGGCTAAATTAGCCGCTAAAGTATCTTTTTGCATCACATCCAAATCAATCAACTTTATACTTTTTACCGAGATTAATTCTTCAGTAGCGATATTGATATTATCATTCTCCTTTAATAAGCTGTCTACTTCTTTATAATTTGTATAAGGAGAAACTTTGGTGTTGATTTTAAAACGTTGCTTTTCGTCTTCCTGCTTTTCTTGATCGTCATCCTGCTTTACAGGCTTTTCAATAATTTTGATTTGATTGGTAGCTGCCGATTTAATTTTATTAAAGTAGTCATCGAGCTTAAAAATGAAAAAACCGATGCCAATAATTAAACCAATGGAGACTCCAAAAACAAAGGCCGGTATTTTACGCTTGATTTGCATTTTTTAGCAATGTAAATATAGTGATTTTTTAGATGGCGGCGTTAAGTATTGTTAAAAGAAACTGACAGCCTGAATATTGGAATTAATTTTGCGTTATAAACGTAAATTCACTAAAAATTTATTTGTTATGAAAAGCTTAGTTTCAACCGTTATCGCTGCCACTTTTGGTGGTTTTATAGCCTTAGGAAGTGTTTACTTGATTACTGAAAAAACCGCTAAACATAATCTCACGGCACAGGCTGCATCCAACTCACCGGTTAAGCTAACCTCTTATACCGGCAGTCTGATGAGCAACAATCCTGACTTTGTTTTAGCCGCCGAAAAATCTTTAAATACCGTGGTTCACATCAAGACTACCACGGCCCGTAATAACAATTTAAGCTACAATCCCTTTGAACAATTCTTTTATGGCCATAGTGGCGGACAACCGTATGTACAGGAAGGAAGCGGATCCGGAGTAATATTGTCGGAAGACGGTTACGTTGTTACCAATAACCACGTGGTAAACGGGGCCGATGAAATTGATGTGATGTTAAATGATAAACGTAATTACAAAGCCGAGGTAATTGGTACCGACCCAAGCACAGACCTCGCACTTCTTAAAATAAAAGAGAAAAATCTGCCATTCATTGGTTATGGGAACAGTGATAATATTAAAATTGGGGAATGGGTTTTAGCAGTTGGAAATCCTTTTAATTTAAATTCAACAGTTACAGCCGGAATTATCAGCGCTAAAGGACGCGGCAATATCATTGAAGGTAATCGCGGCAGCGGACAATTCCCTATTGAGTCGTTTATTCAAACTGATGCGGCTATTAATCCAGGCAACAGTGGCGGAGCATTGGTAAATACGGATGGAGAATTAGTAGGAATAAATACCGCTATTATGTCGAGCAATGGTGCTTACCAAGGTTATGCTTTTGCTATTCCGGTTAACATTGTAAAAAAAGTGGTTTCTGATTTGATTGAATATGGAACAGTACAACGTGCCTATATTGGTGTTAGCATTAATGACATTGATTCGAAATTTGCAGAGCAAAAAAATCTAAAGCAGTTAAAAGGTGCCTACATTAATGGACTTACCTCTAATGGTGCGGCTGAAAATGCAGGTATTAAGATTGGTGATGTTATCACCAGCGTTGAGAACAACAAAGTAAATAGCGTATCCGAATTACAAGAACAAATCAGTAAATACCGTCCTGGTAATAAAGTAAATGTTACAGTTATGAGAGAGAATAAAGAAATAAGCATTCCGGTTACTTTAACCAATATAAAAAACAGCACAGAAGTGATTAAAAAAGCGGAGCCTGTTTTAACTAGCGTAAATAGCTTGGGAGCTACTTTCGAAGAAGTAGACAAAGAGTATCTTGCAAAATTCAGATTAGAAAACGGTGTGAAGATTGCCAAATTAACAGGAGGCAAGTTAGCCGGTGTGGGAATGAAAGAAGGATTTATTATCACCTCCATTAACAAGAAAAAAGTATACACAACAGCTGACATTCAAAAAATGCTTGAAGGAAAAAGCGGAAGTGTATTAGTGGAAGGCATCTACCCTAATGGCATGATTGCTTCTTATGGATTTGGGTTATAGAAACATCTTTGGTTGAGAGTCTGTTGCCTATAGACTCTCAACTAAAGACTATAAAAAAATCTCTTACTTTATTACACGACTGAAATAATAAAACCACAAAAACCTATTGTAGGCACATTCCAATTATCCTTAAACTTGATTAATCTGCAAAGTCCTACAATAAATACCGGCGCCGAAAACAACCTTACCTAATACTGAACTACGGGGGTATAAAACGGAGTAAGCATAAATAAGTGAATAATTCATAAACGATAACAGAAGCAATTAAGCCGACTGATTCAATATAAAAACATTGAATCAAAATAGGATGTGCATCAATTCTTTCTCTATACACACCAAATCATTATAGTTAGTGTAGGTTATTCCGCTCAGCGCCTTAATTCATCCTACTAAATTAGCAATCTAACAAAAGCATAAAACGATACTAACTGCGTCATTGAAGGACGGATAATTCTTTATTATTTCTAAAAAGACAGTATGTTATTCTCCTCTCAAACATACTAAACCTACAGATTTTACGTTATTATGCTTAAATTTGATTTCGTGAAACAATTCATATTCATATTAAGTGTACTCGCTTTTATTTTACTAGGAACTACTGCCTGTAAAAAGAACAAATTAATCGACGACGAAAACGCAAAGGTGGAATTCTCACAAGACTCCGTTTTGTTCGATACTGTATTCACTCAATCCGGTTCAACTACTCGTAATTTCAGAGTTAGAAATCCGCATAATCAACCTATACGTATCAGCTCTATCAATCTTAAGGGAGGCACTTCATCTCCTTTTATACTTAATGTAGATGGTTCTCCCGGAAAATCGTTCAGTAACATCGACATACCGGCAAAAGACAGTATTTACATTTTCGTGCAGGTGTTTGTCAATCCTACCAACGTTAACAGTCCTTTAATTATCAGTGATGCGATACAATTTAGCGTCAACAACAATAATCAGGAAGTTCAGTTAGAAGCGTGGGGACAAGACGCGTATTATCATAAACCAAAAAATGCCATCAAATTTTCAAGTGGAGGGTATTTACCTTACAGTACCATTGCCGACCATCCAACAACCGGCGCTTCAATCACCAACACAACGGTAACCTGGCCAAATGATAAACCGCATGTGATTTATGGCTGGTTAGTGGTAGATTCTACTCAACAATTAATCATTCAGCAAGGAACAAAAGTGCACTTTCATCAAAACGCGGGTATGTGGGTTTACAGATATGGCACGCTTAAAGTTAACGGTACATTAAATAATGAAGTTGTATTTCAGGGCGACCGATTAGAACCTTATATGCAAGACATACCCGGACAATGGGATCGCATCTGGATTAATGAAGGCAGTGTGAATAATGAAATTAATTATGCGATTATAAAAAACGGATTTATAGGAATTCAGGCCGAACTTTTGTTTGGAAATTTCTTCGAACCTCGTCGTTTAAAAATCAATAACACAAAAATTCACAACATGAAAAAATGGGGATTGTATGCACTTGCATTTAATGTGAGTGGCGGCAATAATGTTTTTTCTAATTGTAAAGAATATGTAGCGGCATTTGTAGCTGGTGGCAATTACAAATTCGTTCATAGCACCTTCGCTAATTTTTGGAATAAAGACGGAAGAAGCACCCCGGCTTTTCATGTCGATAATCATGCAGGTTCACAACAAATTCCTCTTGACACATGTTATTTCGGAAATTGTATCATTGATGGCAGTCAGAGTAATGAATTAGAACTGGACATCGTTACAACCAATACTTTTGCCATTAATTATGTCTTTTCCAACTCACTCATCCGCACGAATACGAATGTTTCTAACACCACCCATTTCCCGGTTGGTAACAGTATAAATGGCACAAACCCTTTCTACGATCCTAACGTGTACAATTTTGAGTTAAAGACAGGATCAAATGCCATTAATTTAGGGAATACGGCTGATGCCGGATTATATCCATTAGACATTAAGGGGAATTCCAGGACTTCCGTTCAGCCTGATGCCGGAGCTTATGAGCTTCCGTAGTCAATTTTAACCCGTTAATCTATTTTAACAGCCAAACAGAACTTTTTTGAGCGAAATTTGTTCTGTATTTGTTATGAAAAGTACTTATTTAGTTCACATCTCTTTACCCGAAGTTTTTACATCACGTCTAGCTGCCTTAATTCCAAAACAACGCAGCATGATTAACGATTTATTAGAACAGCGCATTGTGCTCAGTTATTCTTTAGATATGGAGCGCCAAAACCTTTGGGTTTTTGTTGAAGCCAAGTCAGAAAAAGGGGTGATGGACATCATCAGTAATTTCCCAATCATCAATGAAGTTAAAGTTGAAATAAAAGAATTAGCCTTCTATGATTCAAGTCCGATGGGATTACCCGAATTGATCATGAATTAGAACAATTAAACAAATCATCCCTAACACTTCGATAAGCTCAGTGACCGGGAGATCACTTTCCAATCACTTCAAACTTCACAACACTGGTCTCCCCTCTTTCATCGGTTACTAATAAAGCATGCTTACCTATTTCAGGAAGAATTGAAATCTGATGGTACTTCTGAGTGCTGCCCAAAAATGTTCCATCCAATTGCCAAAACAAAATAGCATCCGCGTTTTTATGAGCGGCTTTTAATATGCAATTTTCCTTTTCTCCTTTCTCATTCACGGGTACATAAATTTTAAATCCTTCTCTCGGGTAAACAATATCCAGAAGTTTTGTATGCTCATCCGTAGCACAACCCGGTAAATAATCCGGCAAGGGCTTGTAAAACAAACTGTGCTGCTTATAAAAATATTCCTGAGTAGGCGTTACAATCAACCAAGGAGTTTGTTTCATGTCGCTGACAGGATAACAATCACTGTTCACCCTGTATTTTCCGCTGGCATCGGTGAAAATAATCTTATGAAATGAACAAGGTTTTGTTTTTTGTGCACCAAGCGTCATGAGCTGAAGCTGGGTGTTCGGACAAATCTCTGAAGCTTTAAATCCGCTTTCCTTACATACTTTAATGTTTTCCATATCCGATACCGGTTTATTAAACCATTTTTTCTCAGTCAATAAATTAAATACCGAAAACATTAATGGTGCCGCAGCGCCGGTGCCCGTTAGTTCAGGTCTTCCTTCTCCGTCGGCATTACCTACCCACACCGCGACAATGTATTTTCCGTTTAATCCAACAGCCCAGGCGTCTCTGAAACCATAACTCGTTCCCGTTTTCCAGGCAATTTTGTTGCGGGAAAGAAATTGCATCCAGCCCACATAATCCTGCGGACGAATCAATTCAGTCATAGCATTAAAAGTGTACCATAAGGAAGAAGCATTGAGCAAATCTTCTTTCACCATTTTTGGTTTTTCAATTTCTTTCTGCAGATAATTTAAGGGGCGGTAATTATCCGCGGTGTATTTTTTACGTGAAGCGTCGTAACCCAACAAAGCTCTTCCCATTGAAGAATAAGCAGAAGCAATATCCCACAGTGTGGCTTCACCACCGCCTAAAATTAACGACAAACCATAATGCGTAGTTGGCTTGGTGAAATTTTTAAAACCTAATTGCTTTAAGCGGTAATGAAATTTAGCCGTACCATAGTCTAACAACATTTTAACGGCGGGCACATTCAAGGAGCGCGCTATAGCCTGATTAGCCGGTACCAATCCGTCGTAAGTTAAATTAAAGTTTTTTGGTCCGTATGAACCGATTTGCGTTGGTACATCTTCAATTAAAGCAGCCGGCAAAATTTTATTTTCATTGAGCATGAAGGCGTATAGAAAAGGTTTTAAAATACTTCCTGTACTTCTTGGCGCGTTAATTACATCTACATAATTTTCATGTTCGTTTTTTTCGCTTGAACTATTCCCCACATAAGCCAACACATTACCTGATTCTACCTCAGCCACCAATACGCAGGCATTATGAATTTGGTTAGCGGATAAATTGGCAACATGTTTATTCAGCAAATCATTGACCTGTATCTGAAGATTTTTTTTAATAGTGGATTTATAAATCTGCGAAGAACCTTTTTCGTTTATGCTGCGGTTCAACAAATGATTAGCCAATTGAGGAACAGCATAAGGCTTATCCGGTAAAGGTTCTTGTATGGATAATTTATAAGTGGATTCATCAATGATTTTTTTATCGTATAATTTTTTGAGAAGTGTATTGCGTTTTTTCAGCAATCGCTGTTGATTTTTTCCTGGATAAATTAAGGAAGGCGCATTAGGAAGAACCGCTAATAAAGCACTCTCCGCCCAGCTTAATTGAAAAGGACTTCGGCCAAAATAGCGCCAGGAGGCCGCGGAAATCCCGACCACATTACTACCAAACGGCGCATTGCTCGCATACAAATTTAAAATGCTTGATTTTTTATAACTCAGTTCTATTCTAAAGGCCAAGGCTATTTCAACAAGCTTGTTATAATAGGTACGGGATTTGTTGCCACGCATCATACGCGCTACCTGCATAGTAATGGTACTTCCACCACTCTTTACTTTGCCGGCTGAAAAATTGCGTTTAATGGATTTAAAAATGGAAACCGGATTAAAGCCCGGATGGTAATAAAAATATTCATCTTCAAACAAAGTAATGCATTGCTCAAACTTTACCGGTACACTGTCTAACTGTGGATAGCGCCATTGCCCGTCGGATGCAATTTTTGCAGAGAGTAATTCATTATTAGCATCCAGAAGAACTGTACTGCATGGCTTATCAAATAATTTACCTGGCAACCATAACCAATACAAAAAACTCAGTATAAAAATTATACTGAGTTTTATTTTGTGATGGAGAATGAAGATTTTAATTTTTTGTGAATACAATGTTCAGTTTTTATTCATAAAGCTACAAATTAGCATGCACATTTGCTTTGTTGGCGCGGATTTTAAATCCATATTTTATGCAAAAAGCTATAATTTGTAGCAAGGGTTCCTTTGTGTCCGAACTTAATTTTGTACTTAATGTAATGGATTTTTAATCCGTGCCTGATAAAATTATGTCAACAAAATATAAAGCAAACGAATTAGGGAAGGCTTACTTTATTACCCTTACTGTAGTTAACTGGATAGATGTTTTTACTCGACTGTCTCAAAGGTATTTACTTATTAATTCACTAAGGTATTGTCAGCGTGAAAAGGGGCTGGAAATATATGCCTATTGCATAATGCCGAGCCATATCCATATTCTGTGTAAAGCCGAAGAAAATAAGCCTTTAAGCGACGTGATAAGAGACTTTAAAAAGTTTACTTCAAGAAAAATTATTGAGAACATTATAACAGAAAAGGAAAGTCGTAGGGAGTGGATGTTGAAGCTTTTTTCTGAATCATGTGAACATTTAGCGCGCAACCAAAAATACAAAGTTTGGCAAGATGGTTATCATGCTGAAATAATGGAGACACCGCGTTTTCTTTATCAAAAACTTAATTACATTCATAACAACCCTGTTGTTGACAAAATCGTAGACTTCCCGGAAGATTATTTATTTAGTTCAGCAAGAAATTATGCGGGTATGGATTCTTTATTGGATATTGTTATATTATCACAAGAAGTAAGAACTCATGATGTAAAATCCCATACAATTTTTCCTATTTGAAGAAAATAATTACTCAATGCACGGATTATAAATCCGTCCTCGTTCACTTATAGATTTTATTAATGCGAAAGAGAAAAACAGCTTTAATGAGAGTCTTAGACGGATTATAAATCCGCGCTAACTGGTTTATGTGAGTTTGTATTTCTATTCTATTATTATTTTTTCTTCTTTAAAAAAACATTCAGTAGGATTGGTCAACGTCAACAGAAAAACACCGGAGGACAAATCACTTAAGTTTAGTGTTATCCGCTCCTCATTCACACTCTGTTTTCTGTATACAACTTGTCCTAATGAATTATAAATCGTCAGGGTTAAAGGAATATTTGGCGATTCCTGCAAATCAACTATCAGTTTATCGCTACACGGATTAGGATAAATACTAAGGGAAGAATTTGCATTGATTTCCCTTATGTTTGTCCAAGTCTCAGTAAATATTGAATCTGTGGAGACGCAAATATCATCTACAAAATAATATGCAGAATAAGTAGAAGATGAAAAAAAATAAGTCTTATTTGTAGATAAGTCATCAAAAAAATTTCCAATAGAAAGGTACTGATAAGCTGAATCTGCAACAAAGGAGCCTTTTATTGTAGTCCAGTTGGCTGTGTCTGAAACAATTGAATTCGAGTAGACTTGGGCAAAATTATTAATTGGGACAGGAGTACTAAAACCATATTGGTTTGTCGAAAATAATGCACCGATATGGTCCGTTGCGCAGTTGTTTAATGATATAGAATCAATTTGACACAAGTTCACCTTAAAATTAACAAAGTATTTAGTTCCAATAATCAAAGGAGACGCAAGAACAGTACCAAGACACTCCCGTGGTTGCCCAGAGGACGGGAAATATGAATAAAATCCAGCGTAAGCACCTCCACTTGCCGCATATTGAAATCCAATCACAGTATTTGGGGTACTAAATCCTGAACCTTGTGAAGAACAAGAATTAAAATAATCTGGAGTATTTCTAACCGAACTCCACCCAGAAGCATAATGTAATTGGTATGACGTATTAGGACAAATCGAATAAATTTCAAACGATGGATTAGGAACCAGGTTTGTTTGGGCAAACACTGAAATTTTCAAAAAAATAAAAATATAAACGAGTTTATTTCGCATAAAGTAAAAATATAACAATTATGCTAAAAAGCAAATAGTAACTGAAATTTTTAAGGAAAATTTCGGTTGAAAAAATACAATTTATATCTTCCTAAATAAATGCGCCATAGAATACAAAATGTCACGTCGAGGGGAGTCGAGACGCGTTATAGATTTAACTAATTAAACAAGGTCTCGACTCCTCCCGATTGCTATCGGGACGACCTGACAGAACAAATTACTTACTCGCTACACTATTTTGTTTTTGCTTCACTACTCTTATCCATTGGCCTTTTGTGCGGGCGTAAACACTCTTATCATACATCGCCTCTACATTGATAGCCGGTAAATAATATTTTCCTGCATAGCTTGAGTTGAGAAGGATATTGAAAGTTTTGCTTTCATTCGTATACAAATCAAAATAGGTCATCACTTTATCATCTTTAATGTCCTGATAATCGTAAGCCGAATTTTTAAACGCCGATTCATTGCCATCCATGCGGCTGTTATGAATTTCCCAACCCGAAGGAATGTAATTAATCAAAGCTAAATTTTTCAATTCACCCATCAATCCTAAATTCTTCACCGTTACCGATAACATAAAGTTGCTGCCCTGCTCCATATTAGATGGATCGATGGTATTGCCATTCATATCTCTGTAAACTGCGCTTACCGCGATGTTTTCATTGCCTTCTTTCTCTTCGCCAATCGGAGGTTTGCCTCTGTTAATTAAGCGTGCATACAACATGCCCTTACCATTGTTCTCGATGCTGTAATTAATACTGTTTGCACCTTTGAAACTAATCGGAATCTGCGTGATAGCGGCATTGCCTTTCAAATTCACTTCCTTACCATTTACATTTACCACTGCCTGCATCGCCGAAGCACCACCAAACTTTTTGATAAACTCCGCCACCGACACCAATCCGAAGGCGGTTGTTTGTGTACTCAACCACGATTTGCTTGACAACACATCCGATACTTTCTTTAATTGTGCAAAAGCTTGCTGTTTCTTATTCATCAAGCATAATGTTTGAAGTACAATGGCCATATCACGGTCGGATGAACCGTAGGTATAATAATTCACCGAATAAGGCGTGATATTCAATGACGCCTTGGCAATTATTTTTTCAGCTTCATCAATTTGTCCCATCTTAGAATAAGCTCCCGCTAATAACCAGCGTGCCTGCTCCGATAAACTATAGAACTCACGCAAACGATTCATCGCACTCATACTAGGTTGTCCGGCTAAAGCCAACACATACAAACGATAGGCCTGCAGCACATCATTGTTCCAGTATTTATTTTTTGCAAACTCATAATTTAAAGCGGTGGTCTGTAAAAACTTCATGAGGTTTTTCTTCAATCCTCCCGGCAATGAATAACCTTTTTTCTCGGCCAACACCAGGAAATGTCCTGCGTAAGAAGAGCCCCAATCGTTTGGTTCGTTGGCGCCTTGCCAATACGCCATCGCTCCATTGCTTAACTGGAACTTGCGGATTTCATTGATACCGTATTTAATGTTCTTCTCAATTTCCGTTTTACGCTCAGGACTTAAATCCATGATGTCGGTTAAATACAATTGCGCAAAGGTTTGTGAAGTAGTCTGCTCTATGCAGCCATGCGGATAAGTGATTAAATAATTCAAACGTTCTTCCAAATTAATCGGAGGAATGGTTGACAATTCCAATACACCGCTATTCGTACCTGCTAAACCTGTAGGATTCACATTACCCTTTTCGGTTTTTCCGGCATCAATCCAGAAATCCTTACTGGTAGTTTGATACGGATTCGGATTTCTCACATCCAATTCCATTTCGTAAACAGAGGTGTGTCCGCCGCCTTCCGCCGTGATTTTCACTTTGGCTATGCCGGTTTCATTCTTCACTTTCAAATCAAACACCACCAGTTTTTCATCATCTTTGCCGATACTAACGGTCTTTGAATTACCCCCAACCGTTTGAAGCAAGCCGTTCACTTCCACTTTAACCGTGGTTGATCCAACATTTTTGTCACCACCAAATACAGAGATAGGTAATTTAACTTCTTCGGTAACGCTCAACACGCGCGGTAATGTACCTAACACCATTAATGGCGCTTTTACCGGCGTTGTTTTCTCCGCATGACCATATGCTCCTTTATAGCCGGCAATCACCATGGTGCGGACAGAGCCCACATACATTGGTAATTTAAATTTGATTTCTTTTTTATCGCCTTTATCCAAATGGAAAGGACCAAAGAATCTTACCATTGGTTTGAAACGATTTGCTTTAGCGCCATCATCTCCTGCTTCGCTGCCGTCACCACCAATACTGAGTATACGCTCCAGTTCCGCGCCAAACGCTCCGATTACATTATCGTACATATCCCAGGTTTTTACACCTAAAGCTTCTTTACTGTAAAACGCATTCCAAGGATTTGGCGTTTTAAATCGTGTAATATCCAATAAACCTTCATCTACCATCGCAATAGTAAAGGCCATTTCTTTTCCATTTTCTTCGCCTACGTTAATGGTTACATTTTGTTCAGGCACCAGAACTGAAGGCATAGAGATGGTTGGTTTCAAATGGGTTTCCGGATCATCGATGGTGATTGGCACAACACCATACATGCGGATTGGTAAATCGTTCTCACGTTTATGCGGCTGCATTAATGAAACATGTACATATACATTCGGAGCCATCTCCGGTTTGATTTTAAATTTAAAAAGTGTGGTCCCCTTTTCAGTTTCGAGCCAATGCGCTTCCACTACCCTACTTCCGTTTTCAATCGTTACCAATGCGCGACCTTTATCAGGAGATGGAATGGTAACAACTGCTTCTTCTCCGGTTTTATATGCTGTTTTATCTGTAGTAAACTGAAGCATGTTGGAGATTATTTTATTATCCTCGCCTCCATCTCTGTCCATCCAATTTGGCCAATCGAAATACGTTACAGCGGTGGATGAGTGTCCGCCATCCAAATCACTCACGCGTATTAAATAACGACCCCATTGATTTTCCTTAATGTTCACTTTTACTTTACCATTGCCGTTTTTAGTTGAAATAATTTCTTCAAAAACGGGTTTATGATATTCATCGCTCGCGTAGTTCGCTAATTCATCATTGTATTGATCCCACCACCAGCGCCATTCTAATTTATACAACTGCACTTTAATGTTAGAGCGCGAAACCGCGTTGCCTTTATAGTCTACAGAAGCAACTTGTATTTCATGATCTTTGCCTGTATATAAAATTCCGGTATTATGTTCGCCTTCCGGTAATTTCACACCCACATAATGTCCGTATGGTGAATAATCAATGGAAAAGCGGTCAACACTAAAGGCACCACCCTCTTCATATACACGCGTTGTGAAATTCGCATTAAGAAATCCCGGAGCGCTTCTTTCTAGATTTATATTAAGAGGAATAGTTGCGTTTCCGTTATCATCCAGCTTATCATTAAACACACTCAATTGTTGTGATTCAAAGCGTAAAGTCTGATCGTCGAAATTATAATTCTTGAATTTCGGGAATTCGGTGTACCCTGAACTTAATGCTACATCAATAGTAGCCGGTAAATTATGAACTGCAGCTCCGGTTAACCAGTTGGCATGGAGCTTCACATTATTTTGTTCTGAACCATTGATGATTTTATTATCAGCCACATCCACCTGAATCTTCAAGCGGTTAGGCATAATAGTTTCAATTCGGATACTCTTGTTGAATTTAATCGTTCCTACTTTTACTTCCGCGTTCCATAAGCCTGTCGGAACATTCTTATCCGTTACTGTGGTGAAATTATAGAAACCGTCAACACTCTTGTTATTAATTATGCGTTTGTAGAGTTGTCCTTGCGGATTGGTTAATTCAAATATCACCGGAATGTTGGTTGGGATATTGGCTAACTTATCCTCGAGAATAAAATTCAGGAATAAAGAATCACCCGGACGCCACACACCGCGCTCCCCGTAAATAAATCCTTTAATGCCCTTCTTAATGTAATCGCCCGACACATCATACATGCTGAGTGATAATGAAGAACCATCATCTAAGCGCAGATAAGCACGTTGCTGATCTTTTTTCGCCACAAGGAAACTTGCTTTTGATTTGATGCTAATGAAGGCTTGTCCGTCGCCATTGGTCTTTGTCGTATGAATCAATTGCTTTTGATAATCGTATAATTCTAAAGTTACATCCGCTAAAGGATTCGTGCTTAATAAATCATTCGTTACTACAAATAAGCTTCCGTCATTTCCTTTTTTTAGCGTTAATCCTAAATCGGTAGCCAAAATATTACGGGCAACGGTACGTTCGTACTGACGATAGTATGCCGATTTACATGGATTATCACGATTGCTCCAGCTGTATTCACCGTCATCTTCATCCTCCCCATAATAATCGTAGCTGTAATAATCATCATAATAATAACCGAAATAAGACACTTCATTTTCGTCGACTTCCTCTTTTATATCCTCCATTTCAAATTTCTCATCCGGACTATTTCCTAAACAAGGATAAGTTGAATACGCTTTTTTGAAACCAAGGAATACACGGTAAATAGCGCCCGGTTCTGTTTTGATTAAGGAGCTTAAATCAAGAGAGAATTTTTTCCATACTCCAAAATCGGCAGGGTTAGTAAGACCTAAATTAATTCTCTTCTCAATAATTTTCTTTCCAACCTGCGCTAGATAGCTGCCGCCATCCATATCGTTTTGCTGTAAGAATTGTAATACATTATTCTCATAAATCTTAATGATTTTCACATCCACGGCCATGAGGTTAACCGTTTCGAACGGAAGGGACAGACCGTTAGTTGAAGGAAGTATATTTCCGTTTCCTGAAAATTTTACAGCCGGTTTGAATTCATTAATCACAATGCTATGCTCCGAGGACTTATCCAGATTTTGTCCTTTGGTATCGCGCACGCTTTCACTTACCGTTAAGGTATAGGTACCCGATTTAATTTCAGTTGGATAAAGAAGAACCTGATTGTTGTTGACGATGTATTTTATATCCTTAAAATCGCCGAGGTTAATTAATCCTTCCAGACTTTGGTTTTGATCAACGGGATTAGAAAAATTCAGCAACACAAACTGTTCGTTATCGCTTTCAACGCCGGTAGCCAATAAGGTGAATTTACCTTTAGCAGGCACTTCCATGGTTTTGGTTTCGTTGTAAGTCAGCTTTAATGGTTCCGCATTGCAATTAATAGAAAGTTGTGATGTTCCTGAAGCCGGACGCTCTATACTATCAATTAAAAATTTATGGATAGTTTCCTTATCATTATGCACCCATTTCAGGCGAAGGTTATCACTTCCTAATTTAGCGCTCACCATTTTCTCAACCGTGGCTTCATCGGCAAAATCAGCCGTAGAAACAGTTCCTGCCAAAGAGTAATACTCATAATCGGTGCCGTGATAAGATTTCAGTTGATTTACCTGTAATTGTGTCGACTGTTTAATGGATTGAAATCCGAATTCAAACTCCTTAAGTTCATCCTTCACTTCAATTAATTTATCCAAATGAAAAGTGGCTTTATAATTGGTGCCCGGTTCCAAACGGTTTTTCGGTTTAAACTCGAGTGTTTGCCCGTCACGCCATACTACTTCCCCTTCAATTGAAGGCTCGAAAGAAAAATACTCCTCCTTAAGCGGGGTATTCAATTCGGTGGCATTCGCGAATTCGCTGCTGAGCTTTACTTTAATGGTGGAGCCTGTAGAAACGTAGCCTGTAGTAAAGGCGCTGATGTAGGAAGCAAACTCAGGATTAATTTTATAAGCAGGTCCAGAATTGTAGCTGCTTCCTGTTAATGATTTAAAATAATCGCGGTTGTTATAAACAAACACACCTGCGCCGGTGATGGCCATGCCAAGCACCATCCATTTTACTTTATTAAGCCACATAAATGATTAGGAATTTGATGATTAAAATTACAGTTTTACTGCACATAGGTTTTTTGGGTTGTCTTGTAGTTGTTAGAAATTGTTAACGGTTATTTTTGAGGTTTCAGGTTTGATTGTTTGAGGTTTCAGGTTTCAGGTTTGTTTGATGTTTCTGGTTTGATGTTTATTTGGAAATTGGGTTATTGTGCTTTGTTAATAGATTTTACAAAATAGATTGCAATAAATAGGATGATGGGGCGTTATAATTTCCATAAGCATGATAGAAAAAATCTTATGGAAATAAGAATTTATTAAAAAGCTACAAATTGTAGCAAGGTTGTGCTTTAAAACGTACTAATTTAGTCGCATGAACGAGAACCTCGATCCGAACGAAGAAAACTTAACACCTTCTGAAAGGGAATTGGAAAAGGCTTTGCGACCTATAGAGTTCGATGACTTTAGCGGACAAGAAAGTGTGGTAGACAACCTAAGAGTTTT
Organism: Bacteroidia bacterium; assembly: GCA_016787445.1. Classification (GTDB taxonomy): domain Bacteria; phylum Bacteroidota; class Bacteroidia; order B-17B0; family Aurantibacillaceae; genus JAHEYG01. Next base: position 26,301 of record JAEUTQ010000041.1, read on the forward strand.
TGTGGAAGCAGCGAAACAAAGAGGCGAATCGTTAGATCACGTATTATTACACGGCCCTCCGGGTTTAGGAAAAACGACGCTTGCTCATATTATTTCAAATGATTTGGGGGTTAACTTAAAAGTCACATCAGGGCCCGTATTGGATAAACCGGGAGATTTAGCAGGTTTACTGACTAACCTTGAGCCTAACGATGTTTTGTTTATTGATGAAATCCATCGTTTAAGTCCGGTTGTGGAGGAATATCTTTATTCGGCTATGGAGGATTTCAAGATTGATATCATGATCGACAGCGGACCGAATGCCAGAACCGTTCAGATTAAATTAAATCCATTTACTCTGGTGGGTGCCACAACCCGCAGCGGTTTATTAACCTCTCCGCTTCGTGCGCGCTTTGGCATTAATTCCCGCTTAAATTATTACGACAGTAAAGTGCTCACACGTATTGTTGAGCGCAGTTCAGATATTCTTAAAGTTGAAATAAGTCCAGAAGCGGCTTATGAAATCGCAAGACGAAGTCGCGGCACCCCGCGTATTGCTAACGCATTATTACGCAGGGTTCGCGACTTCGCACAAATTAAAGGCAATGGAAAAATAGATATTGAAATTGCCACCTTTTCATTAAAGGCCTTGAATGTAGACAAGAACGGATTAGATGAAATGGATCATCGCATTCTTTCTGCTATTATTGAAAAATTTAAAGGCGGTCCGGTAGGCATTAACACCATTAGCACTGCGGTAGGTGAAGAATCGGGAACTATCGAAGAGGTCTATGAACCGTTTTTAGTTCAGGAGGGCTATTTAAGCCGAACCCCACGCGGACGAGAAGTTACCGAAAAAGCGTATAAGCATTTAGGGAAATCGATTTACAATAAGGGCGGCAGCTTATTTGATTAAGCAAGTTGTTTTTATTTTACCGCCTCCGGATTTAACAGGAGAGGATCGTACCCGTCGTTATAAATGACGTTTATAATAACTTCTGCTCCATCCATTAATTTTTTCGTGTCACGTAATCCCATTTTAGTAAGTGTTACTTCCACTACATCACTTTTTAAATTAAGTGGTAACACTTCATCGTTTACTTTGATTTGTTTAATGCTATAGTTGCCATCGGCCATTTTTGGATTAGTTAAAAATAAATTGCTCCAGAAAAATTTTCCGACGATAATCATTTCTGCATCTTTACCGGCTTCCTGTTTATGAATGGCTCCTAAACTTACAATCATCGGTTCAGGACTTGGTGTGCAGCCATCCTGAAATATAAATTCAACTCTAATTTTTTCTCCTAATTTCAAGCCTAGTTCATCCAATTTCACTTGAAACATGGTTGCATTAATTTCGTCTTTGGTCGTTTTACCATTTACTTTCACTTCCGTAATACAGAATCCAACACCGCCCTTTCCATATGGGTTTTTAATGACAATATTCTTTCCGCGATAAACGCCTTCAAAGCCTAGGCCGTTAAATGATTTTGTTTGTGCCTGGGTAAATAAACCTACAAGACAAAAAAGCAGACTATAATTTAAGATATTTTTCATTGTTGTAAATATAAGGTATTTATATATAGGAATAATACAGGTTAAAACCCACTATTTTCCCGATTTAATTCTTGAATCTCCTTCCGCATTCATCCGTTGCTCAATACGCATTTTACCAAAACGATAATTTACAGTTAAGCGAACACGTCTTGTATCCATCCTGTCATACCAATAGAAGTTATTATCGGAGAAAGTGGTTGAATAAGAAAAATAATCTTTATACAAAACATCATGAAAAGCTAAAGTGATATTAAGCTTTTTATCGAAAAACGCTTTATGAACACTGATATGGATAGCACTTCTATCGTGATAAGTTTGCGGACCATCTTTAAATTTCGAATTATATCCTGCCCAGATTTGAATTTTGAAATCTTTTGGCAAATAGAACTCTTGATTCAAATTGGCATAATAATTAAACGTTTCTGAACTTACATCTTCGCCCAATAGCTCGCCGCTAAACGTACGATACATCAGAATGCCATATGTTTGAAAACTATACCACTTTATTCGTTTCTGTACCGACCAGCTTACATAATAGTTTTCTCGATCGCGAAGGTTAGAAATAGTATCTACGTTAATCTTCGAAGAATCCGGGGTATAAGTATACCAAAACGTAAAATCCTTAGTTTTATTGAGTCCGGCACTTAAAGTTAAGAACTGATTGTAATTGTAATCTAACGTTATATTATGGGTAAACTGTGGTCGGATTTCAGGATTTCCAACTCCATAATTCAATTGTTCATTGAAAGTTCGAACAGGATTCATCATACCATAATGCGGGCGATCAATTCGATAACTATAAGCTGTGGTAATTGAATTCTTTTTATTGAAATTGAAATCTATGCTGCCACTCGGAAATAAACCAACATAATTACGTTTGAAAGCATAATTTGTTTTAATGTCTTTGGCATCAAGATCCGTTTCTTCTGCACGCAAACCTAAGCTAAATCCTATTTTATCCCAATTTCTGGAAAAAGTAGAATAAGCGGCCAATATTCTTTCTTTAAATCGATACACATTAAATAATGTTGTATCACCGGTAAACAATCCTGTTGTTTGATTAAAAAAATTTAATTCAGTACTGCTATAATTATCCGCGAAACTAGCTTTTAATCCTGCCTCCAGCGATAATTTATTCTTGAATGTTTTATTTAAATCAATCTTAGGAGTAAACACTTTAAAATCACGGTTATTAGTTGTATTATACGTACTTGCCGGTGCCACTTCAGTATTACTTATATCATAAAATCGATTCTCATTCGTTTTGTATTGCTTCTCCACAAAATTACTGTAACCAAAACTCAATTTGATTTGTCCACCAGTCGTATCAATTTTTTGAAGTATGCTAAGATTATAATTTGGTGCGTACATTTTAAACTTATCTTTTACATTATAATCCATTCGGGTATAACCAAAATCGCTACCGTTACCGATTTCGGTACGCGTATCGCTGTTATAATGATCGTTATTGTAATTACTATTAATGTAAAAACCCAATACTGTTTTAGGTGTTACATCATATTCAATACCCCCGCCACCCCACATCACTCTTTGAAAACTTTCGGAAGTGCCATAAGAGTTTATAGTTTGAGTGCTGCCATTTACGTATAAATTACGCTCTAATTTTTGATCGCTTACACCATCCCAATTTCCATAGGAGAAATTAGAAAAAACACTTAGCTTGTTAGATTTATAATTGAAAGAACCCCAGGGGCCGAACCGCAACCTTTTCATATAACTAATACCAAATGATATATTTCCATTATACCCTTTAACCTTTGCTCGCTTGGTTACTATGTTAATGAGTCCTCCCGTGCCGGCAGCATCATAACGAGCAGGTGGATTTTTGATTAATTCAATCTTTGAAACAGCGTCGGCACTCATGGCAGCGAGCATATCCAGTACTTGAGGAGCCGGCACTTCCTGCAAACGATCATCTATTAAAAATCGTGCACCGCCAACACCATTAATGGTGATATTATTTTGTGGATCAATAATAACAGCGGGCAATCTTTTTAATAAATCTAATACCGTATTTCCCTTAGCTAAAATATCATCCTCTACATTCATTACTACCATTCCCTTTTTAAATTCAACCGCAGGTTTATAAACCGCTACAGAAACTTCTTTTAAATTAACGCCTTCCGTTTTAAGTTGTTGAGCAGGTAGTTCAATTCTTGAAAGTGAATCAATGGTAATTACATTACTAAAACAAACCTTGTAACCAACATTGGTGAATTTTATACAGTAATTTCCGCTTTTTATATTCTCAAATTTATACTCGCCCCTATCGTTACTGATATTGCCTTTAACCAAACTGCTGTCGGAAGCATTTAATAAAGCCATGGCGCAGAAAGGTATAGGATTTTGAGTTGAATCAGTTACAATACCACTAATTGAATTTTGCGAAAAGGCCACAACACCTATTACGCTCATAAAAATCACTAATAGATGTTTTTTCATTGCAGGTATAATGTCGAGATTATTAAAAGATACATGAACAGCGGAATTTAATTTTTATTACTTATTAATGAGTAGTACACTTTAATGACTGAATGGTTCAATCCGATTTATTATCAATTATTTTAACCCGTGAGTATCCCCCCACTAAAGGGGAGATTTCACGTTATGAAAGAGGGAGTTCACACCTACTCCTCTATCTGAGCTTGCACAAAATCATCAAATATGATTCTATCACCAACAGCCGCCTCCTCAAAAAACAAGTAAACATCTACTTGTTTATTGAAAATGATTTTTAAATCAATTGCCCGAAACTTATCGCTTATGAATTTTCCCTCACCTGAATTTCCGGAGGGTGCTCCAATACCAATAGCTATTGGATGCAGATGTTTATTATCGGAACCCTTAATCAAACTAATATTTTTTAACTCACTCTCCAGATTAAATTTTGATTTACCATCTACCCTAACCGACAGCCATATCATCTTCAGCTGAGAACGCTTCTCCAGTTCACTCGCACTAATATAACCGAACTCACATGCGTTGCAATTCATCGTTATTGGCGATGGTACTGCAGAGCCCATATTATCAAGCGCATCCATATTAAGCAGAACACATTTAGCATTCGGACTTGCTTTAAAAGGTTCGCTAAAAATATAATCTTTATTCCTTTGCTCCTGCTTTTGGATTGTATCCATTAAATGAACAGAATGAAGATTCGACGGTGAATGACTTTCAGTTTTAACGACATTAGAAATATTCGTTGGTGCCTTTTTTACAGAATTTTGCTTCTCAGCACCCTTCTGAATTGATTCGACTGATGTATCACCGGTAAAAAAACGGACTTCCTGTGCTTTAGAAGTCATTGTATCCTTGTTAACTGTTAACGTATTCTCCTTTGATTCTGTTACTGACTCGTTAATTGTTGATTCGGAGGAACTCACCTTATAACAAACAATGGCTGTTGTGCTAATTATAGCAATTGTGATTACACATTTAATGATTATACCTTTAATTGAAGCCGTTTTAATAATTGCCTTACCGGCACCAACGGCACTACTTTTAACAGCTGCGAAATTCATCCCCTGAGAAATTTGTTCAGGCGTGAGTTCCGGACGATTTTCTATTATTTTGTAATTCTTCATGTTTTTCATTTTATCCTCTGCTCATCATGCAATTTGTGCAAATACTTTCCTTAGTTTATCCAATATGCGATAGGTTTTTACTTTAGCATTGTTCTCGGTAATATCTAAAATCTGAGCCACTTGCGAGAAAGGTCTTTCTTCAAAAAACCGAAGTTCAATTATGAGTAATTCCTCTTCTGATAAATACAAGAGTGCTCTTTTCAAAGCAGCCAAATCTTCCTTACTTAGTCCATCTGTCTCGTTGGCTATTCCTTTCAGTCCATTTTCATCCAAACTTATAACTCGCGCTTTCTTGGTACGTCGATAAAATAAATTTACTTCATTAATAGCGATGCGATATAACCAACTTGAAAATGGCAAGCCTTGATGCTGATACTTACAAATATTACCTAAAGCCTTAGCAAATACCATGGCAGTAACATCTCTACTATCTTCGATATCTTCCATCCGTTTGTATATAAAGCGCAAAATACGATCGTAATAAGTTGTATACAGCGGCTCGAAGTCGGCAGGGTTTACTTTGGCCTTCTCTATTATTTGCTGTTCATTTTCAATGTCCATATAGGTGTGTAGGGCTCTTTCGGTATATACAATTCAGAAGGCTAGCAAAAAGATACAAAAAAGGAAATATTTTATTTCAAAAACGAATCTTTAAGTTTTTTTGGGAGATGTTCTTTAATATAACATCGGATTCGCACAAATTCATTTCAATATTTCAATGAAGCCTGACACTTCCGGTTATTTTATTGATTCTATTAACTCAGCAAAATGAAGTTTCAATTAATTTTTTGAATCTTGATAGAATATTACGCAAGGATTAAGTGGGCAATTGCATTACATTTGTAAAAAGTATAAACCATGTTTACAATTGATCAGATAGCGGCAGCTCATTCAAAAGTTAAATCGGGGGCTGATTTTCCAAACTACATAAAGGAAATAAAACAATTAGGCGTCACACATTACGAAACTTTTGCAAGTGACAGTCGCGCCGATTTTTATGGAGCTAATAATTTCAAGGTTTGTATGCCTGCTAAATTTTCTCCCATAGCGGTTTCAGATAATTGTAATGTGGAACAATTTAAAAATGATTTGAAAAATCATCAGCAAGGAAAAACTGATTACTTAACTTGGCGTAACGATACAGCGAAATCAGGCATTGAAAAATGGAAAGTAGATCTTCACCAAATGACATGTACTTATTATGATACAAAGGGAAATGAAATACTCACAGAAAATATTCCACAATAAATCATTTTAATTACACGTTGCAACAATTGTTTCTTACAGGTTTCTATAAAGAAAAAACATTAAAGCATTATCCTCTTTACTCCTAGAAAACTACAAGATTTGAAAAAGAATGTTTTAATAAACGAATCTCATACACCTGGAATTCCACAAGCTGAACTTTACGACAATGGCATTATAAAAATTACCTAGGATAATTCTATTGAGACAATTGAAGTTTTACATTTAAAAGAAATGCAACGACTAGTTGTGGAACTTGGTAAAGCAAAGAAGATGTCTCTCTAATTCAAGCCTCAAGATTTTTCACGTTTAAGTAGCGGATCCGGAAAGTACTCTACCTCTTAAGAGGGAACCAAATATAACTTAGCTATTGTTGTAACGGTTGATACTAT
>JAEUTQ010000046.1 GCA_016787445.1 Bacteroidia bacterium
CCAACGATAATATCTTTACCGCTATCTATGCGCGCTTGCTTTCTTGCTGCCGCTTCTTCAATACGCATTTTCGGAATACCGGTTTCAATCGCTTTTGCCATTCCGCCTAATTCTTCCACTTCCTGAATTAAAGCCCAGGCCCTATGTGCAATTTCATTGGTCAAATGCTCTACATAATAAGAGCCCGCCCAAGGATCCACTACTTTGCAAATATTGGTTTCCTGCTGCAAATAAATTTGTGTGTTACGTGCAATGCGCGCACTGAAGTCCGTTGGTAAAGCAATGGCTTCATCTAAGGCATTCGTGTGTAAGCTTTGCGTATGACCCATAGCAGCAGCTAAAGCTTCAATGCACGTACGCGCAACGTTATTAAATGGATCTTGCTCAGTTAAACTCCAACCACTTGTTTGGCAATGCGTGCGCAATGCCATCGACTTCGCTGATTTAGGATTAAATTGTTTTACCATCTTTGCCCATAACATACGGGCAGCGCGCATTTTCGCAATTTCCATGAAATGATTCATGCCTATCGCCCAGAAAAACGATAAACGCGGCGCAAAAGCATCAATATCTAATCCCGCTTTAATACCGGTACGAATATATTCCAATCCATCCGCTAAAGTATACGCTAGCTCAATATCTGCAGTTGCTCCTGCCTCTTGCATGTGATAACCACTGATAGAAATGGAATTGAACTTCGGCATTTTCTGAGATGTGAATTCAAAAATATCCGCAATAATTTTCATTGAGGAGGCCGGCGGATAAATGTAGGTGTTACGCACCATGAACTCTTTTAATATATCATTTTGAATGGTTCCACTTAATTTATCCATACTAACGCCCTGCTCCTCTGCGGCAACAATATAAAATGCTAATATTGGTAACACAGCTCCATTCATGGTCATGGATACGCTCATTTGATCCAAAGGAATCTGATCAAATAATATTTTCATATCCAATATTGAATCAATAGCAACACCTGCTTTCCCGACATCACCAACAACTCTCTCGTGATCGCTGTCGTAACCACGGTGCGTTGCTAAATCAAATGCAACAGACAAACCCTTCTGTCCCGCTGCTAAATTTCTTCTGTAAAAAGCGTTACTTTCTTCAGCCGTGCTAAATCCTGCGTATTGACGAATTGTCCACGGACTTTGTACATACATACTTGAATAAGGTCCGCGTAAAAATGGAGGAGTGCCCGCACCGAAATTCAAATGTTCAAGACCTTGTGTATCCTGTGATGTGTAAACAGATTTAAGTTCGATTTGCTCCGCAGTTGTAAATGTGGAAGAAGCAGCTTTCACCGAAGGCGAAGTGCTTTTATATTTTATGTTAGAAAAATCTTTACGCATAATTTAGTTCGATGCTAATGGGTTTGCCGACTTAAAATTTTCTACCTCGAAGGATTTTGCCAAACGTATCGGACGAATGGGTGTGATTTCTGTTTGCGAATTTTTTACTGATAGTCCTTCAGGAACTGCAGCAACTTTCTCCGCTTTGTTCTGAAATTTATTTACGCCAACTAAAACCAACTTACCTTCTTTAACTTCATGAATTAAGGTACTCACACCTTCCGAAATTAAAGTCTGAATAAAATTATTCTTTAAACACGCGATGAATCCGCCTTTCGCTTCAATTGACTTGAATTGTTCCCAAGCTTTTTCTGCTAATTGGTCGGTAATACTTTCAATGTAATACGAACCCGCCGCAATATCATTCACCTTGTTTAAATAACTTTCGTCTTTTAATATGTGCTGCTGATTACGCGCGATGCGTGATGAAAACTCATTCACTTCGGAGAAACCTTCATTGTATGGAAGTACACTTAAACTATTCGCCCCTCCTATCACGGCACTCATTGCTTCCGTGGTTGTGCGCAACATGTTTGTGTAAACATCCATCACACTTTTGTCCAACTGTGCAGTTTGAGCGTGAATATGAAGCGGGAAATTAGTGCCATATGATTCCTGCAACAACGCGACAAGTTTACGGAAAGCGCGCAGTTTAGCAATTTCAGTAAAAAAATCAGGAGCTACCGAAAAAATAGCATGAATAGTTTTGTCTTTTAAATTTCCTTTTTCATTGAGAAAATGAAAATATTCATTCACGTGAGACAGCGCGAATGCTAATTCATTTACAGTGCTGGCGCCGGCCTCTTCGTATAAACTCGCGTTAATCGGAATGTGAACTAATTTATTCAGCACCTCCATATCTGCTTCCTGATTGTCGTGCCACTCTCCATAATAGGCATACAAACAAATCGGGTCAATGTTTACGAAACATTTTAGTTTATTCTCAAATGCGTTTTTAGTTCCGTATATATTTTTTAAATCTTCTAAAACATGTAATGCGTCGTTGCTAATAAAGAAATTAGAATAAATGTGTTCCAAAGAAATATCCTTGATTAATGCAGCTGTATTAATTTTTTGATGAATGTAGAATGAAAGTCCGGAAACTCCATTTTTTAAAGCGTTAATCGCTCTTTGATTTGCCTGCTTTTCATCCTTAACCAATATGTGTTCACAGATATCCCAATCCGACTCGCTAAACAGCGGTTCTTTTTTTTCCTTAATGTCTTCTGAAGTGTAAAATGGATTTACTGAAATTCCATTATGTGTTTTCCAAATGAGCTGATTGAAATCAATTCCCTTCAGATCCTTTACAATCTGATCTTTCCATTTCTGACTGTTGGTTCCTTCAAACTCGGTAAAAAGTTTCTGCATAATTAAAATATCTGTGCAATTTCTTTCTTAATGTATTCTAAAGCAATCTCGTGCGGTAATTTTTTCTCCACATTAGCGGCAATGTTTAAAATCATCATGGCTAATTCGTTACTCGGTGCATCCGGCGCCACTTTGCTGGCAGAAATATTAATGAGTTTAATAATTTCTTCCTTCGAAGTTTTAACTAATTCCCAAGAATTATGAGAAACAAAAATTTGCTGAGAAATATTGTGTTCGTATTCCGACTTAATGGCCTGCGTTAATTCTGTTTGTAATTGACGGGCGTTCATTCCATGTTTGTGCACACGAACTACTAAATTATTTGGATTGATGCGCTCTAAAAAAATCACGATACGCTCATACGCTTGAATTTTTTGTGGCGTAATCATATTTTGCGCGTTTTTCTTTAATTCGTGATCGCGACGTTTCTGCTCGTTTTCAAAAAAACGTTTCACTAAATAATACACGGCCAAAAAAACAGCGCCCGCCGGTAAAATAATCTTTAAAATCTCGATAAATGCTTCCATAAATTGCAAAGGTTAGTTTCTAAATTTCGTGATTTTTTTGCTGATTTTACTATACTTTTATTTAAATATTTGTGGCAAATTTGATAGCAAAATTCTACTTCCCGTCCTGAATAACGCATTAACTGACAAATAAATACAACAATAGCGAAAATACTTACGGGTTTTTATGGAAATCATTGGTATTTAACATCTAAATAGAAAAAGAAATTATGGCAAAAATGAAAAAATTGATAACCGTAGTATTAATCTGCATTGCTACCGGCATTATTTCGATGGGCTTTTTTAGCCATTATTTCACTAAACCAATTGAAATTATGATAAGCAAAGGCGACAATTACGAAAAATTATGGAAACGTGTAGACAGCTGTGAAAACAAAGGATTAACTGAATCGGCACTCAAAATAGTAGAAGCTATTTATGCTAAAGCAAAAACGGAGAATAATGCCCCTCAATTTGTAAAGGCCGTATTGCACCGCATGAAGTTTGAAAGTGTAAAAGAAGAATTTTCGTTGGAAAAATCCATTGTGAAATTGAGGGATGAGGCGGAAGCTTCCAAATTTCCTGTAAAACCTGTTTTACAAAGTATTTTGGCAGATGCCTATTGGCAATATTTTCAAAATAATCGCTGGAGATTTTACGAAAGAAGCACCACCGTTAATTTCAAAAATGATGATATCACAACCTGGGATTTAAAAACCATTACCGATGCAACTATCAAAAACTATAAAGCTTCATTAGAAAACGCCGATAGTTTAAAAAGAACTAAAATTGATATTTATGATGAAGTAATTGTGAAGGGAACAAAAGAGTGCCGCCAATGGCGCCCTACCCTTTACGATTTCCTCGCACACCGCGCCTTAACTTTTTTCTTGAACAGCGAGCCAGATATCACGCGTCCTGCAAACCGTTTCACTGTTAACGACGACATTTATTTGAAGGCCTATCCGGAGTTTGTAAATGCCAATATCACAAATCCGAGTGATAGTTTAGAGACAAAATATTTCGGCTTACGCTTATTGCAAGACTTAACGCGTTTTCATCAAAACGATTCTAAGCCCGATGGATTAATTGACGTTGAATTAATTCGTTTGGAGCATGTGTATAATGAATCGCAAAATTCTAAAAAAGATACTCTTTACTTCAGCGCATTAAAAGGTTTGCAATCAAAATTTGCTTCCAGTCCGCGCGTAACAGAAATCGATTATAAAATCGCCAATTGGTATTTACAAAAATCTTCTCTTTATAAGCCTTTAGCAGGTGATGATTTTAAGTGGCATAAAAAAACCGCCAAAGAAATTTGCGTAGAGGCTATTAAAAAGTTTCCGGATTCTTATGGTGCTGCGCAATGCAAGAATCTTATTTCAAGCATTGAGGCAAAATCGATGAACCTAAGCATTGAGGAGGTGAATGAAATCAACAAACCATTCCGCGCCCTTATCACTTCAACTAACTTAAACAAACTTTATTTCAAAGTTGTAAAAACTTCGAATCTTGAATTAAGAAAAATTTATCGCAAAGAATACGGCGAAAAATTATATAACAAATTACTATCGTTACCGGTGGTAAAATCATTTGAGCAGGAAATTCCGAATGATGGCGATTATCAAAGTCATAACCTCGAAATAAAAATGCCCGAATTGCAGGCAGGCTATTATATGATTTTAGGCTCTGTAAATCCTGATTTTAAATATAGCAGCAACCTTGTTTCTTATGCGCAGTGCATTGTTTCAGACATAGCCAGCATTGAACGCCGCAAAGAAGACGGTACTTACGATTTCTTTGCTTTAAATCGTCAAACCGGTGAGCCATTAAAAAACATTCAGGTTCAATTGTGGCATGAAAAATACAATTACACCATTCGTGATTATGAAATTAAAAAAGGTGAGAGTTTAAAAACGGATGATAAAGGCTATTTCAACGTCAGTTATAAAAATGACAACGATCGTTCTTTCTTTGTTGAACTAACAAACGGAAATGATACCTACTTTAACAACAATAGTTACTACACATACAAGCCTTACGAAAATGAGTACACACAAATACGTTCGCATTATTTTACTGATCGTGCGATTTATCGTCCCGGACAAACCGTTTATTTCAAAGGCATTGTTTTAGAAGGTAAAAACAACGACAATTTCAAAATTAAAGCTAACTATCCGGTTACCGTTGCATTTTATGACGTGAACTATCAGAAAATATCCGAACAGAACCTAACAACAAATGAGTATGGCTCGGTAAGCGGACAATTCATTGCGCCGCAAGGTGTATTAAACGGACAAATGCACATTACGGACGGACATGGCACCGCTTATATTTCGGTTGAAGATTATAAACGCCCGAAATTTGAAGTGAATTTTAATCCGGTAGTTGGTTCTTACAAAATCAATGATGAAGTTACCGTTACAGGTTTAGCCAAAGCTTACGCCGGTAATGTTATTGATGGCGCAAAAGTGAGTTACCGTGTGGTTAGACGCGTTAACTATCCATATTGGTGGTGGTGGTACCGTCCATACTATACCCAATCGCAAGAAACTGAAATTACAAATGGAGAAACCACTACAAACGATACCGGAACTTACATCATTAAATTTAAAGCATTGCCTGATGAAAGCGTTTCGAAGAAAAGTCAAGCAACTTATCAATACGAAATTTATGCTGATGTCATAGACATTAATGGAGAAACGCATAGCTCGCAAGCGTATGTAACGGTTGGTTATCAGGCTTTACAATTAAATGTAGATGCTGATGAAATTATTAATCAAAACGAAATAAAACCAATCAGTATACGCACTAATAATTTAAATGGAGTGGCCGAAGCAACTAAAGGAAGCTTTGTAGTTTATCGTTTAAAGCAACCCGAAAAGGTTTTTAGAAATCGTTTATGGACACAAGCCGACAGAAATAGCTTAACTAAAGAAGAATATTATAAAACCTTTCCGAATGATTTGTATGCGGATGAATTAAATAAATATAAATGGGAGAAAGAAACCAAAGTGTTTGAAAAAGCTTTTGACACCGGCAGTAAAACAGAATATGATTTAGCCGCCGAATTAAAATCTCAAAAAGCAGGTCAATATGTAATTGAAGCCATTTGTAAAGACAAGTTTGGTGAAGAAATAAAAGCTTTCCAATACTTTACTTTATTTAAAATGGGAGGAAATGAATCTCCAGAAGTAAGTCCGCAATGGTTTTATACCGACAAACACAAAGCAGAGCCGGGAGAAAAAATAGCGTTTATTCTGAATTCAGGCTATTCTACAAATTATCTCTATGAGCTGGAACATAAAGGGAAAATCGTTGACTCCAAAATGATTAATGCCTCTATGAAGCCAAATGATATTTCGGTCATTGAAGATTATCGCGGAAATGTTTCTTTTCACACCACATTTATAAAGAACAACCGCTTTTACCATCAAAACAAAATCATTTCTGTTCCTTATACCAATAAAGAATTAGATATCGAATTTTCGACTTTCCGAAATAAATTATTACCGGGACAAGAAGAAGAATGGAAACTCACTATCAAAGATAAAAAAGGTGATAAACAAGTGGCGGAGTTAATGGCGGCCATGTATGATGCATCTTTAGATGCTTTTCGTTCTAATTATTGGTATCTGAGTGTGTATCAAAATTACTATGCGCGTTTAAATTGGAGTAGTGCTATCGGCCGTCAGACTAATTCGAGTGAATACAATAATTTACCGCATGATTACGCAAGCGTACCGTCGCGTTACCACGATTATCTTAATTACTTCGGCTTGTATTTCTATAGTAATTATGGCTATGGCAGAGGTTATGCCGAAGATGGCGCTATGCCATTGGCAGCTGCAGAAATGGATGCGAAAAGCGGAGACGCTCCCGTAGAAACAAAAAGCGCTGCTCCAAAAAAATCGGTGATGCGAGAAAAATCCAAAGCCGACAAAAACGGTGAAGCAAAAGAAGAAGAGGCTAATGATGCAACAGCAACCGGTGTTGGCGGTATAGCACAAAACGCGGGAGGAAAAGACGGTAAAAAAGGAAAAGAAGACGAACTGGGTAATGTAAAAGCAAGAAGCAATTTTAATGAAACCGCTTTCTTCTTTCCTGCATTAGAAACAAATGAGAAGGGTGAAACCGTTATCAAGTTTACTGTGCCCGAAAGTTTAACCAAGTGGAAAGTGATGGGATTGGCGCATACAAAAGATTTAAAAATCGGTCAATTCCAGAAAGAAGTAGTTACTCAAAAAGATTTGATGGTTATGCCAAATGCGCCGCGCTTTTTCCGCGAAGGCGATAAAATGACTTTCATTTCCAAGATTTCTAATTTGTCGGGAAACGAATTAAAAGGTAGTGCTGAATTAAAATTATACGATGCTTTAACCGACAAAGAAATTTCTGCGCAAACTATTGAAGCCTTACATGGCAATTTCCCAACCATTGGTTTCAGAGAATTCTCCGTAAAGAAAGGCTTAAGCACCACTATAGAATGGAACATCGCGATTCCGGATTATGTTCAGGCTATTAAATACAAAGTAGTAGCAAAAGCCGGAACCTTTAGTGATGGTGAAGAGATGGCCTTGCCGGTGTTGACTAACCGTATGCTGGTTACCGAAAGCATGCCCCTGCCAATTCGCAGCAATCAAACAAAGGATTTTTCGTTTGGTAAATTTATTAGTCAGAATAATAATTCGAACACGTTAAAAAATCATTCGTACACTTTAGAGTTTACAGCGAATCCTGCTTGGTATGCTGTTCAGGCGCTTCCTTACTTAATGGAATATCCTTATGAATGTGCCGAGCAAACTTTTGCTCGCTATTACGCCAACAGTTTAGCGTCGCATGTAGTTAACTCCAAACCAAAAATTAAACAAGTATTTGATACCTGGAAAATGATGAATACCGATGCGCTTGTGTCTAACTTAGAAAAAAACCAGGAATTAAAAGCTTTATTGTTAGAGGAAACACCTTGGGTATTAAATGCAAAAAGCGAAAGCGAAAATAAAAAACGTGTAGGCTTATTATTCGATTTGAATAAAATGAGTAATGAGTTAAGCCGCGCTTTCCGCAAACTAAAGAAAGCACAAACATCCAATGGAGGCTTCTGGTGGTTTGAGGGCGGACCGGATGATTGGTACATTACACAACATATTACCGCCGGTTTCGGACATTTAGATAAACTCGGCGCAGTTAAAACGAGACAGGAGTCGGAAGTATGGAACATGATTACCAATGCTGTTGAGTATTGCGACAACCGAATGAAAGAAGAATTCGATTGGATGAAGAAACACAATCCGAAATACAAAACAGAAAATCATTTAAGTTACATGGCAATTCAGTATATGTATATGCGCAGTTTCTTTCCTGATATCAATTTACCGGCTCGTCACAAAGAACATTTTGAGTATTATAAAAAACAGGAGCAAACGTATTGGTTGCAAAACAGCCGCTATATGCAGGGCATGATGGCTTTGAGTTTACACCGTTATGAAGATACCAAAACGCCAAAAGACATTTTAAAATCACTAAAAGAAAACTCTTTAAACAGTGAAGAAATGGGCATGTATTGGAAAGAGAATTACGGTTATTACTGGTACGATGCGCCAATAGAAATGCAAGCTTTAATGATAGAAGCTTTTGATGAAGTGTTGAATGATACAAAGTCAGTAGATGATTTAAAAACCTGGCTTATCAAAAGTAAGCAAACACAACACTGGGGAACGACGCGCTCAACCACGGAAGCTGTTTACGCTATGTTGCTAAAAGGAAGCGATTGGTTGAGTACAGAACCAAACGTCGAAATCCATGTCGGGGATATTAAACTCGACCCTAAAACCGATGCCTCATTAAATGCCGAAGCCGGAACCGGATACTTTAAAAAAGTTTGGAAAGATGGCGACATTAAACCACAAAGCATGGGCAAAATCCAAGTGGTGAAGAAAGATGCCGGTGTAAGTTATGGAGCAGTTTATTGGCAATATTTTGAGCAATTGGATAAAATCACTCCGCATGAAACGCCATTAAAAATCAAGAAGCAATTATTCTTACAGAAGAATACAGCTTCCGGTCCGGTTATTGAACCCATTACTTCGGCTACGAAATTAAAATTGGGTGATAAGATTAAGGTGAGGATTGAGTTAAGAGTAGATCGCGATATGAGCTATGTTCATATGAAAGACATGCGTGCCGCAGGCTTTGAACCCACCAATGTGTTTAGTGGATACAAGTGGCAGGATGGTTTAGGTTATTACGAAAGTACCAGAGATGCCGCTACTAATTTCTTCTTCTCATGGTTAAACAAAGGAACCTATGTGTTTGAATATCCATTAGTAGTAAATCATTACGGTGATTTTAGCAATGGCGTTACAACTATTCAGTGTATGTATGCTCCCGAATTCACCAGTCATAGCGAGGGCATCAGAGTAAAAGTGTCGAAATAATTATGAAGAAAGCCCTGTTTATTTAAAGGGCTTTTTCATACAATAATTAGAGGGCTTTAACGTATATTTGTTACTCTTGTAATGAATATGCTTAAAGCCTTTTTATTTAGATTCTTGTCGCTGGCTCTATTATTGACTGCAATAATCTCCTGTTCGAAGTCGGGCTTCAAAGCAAGTGCATTCGATCCACTATCTAATTATTCGAAAAAGATTAATGACACATTGTATGAGATTACCACAAACTTAGAGAATGCCGTTTTATATGGAATCGAAATTCCAACTGTGAAACAACTGCCCGGAGGACAATTCGCTATTAACTTTAAACTAAATAACTCTGAAAAACAACGATTGTTTTATAAATTATATTATCAAAACACGAGTTATATGTGGCCATTAGGCGACTCTCTGGATGGTGAAAATTTTTATGGCAGCTGGAAGGAAGCCGCGCAGGAATTTAAAGCAACAGATGAGTTTGAAGGAGAACAATTAGTTACAGATAGCTTTAGAATACAAGGCAATCCAAGAGACGAAAGATTATATTTTGGTACTGATCCTAAAGATTATGTCATTACCGATACAGCCCTTGCCTTTTTCCGGAAAAAAATATTAATGGAATCGGATTGGCATGAAAGCGTAGTAAAAAAAGCCATACAAAATAAAGTGCCTGAAGATGAGCAAATACTTTTTGAAAGTATTTGGGCAATTGCAAATCGCTTTGAAAATGATAGCAGCTACAATAACCGATGGAAAAGAAATCCTCGTGTAGGTAACTATAAATTTATGCTCGTGGTGTGCAACGCAAAGGGACTTTCACAAATTCCGGATTACGTAAAGAACATTGGCAAAAAAGATTCTACCGGAACTTTTGTTAATCCATTTACTTTCTTTACTAAAAACAAATTTGACAATAATATTCAGGTTCTACATTCCGAAAAAGTTTTAAAAGTTACCTCATCACTCGATCTTGGTTCAGGTATTTATGTGGATCGATTTAAGATAAACAAAACCGGTTTAAGCCAGTCTTGCTATAACACTAATTGTGGAGAATCAGAAAAACTTCGTTATCATGCACAATTTGCACAATACTTTCATCATATCAATAAAAACTGGGAATTTGTAAACGTTAAGGAAATCCGTGATGTTGCGGGTGAAAATTTAACAAGGGAAGAATATAAAAAACTCATTAGTGATTATGGTAAAAGTCAAAACTTTGTTCATGCCTATAGCAACATCACGGATTGTCCATGTAAAACCGTTCGTTCAGACAGCATTCAAAATAAGATTGAGATTTTTAATCCCGGGAATCAAGCGGGGGAATATAAAAAAGAACATGTTGGGGTTATTTCACGGATTGGATATACATACGGGAAATGGTGCGCAAAAATAAAGTTTCCAAAACTAATCAGTGAAGATAATGTTTGGAATGGCATCACCTCGGCCTATTGGCTCATCTTTCAAGCGGATGCGAAATGGAATATGCGCAGAGGCTGCAATGCGGAAATTGCCTACATACCAAAACATATTCCTGATACACCGGAATCCGTAAAGGAATCCAAAAAGCAAATAACTTATTCGGAAATTGATTTTGAAATTTTAAAAGAATCCAAATATTGGGCCAAAAGCACATATGGCGATGTAAAAAATTATCCTAGTGAAGATGCTTCTGCGAATAATGATATAACTATTTGTTGTACTAATTGGGA